>JAPLVR010000006.1 GCA_026397015.1 Candidatus Iainarchaeum sp.
AAGGATATTATATCAAAATAGTAACTAAATACGGGACTGGCGCAAAAATCGACTGCTTAAAAGAACACTTGGGAAAAACAGCCTACGTCATCATCCCAAAAACAAAAAAATAAGCCCTTTATATACTTTTGTCCCAGAGTCGCTTTCGGGCATTGCAAATGCTTTTTTATACATTGACAGTTGTTATTTCAGCATGCCTCCGGAAAAAAACAGCTTGTTGTTCGGAAAATTCTGCTTCGACCCGGAAAAAAAGCACAGCACGAAAAATGTTTTTCTTTCGCACGCGCACGCGGACCACACAAACTTCCTAAAAAAATCGACAATACATTCAACGCCGGAAACCGCAGAAATAGCCATGAAACGCTTCGAGGGAAGGGCGAACGGAATCAGATTTGAAAAAATATCTTTCGGGGAGAAAAAAAAATTTGACGGCTTTGAATTGGAATTGTTTCCAAGCGGGCATGTGCTCGGCTCGGCGCAGGCAAAAATCTTTGACACCGAATCGGGAAATGAAACTGCCATAACATCCGACTTCCGCCTCAAAGACTCTCTTCTCTTCAAAGGCGCGAAACCGCTGCACTGCGACACCCTCATAATTGAAACCACTTTCGGCCGGCCGGAATACATTTTTCCGAAAGAGGAAGAAGTTGTTTCCAAAATGATAAAATGGATTTCGGAAAATTCTGAAAAAGGCTTAGTGGTGCTTGCGGGCTATTCCCTTGGAAAGGCGCAGGAACTGACAAAAATTTCAAACGAAGCGGGAATTGTTCCCATTGTGCATGAAAGCATTTTTGAGGTGAACAAAATCTATGAAAAATTCGGAGTGAAGCTTGGGGAAAGCCTGCCGCTCAATCACAACCTCAAAGAATCCTCTGTTCTAATTGTTCCCCCTTCGCTTGTGAACAAATATTTGTTTTCAACACTTGAATACTTCGACAAAAGAAAAATATTTTCGGCAATCGCCACGGGATGGCCTGATTTCGGCGGGCAGTATGACAGGGTTTTCTGCCTGAGCGATCACGCTGATTTCAACGACCTAATTTCATATGTGAAACAGGCGAATCCGAGATTGGTGCTTACGGACCACGGTTTCAGCGAAGAATTCGCACGCAAACTGAACAAACTGGGCTTCAACGCGAAACCGCTGAGCAGACACCAGCAGAGGATTTTGTCGGAATTTTGAAAAAATTTAGGAATTAACCCCATCTTGCTTCATTCGCTTTTCTCAAAGAGATTCTGGCCCTTAGAAGGGCGCGTTTTTTCTTATTAGCCTCTTTTCCAAGCTCTTCTGTAATTTTCTGATCTTTCCTTCCACGCGCCAGCAAAAATTTTGATCTCGCTTCGTTCGCCGCCCGCCTTGCGCCCGCAACTTGTGTAACATGGTCGTTTATGCTCATCTTTTTTCGACCGAGCGGAACTTCTCTGCTCGAGCGCATGTCGAAAGGAGCCTTTTTTCTTTTTAAATTTCTGTTCACCTTCATAAAAAACACCTTAAATAAAAAATTTATTTTTTCAACTTGAATGTATAGTAATTTTAAACAAGGAAGTATTTAAACCCAGCTACGTGCTATTTTTTTAATTGTTTTGAAGACTTTATCATTAATAATTGCGTGAACAAAGCAACCGGCAAAAATTGGTTTATATGGAACGCACACTTTTCTCGGATTGCCCGAAAAAAGCCGGGCAAAGGGTTTCGGTAAGCGGGTGGGTCCAGGAAAACAGGGACATGGGCGGATTAAGGTTTGTAATACTAAAAGACTGCTCCGGCCTGCTTCAAATAGTAATAGTAAAAAAAGCCACTTCAAAAGAAATAAACGACGCCGTTTCAGGGCTCACAAGGGAATCTGTCGTCGAAATTGAAGGCGCCTTAAAAGCAAGTGAAAAAGCGCCCAACGGAGTCGAATTGATCCCTGAAAAATTCGCCGTTTTGGGAAAAGCAGAAAGCCCGACACCGATTGACACGGGCGGAAAAATAGAAAGCGACCTTTCGAAAAGATTGGACCACCGCTTCCTTGATTTGAGAAACGAAAAAAGCTTGGCGATTTTCAAGGTTAGAAGCAGGATTTACAAATCATGCGTTGATTTTTTTGATTCGAAAGGATTTACAAATATCAACACGCCGAAAATTACTACCGGCGGGGCGGAGAGCGGAGCCGACCTTTTTCCAATAGTTTACTTCGGAAGGGAGGCATTCCTCTCACAGAGTCCTCAACAATACAAGCAAATGATGGTCTGCGCCGGATTTGAAAAGGTTTATGAGATTGCGCCGGTTTTCAGGGCGGAAAATTCGAACACGCCGAGGCACCAGACCGAATTCACCGGAATCGATTTTGAGATGGGGTTCATAAAACACACCTCGGATGTAATGGACGTAATAGAAGAACTGTTCAAGCACGTACTCACGGATTTGAAAAATAATTGTTCAAAGGAATTGGCGCTCTGGAAAATCGAATTAAAAATTCCGAAAAAAATCCCAAGAATAACGATGGCTGAAGCGAAAAAATTGCTTAAGGAAAAGGGAAAAGTGCTTCCTGAAAACGAGGATTTCGACCCTGAAGGGGAAAGAATGGTCGGGGAAATTGCAAAGGAAAAATTCGGGGAAGAATTTATTTTTGTAACAAATTATCCGATAGGGAAAAGGCCATTCTACCACTACTATAATGCGGACGGAAAAACAACTGACGGATTCGATATGCTTTGGAATGGAGTCGAGATTGCAACCGGCGGGCAGAGGGAACACCGCTACGAAATACTGAAAAAGCAGGCGAAGGACAAGGGAATTGATTTGGATTCAATGGGCTGGTATGCCGAGCTTTTCAGGTACGGCGCACCGCCCCACGGCGGAGTCGGCTTTGGCTTGGACAGGATTGTTCAGCGCCTGTTCAAATTCGAAAATATCAGGGAAGCAGTTCTCTTGCCAAGAGACCCGATAAGGATTTCACCTTAAACTATTTCTCACCGGCACAGAACCTTCGCAACTCTTAAATAGCATTTTTATAACCATTCGAATACTGATAATTATGGTGGACTTTTTGAAATTCGATTTTTCGGCAGTAGTCACAAAAGGAGAAGTTGCATTCGTGGCGTATTGCCCTGAACTCGGTGTCGTAAGCCAGGGAAAGAACTCCAAAACAGCTTTGGAAAATCTAAAAGAAGCGGTTGAACTCTACCTTGAAGATGAAGACGTAAAAAAAATGATAAAGACGCACCCGATAAAAAAAGCAAAAATCGCCTCAATATCAGTAACTGCATAAACTGATTTTGATGAGGCTTCCAATTCTTTCGGGCAAAGAAGTAATAAAATTTCTTAGCAGAAAGGGTTTCGAAATAGTTGGAAGAAAAGGAAGCCACATAAGGCTAAAAAGGGAAATAAATGGAAAAGTGCTGGTAACTGTCGTTCCTTTGCACAAAAAAATTGACGTTGGAACACTTCTCGCAATACTAAAACAGTGCGAAATTGAAAGGCAAGAATTGAAAAAACTCTAAAACCTATTATTCGGTTCACTCCGCCCTTCCACCTTTAAAAAACCTATACGCACTTATTATTAGCATGGCAAAAGTCGAAGTAACAAAAGAGCTAATCAGGCGCGTGGCGCAAAATGCACACCTCAATTTAAGCGAACAGGAACTGGAAAAATTCGCCCCCCAAATAAAGGAAATAATCCTTGATTCTTTCGACAGGCTGGACGAAATCGATGCGGCGGATGAGAAGCCGAGCTTCCAGCCGGTTGAAATGCAGAACGTTTTCCGAAAAGACGGGCCGAAAAAATGCTTAACGCAGGAAGAAGCGCTTGGCAACGCGAAAAAAGAGCTTAAAGAAAAAGGATATTTTAAGGGGCCGAAGGTATTGTAAAGGGCGGAACATGGGTAAAAAATATTTTGTGGTTTTATGAAAAGGGAAGAAACCGTTAATTTTTTTGCAGAAGAGGCGAAAAAAAACTTTTCCAAGGTAGCTGAAAACGCGCAAAAAATAATCGCCGAAATTCAAAATTCAGAAAAGAAAAAACTCAACTACATTGAAACCTTTGACGGCGGAAGCGTTTTAGCGCAGCTAAAAGAACTTGAAAAATGGGATGAAAACAAAAAGAAAAAAGCGAAGCTGTTCGGAGTCCCAATCACTGTAAAGGATTGCATCTGTGTTAAGGGAATGGAATCGAAAGCGGGTTCAAGAATATTAAAAGGATACAAACCGCTATTCGACGCAACCGTAATTGAAAAGGCGAGAAAAGAAGGCGCAATAATTGTTGCAAAGACAACGCAGGACGAATTTGGGTTTGGAACGTTCAGCACGAACACGGAAAAGGTTCCGAAAAATCCTTTTGACAATGAGAGGAGCTGCGGGGGCTCTTCAGGCGGAGCGGCAGGTTTTACTTCGCACACGAAAAATTTTCACATTGCATTGGGGCAAAGTACCGGCGGCTCGATAGCATGCCCGGCTTCTTTTTGCGGAGCAACGGGAATTACACCCACTTATGGCCTGGTTTCGCGATATGGATTGATTGATTACGCGAACTCGATGGACAAAATCGGTTCAATCGGAAGAAATGTTGATGACGCCGCGCTGCTGCTTGAAACAATTGCAGGAAAGGATGAAAAAGATTCAACTACGCTTGATGCAGGTTTTGTTGTTAATGAGGGCGCAATAAGAAAAGTCGCATTAGTAACCGATTTCTTTGAAAATTGCGACGAGAAAGTCCAGAAGGCAACGATGGCAAAAATAAAAAAATTGAAGGAGTTTTTTGAAATCGAAGAGGTTTCGCTCCCGCTAAATGTGAAATACGCGCTTGCCGCCTACTACATCATTGCCACAGGCGAAGCTTCAACGAACCTTGCAAAACTTTCAGGCTTGAGATACGGGGTGCAGGGAAACGTTGAAGGGAAGCACTTCGATGAATATTTTTCAGAAATAAGGAGCGCAAATTTCACCGATGAAGCAAAGAGGAGAATCATTTTGGGAACTTTTGCGAGAATGTCAGGCTACCGCGATGCTTACTATTTGAAAGCGATGAAAGTGCGAACAAAACTTATTAATGAATTCAAAAAAGCTTTTTTGAAATACGATTTGCTTCTGAATCCCACAATGCCCGTTGTGGCGCCAAAATTTTCGGAAATTGAAAAACTTACACCTTTGCAAAACTACGCAATGGACCTCTGCACAGTTCCCGCAAACCTTGCAGGGCTGCCGCACATAAGCTGCAACGCGGGATTTGTTGGCGGATTGCCAGTTGGCTTAATGGCTACCGCGCCGCACCTGAAGGAAAGGAACCTCGTCTCATTTGGAAAGGTGATGGAAATTGAGTGACTCCAAAAAAACGGGGCAAAATGCTGATGAACAAAAAATAATGATTGGATTGGAGATTCACGCTTCGCTCGGCACAAAAACAAAACTGTTCTGTGCATGCACAACTGAAGAAGCTGAGCCGAACAGCGCCACCTGTGAAGTGTGCTTGGGACATCCCGGAAGCAAACCTGTTCTGAATAAAACGGCGGTTGAATTCGCAACAAAAATCGCTCTGGCGTTGAACTGCAAAACAAATGAAAGCTTCTTCTTCAGCAGAAAAACATATTTCTACCCGGACATGTCAAAAAACTTCCAAATAACACAATATGAAATACCACTGGCGGAGCAGGGATTCGTCGAATTGCCTCTTGGCAAGAAAGTGAGAATCAGAAGGGTCCACATGGAAGAGGACCCCGCCGCGCTTATACATCCGAACGGAATGGGAAAAAGTAATTATGTTTTAATTGACTACAACAGGTCGGGGCTCCCGCTTGTTGAAATTGTAACGGAACCTGACATTGAATCGCCAAAAGAAGCACGCGATTTCCTGGACAAAATGGAAAATGTTTTGAAATACTTAGGAGTTTTAAAAGGCGAAAACCCGCTGAAAGTTGACTGCAACATTTCTTTGGAAGGCGGGGCAAGAGTGGAGATAAAAAATGTTTCAGGATTCGCGGCAGTTGAAAAGGCGCTAAACTTTGAAATTATAAGGCAAAAACAAGAAATCCGAATGGGAAAAAAAGTGGAACAGCATACACGCGCGTATGACGCTGAAACCGGGCTCACGGTTGCCTTAAGGAAAAAAGAAACCGAAGAGGATTACGGGTATATTTTCGAACCCGATTTGGTGAAGATAGCGCTTTCGGAAAAAGAAATTTCGGAAATACAAAAAACAATGCCCGAACTCCCGGATTCAAAAGCAAAACGATTCCAACAAAAATATTCTCTCGCCGAATATGATGCGAAGGTTTTGTGCGCCGACTTTGAATTGGGAAAATTATTTGAAAAAATGGTTGAGCTCGGCGCCGAGCCGAAAACATCCTCAAAACTGCTGACGCGCGAACTTCTTGCCGTTTTGAACCATGATTCGCTTGAATTAAGCGAAATTAAAGTTTTTGCAAAGGATTTTGCGGAGCTGGTTGGATTGACTGTTGATGGAAAGGTTTCTGATAAAAATGTGAAAAATTCGATGATAAATTACATCAGCGGAAATAAGGAAAGCCCAAAACAATTCCTCGAAAAAAATAATTTGCTTATTTCATCCTCAATAAATGCCGATGAAATTGTGGAAAAAATAATTTCTTCAAACCAAAAGGCGGCGGATGATTACAAAAAAGGGAATGAAAAAGCTCTGAACTTCCTTGCCGGCCTCGTAATGCGCGAAACAAAAGGCACCCTTGACCCGAAAAAAGCGCAGGAACTGTTAAAATCAAAATTAAAGAAAGCAGATAAGTGAAGGCAAAAAAACAGTTCTTGAAAATCAACCCGGCGGTTTATTCCAATTCTACCCGACAAATATTAACCCCCTGCAAAGCAATTCCATTAACAGGGGGGAAATAAAACATGACAATCACCGTTTTGGAAAACGCATACCTCAGAAAAGCCGAGGAACACCCTTCCTTTTGTGAAATTCACAAAAAAATAATGCTGCTTTTAATGAATGAAAAAAAGTATTTCACAAAAGATGAGCTCATCTGCTTTTCGAATTATAATGAAAAAAAATTGAATAAAATATTGAAAGACCTAGAAGCCAAAGGAGTTATAACTGTGGATGGGTGGCTCGTAAAACTCGCCGACTACGAAAAAATGAGTGAAATAATTTGCAAAAAACTCTGATAAAATCCACTCGCCGATTCAAAATAGACGCACCCCCCAAAAAGCAGGACGCCAGGCGAGTTGGGAAAGCGATAAAGGCAAATAATAGCTAAACAAAAGAAAGAATTAATAACCAGAGAAATCTTACTAGTAACTATGAACTGCTTGGGCATCTCCAATAAAATAGCAATTGTGTCTGGCTGCGGCGAATCAGATATAAGCGAATTAAACGCCTTTGACAACGCACTAATAAACGCAGGAATTCACGATTGCAACCTAATCCCTGTTTCCTCAATAATTTCTAAGAATACAAAAATAATAAAAAAATTCGACTGCCGTGCTGCAGCAGTTGTTTATTTGTTTTAGTGATGAAAAATGGTTTTTGAAGTTGGAATTGGAACAAGCCAAAACTGGGACGCTGAGAAAGCTTCGTTAGAAGCAACAACAGACGCCCTAAGCAAGCTAACGCACCCGCCGACATTTGTGCTTCTGTTCTCAACAATCCATTATGAGAAAAATAACGGCTTCCAGAAGATTCTTGACACGACATACACAAAAATACCGAAAGAAACGCCTTTAGTTGGGGGAACCACGCCTGGATTCATGACAAATGCAGGCGTTTTTACAAAAGGAATCGTAGTTTTTCTTCTATACTCCGACGAAATAAATGTAACGGCAGCATGCGCCAATGGAACAAAAAGAAATCCAAAATCTGCTGCAAAGAAATTAAGCGAAATACTTTCAAGGAGCCAATCGGGGAAAAAAAATAATTTGATTCTAGAATTCGTTAATGGGCCAACAGTTCCTCAGTTCCCATGGATAAAGGGGAAAAAAATATTAAAGAATGTTGCGATTGGAACCTTGTTTAAACACACTGCGGACATCTTTTTAAGCATTTTCCAGAACGGGGTTGGGCGAGAAGAGGAAATCCTCGCAGAATTGGCAAATAAAAATCCGGACGTATACATTCTTGGAGGATCAACACTTGACAACAATGAATTGGGGCCGAATTTCCAATTTTTCAACAAAAAGGTTCTAACAAACAACATTGTCGCATTGTCCATAAAAACCGACAACAAACTAAGAATAAACACAACATACGCCCTGCAAAAAACAGGCATTAAATTCAAGGTCAAAAAAGCAAAGAACAACGAAAGAATAATCGAAAAACTAAATGACAAAAATGCAAAACAGGAATTTTTGGCGAGAATCGGTTGGAACGAAAACATCCTCGACGAAAGGCTTTACAGGAAAACCTTTCACTATGCAATAGGATACGAAAAAGACAAAATCACTTATCCAGAAATAATTGGGGCATTTTATGGAAATGATATTTGGACAGGGTATAAATTCGACTCTGACGAAGCAGAAATGCTTGTTTCAAATGGAAAAACACTTATGGCAGCAATAGATGAAAATATTGCTTCAATAGGGAACAAAAAACTAAGCTTTAATCTGTTTGTTGCGTGCGCATCCATATTGGAAACACTTGGTAAAAAGAATTATTTTATTAAAGAAAAAATGGACGCAATTTTTAAAAACGATGAATATCTCATGCTATTTTTAGGTGGAGAGGATTCGTATTCCATGGAACACGGAATAAGACATCTCAATTACAGTTTTAATTCCATTTCAATGAGTTGATAAAAACTAAACATTTTCAGCAATAATCCTCTTTATTTCGGAACAATCCTTGTTGTAAAAAGTTCTTATGTCTGGAAAATCAAATATGCCTGCTGACAGGGCCATGAAAAGCAAAGCTCTTTTTTTCGAATCTAATTTAAATATGTCTAACATAATTTCGGTCGTAGTATCGGAAACGTCGTAAAAATTTTTCATGTTCGAAACCATTTTTGTGTGATAATCCCCACTTTTAATGACAAAATCAATCGCTGTTTCGCCGGCAACATAACCACTTATGACTGCTGGCAAAATGCCTTCAATAAACGGCTTAATGTTTCTATTCGCGGCGTCTCCAGCAAACAAAATATTTCCAAACTCAAATATCGGCTCTCTGTGAATTACTGCGGTACCGCTTTTTTCAGAGATAAATTTTGGCCTACCAACCTGGCATTTAACTGTTTTCAAACTCAAAAATTCATCAAAATACGTTTCCAATTTTTTTTTTGGAAGATAGGTTCCAACACCAACATTCGCAATTGATTTCGATTTTGGAAAAATATATGCATATCCGCAGGGGGCAAATTCACCAAAAAAAATTTGTTCCAAATTCGGGACCGCGAGCTTCATACCAGTTATTTCCCAAGACAAAACCTTCGCCAAAATTTCTTCTTTCCTGCCGGGTTTCACAAAATCAAGCACTTTGGAGTCTACACCATCGCATGCAATAACGACTTTTGGGCAAATTCGTAGCTTAACGCCTGCCTTATCCACAACACAAGATTCTGCGATAAGATTTTCGTTAATATTGATGTCTAATAATTCCGTAGACAAAAATATTTTGACGCCTTTTTTTTCAGCAATGTCTGCAAGCCACTGCTGCAATCTCGGTTTATTAATTGTGTATCCTTTCCAGAGATCCCCGACTTTGTCAATACAAAAGTCATCCGCATAAAATCTAATACCGTCTATTTTCCAATCAAGGATTGTTTTTGGCAATTTTATCTGAACACTTTCTAACAAGTAATGTCCTATCCCTTCAGCACAGCTTACTGGGATGCCGAGTTTGTCTTTTTTGTCAATACAAACAATTTTCACATTTGTGTTTTTGGAAGCAGCTATCGCTGCTCCCAGCCCAGCAGGGCCAGCGCCCACAATCAATACATCGCAACTTATTTGTTCCATAAGTTCAATTAAAAATTTCCAGAGGAATCATCTTTTCTCTCTATTATTCCCTTTATTTTCCTTTTTGAGTTCTCAACCTCAACATCAATCAATCCCATATTGGCGAGCGAGGGAATTATCACCAGCAAGGAAAATGTCTGGCTTACGGGCGCAAAAATTATTGTGTACTCGCCTAGTTCAAAGTAAAGCCTGTCGATTTTGTAGATGAAAAATTTGTCAATTATGGGGAATATTTCGTTTGTGGTGCTTTTTACAAGGTTCCACAAATTAACGTCCCTTACTTTTACCCCCTCCGGAACTATACCGCCGAGACCTTTTTTTGCCAACATGCAGGCTAAGACATCATCCATGCGGAGCAGGTCATTTAATATCGAGAGAACTTCTTCCTTTTTAGGCATAATCAGTAATTAATAGCCTTATCATCATAATAAAACTTTCTGTGGTGCGCCAGATACTTGCTGTAGCGCATTATAAGGGCATACCCAATATCCCAAGCCAAAAAAGCAAAAAAGTACATAAAAGCGAAGAAATTAAATAAAGCAAAAAGGAAAACAGTTATCTTCATTACAAACCTGTATTCGAAAAACAAATGAATGTATTTTCCAAAATACTTAACAGAGTGGTAAATATTGTTCTTGTCAACAAAATCATTTCCGACTTCATCCAAAACACCTGCAAGCGAGATTGTAATAAGTGCAACAGGGTAAATTGCTACAAAATCCAGCGGTGAAGCGCTTAGGAAAAAGAACGCCAAATAAACGCATAAAACCCCCATTATGAAAGCAACATTGTCTATTTTTCCCTTTACAAGAACTCCTATTATTATTGCCGTCAAAAGAAGGGCAGAAGCAGGATTTAACGCCATTATGTAACCCCAATAAATTGCAGTTAAAGGCGCAAGAATCAGCGCAATCGCTCTTGGAAATGTTTTTTCATCAAACGCGTCATCGATGTACTTTATGCTGGCGCCCAGCAAAAAATACGAAATAATAAGAAGGGCACCATAAAGATTTAAGTCCTGCGCTAAAACTTCTTGAAAAATCAGAGGCAATACCAATCAAAACACCTTGGGAGTTGTTTATGTTTTATTTATGTGCACCGACTAAAATAAATTATACCAATTGGACTATATCTCGGACTCTTTTATTACTATCCCTTCAGACTCCATCGCATAAGGTATCGTTGTCTTGTTGTGGTCTGTATAGCGCATTTTTCTTACAATCATACTTCTAAAATCAACCGAACCAACACCCACATAGTTAAGCATTACCACACCATCGGCAATAAACTCACTAACCCCATCAGCACTTAGCTCGCCGTCGCTCTCAGGAAGTTCAGTGGTCATAAGGGTAGTAACTCTGTATTTTCTTATTTCCTTGAAAAGTTTGTACAAAATGCTTTTTGCGATAACCTGTTCGGTCCGCGGAATAGGATTCACGCTTTCCGCTATCTGAACCATTGAGAAGCCCGCATCATCCGTAATGCCTGAAATAAGAAGTGAATCTGTAAGTGTAGTGAGCGAATCAATTACAATTCTCTTTGGGCCGAATTTTTGTATTGCATCACCAAGCTTGCCCATGAAATTGCTGCCTGATGTAATGTCAAAATAAATTATTCTTAACAAACTCTTTTGCTCTAAATCATTGATATCCCAATTAAAGCAGGACGCCTGCTTAATCAGTTCTTCCCTTCCCTGCTCCGTGGATATGTAAAGCCCTTTTTCGCCAAAAAGTGTGGCGCCGCTAACTAGATATTGAAGCGCGAGAGTCGACTTTCCTGTTCCTGCGCCGCCGGAAATGAGAACTACATTCCCTTCAGGAATGCCGCCTTTCAGCGCCTGATCCAAACCTTGAATGCCGAGCTTGGTTCGTCTGATTTCCTCAAGAGGCATAGTATCGGTAGTATAAAGCAAAGAAGTAGTATTTAAAACTTACATTTTTGGGTTCCGCCCAAATTTGAGTTGGTTACAAAATGTAACCAACATACAAAGTATTGCCTTCAAAGGCAATTTCAGTTGTACCCAAATTGGGGACAACTCAAGCTGCTCAAATTCCCTGTCCTTTACTTTGCCCCAATACTGCCTCGGGCTCGGGCTGTCCGTCAACGCCTCGACTACATCAGTTATGCTGAAAAACCATTCTTCATTATGCCAAACCCTTCTAATTTTTTTGTCCTGAAAAACAACCAGCGCATTATGCTCATCCATAACAATTCACAAAGGATATCTCTTGAAAGCAGTTTATAACTTTTTCTGGGGTTTGATGCCGGTGAAAAAAAGGCAGACATTAGTTTCGCGAAATCAGCTTGTTTTGCTGCTTTGACCATTTTTTGTTCGGCGTTTTTTTGAGCCACTCGACGTACAGCTTGACAAATTCCATCCGCTGCTTCCTGTTCCTTTCCTTATCCTCTTCAAGTTCTTTGAAATCAATCTTTGGGAATTTATTCATAAAAATCACTCCAACACGCGCACCTTATCTTCAACATTTAACCTTTTCACAAACCCTTCAAATAGCTCTTTGTCCAAATGTTCTTTAAACACTTGCCACAGGTGTGCAGCATCCTCAAAATCCTTATCCGAGCCGAGATAAAGCTTGTACGGAATCTGCAACTCAAGCCTTGAAGTATTTAACGCCTCACCGTTTAACCTGACCGACACTTTGTTTTTAAGGGAATACTTATTCAAGTCGCTCTCCGGGTATTTCAATTCGAAGTTCGGAATAAACCTTCCCTTTTCAGCAAACCTTACAGCGAGCCGACTTTTTAGGTAATCCTCATACGCGTCTTTTGCGCTCGAAAAATGTATGCACTCAAAACCCGCTTTTTTCAGTGCCGCCCAGAGCTTTTCGAACTTCCCGAGTGGCATTTCTTCGATAAATAAATCAACATCTTCAGTATTCCTGCTTCTCCCAAAAAGAATCGCAATATAACCCGAAATTATTACATAATCCACTTTTGTTTCATCGAGAATTCTTACAAACCTTATTACAAGTTTGTCCAAATCAGAAAGCGCCCTTTCAAAAACAATCTCATTTTCCCTAAACTCAAATTCCATAAAAAACTACTGACTGAGAGTTAATAAAAATGATTCGCAGGCGCCCTGCCGGCGCGCTGATTAGCTTTAAAAATAATGCGCAACTCACTTTTGCAAAAAATCAAACCTGTAAAAACAATTTCTTGGCCCTTTCCAAATCAATCGTCAATAAGAAACCGGAAAGCTTCGGACCGGCCTCCTTATTTATCAGGGCTAAGTAAGCGGCTTGGAAGAATTCCCCCGGCTGAAGGGAGTGCTTCGCCATCAATGCGGAAAATAAATTCACTAATTCTTCTTCGCTTTGGTTTGACAATTTGCCGCCCAATTCGCGGAGCATGGACTTCTGTTTTTCGCTCAGCCTTGCAACGGTTTCGGAACGCACATTTTCCTGGACAGTGAATTTGAACTGCTCCCCGGCATAATTCCCAAGCCAGAATTTTGCGCGCGGAATCATTCCGTTCAAATAATTTTTATCAATTCCATTGAATTGCGAAGCAACCTTTTTTTCGTCCATCTGGAAAATCTGGAGCAGCGACACAAGATGCTTGAAATTTACCTGCGAAGGCATTTTTTTCGGAACCGAAACGCAGCTCAACTCGTAAAATCTTTTATTCAATTCCAAATCCTCTTTCAGGCAGTCTTCCCTTCCGAAATAAATCCTTTCAAGCTTCTGGAACTCGTCATAAAGGCGAATCACGTCCATTCCTTCAAAGCTGACTTCGAAATATTTGTGAGGGAGCTTTGAAGCGAACAAATAGCGAATTATTTCCGGCTGGTAAACATTAAGCATTCCCTCCAAATCAATTGTGTTGCCCTTTGAGGAGGACATTTTTCCTCCCTGCCCTTTAATCGAAATAAACTCGTACATTATGTGCTTCGGGGGCTCTTTTTTCCAAATGGCGCGAATAATCTGTTCGCCCGTAGTATAGCTGCCGCCCAAACTCGAATGGTCTTTTCCCGAAGGCTCAAAATCAACATTTTCATAGTGCCAATGCATCGGCCAATCGATGCGCCAGCTCAATTTAATTATTCCTTTTTTTCTTATGTCAAAAGTATCTTTAAAGCCGCAAACGCACTCGTATGAAACCGAATATTCTTCGTCATAGCCTGTTATTTTTGTCTCATCCCGCCTGCATTTCTCGCAAAAAATTCTTGCCGGAAACCAGGTGGGGCCGTCAAACTCTTCCGCCCTGTATTTGTCCAATATTTCTTTTATCTTTGCGCGCCCGCGCATTGCAGTTCTAATTTCTTCGGCATAAACGCATTTCGTGTAACGTTCTGCCTGTGAAACAAACTCCGGAAAAATTCCAACTATCGGAAGATGCTTTTCAACCGCAACTTCATTGTGACGCGCGTAACTCTTTTCCTTTCCAAAAGGGTCGGGAACTTCAACTATCGGGTAGCGCAAATATTTCGCGAGCATTTCCTGGTTAGGCATATTTGCCGGAACTTTTCTAAAAACATCATAATCATCCCAGGAATAAACGAAACGCACTTTTTTTCCGGCATTCTTCAAAGCCTTCGCAATCAAATCGACGGTAATTATTTCCCTGAAATTGCCAATATGAACCACGCCGGAAGGGGTTATTCCCGCTTCAACTGTAAATTCATTTTTCTTCGGATTTGATTCAATCAGCTCTTTTGCTATCGCATCCGCCCAGTGAAGCTTTTCCTGCTTTGCACTCATTCCAATCATTTTTGAGGAAACTTTAGGCACCTTCCCTTGCACGCACTGCCGCGCATTTTGCAGAGCGGTTTTCTTCCCGCACTTGCTTTTGCTCATTTTATTGTCTCTTATTTCCATCAATAAAAGTTAAGCCACAAAGGTTAAAAATAACAATCGCCAAGCATCTGTTATGCAACAAACTGCAAAAGTTGAAATAATTCCATGGGAGCACATGCTTTACTACCAGCAACACGAGGACGTGATTAACTTTATCAGAAAAAACCCAAACAGATGCATTGCACTAATTGGGATTGAGGCTTACCCTGAAGGGCACACATATTTCCAGCGAGTGTCTGACCGCTTTTCAACAAATTTCGGAAAAATTGGCCTGACGCCTGAAGAAGCAAAAAAAATCAAAAAAAAAGGCAGACCCTCAATGAAGAAAGTTGCCGGAGACCAGTGGGCGATGCTGGAACTAATTCATGAATGCAAAAGGCAAAATGCCAGAATTTTTTTGCTGGAACCAACAGCAAGCGGGATAATATTAGAGGAGCTCCGGTGGGCTGCAAGCAAAAGAAATGCGTTCAGGGAAAAAAACATGGCGCAGCAAATAAGGTCCGTTTTATACAACCTGAAGGGAGAAAAGCTGCTTGCAATATGTGGCGCGGTGCACGCGTGCCCTCTCAAAAAGAGGCTTGCTGAAATTGGAATTGGCTCGGCAATAAACACGGAAATTTTCACAGAAAAAAATAAAATTCAAGAACTGTTAAGAAAAGCTGAGGCGGCAGTAAACTCCGGAAACCCAAAAGAGATGGATAAGGTAGGAAGGTTTTTCTCAAAAATGAAATGGAAGCGAAGAAAGCAGAGTTCTGCACAGGTAAAAAAAAGAATTATTGGAGAGCTACAGCTAATAAAAAGAAAACAAATTGCAAGAGTGCGGAGAAAAATTGCAAGAAGCAAAATAAGACCGTGGCAACAAAGGACAATCATTAAAAAGAGAAAAGAGGTTGTATAATATCATGCCGAAGAAGAGTGCGAATAAGGGCGCAAAAGAGGGAAAAGTGCTGGTTGATCCCTGGGGGAGCTCGCTAATTGAAGACTACGAGAGGCTGATAAAGGAATTCGGACTGGAACACTTTGATAACAATGAGTTTCCGGAACCGAACCTCCAAATGCGCCGCGGCATCAACTTTGGCGGGCAGGATTTGAAAGCAATTTCAGATGCAATAAAACAAAAAAAACCGCACTACTGCTTAACAGGAATAATGCCCTCGAGCGAAAAAATACATTTGGGAACGGAAACGGTTGTGCAGAACGTCAAATACTTCCAGGACCACGGCGCGAAAACATTTCTGCTTGTGGCGGATTTGGAGGCGCAGGCGACGCGCGGAGTAAGCTTGGAAGAGGGAAAAAGAAGGGCGCTGGAATTTCATATTCCCACATATGTCGCCCTCGGCCTTGACCCGAAAAAAACAATATTTTATTTGCAAAGCGAGAACAAGAAAGTGAGCAACCTCGCGGCTGTCTGCGCGCAAAAAATAACCGAAAACGAATTCAGAGCCATTTACGGTTCTGTTCACCCTGCGAAGGTAATGAGCGCATTTATCCAAGTCGGAGACATTCTGTGGCCGCAGCTTGGGGAAGAAATGCCCGGAATAATCCCCGTTGGAATTGACCAGGCTCCGCACATCAGAATGACAAGGGATGTTGCAAGAAGGCTCAAAGGGGAACACAAATTTTTCCTTCCGAGCGCGGTTTACAACAAATACACCTCCGCGCTTGACGGCTCATTCAAAATGAGCAAAAACGAGGCAGTCGGAAAAATGGAACTTCCCGAAGAAAACATTTCATCGCTCGATAAAAAAATAAACAAGGCGCTCACGGGCGGAAGGGCAACGATGGAAGAACAGAGAAAAAAGGGCGGCATTCCTGAAAAGTGCGTCGTTTTTGAGTACTGCAAAAATCATTTCATCAGGGATGATAAAGGGCTGAATGAAATGTTCGAAGGATGCGTTTCCGGAAAAAATCTGTGCGGAGAATGCAAGGCAAAATACGGAATTCCTTACGCCAAAAAATTCTTCGAAGATTTCAACAAAAAGTTTGAGGAAGCAAAGAAAAACATCGGAAAAATAAATTTTTTAAAATAATGAAAATTAAACAGTGAAAATTTTAAAAGAATAAAAGAGCCAAAGTAAAAAAAATATTTTAAATTAAAAAATGCGTTGGGTGAAAAAAAATGCTTGATCCGAAAATAATAAGGGAAAACACGGAAGGGGTGGGCAAAAACCTGGCGAAAAGGGGCGACCCGAAAATAATCCAGGCTTTTGACGAATGGGTGCTGGAAGACAGGAAGTGGAGGGAATTAAAGGGAGAAGTGGATGATTTGCGGGCGGAGAGAAATAAAATAAGCGAAGAAATAAAGATTGCAAAGGGAAACAACGACAACAAAAAATTCGAGGAGCTGATGAAAAAGGCGAAGGAACTTCCGGCGCAATTGAGGGAAAAAGAATCCTTAATGAATGCGGCGGAGTTGAATGCAACCCACCTGATTTCGAAACTGCCGAACCTGCTGGATAAAAATGTGCCAATCGGGGAGAACGAGGAAAAAAACAAAATCGTGAGAAAATTGGGCAAGCCGAAGGCGGAAAAGTTTGAGTTGAAGCACCACGGGGAGTTTGCGAAAGAATTAGGCATTGCCGATTTTGAGGGCGCGGTAAAAATTGCCGGCTCGGGATTTTATTATTTGAAAGGAGATTTAGCGCTGCTTGATTTGGCGCTGCAAAGGTTCGCAATAGATCTGCTTCTGAAAAAAGGATTTACCCTCGTTCAGCCGCCGCTGATGATGAACAGAAAGGTTTATTCCGAAGTAACCGATTTGGGCGCATTCGAAGATGTCCTCTACAAGATTGAAGGGCAGGACTTGTACTTGATTGCCACATCCGAACATCCATTGGTTGCAATGAATGCCGGCAGGATTTTTGAGGAAAAAGAAATCAAAAAACCCATTTTGCTTGCGGGGGTGAGCCCGTGCTTCAGAAAAGAAGTCGGGAAGCACGGACTGGACGAGAGGGGATTTTTCAGGGTGCACCACTTCAACAAGGTTGAACAGGTTGCAATATGCAAACCCGAAGATTCGAAAAAAGTGTTTGAATCGCTTGTGAAGAGCCAGGAAGAGCTTTTCAAGAAACTAAAAATCCCCTACAGGATTATGAGCATCTGTTCGGGAGAAATCGGTTTCGTTGCCTCAAAGAAATTCGATTTGGAAGGATGGTCGCCGCGCGAGAAAAAATATATTGAGCTGGGAAGCTGCTCCAACTGCACAAGCTACCAGTCAGCAGGGCTGAACATAAAATACAAGAAAGAGGACGGAACGAAAGAATATGTGCACACATTGAATGCCACAATGGTGCCGACAACAAGGACTCTGAGGGCAATAATCGAAAATTACCAAACAAAAAAAGGGGCAATTAAGGTGCCTGCCGCGCTGCAAAAATACATGAATGGAAAAAAAGAAATCAAAAAACAATAATAACTAAAAATAACAACAAGACCAAAAAAACAAAAAAATTGCTTAAATAGTTTCTTGCCTTATTCGAAAACCAGCTGGTCGCGCACTTCCTTCGTCGAAAGGTCGAACTCGCTCTGCGGTTTTATTATGAATTTGCAGTTCGGGCTGTTCAAAGCGGCGCATTCCGATTCAACACAATCAACATCGATTCCGAAAACATTTGAAAAAATTCCGGCGAAGATTCCGCGGAGCATGGCATCAACGGGCCAGGACACCTTTCCCTTCAATGCTGCGGCAACGGGCGAATTCTCAACCAGAAGAATCGCGCGCTTTGCGTTGAAATCCAAATCAATCATTTGTATTTTTCCCCATCCTGAAGCAGTGAAAAAAGTTGTAAGCAATTCGAGCGCTTTTTCTTTGTTGAGCCCGAAGTCGATGTCAAACTGGCGCATAAGGTCAGATTTCACATTTTTCTTAATCACTTCGTAAATTTTTTTGTGCAACTCGGCATCAGGAACCTCGACGGCGGAGGTGATGACTTCAACGGGCACAATCAAAAACGGGATATTTACAAGATAAAAGTTATTGTGAGTGTACTTGAGATTATTGGTAAAAATGTATTTGTCAAAGAAGGAGTTAAGCATCGAAAGCACCTCTGCCCGATGATTCTTTGGCGTCTTTGCCGCCGCTGTTCTTACCCGAAAGAATGATTTCCGATTCCTTCTCGTACTCCTTAAGTATTTCATGAATTGTCCTATATTTCTCAACCAAAAGAGGCCAAACAATGAGGGAATTGCCTGCTCTTTTGCATAGGATAAGCTGCTTTTGGACAAGTTTTTTGATATAATACGCGTATTTGGTGCTCATCCTGCGCTTCTTTTCGCGCGTGGAAATTTCCTCGTTGAAGTTTTCGGCAATCTCAAGAGCAGTTGTGGGCCAATGGTTAAGAATGAACTCAAAAATTTCGCGCTCGAAGTCGCTCAAACCGGTAAGGTCTGGCAAGACAGAAATCAGCTTATCCATTGCGCCAAAATTAATGATTTAAGCAATATAAAAACATTCTCTTACTGGCATGACAGGAAAAAAACAAGGTCTTATACATAATTTGTTTCGGTTTTTTGAACAACTGTCCAAGAAATAGCGAGTTTTATTAAGTGGTTTGTTCAATTAATATTGGAATGACTAAAAGAAAAATAAGATCACAGAAGCCGATTCTGGCTGACATGCACACGCACCTCCTCGAAAAAAGGGTGAACCCGAAGAAGTGGTGGGCGGCGGCAAAAAAACGCGAACTCTCAGCAGTGGCAATAACCGAACACGGGGAAAAAAAGCCCCGTATCGCATATCTGAAGCTGCTCAAAAACAAGCCGGAGGAAATAATCCTCGTTCCGGGGCTTGAAGCGAAAACAAAAATAGGGCACGTCCTTGTTTATGGAAAGGACGAATCTGTCTACTGGCCAAAAGAGCTGCAGAAAAAAAACATCCCAATAACAAAAGTCCTTGAAATCGCGAAAAAAAACGGCTTCCTTGTGAGCATTTCACATCCCTACGGTTATAGGCTTGATTCAGCGTGCGGAATAATCGGCGAAAAAAAAGTAAAAAAGCTGCTAAAAGAAAACGATATTGGGGTGGAATATTATAACGGAATGCTCGGCTCGGCAAACGACTTCATTTTCAGGGCAAAATGGGCCCGGAAGCTCTACAACTTCCTCGACTTTGCGGAAAAAAACCGCGTCTTCAAAAGTCTGAGGCTGGCAAAGAGAAGCGGCAGGACAAAAAAATCCCTGGAAAAAATTTCGATTGAAACTCTTGGGCGGGTGAGGAAAGCGGTAATGCTTTCGCAGCACGCAAAATTCATAACTGTCGGAAGCGACGCGCATTACCCGAAAAATATAGGGAGTGCAATTGTTCAACTGAAAAGAAAGCCGAAAAACGCCGGAACCTTTCTGCAAATGATTAAAAGAAATGAAATTATTTTGGCCGGGCCGAATTTCTATTTGGCAAAGCCGGTCGACGAACTCAAAAAGAAGGAGCTCTTTGAAGGGCTTAAATACATCACCCAGGGAAAAATAGGCGGAATAGGAAAAGCGAAAATTGTGCGGAAGATAACAAAAAAGGTTTCAGGCGGAAAAAGAAAAATCGCCGGAAGGATAAAAAAGATAAGGAAGGCAAGAATCGGAAAAAAATTAAAGAAAAGAATCGGCGGGCGGGGTTGGAGGCTGCGGAAAAGAATATTGAAAATAAGGAAAGCACGTTTTGGAAAAAAACTGAGAAAGGCATTCATCAAGCTTAGAAAAAAAAGATTCAGGAGGAAGAAAAAATGAAATATGCAGTTTCAAACAATACGGAAGTTGAAAAGATTCCGCGCGACACGGAAGAAATTCACATGACGCGGCCAATAAAATCCAAGACCCTGAAAAAGCTTCTGGAAAAGTGCCACATAAACATGATAACTCTCTCGAACTCGTGCTTCCAGAGGCTTTCGCCAAAAACAAGAAAAATTGCGAACGAAAAGGGGGCCCAGTTTGCAATTGAAAAAAAACGCGGGCGCGCCATCAGCATCCCGCTGAAAACGCTCCTTTACATAATTGAACTGAAGAGGGACTACCAAAGCATAAGGGAAATCGAAAGGCTCACGGGAATTCCAAAGTCAACGGTGCATTACCTGATAAAATACGCGAAAAGGGTCAAAGTAAAAAAAGGAAAGGAAATAATTTATTTGAAATAAAAAACAAGATAAAAATAAACCAGAATAATTTTCGACGCCTTTCAGCCGCGGTTTTATTGCCGCGCATCCGCCAGCCGCGCCTTTATTATTGAAACGCATCTTTCAAGAACTTCTTCCGGCTTTGTGTTTCCCTTCCACTGTGCCGCGCCCGAATGGCCGCCGACTTCTCCGCCGATTTCTTTCTGCAGCGGAATAAGCAGGTGTCTCATCAGGCTGAATTTATTTTTGCCCATGAACCCGGTTTCTGCCCTGCCCGAAAGCACTGTTGTTCCGTTTTTTTCGGCTCCGCAAACCAATGCAATGTGCGCTCCGAGCTCCAAAAGTTTTGATGCCGCCGAACCCTGGTAGAAGGAAAGAACGCTTGTGACAATAACGGTTCCGTTGAAATCGGAGACGGACGCTCTCTGCGCCGCCTTAAAAAAAGCTATTTTTTCATCATCCTGGGCGACATGCCTTGAAAATTCAAGCACATCCGCATAGTTTTTTCCCGAATTTTTCAGGCACTGCGCAAAATCTCCGAAACTCTCCGCATTTGAGGTAATGAATCTGCCGGTGTCCTCGACAATCCCCACACACGCATAAAAAAACATTTTTTTGAAAAATTGCCTCCAAAATTTTCTAAAAAGAACCTGTGTTGATGAAACACAGTTTGGATCGATAAACGCATTTTTTCCTTTCACTATTCTTCGCTTTTCAATTATGTGGTGGTCGAAGGCAAAAAGCTCGACGGATTTTTTGAGCGCCTGAAACTTTTGCCGGAGCCGTCCGAGTTGCTCAAAATCATTGAAATCAAAAATAATTATCGCGTCAAAATTTTCCAAAGAAGGGTTTACTTCAAATGAAATCTTTTGCGAAACCGCAAAATGAAGCGCCTGCTCATTTATATGCGATGGAACCGCAATCGAAGAAAAAATTTTTTTGCCGCCCAAAAGTTCGCGCATTATTGCAGCCGAACAGAAAGAATCAAGGTCGGCATTTTCATGAGTGAGAAGCAGAATTCTCTTCCCCTTCAGCTTTTCAAGCATGCCTGTTTTCGCCATGTTAACATTTATCCATTGCCGGTGACAATCAAGCTCTGAAATTTGATCCGCGATTTTCCGGTATTTGCCGCTTACTTGCCTGCTTTCTTTTTCGGCTCTTTTTTCCCTTCCGGGCTTTTTTTTGCCGCACCCTCTATTTCGGACTTGATTGAATTAAGCTTTTTCAGCACTGTTTCTTCCTGTTTTTGGATTGTCTTCAGCCTCAGTTCGACATTCTCTTTCTTCTCCGCAATTTCTTTTTCCATTTCTTTCTTGCCCTTTTTTATCAAAATATTGCCCACCGCTTTCAAAACCGATTCTTCTTTGCTTTTCCCGAGCTCGTCAAGGGAAGCCTGCATTATTTCCTTCTGGAAAGAAAGCTGCTGCTTCTGTGCGGAAATGCCCGCGAGGAACTGCCTGTTCCTTTCGAACTCGATTATTGCCGCCCTTTTTTCTTCATCATTCATTCTAATTCCTCCAATTTTTTTAAAATCCCAAATGGCTTCAAAATCGAATTTTCGGATGCGCGCAATGCCGTTTTATCCGAAGCGCTGATACTGATTTTCACCAAATTTTTTTCAACCACGACTTTCACGCTGCTTCTTAAAAATTTTTCTTCCAGCTCGGGAGCTATCGATTCGAAAAAAACTTTTGCCTCCCTGTTTGAATCAAATTCCAAATTAAAATTGCGCTTATACATGCAAACTCTTCTGTTTTTCATTTTCCAATGTCTTCAATTTTTTCAAACTGCCTTTAATTCCTTTGAAATCGGCTCCCTTGTCTTGTAAAGAATCCTGTAACCGCATTTCGGGCACCTGACTGTTCCTTCCACGACGCTCATTACTTCCGCCCCGCATTTAACGCATCTAAATGTCATCAAAATCACTTCCTTTTTTCTTTCCTTTTTCTTTGGCCGCTCTTCGTCCGCCTTCCTTTTTCCTGTTTTTTGATTCTTTTTCTCTTGCCCCTGCGGACTTTTCCTCGGCTTTTTCTTCCGCAAATTTCACTGTGCCTTCCTGCGTCAAAACTTTTTCAACTTCGCGCTCAATATCGGCGAAGCTGCTTTCTTTCAGTTTTGAAATATCAAGGGTTCCAAACACAAAAGATTTTTGCGAAACAGCTTTGTGAACGGCTTTTCCAGGAAGGGTTTCGATTTCGTATGCCCCGCCTGTGAATCGAATCCCGCATTTTGTGCATGCAAACAATCCCGCCGCGATTCTTTTCACGCGCGAAAATCCGCATGCCGGACACGGACCGAGGTCCTTCTGCCTGGCAGAAACCTTGAGCAGCCTCCTTCTTATTCCCACTCCGTAGCGGGAACCGTACTTTCCTGCCACATCAACTTTTTTAGTTTTTCCCATTTATGCCCACCAGCAAATTACTTTTTTTCGACAAAATTCTGGGAAAAAGCATTTTTAAAGCTTAGAGATTTTTGCCCTAACCCCTTTTCCCACTTCAAATGCTTTTTCAATCATTTCATCAATCTCTCCGGCCTTGAACGAACCGCCTATTCCCTTCTGCATTGCGGCCATAAAACCGTCTTCGGTTGTTGAAACCGAAAATCTCGCTTCAGCTGCTTTCTCCTCTATGTATGTAGGGTCCAGAAGAATTGTTCCGCCTACTTTCACAAAGGTCGTTAAAATCGGCAGCCTTTTTAGTTCAAGCTTTCCCGTGAATTCGCCTTTGATTATTTTGTCTTTTTCATCCAACTTAGGAATTTTTCCCTGCATGAAGCACAACAACGCTGCTATTGCTCCGGCATCGAAAATGTTTCCATCGCTGTTTATTGCATAGAAATCAATAAAGCCAATCCAGGACAACTCGCCCTCTCTGATACAGAGCTTGCTGAAATCGATTGCCTTGCTTTCCCTTATTCCCCTGTCTACTACTCTTCCTATCTCGACTTCCACCATTGAAGGTGGCCCGGATTCGTAATCCGGATTTGCAAGCGGCAAAAGTTCCGCGCCGATTGAGATTGAGCCCTCATTCGGACTATCGGGGTATGGAACGCCTGTCAGCATTTTCAAACCTGCGACTACTTCCGTTTCTCCCAGCCTCACCCTTGCTGAGCCCTCTGCATTTCCCGCGAAGCCCGTTTCGATTGTGAGCTTTCTCATTTCATCGGCTTTCCTTCCGTCAAGCCTTTTCCCTTCTTTGGCCATTTCGACCACTTTTGATATTTCATATTCCAATATTGTAGATCTCACTTTTTCACCTTCTTTTCCTTTTCACTTCTTTCCTTTATTTTTTCTTTTCCCTTTTCTTCTTTCATTTTTTTTCCGGTTTCCTTTTTCTTTTCCAACGCATTGCCTGAGTCGTCCGATTCAGAAACATTGCCGAGTTCAAATTTTTCTTTCAACGCATTTTTCTGAATCTCGTAAACCTGCTTGCATCCTTTTATTCCGAGTGCAATTACTTTTTTCCACTCCTCTTTTGTGAGCAAGCCGTCCATTTGCAGCAAAACGATTTCGTCGCTGTTGGGCAGGATGCCGAGCGGAACGTCAACCGCGTCCGGCGCGTCTTCCTCTTCCTTGTTAAGGTCCAAAATTATTTCATTGAACGCCTTTCCAACTCCCGTCGCGGAAATCAAATCCCTCATCGGAATTCCCGCATCCGCCATTGCAACGCTTGCCGCCACAAGGCATGCAACCCTTGAACCAGCGTTTGAATCAATCACTTCGACAAAAACGCTTATTTCCGTATTTGGGAATTGCTCGACAAAAACTGATTTTTCAAGAGCTTCCGAAAGAACCTTCGAAATTTCTTGGTCTCTCCTGTTCGGCCTCGGATTTTTCCTGTCCGGAACGGAAAAAGCGGCCATCCTGTAAGTCGCTTTCACAACAGCCTTGAACGGATTCTGCGTGTGTTTCGGCAGCGCCTCTCTCGGCCCGTAAACAGTCGCATAAACCTTGTTCTGCCCCCATTCCACATAAGCCGAACCGTTCGCGTTCGGAATCACTCCCACTTTTATGCTAAGAGGCCTTAACTCATCCATTTTTCTCCCGTCTACCCTTTTCTTATCCTTCTTGTAGTCAGGAATTTCTTCACCTTTTTTACTCATTTTTTTCACCTTTTCCTTTTTAAATTCCAATTTTTTTTATTTTATTTTACCTTATTCTATTTTAATTTTTCTTTTTTTAATTTACTTCTATTTTGCTTTTATTCTGATTTTTTCTTTCCTTATCTTACTTTTATTTTACTTTCTCTCTTCTTAATTTATTTTTATTTTAATTTCGTTTTAATTTTTTTTATTTTTCTCTTACCTCACTTTTATTTTGCTTTTTTGTTTTTTCCACTCTTGCTCGAGTTTTATTTTAATTTCTTTTTCTTTTTCAGCATTTCTTCAATCGTGCTGGTCAGATGGCTCTTGTACGAATTCGCCTCGATAAAAGAAACAAGTTCTTTCAAAAGCCCGATGTCGCCGTCGCGCGCCCAAACCCTTCCGTTTTTTCCTATTATTATGTTTGCACCCGTTCCGCTTTTCAACAATTCGAGCATCGAAGCGTTTTTCCCAATCAATCTTGGAACCCTTACCGGCGTAACTTCTATTATTTCTCCGCCCTGCATTTTTCTGGCGAAATCCAGGTCAGCTTCCCTAAGCTCGTTCACGTAACTGACCTTTGCCGAAATAACATCGCCGACTCTCAGTTCTTCCCTCATCGCCGATTTCGGGATGAATGAAGTCGCAAAAGAATTCATGTCGATGCCGAATCCGGCAAAAACAACCCTTGAAACAATCCCTATTACCGCGTCGTCCTGAACCGGCATGTAAAGCCCGTTCAAAGGCACGACATTCGCGTATTCTCCTTCCGTATCAGTTATTCCCAATACCTTGGAATATATTCTTCCGTTTGCAACGTAAACATTGCTTCCCAATTTTTTTCTGTCTTCCGAAACGATCTGCCCCGGAACCACCACTTCTTTCATTTATCCACCTTCTCTCCTTTTAATTTTCACAGTATTAATTTCATTTTCATTCTTGATTTTTTTTATTTCGCCCATTTTTTCATCATTTTTATTTTTTTCTCATTCTTACTTTCTTCTCATTCTCATTTTTTTATCATTTTTATTTTTTTCATGCCGCCAATCAAAATAAAGTTATGTTTTCATCCCACAATTTTCACAGTAATGTCGCCGTGTGTCACCGAATTCAATTTGTTCAGCAAATCCTGTTTTAAACCAGCCGGCAATTGGAACTCTGCGGCAAGCGAACCATCATTTAACCACTGCTCCCTTTTCATTTCAAACTTGTGAATTATTGAGGAACATTTTCCGGCATGCTCCGCCGGAATCTTAACCGCGAAATCAATTTTTTCAAGCGAAATCGGTATTATCGGCCTCAAAGCCTTCACAATGTCCTCAATCTGCTCTTCCGTGCTTTTGAAAGCATCAACATGAACTTTTGCCTGCTCCATCGCATTTTGTATTCTCTGCGGCGGATGGGGCGTTTTTGTCTGCGGATTTATCGCATTTCTTGAAATGAAATCAAAAATCTCCGACTTCTTTTTTTCAAGCAGCATCCTTCTCTGTTCTGTTGTGAGCTGCACCTCTCCGTTCTGAATTATTTTTTTCGCAATCTCCTTCAAATCAGCCGTTAGGAAAACTTTTTGAATGGTTTCCTTTCCCTGTTCATCGCCCTTTCTCGCGTCTTTGAAAACCCTTTCAATCGCGAGCAAACTTGCAAGCTCGATTTCCTTTCCGTGCTTTACTTCCATCGCCAAATGCGGGTCGACAAGCAATTCAAATGTGTGCCCGCCCTTCTCAATCCTCGCTATAACAGCGTCTTCCATTTTTACCATTTTACCACTTCGTTTTACTCGCCCGCCAAAAAAATTCCGTTCAAACCGCCCAGGGATTCGCAAAGAAATTATTAGAAACCAAAAAGGTATTCCACAATTATTTCATCAACTGCTTTACTTCCTGCGAATTCAGATTCCTGAAACCATTCTCATCAATAACAGCAAATTCCAGCCTTTCCGATCCCATCTTTTCCTTTTCCGGAAGGCTTTTTTCAATCGCCCTATAAACCAACGAAACCGCCTTTTCCAGCGGCAACCCGTCCTTGTATTCTTTTTCCAAAAAATGCATCGCTTTTTCCTTGTTTCTTCCGATTGCTATCGCCTTGTACTGCGCCAACGCACCGCTCGGCTCCGTTTCAAACAATTTTGCGCCGGTTTCATCAACGCCCGCAACAATAAAAGCAACTCCAAAAGGTCTGAGGCCGCCGTACTGCGTAAAAGCCTGCTTTGTTTCTGCAATCTCCTTCGCCATTACATTCACCTGAATTTTTTCGCCAAAAACCATTCTATTGTCCTGCGCCTGCCTTCTCGCGATTCCTACAAGCCTTCTCGCATCCCCCACAAGGCCTGCGGAAACGACTCCAATATTTTCATCAATTTTAAATATTTTTTCAACCGAATCGGAAACCATTATTTCGCTTTTTATCATTTTATCGGCGCCAAGAAGTATTCCGTCCTTGTAAATTATTCCCGCGCCGGTCGTTCCCTGCTCCACAATTTTTGAAGCGTACTCCACCTGGTAAAGCCTCCCGTCGGGGGAGAACATTGTGGGAACCTTGTCATATGCCGGAACCTTTGATACTTGAGGATACATAAAAATCAACTCTCAAAAAGGAGCAAAATCTTCCTTTCCCTTTCTTCCTTGTCCAACAAATCTATTAAAAGAGAATCTTTTTAAAGGTTGTTAAAACTGCCAAAACAACCACAAATTTGGAACTATTGCCAGCTTAAAGTAGGGTATTCCCCTAACCAAACCCAGTTACCGTCATCCCAAGCCGGCGAACCCGTGTAAACGCCGTAACCGCTTGAGTAAAAGTCGGAAGCTTCGACTGCATGTGTGCAGTTCGCATCGCCGCTGTGATAGCACGCGGTTGCGCTGTCGGACAGGTTGGAATCCAGCCAGTAAAGATTAAGCACTGACGCAGGATCGTTATTGCCAACAACCCCCTCCGAATAGACGCCTCCTCCGTTAATCGTGCTGACAGAAAAAGAATTTTTTACGACCGAATCCCCATTGGTCCCAACTATGCCTCCCGTATAACCACAACAACCCCCAGCGTTTATTGTTCCCGTGTTATATGAATTCACAATATAAGAAGGGCCATTATAACCAAACCCGTCCCATCCTACCATGTTCAGCCCGGCTATCCCCCCGGTACGGACTCCTCCGGTTATGGTTCCGGTATTATAAGAATTCACCACCAAAGAGTCGGAGTTGAACCCTACTATTCCCCCCACACTATCATCCTCCGGGCCGAGTGAGGTTATATTCCCCGCATTGTAAGAACCTTCCACGACCGACAAATATTCGTTTGACCCCGCCATTCCCCCGACCCATGCATACCCACTTACGGTTCCAGTATTATAAGAATTCACAACCGAAGAAGAATAATTCCACCCTGTTATTCCCCCGGCACAGCTCTCCTCGCCGCCACCGGCTGCAGTTACGGTTCCAGTATTATAAGAATTCACAACCGAAGAGTAATCGGCCTTTCCAACTATTCCCCCAATATGATAGTATCCGGTTATGCTTGAGTTTTCCATCCCCAGATCCTTTACTTCTGAATGGTCAATCCGCCCAAACAAACCAACATAAGTTGTACTGGGACGGTAAATGTACAAGTCATTTATGGAGTAGTTCCTTCCATCAAATGTGCCGCTATATGGAGGCGTCACCACCCAAGTGCTTTCACAATCGTACTCGCAAGACCAACTGTTATCGCAATTCGGATTCGGATTTTCGCAATAACCCGCTTTGCCAATCGGCGCAAATCCCAAGTACTGCTCAAAAGTTTCGCTTTCCTCATCTTCATCCATATTCCAATTCACTGTGTCGGAACAATCAATATCCTGCGCAAGCGCATAATTCGCATCCAAATCCAAACTCATATTTTGCAATTCAACACAACTTGACAAAAGGAACGGATGCGCATAACTGCCGTCCTGTAAAATAGAAAAATTCACATCCCAAGGACCGCCGTTATTACTACCAGCCCAATTACTATTCCCATCAACACAATTCACATCCCAAGAGTAAACTCCCTCCCCAATCGGAACAAAATTTTTATCGAAAGAGCCCGAATTGCCTGACTGGTCAAAACTGGTGCCAATAATCAAATTACAATTTGAAACCGCAACATTATCGCTTGCGGTGTAAGTAAAAGTAACAAAACCATCCTCATCAACGGTTCCGCTTAAAGGAGAAACCAAAGCAACACTCGGAGGAGTCGTATCACCCGGAACATACACCTGAACAGGAACATCAGGGGTACAACTCATAACAAACTCGGAAGGACCAACAGTATTTTGAACACCATATTTGTTTTTGTAAGTAATCTTCACGGAATAAGTCCGCGAACCACCAACACAACCAGACAGATTAGAAACAGTAACCGTTTGATCATCGCCCCCGGAAATCTTGGCGGAATCAACATTCAAATCCACGCCATCAACATTAATCCCAGTGACAGTGACCTCTTCAAGCCCAGAATTTTTAAACTTAAAAATCGCATCACCATTCGAATCAGCACCTGCATCAACAATCGCAAGACCCTGCGAAGACCAAAACAAATCAGCCCTGCCCTTATTAATGCCCGGGGTAGAATCAACAAAATCAGAAGCAAGAACAACAACAACCAAACCAATAACAACAATAATCGCCAACAAAACAACATACTCAATAGTGCCCTGCGCAGATAGTTTAGAATGGGTTTGCATAACGAAGAATAGCGCTGAACTGTATATAAACTTTTTTAACTAACTGATTTTGCCAACTTCTTTCAGTGTCCTCATCGTTCCGGAAACGGCAATCGTGTTAAGTATGACCTTCTTGTTCCTAATCTTGCGGATGAATGCGAGACCCGCGATTAATTCCGTTTCTTTTCCGCGCCTGCATTTCAAAATCGCCTTGTTTTCCCTGTAAAGCACCAGTTTCGGGCTGATTTCCGCCAAGCCCTTCGAGCCGAAAAAGGAAAGCATTTCAATCCAGAAGCCGAAATAAAAATCCTTTTCATTTACCGCCGCGTTAAGCACTTCAAGAAGAACATACCTTTTCCTTTCCCGCTTCGACAGGGGAACAATCGCCTTCTTTTTCTTTTCTATTTTCATTTAATTACCCCGAATACTTCCTTCATTCTGTTTCTATCGGCGCCAAGGATTATTGCGATTGCTTCGCGCATCTTTTCCGGGCGCAAATACAGCGGCTCTTTTGCCCCCGACGCGACAACGAATTTCGCTTTCTTTTTTTTGCAGTAAAAGGCGATTTCCGAATAGTTCTTCCACATCTGGAACCGCTCAAAGGAATTTTTGTCCAGGAGCTCGGCAAACATGAGCACGGTCACGATTTCGGCTTCCGCCAATTTTTTTGCCAAACCCAGATCAAAAAATTGCTTCGTGCCGGAAGGCTGGAGAAGAAAATCAACTTTTGCTTTTACGGCGAACTCGTTCGCCTTTACGCTTCCGCCGAGAACAGCCTTTTTTTTTGAAGAAAGCTTTTGAATGTTTTGAGTTGATTCAGAAACAAGGTAGCAGGGAATCATTTCCGCTTTTTTTACTTTTTGTTCCTGCGCTTCGTTTTCCACAAGAACAATGAGTTTCTCTTTGAAATAGGAACCTATCTGCAGCAGCTCTTTGAGCGGCTGGAAATACACTATATCCATAAATTAAATGCGCGACCAAATTTTTTAGCCGTGAGTATGATCCATCGCCTGTTTTCTGTGCCTTTTTCTCGTGTTAGCAAGGTTCGCGCGCTTGTTTACGCGGCCGAAAAATGTTTTCCCTCTTTCCGCCCTTCCCTGTTGCCCGTGGTTAATCCATTTCAAATTCTTGTCCGCCAAAACACTTGGCGCATCCCTGTCGGCAAGAACGACTTCATAATAATGCTTCGTTCCATCTTCCGCAATTTTGTAAGAACCCAAAACTTCCGCGTTCTCAAATTTTTTTGACGCTCTCTCCTCCGCAATCGCCTGAACGCTTTTCCTTCTGGACAATGTTGCCTGCCCCTGTCTCTTTGGCCTTCTCTTATTCTTCGGCCTGTGATGAGTTCCCGTTCCTTTTCTGACCCTCACGCGCGCAACAAAAACTCCCTGCTTCGCCTTGTAACCGATGCTCCTTGCCGCGGGAATATTTGTGGGGCCCCCAAGCTTTACAATAGCCTTGTCCTCGTTTCTGTATTCAAGGGTTCGCTGCTTCATCATGCCCGCATAATTGTAATCCCTGTCTTTCTGGCCCTTCCATTCTCTCTGGAAATTCGCCCTTATGTACTTCCATGCGCCCATAAAAAACACTTCCAAATAAAAAAACCCAACTAACTAAATGCCCACCAGTTACGCCAAATAAACTTTCGAATCAAAGAAGTTCATAAAAAAGATTTTATAAAGCTAACTAAGGCGGTTTAGCGGCTCCTTCCGCGCGGAGGCGTCTTTCTTCTTGTCAAAGCAGGATTGTTGCGCGGAACATTTCCCTGCCTTGAAATTCTCTTCGCGCCCGTATCAAAAAATCCGCCTTTTCGCGGGTAAACCTTTCTGCCATTCGGCAAGTGCTCTACCAGATAAGTGGAAGCGCCTGCTGATTTATTCGCCAGCCTTAACACCCTTTTGAATGTAGTACTAACAATTGTATCTCCGCCGGTTTTCCTCGGCGCCGGCCCCTGCCCCCAAAAAGGCTCCGGTCTTTTTGCAGGTTTTCTCATTCAACACACCTTTACATATTTCTTAAAGGTTTTACTATTTAAATGTTAGCATGGCAAAAAAAGAAAAGGAGCCGGCTGGGCAAAAAAAATGCGACCGGTGCGGGGCAAAAGCGGCAATAACTCTCGCCTACGGTCCGCACCATTTCTGCGAAAAACATTTCACCGATTTTTTTGAAAAAAGATTCAGAAAAACGGCAAGAAAATACGGGCTCATTAGGAACGGCGAAAAAATACTTGTTGCGCTGAGCGGAGGAAAAGATTCAACGCTTCTTCTTCACCTGCTGAAAAAGTTTTATTCGCGAAACCACAAAATCGAAGCGCTGATAATCGACGAAGGAATAAGCGGATACAGGGATGAGGCGATAAAAATCGCGGTAAAAAACTGCAAAAAATTGGGGGTCAAACCGAAAATAGTTTCGTTCAAAAAAGAATTTGGAGTTACAAACGACAAAATAATGCCGCTGATTTTCAAGAACAGCAAACTCGGGGGCACATGCGCCTTCTGCGGAACGATGAGAAGAAACCTGATGAACAGGGGGGCGAAAAGGCTTGGCGCGGATAAGCTTGCAACGGGGCATAACCTTGATGACGAGGCGCAAAGCATTTTGATGAATATCTTCAACAACGATTTTGAGAGGTTCAGGAGGACTGGCGCAACAGCAGGAGTGATGGAACACAACGGCTTTGTGAAAAGGATAAAGCCGTTCTACGAAACGCCTGAAGACGAGATACTTGCTTATTGTTCGTTCAGGGGAATCGAACATTTTTCGGGCGACTGCTGCCCCTACAGCTGGACAGCAAAAAGAAACGAATACAGAAAAATAATCGATGACTTGGAAAAAAAATTCCCGAATACAAAATTTTCGCTGCTCCGCTTTTATGAAAATTTGAAGCCTTTGCTCGCCCAAAAAAAAGGCGAAAAGAAGGCGGCGAAAAAGGCGCTTGGAAAATGCGAAAAATGCGGCGAACCCACCGAACACGAATTGTGCATGGCGTGCAAACAGGTCAAAAAAATTATTGATTTGATTTAAGCCGGGCAAAATTAAAAATTACTGATTTGATTTAGTTCGGCACGAAATTATTTCTTGCCCAGCAGAGTTTGGATGTAACCCGCAAATTCGTTTTCAAACTTTTCAAGCCCTTCTATTTTTGCGTCAAAAATCAAAACTCTTTCTTTGATTTGCCTTTCAGCATCAACGTTTTTCTGGTCCAGCGCATTTATCGAATCGTTCATTCTCACAAGCGTTTCTTCCATGTTTTTCAGGAACTGTTTCTTGAACTCGTCAAGGATTTCTATCTTCTGCTTTAGAGTGTCAAGAGAAAGCTGTTTCTCCGCCGCCTTTATTTTGTTTAATTCCACTTCCATTTCCTGAATCAAGCCTTCCGCTTTTTGAATCGCGAGCTCGTCAATCCTCTGCTCGGCTTCCTGCAGCATTCCTTCCGCAATATTTTTTTCAAGTTCAAGCGTTTTCGCAATCCTATCGTCCATTTCCTTCAGGTGCGCATCCGCCGCGTCAATGAATTCCTGCGTCTGCGATTTTATTCTTATTAACTCCGAATTTGACTCTGAAATAACCTGCACTTTTGTCCTTCGCACCTCGTCGATTGCGGCCGTGAGCTGTGCAAGCGCATCATCCCGCTCCCGCCTTGTTTTTTCAAGAGTAACGAGGTTTGATTTGAGCTCGTTGTTGTACTGCCTCAGCTCCGCTATTTTCGAATCGATTATGAAGGCGATTTCCCTCAATTTTTCTTCAAGCGCTTCGGTGTTGCTGGAAATAATCAATTCTTTCTGGGAGTCGAGCAGAATCTTGAATTTTTCTGTTTCCTTTCTAACTGCCGCATCAACCTTTTGGTCCACAACAGCATCAACATCGCTCTTTAATTTTTTCATTTCAGAAAGTTTTGCGTTTATCGCAATAACTATCCCTTTCTTCCAAAGCTGTTCAATGTCATTGTCGGAAACGGCGTCAAGGGAACTCGGCTTTCTTTGCGGCACAACCTTTTTAATTTCTTGAACCGGGATCTCCTGCGCGAAACTTTTTTGCAAATTTTTTGCTTCAACTTGCTGCACACTTTTTTGCCCGGCTTTTTTTGAGGTTTCAGAAGCAACTTCGCTAATTATTTTATTCACAATAAGATTTTCAGATTCCTCCTGTGTTGGAGCCTCTTCCTGTTTTTCTTCAACCGATTTTGCGGTTGAAAATAAGGGCCTGACAACCTGCCTTGAACTTGCTGCCTTCAAAGCGTCTTCCTTTTCCTGCCGCTGGCGCTGAGGACTTTTCGAAAGCTTTCTCAGCGCATTAAGCGCATCGCTTTCCTCTTCAGCTTCCGATTCTGTTTGGTTTCCACTTCCACCCATTCCTTTTGTTCCCGCGCCTACCGCATTTTTTGCGGAATTCACTTCTGCGTTAAGGGAGTCCGCCTGCGCGTCAAGGGATTCCTCGGTTTCCGGCGCGTCCTCCTCTATTTTAATTCCAGTGTCGATTTCTGAAGGTTCTATTTCATTGTCGTCTTCATCCTCGACGCCTGAAATGTTTTCAACGGAACCGTTTTTTTGCTGTGCAGATGATTGGCCCTGTGAAACTTGCGAAAGGTTTTGCTGGCTCTTGGTAAGCTGTTCTGTTATTTCATCGAAAACGTCCTTTGAACCTTCTTCTTTTGAAGAGCCGTATTGAGAAGGCTGGGAAATCTGCCGCGAATAAGAAGGCTGCGCATTCGATTGTATCGAAACATATTCCTCAATCTTCGGCTGGCCAAAAGAACTCGCGGCAGTTGAACCGCTTCTGGCTTCCATCGTAAGTTCAAGGGCTTCTTTTTTGTCAACACCGACGTCAGCCAGGTTTGACACTATTTCTTCGTCAGAAACTCCGAGGGCAATGAGCTTTTTTATGGAGTCAAGTATGAGTTCGCGCTTGTCCATCCAATATCAAACTATAAATAGTTCTTATTGAATAAAAAGCTGTTGGTGGGGTTTAATTCGGCTTTAAGAGACCTGTTTAAGGAGAAATCATTACTATGCTGTCGCCGCGAACCATAATCTTGCCGTAATTTGTTTTCAGCTGGCCGTCAACTATCTGGGAAGCGTTTTCAAGGACTATATTCATGTGAATGTCGAAAGCTTTGAGCTTTCCCCTCACCTGTGTGCTTCCCTTCATTACAACAAGCACTTCTTTTCCGAGAGAATCGTTCAACAAATCGAACGGCCTGTTGCTCATTTTTTCATTCATCATTTCTTCCACCAGAAAAATAATCTTGCAAGCAAACCTTTTTTAATGAACCCTTCCTTCTGCGCATCTTCCTGCACTTTCAACCCTGTTAGGCGCGAAGCGATTCGCTGGAACTCAATTGCAGCCGGAGAATTCGGAATACGCGCAATTACCGGCGCAGCCTTTTCCTGAGAAAATGTTCTTCTTACTTCAGGGTCGTCTGGAACGGAACCGTAAACAGGGGTTTCCAAAAAATTCGCAATATCCTGCTGAGGAATTTCGCCCTTCTCCTTCCGCACAAAATTAATTATAACGCCCGTTACTTTCGCCCCGAGGCGCTGGGCAATCTGCCGGGTTTTCTCCGCATCCGCCAAAGCGGGCGGATTCGGCATCGTAACAAGAAGCATTTCCTGCGAAGCGCTTATCGCGCTGATTACCTGCTTTTCAATTCCTGCCGCCGCATCCAGCAAAATATAATCGTAATCTTCCTCAATTTCTTTTATCACCCCGGCTAATCTTTCGCTGTCCAACCGCTTGTAATTTTCCAGGCTCATTCCGGACGGAACCAAATGAATGCCGCCCGGCCCGTCATAAATGGAATCCCTTATCTGCGCCTCGCCCAAAAGAACATCGTGCAAAGTTATCGGCGAACTCTGCATTCCCAAAATGAGCGAAAGGTTCGCCATCGCGACGTCCGCGTCGATTAACAAAACTTTTTTTCCTAATTTAGAAAGTGCTATTCCCAAATTTGCCGTAAGAGTTGTTTTTCCTGTTCCGCCCTTTCCGGAAGCAATTACCATTATGCGCGCCATTCAATCCCACCGATTTATAACCTATAAAAGCTGTAAGAGTATAAAACTGTTTCCCTTAATATAAAATAAAAAAAATACCATGCTGTCCCGAAATTGAATATTTGTCACTAAGCAAAAACAAAAAACTATCAAAAATCAAAAAAATTTAAAAAAAATGAGGCGCTTTTTGAATTAGTCAGTCTGCCACTTCAAAATGGGGTAATCGTTGCCCTGCTCGGTCCAGACGTTGGTAAAGTCCCAGCCGGAGTGGAACGGTTCTTTTTCTTCGGAATAAACCGAACCCTTGAAATAATCGGCGCCGGAACTTTCATAAGTCCTGTTGCAGTAAAAAACAGTGTCCATCGCGGTGCCGTTATTTCCGCTTCCGCTTGAATCATTCAGGTCGCCGTCCAATTGCCAAAATCCCAAAGCTCCGGAAACTGTGCCGCCGCCGAAGAGAGTGGCGACTTCGTCGGCACTTAAATTACGGTCCCAGATGCCGACCTCATCTATTCTCCCCTTCCACTGCCTCTCCGCACCGGTATTATACCCTGTTCCAAGTGCAAGGTTCGGAAGGCTGGTTGGCCACAGAGTGCTTTTCGCGGCGTTGAAAATCAGCGAATTATCCAGGTAGCCTTTGACATTGCTCGCGTTTTTGTCCCAAACAAATACCACATGATACCATCTGTTGGCATCCATCGGGTTCCCGAGGCCGGTATTCATATGTTGGTTTGCAGTAAAGTCTCCGGTCCCGATAACAACGCCGAATGATCTATCGCCCGCTTCCTCAAATCTTATGCCGTTGTTTCCGCCATTGTAATTGGTTGTAAGAGGGTTTCTGTAATTTGCAACTTCGTCAGCGTACATCCAGAAGCTTATTGTACCCTTGTCAGGGAAGTTGGCTGAAATGTTCCCGATGCTTATGTAAGTGGTTCCGCTAATGAATCTGTACGCTGAATTGGGGTTGCTGAGCCTGTCATCAACAAAGTTCTGGTCAACAGTATATTGGTTGTTAGTGTAGTATGAGTTGGATGCCGCACTGCTACAGTTGCCGAAACCACGCGCATTGGTTCCGCTCATCGCACTCGTCGTAAAACTGTTGCTTGTATTGTTATGCACCCCCGCAAAACCGCCTATGTTTGATGCGCCGGTTCCGTTCACGGTTCCCGTCGAATACGCTCTCGAAGCGGTTCCAGAACCTTCAATAACCCCTGCAAGCCCCCCAACATAGTTGCTGGTGCCGGTTACATTCCCGGTCGCATAAGAATCATAAATCGAGGTCCCGCTCCCGCTGTTCCCAACCAGACCGCCGATACGCTGAGAACCTGAAACATTCCCTCCCGCAAAGGACTCGGAAACAGGACAGCCTGCCCCCGTTAGCCCCCCAACACGCTCGCCGCCAGAAACACTTGCAAGAGAATACGATTCCGAAATGCTCCCACAGACGCCCGAAAGCCCTCCGACATAATTGCTAACCCCTCTGACAGTGCCCGTAGTGTACGAACCGGTGATAGCTGCCCCTTGGCCCACCAATCCGCCAACAATATCCTTGCCAGTCACATTGATATCCGCCAAACCCACATCCCTTATCGTTACGGACGAATTCATGTAGCCAAGCAGCCCGACATAATTCTCGCTCGGCCGATTTATGTACAAATTACTTATCGTGTGGTTTTGGCCGTTGAAAGAGCCGCTGAAGTCAGTATGCAACCAAGTGCCTCCGCAGCCGTCGGATTCGCGGGTACAACTCTCCGCATCTGTGCATCCTGTATTCAACCAGTTCTGTTCATATCCGCAATATGGTTCGGTTATCCATGTGCACTCATCATTTTCGCAGTCCTCCTGGCTACCGTACTCTCCACGCCACCCCCCCTCCTCACCATACATATAGAAGCACACTGGAAGGCTTTCTGTAATCCACTCCAGCCCGCAGCCTCCCGCTTCGCGTTCGCATGATGCCTCGTCACCGCACCCTCCCACCGTGCAACTAGCCGGGTCGCCTATCGGGTTGAAACCCGCGCCGCCATTCCAAGTATTGGTATCAGAACAATCGATATTCTGTGCGAGCGCGTAATTCGCATCCAAATCATTGTTCATGTCCTGCAATTCATTACAGTCGGACAAAAGGAACGGGTGCGCGTAACTACCATCCTCATATACTGAAGGTATAACATCAGTGGTACAACTCACGACCAGCTCCCCGCCGGAAACAATATGCAACAAACCATCCGCATCCCTATAAACAACTCTTACCAAATAAGTCCTTGAACCGCCAACACAAGGAGACAAATCACCAACCGAAACACTCGCCTCCCCCCCCCCCAAAACCCTCGAAAAAGAAACATTCACATCAACACCATCAACACTCAAACCAACAACATTAACATCCCCCACACCATTATTCCTAAACCTAAACAACGCATCCCCATTAGAATCAGCAACAGACCCAACAATCCCCACACTCTGAAAAGCCCAAAACAAATCAGACTTATTCTTCGCAATACTAGGCGCAGACTCGATAAAAGAAGCCACCAAACTAACAACAACCAAACCAATAACAACAATAATTGCGAGCAAAACAATATACTCAATAGTACCCTGCGCCTTTGGAGATTTAATGCGCGCCAAAAAATAGTTCCACATACTCTAATATGCGCCTCGGCTATATAAATATTTTCCCAAAAATCAGCAGGGACAAAATGAGACCTTAAATTTTCAAATCGCCCAAGCCGTAAGATTCGAAAACGCCCGCTTCCTTTTTTTCCGCCTGGAAATTGTCGGAAAAAACCGCCGGAACCATTTTTGCCACGTCCTTCAAAGAAAGATTTGCGGGAAGCAGAAGCTCCTCGTCAAAAGCGGTAACCAAATCAATCTGCGACCGCGCCAATTCAACCGCCTGAAAGTAACCCTTTCCCTTTGCCCCGTTCAAAAAATATTTTAGAGCTTCTTTTCCCTTGAAGCCCGCCCCTACCGACAGGCATTCGGCAAAGCAGGCGTACATTTTTCCTTCCTTGAAAAACAAAACGCTCTCCTCTATGCAGGACGCCTTAACTGTTTGTATCAGATAGCCGCTGAAACCGCCGTCAACCAGGCTTTTCGCAATCGTCTCAAAATCGAACGGAATCGTTCCCTTCAAAACAACCTTTCCTGCGGGAAAATTCATTTGCACACCACAATTTTAAAAATCAAATCCTGAAAACAAAATTCAACCAAATTATTGCTCGCCCCTCAAATAAATTACTGCTCTCAATTCAAAAAAATTACTGCTTGCCCTTCAAAAAAATAACTTTATCGGCCGTATTCTTCAAAGCAGCCGCACTCATCTTTTCGCCCATTATCGCAATCGTTTCCTTTCCCCTGTTCTTTGCCTTTATTATCGCGGGCAAAAAATCGGAGTCGCGCGTCACAAAAACAATCGCATCAATCGAATCATTGAAAACAGTTTCAGTTGCATCACAAGCCATCGCAACATCAATATCCGTTGTTGAAACCAAAGGCTCGAAACCCTGATTCACAACAGCTTCTACCAGCTTTTCGGAAGCAAACTGATTCAAATAAACTTTTCCGACTTTCATCGAACCGAGCTTCTGGACCTCTTTCTTAATCAAGTCCAAATCGATGCCCAATTCTTTCCTCAAAATGTTCGGACCGTCAACGAAAACCGCCAAACGCTTCTCCTTCTGGCCGAAACGCTTCTTAAATCTCTCAAACACAAAAACCACTTTCCACCGATTCCCGCCGAAACGGGAACAAAAATAAGTTAGCCTGAAAGGGTATAAAACTGTTTCTCTTGCTGAAAAAAAAGAACACAAAAAATCATTCCACTTGCCAAGTCAATATTGGATAATTATCAACACGTGCTGTCCAGTTCTTATCTAAGCCGAAAGTCCAGTAAGGTACCACCGTATCATAAACATTATGGTCTTGAGAATAGAAAACAGTTTTATCCGCTTCATTATAAGTCACATTCCCGTCAGGGTTCCCTATCGCATTCCAATCCCCAGCACCAGTCCACCAGCCGCAATTGGAAACTGTTCCTTCTTTGAATCCGACTAGACCCCCAACATCAATAGTTCCAGATACAGCCCCTGTCGAATAAGAGTTAGAAACAGCACCCCCGGCCCAGCCGACTAGTCCCCCGACATAATTAGTGCCAATTGTAATCCCCGTTGAATAAGAATTAGAAATCGACCCATCCCATTGACCTCCAACTAGCCCACCAACATCATAACCGCCAGTTACATTCCCTATTGAATAAGAATCAGAAATTGCCCCCCCTTCTTGGTCTCCGACTAGGCCCCCAACCTCATCAGAATCAGGAGTGCCAGTTACATTCCCTGTTGAATAAGAATTAGAAATTGCCCCACTATTTTTGAACCCGACTAGGCCCCCAAGAGAATCAGAAGTTCCATTTACGCTTCCTGTTGAATAAGAATCAGAAATCGTTCCATATTGGTGTCCGGCTAGGCCACCGACATCATAACCAGAACCATTTACGCTTCCTGTTGAATAAGAAGCAGAAACCGTTCCCTCTTGGGTTCCGACAAGGCCCCCGACTTCATTAACACCATTTACAGCCCCTGTTGAATAAGAATTAGAAATCGCCACCCCTGGATATTGGAGTCCTACCAGGCCTCCGACTTCATTAACACCATTTACAGCCCCTGTTGAGTGAGAGTTAGAAATCGACCCATACTGCCATCCAACGAGACCCCCGATACCATCATTAGAACTGGTTACGCTTCCTGTTGAATAAGAATCAGAAATTGCCCCCCCTTCTTGGTCTCCGACTAGGCCCCCAACCCCTTCACCAGAACTATTTATGCTTCCCGCCGAATAAGAACCAGAAATCACCCCATATTGGTATCCGACGAGACCCCCGACATAGTTACCGCTGCCAGTTACACTCCCTGTTGAATAAGAACCAGAAACCGTTCCAGACTCTTGATATCCGATTATTCCCCCAACCTCCGAGTTTCCGGTTATATTCGAGTTTTCCATTCCCAAATCCTTTACTTCCGAACCATTAACATACCCGAATAAGCCAACATTGTTCGTGTTTGGCCGGTAAATGTACAAATTGCTTACCGAGTAGTTCCCTCCGTCAAGGCTGCCGGTAAACTCATTCATAGCATCCCCAATCGGCACAAAGCCAGATTCAGGCGGTGGCGAGAAGTCCAAGTGCCGCCCAAAAACTCCGCTGCCCTCATCTTCTTGTAGGTTCCAATTAATGGTATTAAAACAATTAATGTCCTGCGCGAGCGCGTAGTTCGCATCCAAATCATTGCTCATACCCTGCAACTCATTACAATCGGACAAAAGGAACGGATGCGCATAACTACCGTCCTCAAATGGTGGAGCAGGAACAACAGGAACATCAGGCGTACAATTGACAACAAACTCGGAGGGGCCGACAGTATGCTGGATACCATACTTATCCTTGTAAGTAATCTTCACGGAATAAGTCCGCGAACCACCAACACAACCAGACAAATCGGAAACTATAATCGTTCTATCATCGCCTCCGGAAATACTGGCGGAATCGAAATTCAAATCCACACCATCAACATTAATCCCAGTAACAGTAACATTCTCAAACGTTTCTTTTTTAAAAACAACCCAATTCATTTTATTCAAACAGTTTTAAGCCTAAATTAATTTAATTTCGCTTGAGAAAGGAAAAATAGGTGGTTTTATGGTTGATGAGAAGAAATTTGAGGGCGCCGGCTCGTTAAAGCCGGGCAGCCACGTTTTAATAGACGGCGAAGTTTGCCAGGTTAAGAGCGTTGAAAAATCAAAGCCGGGAAAGCACGGCGCCGCGAAGGTAAGGGTAGTCGCATTTAACATTTTTACAGGGCAAAAAAGAGGGTTGCTCAAGGGAACTGATGCGGAAGTAGAAATACCGATTATTCCAAAGGGAACGGCGCACGTAGTCGCAATAATGGGCGACGTTATCCAGATAATGGACATTGAAAATTACGAAACCTACAACGCGCCGAAACCCGCAGAAATTCCCGGATTGGCTTCGGGCGTAACCGTGGAATACCAAAAATACGGCGAAAATGTGAAAATAACGAGAAAGAAATAATTCACATAAACCGTTCGAACAAAAATTCGGCTTGAAAGCGCAAGCCTAATTAAACCAATCTTTAATACTTCATTCATGGCAACACCTGCAAAAAAACCAAAGGCGCTTCTTTTAATTTCCGGCGGCATCGACTCGCCCGTCGCCGGGCTGCTTGCGCAGAAAAAATTTGAAATCGGGGCGGTTCATTTCTCACAAACACCTTTCACAGATGACAGCCCGGAAAAAAAATCAATTGCGGCGTGCAAAAAATTGGGCTTGAAAGAACTCGCCGTTATTGAGGCGGGAAACGAGTTCAAGGAAATCGCTGAAAACGGCGGAAGGCCGTTTTACTTTGTATTGATGAAAAGATTCATGATGAAGACCGGGGAAAAAATCGCGGAGCAAAGGGGCGCTGAATTTTTAATCACGGGGGAAAGCATCGGGCAGGTAAGCTCGCAGACGATGAGCAACCTCAACACAATAAACTCCGCCACAAAAATGGAAATTTTGCGGCCGCTGATGTTCATGCATAAGCAGGAAATAGTTGACCTAAACATTGCGAACGGCTTTTTCGAGATTTCAAAGGGGCCGGAGCTCTGCGATGCTCTCGCAACCGAAAAGCCGAAAACAAAAACAAAAATAAAAGAAGTGCTATTTGAAGAGGAACGGTGCGGAATGGAAGCGCTGGTCGAAAGGGCGATGAATAAAATAAGAATTGTTGCAATTAATTAATTCACTTGGTTGTGAATGCTGTGGAGCTGGGCGATTTTGTCGGGAAGCCGTGCAAAAGCAGGGTTGCTTTTGAATTCCGGCCGAAAAGGGAAGTCAAAATCGATTTGGCGGCGGCGGGCGAAGCACTGAGAAAAGAATTTTCAATTGAATTGGAATCAAAGCTCCTTCTAATTGTGGGAATCGAAAGTCATCGCGTTTCAATCTTCCCTTCCGGAAAAATTCTTGTAAGGGGGGAAAGGGAGGAGGCGAAAGCAAGGAAGCTGGCGGAAAAAATTGTCAAATATTTTGGGCAGAAAGGCGGAGCAAAAAGTTTTATTAAAAGTTAAGCGCTACTCTGTAATGGAATTTGAATCGGTGGGTGAATGGGCATAATACAAAAAAACGACTGCATTTTCTGCAAATTCGTTACGGGAGAAATAAAGCCTGCAGTTGTTTTCAAAAATGAAAGCGTTTTGGCAATTCTTGACATCAATCCCGCAGGGGCGTTGTGTGGGCACACGCTCGTAATGCCAAAAAAACATTTCGAAACGATTGAGGACTGCCCGGAAAAGGAGCTGAAAGAGGCAATCGCCGCGGTAAAAAAGCTTGTTCCGGCAATAAAAATGGTTTCCGGTGCGGAAGGAATCAATGTAATACAAAACAACGGGCAGGCCGCAGGACAGCTGGTGAATCACGTTCATTTTCACATAATCCCGCGGGCACGCGGCGACGGAATCCATTTCAACGAGAACAGGCGGAAGCCGAGACCGATGGAACTGACCGAAGCGGCTGAGGCGATTAAAAAAGCATTGGAATAGAAACCATAAACACAAGGAAGGTTTTGTTGGAATGGAAAACGGGCAGGGCGCAATAGAATACCTTTTGCTGCTCGCAGCAGGGGTTGTTGTAGTCGCAGTGGTTATTTCTTTCCTTATAATGCTTATCAACCAGACACAGGAAGCGGGGTGCGAAGGGCTGAAAGGAATGCTGTGCGACAGCCTCGACTCAAATATTGAGGTTTGCGCATGCTACAACGGAAATGAAGCCTATTTTGGCAGCCCCGCGGAAGGAAAAAGCTACTGTTGCAGCCAGAAATGCCCGAAGCTCAGGGCCAAATGGAACTGCGGGCAGTGAAAAAATTAAGGGCGCACTTCCACAAAAAATAATCCTAATAACTCTGAAAAAATAATTTGGGGAAAAAGAAAGAAAACCAATTTTCCCATTTTCAATTTTTTATTTTCAAATTTTTTTAAAAATTCAGAAAAAAATTCGGTTTTATGTTTGAAAGAAACAAAAGCATTTTGCTTTCCGAACCAAGAAGATATTAATCCAAGTTAGGCAATATACTATAAGAAAAAAAATTTTTAAAATTTTGGAGCTTTTTTCACTGGGAAGGGCTTCAAACTGATTCTCCCACACACCGGCATAGAACCCTGAAAGGGTTTTTAACCGGAAAAAGCGCATTTTTAACGGAAACACGTCTTGTGATTTTATGCAAATAAACCTGGAAGAAATCGAGAAGCAGGAGGGAAGCCCCTTTGTTGAGAAGTTCGAGGAATTTTTCAACAGCGAGTACAGAAAAGAGATAGAGAAGATACTTGAGAACTACCCTGAAAAAAGAAGCGTTGTTGTAGATTTCAAACTGCTTGAAAGGTTCGATCCGGCGCTGGCGGACGAGCTCACTGACAACCCGGACGCGATAATTGCGGCTGCGCAATCCGCAATAAAAAATGTGAATATTCCTTCTCTGAACGTCGATTCTTTCGAACCGCACATAAGGTTTTCAAATCTGCCCGCAGACAGCGAACTCAACATCAGGGATATCGGCTCGAAACACCTTGGAAAATTTATTTCGGTTGAAGGAGTGGCGAGGCTTATCACTGATGTTCTGCCAAAAATAAAACTCGCTGTGTGGAAGTGCAAGCGCTGCGGAAACATTTACAAGACGCCGCAGGAAAAACAGAACATAAAAATGCCAAACATGTGCGAATGCAATCACCGCGATTTCGAACTTATCGAGGACAAAAGCGATTTTGTCGATTACCAAAAGGTGCAGATACAGGAGCCATTGGACAAACTGAAGGGAAGCGAACAAGCCGCCCACATAGACGTTTACATAATGGATGATTTGGTGAACAAGGTTTCGGGAGGAGACAAAACGAGGTTCTCAGGGGTGTTAAGGCTTTCCCCGCCGGACAAGGAAAAAAAATCCGTTTACAGGTGGTTCCTTGAAACGAATTATCTCGATGAAACGCAAAAAGAATTTGACGAAATTGATGTTTCAAAAGAAGACGAGGAAGAAATAAGAAAACTCGCAAAAAACCCTCTTGTATACGACATGCTGAAGGACAGCATCGCGCCTGCAATTTACGGGCACGATGTTGTGAAGGAAAGCATAGGACTGCAATTGTTCAGCGGAGTAACAAAGCATTTGCCAAACAACCAAAAAATAAGGGGCAATATCCACATTTTATTAATCGGCGATCCTGGGTGCTTAGTTGGAGATGAGCGGGTCGTAATGGGGGACGGCACAATAAAAAGGATTGAAGACCTTGGAGAAAACCACCTTCAAAAAGTCGATTTCCAAATTCTCACCGGCGAAGGCGGAAAAAAAAGGGATTCCGCCACAACATTCTTTTACTATCCTCAAAAAAAAGTGATGGAAATAATTACCGAAAGCGGAAAAAGCATAAAGGGGACACACGACCATCCGCTGCTCTGCGTCTCAAAAGAAAACGGGCGAGTAAAAAGAGAATGGAAACGCCTAGACAACTTTAAAATAAAAGATAAAGTAGCAGTAGTAACCGGAATCCCCTGTACAATCACAAAATATGTCCCGACAGGATTCAAAAAAACCGAAAGCACGAGCGGGCCAAAATTCAAGGGAAAACTCCCGGAAAAAGTTACACCCGAACTTGGAGCGCTTCTCGGATATATGCTCGGGGACGGCTGGGTGAGAAAAAAAGAAGCGTACTTTGTGGTTTCTGACCCGGAAAAAGATCTGCTCCCAAAACTCGAAAAAATTGTTAAAGATTTATTTGGCATTGCACCCGGAATAACCTCAAAAAAAGGCCCGGGAAGAAAAGTGATTCTGCACAGAGCAGGAATACACTCAAAGGATGTCGCACACAACTTGCTTTTTTTGCGGGAAAAAAGGGTTCCAAAGATAATACTTGAATCCGGAAACAAAGTTGTCGCAGAATTCCTAAAATGGCTTTACGAGGCGGACGGCTGCGTTTTCAGCAAGGGAAGGGGAAGCCGCTCAATATCGCTCAAAGCGAAAAATCTTGAATTGCTTAGAGATGTTCAAATTTTGCTGTTAAGATTCAGCATCCATTCAAGAATTATCGAAAATTCATTGATGATACGCAGGGGTAAATCAATAAAAAAATTTGCCACAAAAATCGGGTTCGCTTCAAAAAAGAAAAAAGAAAAAATGAACGAAGCGGCAAAAAATGCAGAGAAACACGCAAGACTCAAACAACAAAGAAGCGAAAAAATAGTAAAAATAATTGACCACGGATTGGAAGACGTTTACGACATCGAAGTACCACAAAGCCACAGATTCATCGCAAACGGAATAATATCCCACAACTGCGGAAAATCACAACTCTTATTGGCGGCGAACAGCATTGCGCCGAAAAGCATTTATGTCGGCGGAAAGACCACAAGCGGGGTTGGATTAACCGCGAGTGCAGTTAAAGACGATTTCGGGGAAGGGGGCTGGACCCTAAAGGCAGGGGCATTGGTTTTGAGTTCCGGCGGAATCTGCATGGCTGATGAACTCGACAAAATGACTCCGGAAGACAGAAGCGCTTTGCACGAAGCAATGGAACAGGGAACGATTTCGGTTGCAAAAGCCGGAATAGTTGCGAGATTCAAAGCGGATACTTCCCTTTTGGCCGCGGCGAACCCGAAGCACCACAGATTCGATAAATTTCAGCTATTCACCGATCAGATAGATTTGCCTCCGTCGCTTATTTCAAGATTTGACTTATTCTTCATGATAAAAGATATTCTTGATAGGGACAGGGACAAAAAAATTTCCGAGCACATACTGATGACGCACCAGGGGGGCGAAAAACTCAGGCAGTCGGAGAAAACAGGAAAGCCCCTTTCAAAAAAAGAATCCGATTATATAACAAAACTGACCACTCCGATAATAGACGGAATGCTTCTAAGAAAATACGTTTCATTTGCGAGGCAAACCTGTTTCCCTGTTTTAAGCCCAGAGGCGATTGAAAAAATAACCGATTTTTACATCGCTCTTAGAGACCAGGGAAGAAACGAATCAAGGTATGCGGCAACAGCAAGACAGCTTGAAGGGCTCGTAAGGCTGGCGGAAGCGAGCGCAAAAGTAAGGCTGAGCGACACAGTAACAATTGAAGACGCCGAAAGGTCGATAAGAATTGTAAGGGATTCGCTGCAGGATACAATGGTTGACCCTGAAACAGGAAAAATAGATATAGACATTGCGACAAGCGGAACCACTCACACCAAACAGAACAGCTGGTTTACCGTTTTAAAAATAATAAAAGACACCATCGGAAGAGGCGAAGATTCGGCGCCGCTTGAAATGATAATTGAAGAAGCGGGGCAAAAGGGATTAACGCCTGAAAAAGTAAAGGAAACAATCAAGGAACTTGAGAGCAAGGGAGAAATTTATTCGCCGAGATACGGATTGTTCAAGCCGACCGATCCGGAAAGAAAAAAATGATTATTCAGCAGGATGGCGGAGGCGGAACAAAGTTGAATGTTCGCGCCGCGCAAAAAATCCCTTCCGCCAAAAAATCTTTTCCGTCCAAAAATCTTTTCCATGCCTTTCAGAAACTAATTAAAAACCCTTCAGCGCACATTTTTCTGATGCGAAAAAAGAAAACTCCCAAAAAAACAAAAATCGCTCAAAAAAAAGAAAACTTTTTTAACAACAGGGCGTTTTTTCTCCTTCTCGGAGTTTTTATTGCAACTGAATTTATCGGCCTGACTGTCGCCCATTCGCTTGCGAAAACAATTGAAATCCAGCCGATCTTCGGCGAAACAATAAATGACCCGATTAATGCCGCATACCTTTTTGGAACAATAATCGTGATGACCGCATTAATACTTTTACTGCTTAAATTCAGGCAAAAGCGAAATTTTTTGCTAATAATAGAATCGCTCGCAGTTCTCTCAACCTCGATAATTGTTTTTGGAGTCGCAATAGGAGACTACGCAATAATCGCCGCACTGCTTCTTATCATGCTGAGGCACCTGCACAGGGAAAACATCTGGCTGAGAAATTTTGTCGGAATAATAGCGATAGCGGGCGCAGGCGCCTACATAGGAATATCTTTGGGCCTTCTCCCGATACTTATCTTCATTACCGCGCTTTCATGCTACGACATCATCGCTGTTTTCGGAACCAAGCACATGGTTTCAATCGGGAAAGAGGTCAGCCGGGGAAATTTTGCTTTTACAATCGCGCTGCCGACAAAAGAGCACAAGTTTGAGCTGGGAAACGGCGATCTTGTAATTCCGCTCATGGTCGCTTCCGGAATAATGGTCAACGGGCCGTTCAGAAATAATCTGGCCGTTTCGGCGCTGTGCATTGCCTCAAGTTTCATCGGGCTGGCTTACAGCATTGAAACAGTTTCGAAAAAGAAAATAGCGCTGCCTGCCCTGCCGCCTCAAACCGCCCTAATGCTCTGTGCGATTCTTCTCGCATCCGTTTTCGGAATGTGAAAAAAATCATTCCCTGTCAAAATAAAATTTTTTCACCAATACAACAACCAGTAGAATAAAAAGAAGCAGCGCAAAAAGCGCAGCCCAAAAATAAATCGTGCCCTTCAAAACGCTTCCAATCCACTGAAATCCGAAATAAACAACATATGCGAAAATGAAATACCTTGCCGCCTTTCCTATCCAACAGCCGAGAAAAAATTTTTCGACAGGATACCTGATGAGCCCGGCAGAAATTCCTATCACATCGAATGGCACGGGAATAAAGGCGAGAAAAGCTATGACGGGCAAACCCCTGCCTGCAAGGTTTTCCTTCAATTCCTTGAGTTTCTGAACCTCGCTTTTCTTCATTTTTTCAAAACTGCTTATGCCGAACAAACCGACAAAATAACCTGACAATTCGCCTATTGCCGCGCCTGTGCCGTAAAGAATTCCGAGAAACCCGACTGTTAAAATCCCCATGCCGAAATAATCGATGTTGCCGCCGATTATCAGGATAAACACCAAGTCGGTCGGCATCGGCAGAACAATCGAAGCATTTCCTATTATTGCGGCAAGAAAAAGGCCGAGCGGCCCGATTTTCGCAAACGCAATCATAAGCGAAGTGAGCATCGGCTGGATTGAGGCCAAAAAACTCGGCGCAATTTCAATCATAAAATAAATACAGGACGCCGGTTTATATAGTTTTTGCTGTGCAAGTTTTCTTACATGGCAGAATACGAAAAAATGCTTGAAAACGCGTATGCAACTCTTCCAAAAAAAGCTTTGGAACACGAGAGGTTTGAAATTCCAAGGGTTGAATCCTTCATTCAGGGAAGCAAAACAATCGTTCCCGGCTTTAATGCGCTCATAAAAGAAATCAGGAGGGATGAGAAACATCTGTTGAAATATTTGACGAAAGAAACCGGAACAAGCATAACCAAGGGAAACAGCCAGCTTACAATAAACGGAAAAGTCGGCGCAATACAGCTGAACAAGCTAATTCAAAATTATTTCAACCAGTTCGTGCTCTGCCCCGAGTGCAAAAAACCGGACACGAAGATTATTGCGCAAAAAGAAACGAAAATGATGAAGTGCGAGGCGTGCGGAGCGATGCGCCCTGTAAAAGGAATCTGATTTTTTTTTGAAGACATCGAAAAAAATTATTGCGAAGAGGGGGATTGTTTGATAGCAAAAATACACCAATTTGAGTTAAAAACGATTCTTGCGGTCTGCGACAAGGAGCATATCGGAAAAACTTTTGGGGACGAAAAAATTTCAATAACAATTTCTGAAAAATTTTTTAAAGGAAAAAATGTTTCGGAATCGGAACTCGAAAAAATGCTCGAGGAAGCCGATAGCGCCAACCTTTTCGGCAACAAATGCGTCGCGATAGCACAAAAAAAAGGTTTAATAAGCAAAGCTGGCTTGATTGTAATAGGCGGGATAAAGCACGCGCAAATTTACAGAGTTTGAATAATTTTTTTAAAACGGTGAATCAATGGCGAACTTTAACAGTCAAAAAAGAAAAAATCTTCCCTTCAAAAACAAGGGCGGAAGTTTCAACAGGCCGGCGTTCGCGACCGAAGCGGAAGAAAATGAGGCATACCAGAGGCTCAGGATTCCCAATAGGGATGAACTCGAACAATTCGGGCTGGTTACGCAATTAATGGGCGGGAGCCAGATAAAGGCGATTTGCGAAGACGGAATCGAAAGAAACCTGAGAATTCCTGGAAAAATGAAAAAAAAATTCTGGATTCGTGAGAACGACATTGTTATTGTAAAATTGTGGGATTTCCAGCCAATCAAAGGCGACATCATCTGGCGCTACATGGGCAGCCAGGTCGGCTGGCTCAAAAGAAACGGACGATTGGGGAAGCTGCCTGTTTAAATTTTCGCATTTTATTTTACCCAACCTATTTCCTTAAAAAATCCAGCAAACAATTCTTTTTCTATGAGGGAAATCGAAAATCCGAAAACAAGGGAAAGGGCGCCGAAAAAATTCGTCGAAACAATAATAAAGGATGATAACACAAGGCGCATATTCAACGACGTTTTTGACGGGGCGACAATCGCAACAGTGCACGAGCTCGCGAGAAAAGGGCACTTTACCGAGGTAGAATTTTTGGTTTCGGTTGGAAAAGAAGGAAACGTTTTCAGATGCAAGGGGGGAAACAATTACTACGCGCTCAAAATCTACAAAATCGAAACCTCCAACTTCAAGCACATGCAGGATTATATTGTTGGAGATGAGCGGTTCAAAAATGTCAGAAAGAGCAAGCTCGAAACCGTGATAGCGTGGACAAAAAAAGAGTTCAGGAATTTAAGTGAATTCACAAAAGCTGGAATAAGGGTGCCGACTCCGATTGCGTTCAAAAGAAACTGCCTGGTGATGGAATTCATCGGCAAAGACGGGGAAGCTGCGCCGACCGCAAAAAATAAGCCGTTTGAGGAGCCGGAGAAACAATACAAAATAATGTGCGAATACATGGCAAAAATGGTCGAGGCAAAAATTGTTCACGCCGATTTGAGCGAATACAACCTGCTGAATAACGGAGAGGAGTTGGTCATAATCGACTGCGGACAGGCGGTAAGCACCCTTCACCCGAAGGCGCAGGAATTTTTTGAAAGGGATGTTTTAAATCTCTCGAAGTGGTTTTCAAAACTCGGCGTTGAAACGAATTATGAAAAAATGTATTCCGAAATAAAAAAGAGAAAAACCAAAAAGGCTGAAAATTGAAAAAATTTTTCGAAAACGAAGGAACCCTTAAAACATTTTTAAACATTTGTAACCCCTTTTATATGGAGAGCAAGAGTTATTCTGGCCATTTGCCTTATTTGGATTTTATTTTTGAATCAAGTGAAATGCAACAGGTGCTTTGATGGAAGAAATCGTAAGAATCCCGCATAACAGAATCGGCGTGCTGATAGGCCCGAAAGGAGAAATCAAAAAAACCATTTCGCAAAAAACACAGACAACAATGGAAATTGATTCTGCAAGCGGGGAGGTCGCAATAACAGGCGACGGCGAAAATTTTTTCAAAGCAACAGACATAGTAAAAGCAATCGGGCGCGGCTTTTCTCCGGCAAGGGCGTTCGCACTGCTGAAAGACGATTATCTGCTTAGGATAATCGAGATACCTGAATTTGTCGGAAAAAACGCATCAAAACAAAAGGCGAGAAGAGGCAGGGTAATTGGAAAAGGCGGGCTGGCCCGCACGCAAATCGAGAAAAAAACCCGTTCCCTTATTTCTGTTCAGGGAAAAACAGTTGCAATAATTGCAAGAGACACGGACATCGAATTGGCGGAAGGCGCCGTTGAAATACTGCTGGAAGGCGCGAGGCACGAAACCGCCACAAAATTCATTGACAGGGCGCAAAGGGAAAGATTCGAATTATAAAAAAACAAGTCATGATTAAAAACAAAAAAAGAGCGGAAACCCTGCAAGGCATGTAATAAAAAGTTTATTGTGTTAAAACTATTGGACAAAAACAAAAAAATTGCTGGTGAGCGAATGGCGGAAAAAGTCAAGGAAAAGGAAAAAGCCAAAAAGGAAGAAGAGAAATCGGGGAAAGCGGAACTCTCCGACGAAGAAACGGACGCAAACAACGCTGTTTTGGTGAAAAACCTTGACAAGGAATTCAAGGAGCACAGCGTCGCGGAATTCTTTAAAAAAAATAAACAAATGCTCGGTCTCTACGGAAAGGTAAGGACGCTCACAATGGTAATCCATGAGTATGTTACAAACAGTTTGGATGCGTGTGAGGAGGCAAATATTCTGCCGGAAATAGACGTAAAGATTGACGAGCTCGGGCCGGAATATTATCAAGTAACTGTAACAGATAACGGGCCGGGAATTTCAAAAGAAAATGTAGGAAAAGCATTCGGAAAGCTTTTGGCGGGAACGAAATTTCACCGCCTTATACAGGCGAGGGGGCAGCAGGGAATCGGATGTTCAGGATGCACGATGCTTTCACAGATGACAACAGGAAAGCCGTCAAAAATAATCACAGGACGAAAAGGGCAAAAAGCGATGTCGCTCGAAGTCTCCGTCGACCCGAAAGACAACGAACCGAAAATATCAAATATGCAAGAACTTGGAAAAGATTTTCAGGGCACAGCCGTTCAGGCAAAATTCAAAAATATTGTTTACAGGGAATCGGAACAGGGCCCGATGGAATACCTGAGAAGGACGGCAATAGCGAATCCGCACGCTCAAATTTCTTTTAGGGATCCGGCTGGAAAAAAAGTTGTATTCAAGAGGACGGGAAAAGAAATTCCGAAACCGCCGCAGGAAATAAAGCCGCACCCAAAAGGCTCAACAATCGACGATCTGCTTTCACTTAGCAGGGTTTCAAAGGCGCGAACCGTTTCAAGTTTCCTTTCAACCGATTTTGACAGGATGGGCGCAAAAGCCGCTGATGAAGTAAAAAAAAGGGTAAATTTCGACATGGCAAAGGACCCGAAAAAATTGGGCTGGGACGAAGCCGAAGAAATAATCAAGGCGTTTAAGGAAATTGATTTTATCGCACCGAGCACGGATGCTCTGCGACCGATCGGAGAAGAAAGGATAAAAAATTCCTTGCAAAGCATTGTCCAGCCGGAATTTTTGACTGTGCTTACGAGAAAACCCGCGGTTTATGCAGGGGGCTTTCCTTTCCAGATAGAAATCGGAATCGCTTACGGGGGGAACGCCGGAAGGGCGATGGGCGAGGAAAAGAAAATAGAAATAATGCGGTTTGCAAACAAATCGCCGCTTCTTTTCGACCCGGGAAGCTGTGCGCTCACAAAAGCCGTTCAAACAGTTGACTGGAAAAGGTACGGAATAAAGGATGTGGAACAGGCGCCGCTCACTGTGCTGGTAAATTTTATTTCCGTTCACATTCCGTACACGGGCGCGGGAAAGCAGGCGATTGCGGACGAAGAGGAAGTTCTTGAAGAAATCAGGCTGGCGCTGATGCAGACTGGAAGAAGGGCAGGCATTTACATTTCAAAGAGAAGAAGGGAACAGGAAAACCAGTTGAAAAGGGAATTATTTTACAAATACATACCTGAAATAGTCGAGGCACTTCACAAACTTACCGGGGAGAGCAAGGCGTCGATGCAAAAAAGACTTGAAAAAATAGTGCTTGAAAAACTAAAACTTGAGGACGTGGAAGAGGCGAAAAAATCAAAAGCGGAAAACAAGGCAATGAAAGAGCTTGACAGCGACAGCACATACATACAACAACCGAAAAAAGAAAATAAGAAAGAAAAAAATGCGAAGGGTGGGAAATAATGGCCAGAAAAATACCGAAAGAAAAAATAAAGTCAAAAGAGGAAAAAATCGGGCCTAAAGAAATAGCTGAGCGCCTCAAAAAAATGTCCGAAGGAATAGTAAAAGAAATAAACGCGGAAAAGGACCCGACTTTTACCACAATACAAAGAGGAAAGGGAAATGTCGAATGGGACGAAAAAAAAGGCTACCTTGGGTTGGGGGAAAAAACCGCAACAAGAAACTTCCTGAACATAGCGCACGCAAAAAAATTCATGCAAACAACCATTATCGCCGCAAAAACCCACGACTACTTGAGGCACAACAAAACCGCTTCCATCCGTGAAATTTATTACGAATTAAAACACACCATTGAAGGCACAAAAGAAAACACCTTCGAGGGGCAGGACGAAAGTGACCCAATAATTGTAGACATAGAGCACAGCGTTGACACAATAAGGGAAAAGTTGAATCTCCACGCGAACCCGAAGGGAACACTCTATGGAGACATAACTTTGAAAGACAAGATGCACCACAACGACAAGTTCAACGCATCAAAACTTGGAAGGGGCGGCTGGAGCATAATGTCGAGAGTTGAGCCTGAAGAAATAGAGCTCATTGACGCGGACGCGGATTACTGTCTGGTTGTTGAAACCGAAGCGATGTTTGAAAGACTGATAGAAGAAGGGTATCCCGCCGACAACAGATGCCTACTAATAGGAACCGGGGGGCAGGCTGCAAGGGGAACAAGAAGGCTGGTTCACAGGGTTCACGAAGAACTGGAGATGCCAATTTACGTTTTCACTGATGGGGACCCGTACGGCTGGTATATTTATTCAGTAATAAAACAGGGCTCGATGGCGTTGGCTGCGCACTCCGAATTCCTTTCGGTGCCCGACGCAAAATACATCGGGATGACGCTTGATGACGTTGAAACTTACGATTTGAAAAATGTGACTGAAAGGATGAAAGACGCTGACATAAAAAGGGCGGAAGAAATGCTGGAATATCCGTGGTTCAAAAACGAGGGATGGCAGAGGCAACTCAAGAAAGCGCTCAGCATGAAAATCAGGATAGAGCAGCAGGCGCTCGCAAACAAAAGCCTTGACTTCGTTGCAACAAAATACCTCCCGGAAAAAATCAAAAAGAAGGATTTCTTGGAATAAATTCGGTTCGCCAATAACACGCGACAAAATTTTTTTATTCGCCGAGCAAAACCTTTTCTGCTTTTTCGGTTTCATCCGCCGCCAAAAGGTCAAATATTCTCCGTGTTTCAAAATTTTCGAGCTTTGCCTCTTCAACATGCTTCTCCAACATATCGACGCCGATTTCCAAAATACTTTTCTTCTTCAAATGCTCTTCCTTAAACGACCCGATTTTTTTTCCAAACTGCTCGGCTGAAAATTCCTTCGAAATTGAAAATACCGCCATGCCCGCCCCGTCGCCAAAATCAAACGAAACGTCGCTCTGCAAAAACCCCTTTGAAAGCGTTCCCATTAATTTAAAACGGATGAGCGGCTTCATGCCTAAACTCTCACACAAAATCTTGGACACTTTTTCCTCGACAACTTTTTTCACCTCTTCGGGCTTCGCATCCTTGAAACTGATTTTCTCATAAAACAATTTCCTTTGCTCCGCAAAAGGAACGAACTCGATTTTTTTTGTTTTCGTGTCAAACAAAAAAACGCCCTTTTCTTTTTTCGCCTCTAACTTTTTCATCTGCGTAAAAATAGTCGAACCCGTTAAAAGAAACCTTTTGCCGCCGACATTTTGCTCGTCGTGCCAATGCAGGTGCCCGTCAACAATCAAATCAAAACCGCTCGGGAGATTGGAGAGGGAAAGCGACGCAATCGCCTCATCGCCGAACGGAAGAAATTCAATAAAAGACTGGTGCAGCAAAAGAATATTTACTGCGCCGCTCGCCGGTTTAGGGTCGAACTTTTCGAGCACCTGTTTCGCATTTCTCTCTGGAACCCCCCCGAGCCCCTGAATGGCAATCTTTTCTCCGAAATTTTCCAAAATAATTTTTGCGCCGTGCAGTTGAATCATGCAGCCGGCGGACTCTAAAACTTCCAATGCGTTAACAAAATCTTTTCCCCTGAATTCATGGGTCCCATGAATTGCAATAAAGGGAATCCCCCTTAACCGAATTTTTTCGCGCGCCCCAAACCTTTCCCTTGTCATTTCGACTTCGTTTCCGCCATTTTCGGAAAAACATTCAAAAGCCCTCAACCAGACTTCCTGCTTCGGAACAGCATCATCAAACAGGTCGCCCGCGTGCAGAATCGCATTTACCTTCTTTTCCTTGAAAATTCCAAGCGCCTCCTTGAAACGCGCAAATGATTCCTCATAAAGGTCTCCATCGCCGAAACCGAGGTGGGTGTCCGAGAAAATTCCCAAAAGCATGAAGTATCAACAATAGGAAAGAATTAAATTAGCTGTTTTTGTTGTGCGCCGGTGAACCAAAAAGACATCAATCAAACGGTGTTTTTGAGGGATTGAAAAGCTGCGGCGCGAAAACCTTTGCGCCAAAAATTTTATTCAACTCATGAATTTTCTTCAAATCCGTTTCGGGAGTGAAAAACGCTGTTATCCTCCAGGCTTCGCATCTTCTCCTGCATTCATCAATTGAAACTTTTTTTAAATTTTCAAATGAATTCCATTCCGCTAATTTTTTTAATTCCGCGCCAGGAAAATTCTCGGGGCTTGCAATAACAACTCTGCAGCCGCTGCGCATCAAAAGCCACGCAACCCTCAAATTTTCAGAATTTTTTTTCGAGGGAATGAACGCGACGCACCCCTGCGAGCCAACCGGAAAACCGTTTGCGCCCTTTTCAACTTCGAAATAAAAAAATGCTTTTCCATTCCCTGAAATGCAGTGGCAAACTTTGTCGGGTTTTGAGAGGCTTACTTTGAGCCTTTTATTTTGAGAAAGAATTTTCGCACCCAAAAGATTTTCAATATCCTTTGAGCTGAAATCGTTTGAATAGCTTTTTCCTTTCACCGCAAAAGTTCCTTTCTCCAAAACCGACTTTGAAATTTCCGCGCCCTTTTCAGAGAGCCTGTCCAAATTGTTGAAAGGAACTTTTTGAGCCAGTGAAATCAGATAAATGCCGAAACATTTTTTCAACGCGCCTAGAACCTTTTTCGGCTCGCCGGATGAAATTACATACCGCGCGCCAAAAAGTTCAATTGAATCAAAGGAAACTTTTTTTTCTTTGAGAGCCGCTTTAATATTTTCCCGCAATTTTTTTTCTATGAAGCGCCTGACGAAAAATGTTTTTAGCGAAACTTCTGGAGCGATTGTAACAATGACGCAATTCGGCTCGAACATGACAAAAGATTCGGAAAAAGAGGTTTTTAAAGAAAACGCTCGACAAATTTTGACAATGCGATTCGAGAGCTTTCCTGAACGAAGTGAAGGATGCTTTATCGAGCAACAGCGAAGATAATGCTTTTCGCCAACCTATAAAGGCATTTGCGAAGCAAGACCTATCGAGCATCAGCGAAGATAGGGCTTTTCGCCAACCTTTAACAAAGGTTGCAGGGGTGGCAGACCGGTCATGCACTCGCCTGCAGAGCGAGTTAAGTGGGTTCAACTCCCGCCCCTTGCTTTTTTTGTCCAAGCAAAGAAGCTTTATAAATATTTCAGAAGCATTCTATTTGAATTGGTGAGCTAAAGAAAGTAAGCAAAATCTGCTGTTTTTGAACAATTAAAAGTGATTTGAAGATGGGTTTGAGACCTGGAAAGTGTTACAGGAATACCGGCTTGAAGCAAAGAGCCTATACAAGGGTGGCACCCGGTGTGCCGAGAAAGAGCTATGTCAAGGCGGCGCCCGCGCTAAAAATAAGGCAATTCAATATGGGAAACCCGTTGGCAGCGTACGATACCGTCGCAGATTTGTATGTAAAAGAATATTTTGATTTGAGAGACAACGCAATTGAAAGCGCGAGAATCGCAATCAACAGAAAACTTGTAAAGGAGCTTGGAAAAGACGGCTTCTTCATGAAAATAAGGGTTTACCCGAGCCACCTTCTCAGGGAAAACAAACAGGCACAAGGCGCAGGAGCAGACCGTGTCAGCCAGGGAATGAGTTTATCATTCGGCGTGCCAATCGGAAGAAGCGCGAGAGTGAAAAAAGGGCAGGTAATTTTCAGCGTTCTCCTGATAGATTCACAGAAAGAAATTGTGAAAAGCGCTTTGCTCAGGGCAAAGGCAAAATTTCCATGCAGCGTCGGCGTTACAATCCACAAAGACATAAAGAGCATAGGAACACTGCCGAAGAAAGCAGTTGAAGAAGTTATAATTGAAACTAAAAAAGCCGAAGCGGGTCCTGCAGAAGGCGCGGCAGCAGCGACGGCTCCGGAAGCCGGTGCGGAGGCAGGAAAACCCGGCGCAGCAACTGGGAAGACCGGCACAGCGACGGGAGCAGAAGCTGGAAAGAAAGAAGCGGCTGCCGCTGCCGGAAAAGCTCCTGCGAAAGAACCGGAAAAAAAAGGAAAATAGTTATTTCAGACTTTTTCAAATTCGAAAAATTAAAGATTTTTTATTTGCTTTTCAAACCTAGTAAATCTTTTTAATGAGAATAGGCTTCTCTTTATGGGCTGAATGAAAAATATTCTCTGGTTTAATGAAATACACATAGCGGATATTCCGATGGTCGGGGGAAAAGGCGCCTCACTTGGGGAGATGGCCAACAACGGCTTTCCAGTTCCACCCGGATTCGCGGTAACGGCACAGGCATATTTTCATTTTATTCAAAAAACAAAAATTCAGGACCAAATCGTCGCCAAAATTGACGCAATCGATGTTGAAAACACGGATGAACTGGAAAAGGCAAGCGCGGAAGTGCGCGAACTAATAATGAACACAAAAATGCCTCTCGAAATAAAAACCGAAATAATCGCGCACTACAAAAAACTCGGGGAATCGCAATTCGCATGGATTACGAGCAAGCGGGAAGAATACGTTGCCGTAAGAAGCTCCGCAACCGCGGAAGATTTGCCGGAAGCGAGCTTCGCAGGGCAACAGGAAACCTATTTGAATGTAAGAGGCTACGATCCGGTTGTTCACGCGGTTAAAAAATGCTGGGCATCGCTTTTCACCGCACGCGCAGTTTATTACAGAAAGAAAAATGGCTTCGGCACAAAAGACGTCGGTTTATCGGCAATCGTGCAAAAAATGATTCAAAGCGATGTAAGCGGAATACTGTTTACCGCGGATCCATCTGGAGGAGACACAACAAAAATAATAATCGAAGCGGGGCTCGGACTGGGCGAAACCGTCGTGAGCGGAAGCATTACTCCGGACAACTATGTTGTTGACAAGGAAACAATGGGAATCATAGGGAAAAAAATAAATTACCAGGAATGGAAGCTCATAAAAAAAGGCGGCGAGAATCGGCGCATCGAACTCTCAAAATCCGAAGGGCAACTCCAAAAACTCCCTGAAGAAAAAATAATCGAACTCGCAAGAATAGGAAAGCACGTAGAAGACCATTACAAGAAACCGATGGACATTGAGTGGGCGATGGAAAAAAATGTTTTATACATTGTGCAGGCGCGGCCGATAACGGCGCTCGACAAAAAAATTGCAAAAACAAAAGTTGAAACTGGAGAGAAACCGATTGTCGAAGGATTGGGCGCATCCCCGGGAATAGTTACCGGAAAAGTGCGGGTCGCGGTAGACATAAGCGAGAGTTCGAAAATTGTGCAGGGCGACATCCTTGTAACAAAAATGACTTCCCCTTCCTGGGTGCCGATAATGAAAAGAACTTCGGGAATAATAACGGATGAAGGGGGGTCGACATGCCACGCTGCAATCGTTAGCCGCGAGCTCGGCATACCCTGCATAGTCGGAACAGGAAATTCAACGCAAATCCTTGTTGATGGAGAAGAAGTGACGCTTGATGGATTCAGGGGAAAAGTTTATCGGGGAAAACTCGAAATAAAAGCGGATAAAAAAGAAATAACTGTTTTGGAGGAAAAAGAAGTCGATGAACTCGAAGAGGGAGTAGTCAAAGAATCAAAAAAAGAAATAAACATAGGGAATTTGAGCGACCGGGCTTCTGAGATAAGGGAAAAATATAAAGAAAAATTCGAAACAATGGCTCCTGAAAAAAAGGCCGCCGAAGAAAAGGAACTTCTCGGACTTCTAAAAGAACTTTCAATAAAGGTGAAGGTAAATGTTGCGCTGCCGGATGCCGCGGAACAGGCCGCAAAAACAAACGCCGACGGCGTTGGTTTATTGAGAGCCGAACACATGATTACAAGCTCAGGAATGCACCCCGCGGAATTCATACGGCAGGGAAAATATAATGAACTCAAGGAAACAGTTAAAAAAGGAATCAAAATCGTTGCTGAAAAATTTTCTGGGCCCGTATGGTTCAGGACATTTGACGCAAGAACAGATGAATTCAAGGAACTCGCCGGCGGAGAAAAAGAACAAAAGGAAGATAACCCTATGATTGGCTGGCACGGAATAAGAAGGGATTTAGACGAACCTGGAATGTTCAAGGCACAGATTGAGGCAATTAAGGAACTGCATGACGAGGGGCTGAAAAATGTCGGGGTGATGCTGCCTTTTGTTCAAAGCGTCGAGGAAGTTACGGGCGCGAAACAGATTGCAAAAGAAATCGGCCTGCAAAAAGAAGTTGATTTCGGAATAATGGTTGAGACGCCCGCTGCGGTCTGGATAATTGATGAAATGATTCCGCACATAAATTTTATTTCATTCGGCACAAACGACCTCACCCAGCTCACTTTGGGCCTCGACAGGAACAACCAGAAAATCCAGAAACAATTCAACGAAATGCACCCTGCGGTTTTAAGAGAGCTTGAATATGTAATAAACAAATGCAAAAAGGCTGGCGTGAAAACAAGCATCTGCGGGCAGGCGGCAAGCAATCCTGAAATGGTAAAAAGGCTTGTTTGGATGGGAATTGATTCCGTTTCCGCAAACATAGATGCGGTTGAAGAGATAAGAAAAATTGTAATGATTGAGGAAAAGAAAAAAATAATTGAGAACTACGAGAGGGGACTGCAAACAAAAAAATAATTCGGCCGTTTTAGAAAGCAATTTAATCCTTCCCGAACCATTTATTTTCATGCTCAAGCTCGAACTGAACGAGGCGGTGGAAAAACTCAAAAAAATTCACGCGAAAAAAATACTCCTTCAAATTCCGGAGGGATTGAAAACAAAAGTAGATGATATAATTGAAGAGCTTGAGAGCAACGGATTTGATATTGCCGCGTCGATGGACCCGTGCTTCGGTGCCTGTGATTTAAAGGAAAACGAGGCAAAAATACTGGGCTGCGACGCGATTTTGCACTTGGGCCACAGCCCCTTTATTGAAAAAACAAAAATTCCGACAATTTATGCGTTCCTGCGCTATGACCTCGGCGGCGGATTTGAAGAAATTTCAGAAACACTTGCAAAATACCTGAAAAAAAGCGGAATAAATTCAATTGGGCTGACAACAACAATCCAGTTCATAGAATATTTGCCAAAGCTGAAACGGGTGCTTGAAAAAAACAAAATCAAGGCGGTAATCGGAAAAGGGAAAAGGGTTCTTGACGGGCAGGTTCTCGGCTGCAACTACTCTTCCGCAGCAGTCGGCACAAACACAATTCTTTTCTTTGGAGACGGTTTATTCCACCCGCTTGGAATCAGCTTTGCAACCGGAAAAAAAGTTATAACAGTGAATCCGTTCACAAAAGAAATCAAGGAACTCTGCGAAGAAAAAGAAACTTTCATGCGGCGGAGAATAATGCTAATAGAAAAAGCGAAGGAAGCGGGCGATTTCGGAATACTTGTTTCAACAAAAACCGGGCAGAACAGGATTTCGCTCGCAAAAAAAATAAAGGAGCTGCTGGAGCTTGCCGGCAAAAAAGCAAAAATATATTCGACTGATACAATTTCAGAATCTTCGCTGCTTGGCGCGAAAGCTGAAGTGCTGATAAACACTGCCTGCCCGAGGATTGCGTTTGACGATTTCGGCAGCTTCAAACAGCCGATTTTGAATTCAAATGAAGTCGGAATACTTTTGGGGAAGAAAACTTACGACGATTATTTTATTGAGGAAACCTATTAGAACCTATTAACAGACTTTGTTCCAAAAATTAATCTTCAACAAAATCTAATTTTCAGCGAAATTTAATCTTCCTCGTCTTCTTTTTCTTCGGAAGCCGAAGCCGTTTGAACAATTGTTCCCTTGAATTGTTCCCCGCGAATACATGCCTTGAAATTAGTTAAGTCGCTTCCATTTATGAAAAAGCTTCTTACCTTGCTGCGCCACAAAATATTTGCAGCGTGAACGTCGACAAAGGTGTGCGCACCCGGCTTTGAGGCAATCGCCTTAACGAGCGAAAGCATTTTCGTGTGGGTAAGCTCTTCAAACATTTTAGTACCTGGATGAACAGCAGGGTCGGAAGCATAAATTCCGTCAACGTTGCTTAGGTTGCAAAAATCACACTGCAAATACTCCGCAATCGAAGCAGCAACCGCATCAGTCGTCTGGCCCGGCATGTTGCCCGCGAAAACAGGCGTTCTTCCGAATGAGAGCACTTTGCGCGCCATTTTGACATCCTGCAAAACGTCCTTCCACGCATTTTCAATATTGTAGGTGAAAAGCAGAACATTGGATTTTGTAACGGAAATTCCAACCTCATCCATTTCAAAATTGTTCGCCCCCAGGGATTTCGCGGACGCCTGATAGGTTCGCGCAACCTGCCCGCCGCCCACAACCAAAACAAACGCAAACCCCCCCTTAATCAAATCATTAACAGTTTCACAAAACTTTGCTATGTGCGCCGTTTTTGGTTTATCATCAAAAAAAAGCGAGCCGCCGACGCTAAGAACAATCGTTTTTTTGGGATTATAATAACCTATCGAGGCGCTGTTTGAACCGGTTGCAGAAGACGGTGAACCTTCGCCCCTTGCTTCGTCTGCCTGTTTATTCTGGTCGTCCCAGTTCTGAAACATGTCAAACATCAAAAACCACTCTCAACCAATTGCTAAAAAACCTTTTTTGCCCCAAAGCGCTTAATAGCATTTATTAATTTAATGATACCGAAATATATGAATTTACTCATTTAAATACGTTTCTGAACGCATAAAAGGCGCGTGCAAAAAACTGCCCAAAACGGGGATTAAAATTAAAAGTGGTTTTTATGAAGCAGATAGAAGAGGTTTCAAGCTCTGACCTGGCGGTGTTCAGAAAGAAGTTGAAGATGCTTGAAAAGTTCAAGGGCAAAAATACCGAGCTGATAACGGTTTACATACCGGAGGCCGCCGACAGGAGCTCCGTAATGGGCCAACTCACCGAAGAAATAAGCCAGAGCTCGAACATAAAGAGCCCAAGCACAAGGAAAAACGTTCAGGGCGCGCTTAGAAAAATAACAACCTTCCTTAAAAAAATAAATTTCAAAATTCCGCACAACGGGCTGGTGGTGTTTGCCGGCAATGTTTCGCCGGTTGATGGAAGGGGCGACATCAGGATTTTCACGGTAAATCCGGTAAAAAATCTGAAAATCAAACTTTATTGGTGCGACTCCGAATTTCATCTCGATTATTTGAAGGAAATGATGGCGCCGAATGATTTTTATGCAATAATCACAATCGACAAGAACGAGGCGACGATTGCGCAGCTTTACGGAAGAAAATACGAAATTTTGGGCCATTTTACGTCAATGGTGCCTGGAAAGACGAGGGCGGGTGGTCAGAGTGCCCCCCGCTTCGAAAGGCTGAGGGAGGAAGCGGCCCAGGACTTTTTCAAAAGGATAAGCGAAAAGGTGAACAATTATTTTGTAAGCTACGGCGACAGGCTGAAGGGCGTGATTATCGGCGGCCCGGGAATAACAAAAAATTATTTCATAAACAAAGGACTCATCCACCACGAGATTTCAAAAAAAATAATCGGCGTGCTTGACATATCCTACACCGACGAGTCGGGAGTAAGGGAGATAGTCCAAAAAAGCGAAGAGCTGCTGAAAGACACCGACCTGATGAAAGAAAAGGTGATGATGGACAAGTTTCTGGGCGAAATAGCAAAAAACGGGCTGGCAACTTACGGGCAGAAGGAAGTCGAAGAGGCGCTTGAAGCCGGGAGGGTTTCGAAGCTTGTAATTTCAGAAGGAATCGAATGGATGGTTGTGAAAAAAATCTGCGGCAAATGCAACAGCGAAGAAATCGAAATCGTAAAAACCGACAAAGACTATGAAAATTCAAAATGGCGCTGCTCTAAGTGCGATGCAACCGGCGAAATAGTCGAAGAGGTAGATTACCTTGATTACATGCTGGAAAAAGCAAAAGCGGTCGGCGCGGAAGTGATGGTGGTGAGCACCGAAACGGCGGAAGGGAAGCAATTCTACGAAGGCTTCGGCGGGCTCGGCGCGATGCTCCGCTACAAAGGGTAATCTAAGTTTTTTGATTTTTATGGAACCAGTCTTTGTTACAAGTACTGAAACGCTTGGCGGAAGAATAAAGCAGCGCTACTCCGATTTTATTGTCGAAGAAGTTTTAACCGACGGAAGAATCTGCAAAGTCGAAAAATTTGACAAGGGATTTACCGAAAGGCCCGAAATTGAAAAAATGAATGTTCCACCCTCGGATGGAAAGGAACAGCTTTTGCTTGACTTGGAAAAAATAAACCAGGACACAAACTTTGTTTTCGCAAGGCTTGCCCGCGGGCTGAATGTGAGCAAAACAAGAATCGGATATGCGGGGCTGAAAGACAAGCGCGGGATAAGCTGCCAAAGGATAAGTCTTTATCGGCCTGATCCAAAAAGAATTGAACATTTTGGTTTTAGAGGAATCGAATTGAGAAATCCTGAATGGAGCGACAAAAGAATTGAATTGGGCGAGCTTAAAGGGAATAATTTTACAATCACAATCAGGGGAATCGAGAAAAATGAGGAAGAGGCAGGAAAAATAATTTCTGAATTTGCGGAGCAAGCGAAAAGCGGATTGCCAAATTTTTTTGGAAACCAGCGCTTCGGCGGAAAGAGAGAAATAACACACAAAGTGGGTCGGCTCCTTTTAGATAAGAAATTTGAGGAAGCTGTAATGCTTTACTTGGTTGAAACTTATCCTGAAGAAAAAGAGGAATTAAGGAATGCAAGAATTAACCTGGCAAAAACAAAAAATTTTTCAGAAGCATTAAAAGAATTTCCTGCGGCAGATGCAAGAGGCGAGCTAGCGATGCTAAACCACTTATGCAATAGTCCAACGGATTTTGCGGGCGCCTTCGGAAAGCTTCCGAAAAAAATGCGCTACCTTTTCGTGCACGCTTACCAAAGTTTCATCTTCAACAAAATAATTCAGGAAAGGCTTTGCCAATTTGGAGAGAAAGGATTGGAAAAAATTGACGGCGATGAAATGATTGAGGGCGAACCCGCCGCTCTGCTGCCCGGATTTGAAAGCAAATTTGCGGAAGGAAAGGCTGAAGAAATTGAGCGAAAAATCCTTGCAGAAGAAGGAGTCGATTTTCGAAATTTTAAGGTCGGGGGAATGGGCGAGCTCTCAAGCAAGGGAAGCAGAAAAAGCATTGTTTTGAGGCCTGAAAATTTTAAACTAATTGAAGTTGGAACAGATGAATTCAACGAAGGCAAGCGGTTTGCAAAGGTTTCATTCTTTTTGAGCAAGGGAAATTATGCGACGACCGTGATGAGAGAATTGCTGAAGGAAGAAGTGTTTTAAAACGACAAACCTGCAATTTTATTAATGAAAACTGCCTTACAATTGATTTTTGTCATGGAGGTTAGATTGATTACAAATTTGTCATCATGTACAGCCAAGCTCTTCAACAATTGCATTCGTAGAAGGAAGTTTGTAATGCACGACTCCGTTTATTATCAAACTCGGGGATGATTGCACATTATACTTTGCTTCAACCATTTCGGTAAAACTATATTTTTCCATTCTGAAAGGCAACGCAAAAATCCTTACATCCTTGCACCTATTTTTTACTTCCTCAAGCACATTTACAAAAGGATCGCATTCAATCGAACAGTTTTCAAATGGATAAAAATAAATTATCGGCTTCATCGAATAGTTGCAGTCGATTATTGCCTGTTGAACCTTTGCAAAAACAAGCATGTTACCGACAACATAATTTCTTTTCAGCGTTTCATAGTCATCAAAAATAAACGATTGCTTATAACTTGGCAGCACTTTGCCAATATCATAAAGTTGAATATTTATCAGGTCAATATTTTTTGTGAGCAGTTTGCATTTGTTTTCAAGGTTTTCATCCAATTTATAAAACTCATTATAAAGCCTGTCCAACTGGCCCACAAAATAAACATTGTTTATGCGCTGGCTAATCTCACTCTTGGCAACGGTTTCAAACATAAATATTGAGACCGCAACGGAAAATATTATTGCAATTGCGCATAACAGCGCTATCACATAGATACTCTTACCCATCTAGATTCACTGCCAATTAATTCTTTCAAGAGGCTTAGCAAATAAACCAAAGCCAAAATAAAAGGATAAACCAAATAATTAAATAACAATGCAGGCAAATCTGAAATCTTAAAACGATATTTTGCCGCCGAAAGCCCCAGATATGCATAAAGTAAGAGAACTGCATAGGAAAAGAGACAAAGAAGCAGCATGGATGTTATCATAAATTCGCCAAGGTGAAAATTCAATAAGATGTTTTCAGTAAAAAAAAGATTAACCTCAAGCATCGCAAATCTGAATAATTCTGAAAAAAACATTACAGAAAGCCTAATGAAGAGGGTTAGTGACATAAGTTCCAGAAAAAAAAGAACGGGTAATCCAAAAAAACCAAGGTCAAAGTTTGTTTTGTTGAAAAAAAGCCTTTTGTACTTAAACAAGTTGTAAAGCCGCCCCCTGAACCATCTTTCTCTTTGTATAAGTAATTTTTTCCAAGTGTTTGGAACATCCGTAAGAGCAACAGCTTCAAAACAGGTTTCAAGTTTATACCCTGATGCATGAAGCCTTAGGGCCATTTCCATATCTTCGGTAGGGTTGTCAAAATCAAAACCGCCTATTTTTTTTAAAACAACCGTCCTAAATATTATCGTTGCACCAGGAAACCCCACTCTGGCATTTATTTTTGAAAGAAGCGCTGCCCACAAACCTAACCCGCCGGCGTATTCAAAAAACTGTAATTTTTTTATGAATTTGCTTGTTTCATCTGGAAGGACAAGACAGCTTACGGCGCCAACCTTTTTGTCACCCTCAAAATAACCCATCGTTTTAAGGAAGATCTCCTTTTCTGGATATGTGTCCGAATCCACAAACGCGACAAAGTCCGTGCGTACATATTTTAAGCCTACATTCAAAACGGCGGCCTTTGAGCCCGAATTTTTTGCCAATCGAATCAATTTAATATGTGCGATTTTTTTCAAAACCTCAGATGTTCCATCGTCAGAACAGTCATCCACTACAATAATACTAATTTTTCCAGAGTAATTTATTGACTTTAATGAAAAAATACACTTCGCAATAGTTCCTTTGGAGTTATACGTGGGAACAATAATTGAAATTGGAGGAAAATCTGAAGGTTTCCTTGCACCCCCGACAAAGCCATATTCAATGTAAATCAACAAGAAAAAACAAAAAACAAAAAGCCCCAAAAAAGTGGTGACAAAAAGCAAGTAAAAAATATTTGCAAAAAGAGAAAGCACTGCAAAAAAACACATAATTAAAAAAATCACAAGAAGCAAAACCCTATCTTCAAGCCCCATTTTTTTTATCATTTAAAACCAAACCTCGGAATAAAAACCCGACCGCCAAGGGCCGTGTAAATATCAATTATCCAATCTGCCCTATCACATCATTTATCCTGCTGATTATTTTCGCAGCATCCTGATAAATTTGGGACATAATTTTTAGGTTCAGCGTGCCAACGTCCTTGCTTTTTGCGTAAAAAATTTCCATTTTTCCCTTTGAAAGCACAACTTTATCTTCGCTGCCTTTACCTATCAGGACCTTCATTTTTCCGCTGTCCAAGAGAATTTCGGAGCATTTTTCCGCGCTTATTTGCTCGCTTTTGTTGGTGTCGCCCCAATTGGTGTGGCAATAAAGCAACTGCCCCACCGCCGTCGTTGTTGTTGCTGTCTCTGGTGGCAACTGCTGTTGGGAACCCGCACCAGCATAAACGCGGAGCAACTGAACCGGCTTTTGACCATTTGAAATTAAAACGACCTGCCAGAGGTTCATTGAATTTGCAACCAGCTGATCAGTTTTCCCTTCTATGAATTCGGGGGAAACATAAACCTCTTTCGCCTCCTTAAATTCTTTAAAAAAATCATTTGGGGAATATTCATTTGAGTAGTAGCTTACTCCGCCTCTTTGAAACGAAAATTTGTAAGGGTTCAAAAAACCCAGGTAGTTTGCCAAAAAAATGGCAATTGCGATTAGTGCTATTGCGCCAAAACCAAGAAGCAGATTTTTCTTTGTAAATATTTTTTTGCCGCTTTTCTGCCTTTTACCGGCTGATTTTGCACCCAACTCTTCGACCTTTTTCCTCAATTTGCGCATAGATTATTAGAAATAACAAAGGAATAAAAACAAACCTAATTTCTTTCGGTCGAGAAAATAAAAACAAAACAATTGAGAAATAAAAAAAAGAAAAAAGGGGGGATTTCTCCCCGCCTTTTATGAATTTATATTTATATCAGACCTTCAAGTGCTGTTATTAACTGTTGTGCAGCCGTTCCAGTGTCTTCAGCGCTGTAACCAGCAACTATTATGTCGCCGTTTTCAAGCACGTTTGCTACACTGTCGCCGTTAGCAATAAGCACATCGGCTAAAGACTGAGTGTCTATCATTACGCTGGCAGCAGCGGTGTTAACCACCTGTCCACCAACTATGATTGACTTAGCGCTTGCGCTCTCAGAATCTGTTTTTACCAATTTACCTAATGCCTTGTTGATTACAACTGCAGTTCCCGCAGTTCCGCAGCTTCCGGCTATTGAATCAACCGTTATTGTAGTCCCAGCTGTTGTGGTCTTTGTTTCGCCTGCAGCTACTGCAGTGAAAGCTTCTCCGCCAACAGATGAAGTTGTTACGTCAGTTGATCCAGCATATGCTTCAACCTTTCTTGCCTGATTAGGCATGTTGATTGTAGCAACGCCTCCGCTTACAGAAACTTCTGTACCGTAGTTGTTTACACCGCTCAACAGCTTAGTTGAGGCTGCTGTAGTGTATTCGTTCAGGTTCCAATAACTGGTCCCTGTGATTCCGTACTCTACTTCGTTGTCGAACACAGAAGCTCTTGTCTTGTTGTCCGAAGAATCAACAAGCATGCTGTCTGATGTTTTTACAAAGAAGTTGATGTCTGTAGTTGTTACACCCTCGCTTCCTTCATTCAAAGCAAAGTTTGCAACGTACTGGTATACATCTCCTTCGCTTGGAGATCTGAACATTCCACCACTTACGTCGCTGGTGTCGCTAAGAGCATCGCCGTTGTAACTCTTTTCAACAGTTAAAACGTTGTACGTTGTTATGTCCGGCAAATAGTAGTTCAAATCTGTTGGAACTCCACCATACATGATGACTCCGTTTGACAGATTTTGATCCACTTCTGTTCCTCCGAACATTAACTCAGCACTTGCCGCAGTTTTTGTATCACCATCGTCGTCCATATCGAATCTCTGAGCAGCCAAGAACAACCAGTATTTGCTGTTTGTTTCGTCTGCACCAAGGTAGTAATTAACTTTCCCTGTTGTAGAGTTCTTCCAGTCGCCATCGATAGTGAAACCGATTGCTGCTTCAGCGTTTACATCCTTATCGGTGTATCCAACGTCTGCAGATCCTGATGGAGCTGCTGTTGACGTACCCCAAGGGTCCGTTGTAGAGCCTGAAGTTCTTGAAACAGTCCAGTACCTAGCGGCACCTGCAGTTCCAACAGTCAAGTTCTCTTTGTTTACATCGATTACGAATGGCAAACCAGCGATAGTTATCTCGTTGGTTCCGCTGCCAAGCTCTATTACCAATGGAATAGTCCTCAAAATACCTTTACCGTCGGTTACTGTGAGGTTGCTTCCACCGATAGTGGCTTTAGCCATCGGTTTAGTCTGCAATCCTTTGTATGTGAACTTAGCGTAGTCTTTCATTGTTATTGACTCGCCTGCGCTCAATACCAACTTCTGTGTAGTTGAAGATGACTTTGCCTGATCGTATGACCAGTTGTTCTTTATTTGTATGTAAGTCACCTTTCCGCCAGCACCAGTAGTTGTTACATATGCTTTCCACTCAGGATTGGTCGTATCTGCCGAGTTGTATGGGAATACCTGGTTGTCTCTTATTTCCAACCTTGAGTTACCCATTCTTACTGTGGCAGTGTATGTGTTCTTTGACAGGTTCAATCCGGCTGCAGAAACGTATACGCTTGTAGTGAAGTAGCTCGTTCCGAACTCATCCTTCAAGTCTGTTCCCGCTGCTTTTTGAACATATTTCAAAACACTTCCCGTGTTGCCATCTTTCAATGCCCACTTAGCTTGGTAAGTTGTGCTTCCAGAACCTACCTGTACCAAGTCCATGAGTTCGATGGTCAAATCTTTGCCCGCGTAGCTTCCTACACCGGGAACTGTAACTGTTTGTCCAACAGTCAATTCAGTCGGGGTTGTATCCTTGAAGAATACCAAAGTCTTTCCAGTACTTGCTTCTTCATCAAGAACGTATGTTTCCCCCAAAATTGGGATTTTAACGTCAACTTCCGAGTTTGCATCCAGCTGTGTAGCGTTCATTGCCGGGAATCCGTCTCCAAGGCTAAGGCTGTATATGAAAGCGTCTTTAGAAACGCTTGCAACAGCTTGTCCCGGAGATTTTCCGTCAGCAGTGCTCTGCACACTTACGCCAGACGTAACTTGTACGTTGTCGTCGATGTTGATATAGTAGTCAGTTGATGACCATCTATATTTCGCACCTGTCTGATTTACAAATTTTGTAGAGTCACTATAGTCTGCCTTGATCGGGTTGAATTCAACACCAGTTGATGCCAAATCCAAATAGTTCTCGTCAGTGTTACCTGACCCCGTGGTAGACTGTGTTCCGCCAACCGTGAAGTTGACAGCCTTATCTGCCGCTTCGCCGCCTGCGCAGCTACCAGCAGTTGTTGCCAATTGGGCAACTCTTGCAGCTATGTTTCCTGCCCACACTACGTCCGAAGCCGCAGCGTTTGCTCCAACTACAATATCTACCACCGGAGCACCGGTAGAGTCCACAATGTTAGCCTTTAGTATTGTGCTAACATTTGGTGTTATTGCAGCCGAAAATACAGGAGCCAGAGCTGATCCGACTAAAGCTGCACCTATACCGATAGCAGCCAGTCTCTTTATACTGAATCCTTTCATTTTTGCTTCACCTCTTTTATTAGAATACAAAGAATAGAACCCGCCTGCTGCCGCCCGCAAAGAACCAAAATCTTCTAGACTAAGACTTTGAGGCAGCAATTATTGGATTCGTACATAGAAGCATTCCTTCTGTTTATATATGTTTCTGTTTGGGAAAACCCTTGGGAAAGCTCCGTTTCGAAAACAGGGCAAAATTTACCCTTTTCGTTGAACCCTGCTTCGACAATCGCCAAAATAAACGATTGGTGCAAACGTCAAAAAATGAACTTTTTCCGGGAGAGAAACAATTCGCCATAATACCGCCAACCGGTTAATGCCTGTGAGGGGGTGGAAGCTTACTCATATATTTTTTTGTAGAACTTGTCAAGGTCTTCCTTGTTTAAGTGCTCCATGAAATACCTTGAATAGCTTTGGAATATTGCCGCTAAATCCATAAGCCCTTCCTGGAATTCATACTGGGAAAATGCTATCCTATCTGGTTTAAGCACCTCTATAGAACTTGCGCCATAATAGAAGAGCAGCCTTATTACCGAGGAAAAGTTCTTTACCGAGAGATTTACTTCTATAAAGGAAGAATACATTTCACCATCTTTTGCTGTTTTTGCCCGCTCTATTGAATATACGGTGAACATTTTCTCTTTCTTTATCGCATCTATTACCTTGTCCATATGCTTCTTCAGAAGGGTTTTCTCAATCGCCTGAAAATCTATTATAACTCTCAGCCGTATCTTGAATGCATCGGCTTCCGCTATTTTCCTTCTTTTCAACACCTCGTCAATAATTTCCTGTTTTAGGGAGTACTTTTTGCTTGCACCGTCTTTTGAAATAAGTTTGAGCCTCAACATCTGCGCCAGCACCTCGCCGAGCTTCTCCTTTGAAAAACGGAGTTTCTTTTCAAGTTCTGCCTCCGCCAGGGACTCTCTCATCAGCAAATTTGCAACAACCTTTCGTTCTTCCTGCATAGCGCCCATAAAAAATCCTTCAAATTAATTTGATTGAACCCATAATTCCGCGAACTCAATTACTTTCTCCTTGAAAATGTTTAAAAAACACTCAGAATGCCGCTAAAAAATAATCAACCAAAAAAGCAAGTATTTATTAAAACCTAATTCGCAAATATCTAATATGCAAATCAATTACATTGAAACCAACATGATCCCGTTTTTTCTCGGCTTCGCCGAAAGCATAAAGTGGCCCGATATTGGTGCAATAACACCGGGCGCCACACCGATGGGAAGCCCTTTCGCCGATCCGCTGATTCTTTTGGGGGCTGGAATTGTTCTCATAATCGCGACAATACTGGTTCTGCTTTTCATGAAAAAAATAATCGTCAATACTATCCTCGGATTAATTTTGTGGAGCGTCGTTAATTTCATTTTCAACGCGAACTTGCCGTGGCTTCCGAGCCTGGTTGTTGCGGCAATTTTCGGCCCCGCGGGCGTCGGAGTAATGCTCCTGCTCAGATTCTTCGGCATTCTTTAACGCAAAAACAAGGGGGTAAAATTTTATGGAACTAAACGAAAGCGAAAAACTGAAGGAAGTAAGAGAAAATTTAATCGCGCACGCAAAGAAAAGCGCGCTCTACAAAAATGTTGAAGCCACAAACGGGCATATTGTTTTCGGAAGAGGGAGCGACGAAGCAAAAGTGCTTTTCATAGGGGAAGCCCCCGGTTTCAGCGAAAACAAAGAAGGAAAACCTTTTGTTGGGAGAAGCGGCAAACTCCTCGGCGGATGGGTAAAAGAGCTCTGCCTTAGCGAGGCAGATTATGCGGTGATGAATGTCGTGCCGATAATTCCGCTCACAAGCGAAGGGAAAATAAGGGCGCCGACAGAGGACGAAATCAATTACTTCCTCCCATTGACAAAAAAAATGATGGAAAAAATAGCACCGAAAATAATTGTTCCGCTCGGGAGAAGCGCCGGAAGCATCTTCAGCAAGTCGCTCGCCCTCGGCGAGGTTAAGCGCTACGACGGATACAAATTATTTTTCATCTACCACCCGGCGTATTACCTGCGGAACGGCGCCGACGGCATAAATGATTTGCGGAACTTGAAAAAGCTTCTGAAGGAAATCGAAAACGAAGAGGGCTCAAAGAAACAACTCACTCTCGACAAATTTTAAATCTAAAAAAAGAAAAAATTATTTTAATTACTTTAGCCCGAACCATTTGCCTAATTGCCTAACTAATTTACCTAACATAAGTAAGCCCGTTCGATGGCTTTTCTTCCTCGTGTATTTCCAGCTGTTTGTTGAGCTCGGTGAAGGCCTTTTCGATGTTCTTCGTTTCCTTTTCAATCGAGTGCATGTCAAGCCTGAAGCCGAACCTTCTTGACAGGACCTCAATGACACTTTTCGCGCTTCCGTGGTCGCCGTAAACGAGCTGTACATTCGTCTCGCCCATCAGGCACGCCCCTTCAATTGCGTGCAGCCTCCCTATCCCAACAATCAAACCGGCTGCGCCCGAAATCAATCCTTCTTTTTTGTCTTCCTTCGCGCCTGCCTTTTTCCAGAGCAGAAGAACCTTGTCATCCGTTGCCGCAACTATTACCTTCGGTTTGGCGCTAAGCCTTGCGCCGCCGACATTTATTCCCGCAAGGGTTACAATCTCCTTAACGCCGATTGACTTAAAAAAATTCACTAATGTTTCGGCAAACTCATAATGTTCGTGGGAAGAGCCGACTTTGAAATCCAGCGCCGGCTGCACAGGCCCGGCGAGAAAAAGAAAATCTTTTTTCTTGTGCTTAAAATGAAATAATTCGTTTTTTATGAGAAAAATTTTTGAATTTTTCGTGTGAATGCTCGGCGGAAAAGAATCTGAGAGAATTTCCGCAATCTTCTCGGTCTTAAACTGCTTCAGCAGGTAATCAACTGCTATTTTTCCAACCAACCCTATGCCGGGCAGGCCGACCAAAAGAACCGCATCCGAAAACGCCGTTTTTTTCAGAACAAGAATTCTTGTGGGCATAAACAAAACCGCCATAATGGCCGATTACAATTTAACGTGCAGGAAAAGAAATTTAAATGGGCGCATCGCTTTACCCGGCTGAAAATCATTTCGCCTCTTCCTTCGCAAATTCAAACGAAGCCCCAAGCTTTTTCGCTCTCTTTTCCAGCAAATCAATCGCGCCAGATAATTTTTTTTCAGCCTCTTTGAAAGCGGGCGCGGTACAGGAAATTGAATACCTGCCTGCGCCGAGGTACGCAACATTGCATTTTTTTATCCCGTCAATTTCGGAAAAAATTTCTTTTATGTCCTTTAATCCGGTCGAAGAGAGGGAACTCACCTTTGCAACCCCTTTCAGCTCCTTGTCGGCAACAACAATATTTTTCTCGACTATTTCTTTTACCGGGCCAATCCATTCCTTCGGAATTATGGCATCAACGTTTGCGCCGAGCGAAATTTTTTCAAACGCGGAATAAACATTCCCAAATTCATCTATTAGCGGAATAGCCACTTTTTCCCACACGTCATTAAAAGATTTTTTGTGCTGCTTTGCAAGCTCTTCAAGCAGCTTCTCAACCCTTTTGAACTGCCTGTAATCGTTTATCTTCTGTCGCTCCTTGGATTGCGAAACCATTGCGAGCGACAAATCTACCTGCCCCCTTTCAGCATCAACATTAAGCACTTTTGCAACTCTCACCTGCCCAAGTTTCACGAAATTTCTTATGTTTTTTACCCAAGAAGAAGCAACATTGCTTACGTGAACAAATCCTCTCGCATTATTGTATTCAAGGAGCTCGACAAAGACTCCATAATTAAGCACCTTCGTTATTTTTGCAACAACGAGCTCGTCCTTTTCAGGGTAATCCATTTTCACACCTTCAAAAAAATAAAAACAATTTTATTTCAAACCTAATTCCGACCAAATTTTATCAAACGCCGCTTTTCTCATTTCTCACAAATCACTTTTCTTCGGCAAGTTTCCTCGCGAGGAAAAGCTGTGCAATCTTATTCGGCAATTCAACCGTTTCGTCCTTTGCAAACGGGCCGTATTCTTTCATGTCGGTGCCGATAAACGTCGGAACTTCCTTAAGCATTTTCAATTCAACCCTGCCGCTTTCTTTTCCCCTCTCTTCGCCGAAAAGCGATTCGCAGATCTTGTTGTGCTCTTCAAGCACTTTCAAAAGTTTCTTGAAGGTCTCTTTTTCTTGCGCCGCCATTTTTTCTTCGGAAAAGTCCTCAGTGCGCGAAACGATGAGCGCCTTGTTCAGGAGTTTCTTTTCACGGAGCAAAAAAATTTCTTCAACCACCTTTTTGAGATTTGAAAATTCACGCGCATCCGTTGGGGAAAAATTTTTCAATGAAGCTATGTAATTTTTTTTCTCGCCCTCGACAAAATCTTCAACAGAATCAATGAAATCTGAATCAACCTCCACGAGGCGCGAGGTGTTCTTTTCCAGCCTGTGAATCCTTCTAAGCTCGTCGTAACTCATTTTCATCTGAGAACAGCTCCCTTGCCAATCAAATAAATCGCGCAAAATAAAGGCACTTCCGACTCTTCGTTTTCAAAAGGACCGAAAGACTGCCCACACAGTGAAAACCTTGGTGCCTTACTAATAAAAACCTTTACTAACCCGCTGCCGAAAAGATTCTCATCCGCAAAAACAACCGGGTCCGTGAAAGGGTCGAACTTTTTTAGTTCGCCGACTGGAATCCTTTTCGCGCAAAAACCCGTTTCGCCGTGAAGAGTTTCCGGAACGCGGATTATTTTGTGCAAATCAATGCTGGTTTGCCTGTCGATGGGAAGCATTTCCTCGCCCGCCACCATTTCAAGAATTTTTTTCCAAAACTCCTTGCTTTTCCTTCCCTCGGCCGGAAAAAGGATTCCGCGCCTCATGCCCGAAAGGACCTCCTGCTTTAAATCAAAAAATTTTTTCATTTTCTTTATTGAAAAGCCGGTGAAGGCGGCAACCCTTTCAGGGTCTTTTTCAAATAAATTTTCGATGCCTTTGTTCAGTCTTTTTCTCCACGCGCCGTCTTCTCTCGGGCACGTTATCGGCGCGGAAGAAATCCCGTAGCCGAGCTTTTCAAAAAACATTCCAGAAGCCGTAAGATAATCCACCAGTTCTATCCGCGCGCCCCTCCCGAGATTTCTTATCTCTTTTCCTTGCAAGTGTATGTGATAGCCCGCCTTCCCCGAAAAATTCACTTCTATCCCTTCGGTGAAACCGAAATCATCCTTCAAAAAATCTATCAGGCGAAAAACATGGCGCTTTGCCTCTCCAAGGCATTCGCTGCAAAACCACTGGCTCACTTCGACTCCTTCTCCGCATTCGGGACAATTTTCAATGGCACCCTTTCCAAAATGCCCTTTCGGGCATTTCCATGAATCGTGCTTCTCTTTGCAACTGGTTTGTATGTCGTCGGCATCAAATTCGTAAACTATATCGGCGCCCAAAAGTTCCTTGGCTTCCATCGGTTTTCTATTCGGATACCTGTAATAAGCGGTTGAGTATGAAAAAAAAAGCGGAACCTGCGCGAATAAAAAGTCATTCACAATCTTTTCAGACGAAAACGAAATGTTTCTGTCGGCAATTTTTCTTCCGAAAACGCCGTATCCGAATTCGCGCCTCTCCACTTCCGGCACAGAGCCGACAAAATTTTTTTTGTAATACTCCTGAAAGTGCCTTTTCAAAAAAGTTTCCTCTTTTTGAAAATTAATCTTTGAAAAAGTCATTTGCCCCCGCTCCATGCTTTTGAAATTTCTTTCTCAGGTTTTGGGCTTTCTGCAATCCTTCTGGATTGCCTGAGTTTCCGCATGTAATACTGCAGCGGATGGTTCTCGCCGCATTCCTGCTCGCATCCTTTGACTTTCAACCCGTACTCTTTTATTTTTTTGCATCCCGGAGCGGAAAGCTTTTTTTCAAAAATTCTTAAAATGTGATAGCGGGCAATGTGCGGTTTGTAATCCGGGCTCTTTGCAAACAAAGCAGTGAGCTCTTCCTGTGTAAAGCCGACTTTGTAGAGAAAAGAAGCAACCGTGACGCGGGCAGCATAGGAAAGTTTTTTCCCGGCTGCCAGGTCGGAGTAAAGCGCCTTCATGCAAGGCGGGAAAAAGTTAGGATTAATCTTTCCGGAAACCTTTAGGTCGAATTCTTTTCTTTCAATGGAGCCTATCTGCGTTTCGATGCTCCTTGCCATCTGTTTAAACTCTCTCGAAATATCTTCCCCTGCTATCGGAAGAGAATCGAAAACTTTTTTGTATGCGATTTCGGAAAGGAAGCGCGCAAAATCCATTCCGTTCAAAAAAACTTTTCCGCACAAAACGCTCTGATTCACAAGTTTCAATTCCTCGTCATTAAAATTTATTTTTAAATATTCAAGAAGGGGCACTTCCACAAAAAATTCTTTTTTTTCCGCAAGCAAAAACTTCACACCCAGTTCTTCCGCAAGGTCGATTGAAAGTTTCCTTGGATTTTTCGCGGCGGAGAGGTGGGAAAAAGTGTTCCTTTCAATCATCATGGAAAACTTTTCCGCGATGCGCGGCTGAGACATTGCGGAAACAAACATTTTTGCAACGGGAAAAGCAATTATTTCATGGCTCAGAATTTCTTCGGAAGGATTATTCATCTCAAGCAAATATTGTTTTCCGGCTGCCGCCCTCGAAACCATCAGGGCTGCCTTCTTGACCGCCTCCGGAGGGGCGCTTTGAATCGAAATGTTTGACTTCTTCAAAATAGCCCTTGCTTTTTCCGTAAAGGGAAATTTTTGGGAGAAAGAAAGGTCATCCATAAAACTAAGCTTAGTGAGAAACCATTAAATAACTTCTATGCGCGCAACACAAACAGACCGTTAAATCCAAAAAACATCTTAAAAATCACGGAATGCCGAAAAATCAAAGAATCATGCTAGCGAGATAAAACACTATCCTGCTCTCGCCGATTGAAAAGGAAACCCTCATCGGGGCATCATTTTTGAGTTCGATTAAAACGGGCTTTTCATTCTCCGCCTCCTTCACGATGTTTTGAAAAAAATTAAGGGAAAACTTTACCGTAACGCCTTCCTTCGAAGAAACTTTTATTGCCTTGCCGACCGCCTCGGAATCCATTGCCCCCTGCGGGCCCCTGGCCTCAACAATAAATTTTCCGTTTGAAACTTTAAGTACAACCGCACTGCCGAAGAGGCTCGCATCCTTCAACAGTTCCTTCAAATTGAAGCCGGAAATCTCCACCCTCGCGTCGTACTTTATGTCCGGAACTTTTACATTCCCTTCAGAAACATCCACAAGAGGAAGTTTGAAACCCCTTTTCAAATCCGATTCAAGCCGTATCTTCAGCTCGGAATCGGAAACGCCCATTACAAGCTTGTCGCGTGTGGTGGCTCGCTGCATTATCTTGTTGAAGGCAATCAAATCAATTCCCACAAAATTTGGTTCTATTGTATACTCGTCAAACAGCTTTTTGTCAACAAAATAATCCACCAAAATTATCTGGCTCGGGTCGGTGGCTTTGAAAAAAATACCTTTTTCTGAAAAGCGGAAATTTCCCTGCGGAACAAAAAAAGAAACGGCTTCGATAGCCCTTTTCCAAAAATCGACTTTTCTCAGCTCAATCAATCAAATCGCCCTCAAAAACAATAAAAAAACAAAAACCCGAAAAAAACCCGCAAATTTCTACAGAATGAAACGGCGAAGGTTATTTAAATTATTTTTCAGGGGCAAAGCAAAAAGTTTTAGGAAAGGCCCTAAAAAAACCGAAAAAAATGGGTGAATTCCGGGAAAATTATCGAAAATTACTGGCTTTCAATTCGCGGAGCAAGGAAATATGTTATACTTGCGTTGCCGATAGGGTAAGAAATTTTAACCGGCGCATTTGTTTTGAGGAAAACGCTGACCGGATTTTCGGAATCCGCTGCCTTCAGCATATCCTGCAAATAATCAAGCGGAAACATGCTTTTGCACTCGCGCTTCACTTTCATTTCTGGAAGGGTTTCCTTGTTCTGTGGCGTCTCTTCATTCAAGTTTCCCTTCGAAGAGGTTGCTTTAACAAAAAATTTTTTTTCAGTGACGCCGAGAGTAACGTGCGTGCTTATCAGCGCCGCATCCTTGAAAGAACTCTGAAGCAGTGATGCACTTGCCTTTATTTCTGCGTCAAAATCGATTTTCGGATTTGGGACCTCGCTGGAGGAAATATCTATCAACGGAACCTGAAATGACTTGTCGCCAGTGCCCTTGAATGAAACGATTATGTGCGCTTTTTTTTCATCCAGCGCGAGCTCGAGCTTCTCCCCGGATTGAACGCGTGATAAAATCCTGTTAAAGTAATCCAAATCAAGCCCGAGTTTAATATCATCCGAATCGAATTTTTCAAAAGCGCTTTTAGGGAGGGAAAAATCAACCATCGAAATCTGGCTCGGATCGGTGGCCCGCAATTCCAAACCATTTTTTCCCACCACAAGCTCCGCCTCGTCAATCAGGACTGAGACTGCTTCGATACACCGCCTAAAAACCATGCCGTCTTTTAAAATCAGTTTCATCAAAATCACCGCTTAAAAAAATCACTGCAAAAACTTTCCTATTTACTTAAGGAAGGGCTCATTACTTTTAAAAACTCACTGCCTACTGTGACGCCCAACGAGGTCGAGCACGCCGAAACGCCCAATAAAAAAATTATTTTTCTTTTTTATAATCAATTATTTTTCCGGAAGGGTTCAGCACGATTGAAAGTTTAACTCCTGAAATTTCGACAGCCGCGACAAAAGTCTTTGAATCCTCTGCAGCCTTCAAATCAATCACCTTTACGGTCGAACCCACCTGGGACTCGAGCTTCGATTTAAATTTTTTAACGAGCATCTCCTTGATTGAAAGATCCGGAATCTGAACCGGCTCATTTTCTTCTTTCGGAACCGCTTTCCCTCCTCTTATCAAATCGACATGCCTTAGCACGTGGTCTATTTTTTTCTCCTCATCGGATTTCCTGTTTTTTAGCAGGTAAATGATTATTGCAACTGCAATTATAACAAAAGAAAGCGCAATCACCATAAGGGATACGTTGACAATGAAATCCGCCGGCACCGAGGCAATCACTTTCACCAAATCCATAATTAACTAACCGCCTTCAAAAATAAAAACTCTTCCATTCAGTCAGCAATAGCCCCTGAAATCATCGGGCAACTTTCCCCTGGTCAAAAGGGAAAGAGGGTTGTCAATAATCCACAATTTTACGCAACCAATCTTCGGAATCTGAAAGAAGGAAATCCCCTGAACGTCTTTTGCATTCACCGCATAAAATGTAATGCACGGTTTTTCAGACTTGTTTAAAATTATTTTTCCGCAGTCCTGGTCGATGGTTGGATTGGTTAAATCGTTGTCCCCCTTTGTGAGCAGGAATATCCCGTCATTTGCGCGGATTTTTGCCACGGCCCTGTGAATAATCGGAATCCCCATCGGGTATGCTACATAAACAATCACGGAACCTTCTTTGTTCAGAAAAATTTTTTGGCCATCTTCGAACATTACCGAATCAATAACTTTTTTTTCAAAATTGTAGTTGATTGAAGCATAATCATAAACCGGCAGCTGCGAAATATTTTTGTCGAGCGTTATTTCCTGCGCAGAAATTTTTTCGGCGTCTCGACCGGCGCCCCCGAGCGCAACCACGTCGCCGCGAAACATCACGTTTTCCATGCTGCCGGAATAAACAATCATTAGCGGGTTTGCGGTGCCGAAAAGCAGTCCGAGAATAATATAAAGCGCGGCGGCAAACAAAGCCGCAAAAAAAAGGTTCACAAAATCTTCGACAAGCCTGTTGCCGGTAATTTTTTTCACGCGCGGCATTACAAAAATATCGACACAGGTAAAAGGATCAAGCCACCTCATCCATGCAAGCTTTTCCCTGATTTTTTTTATTGTGCCCATTTGAACCAAAACCCGCTTTCAAAAAAAACTTTGCTTTCAAAAAAAACCATTTTTCAAAAAATTGTCTAAAAGAGATCCGTATCACACACATCTGAACTGCTTTTTCTGCCGTAAAGCACCACCAGAAGTATTACTGTGACCATGTAAACAAATCCCATGCCGTAGTAAAGCACCGAATTGGATTCAGTCATTATCAGGGCCTCCATTATCGCGCCGTAAAATACCGAAAAGAACGCCAGCCCGGTGAGAAAAATAAAATCCTTGAATATTAATTCAAACTCGTGAGTGAGGAATTTTCCCTTTGCAACCATTGCCGAAATTATCGCGCCCGCAAGTGCGCCGAAAATATAACCCAAAAGTTCCGGCGGGCCGTGGCCGATAAGCATGCTTTCAAGCATCCCGAGACCCTGAACTATCGCGCCCGAAGCAATCATTTCCCCAAAAAATATTCCGAGGACGGAGGCGTTCCATGCAATAAGAAAAATTGCGCCCGCACCATAAAACAATGAAAGGATTAATGTGAAAACTAATACACCTGAATTATTTTCAAAAATATATGCGGCGCATGAAGCAAGATTTTTTGTTTCCGAATTCTTGCATTCTTCCATCGCAAGCGCGGTAGCCTTCCCAGTGACTGTTCCGGCCTTTTCGCTTTCCCCTGCGACCATCGAGAACGGGTTTCCCCCCTCGCACTTTCCGGAAATGGCGCAAAAAGTTTTCATTTGCTCTGAGAAAATCGATTTGCTCTGCTCCTGCGGAATAACAAGATAAACGATTGAAAATGTGAGGATTATTCCTACAAAGAGCCACACATAAATCATTATCAAATTAAAATGTCGGGCGAAAAAAGTCACACAACTTTTTTTTGTCAACGCCTCTTCGGACTCTTCATGGAGCAGTATGCGGTGAATAAGCGGGGCAAAACCTATTGTAATGAAAGCGATTGAAAGGACGCTTGAATAAGCCGGAAAAAAGGCGTTGGCACAGATTAGGCTTCCGACAGAAATCACAACCGCCATGAACAAAATGAAGAGAGGATGCTTCCGCACAACCCTTTCCCCGAGTACAGACTCCAAAACCATTGAACCACTGCCAGACCTTAGCGCGAACGCCAGTGCTTTTTTGCGCTTCGCTTTATATACCTTTTATATACCTTATCATAAAGTAAGTTTTTGTGTATAAATAACTTTCCTAATATAAAAAAGCAGGGGTTCCTAATTTTTGGGGTGGCTGAATGGATAAGAAAGCGCGAATTGTTTTTCCGGGTGAATTCATAACGACTGAAGAGGAGTTCGCCCCTGGCAGAAACACTTTCGAAGAAGGTGGAATAATAAGGGCAAGCATAATCGGAGAAGCTGATTTTGACGATTTGAACAAGGAAGTTAAGGTAAAAGGAAAATCAATAACAAAGCTCAGAACCGGAGACATTGTAACGGCAAAAATAATGTCGGTAAGAGAGTCAAAAGTTTCCGTAGGCATTGTCAGTGTTGAGAACGAAACCCTTGGGAAAAAAGTGCTTAGCGTTATGAGCGCGATGATTCCTGTGAGAAATGTTTCAAACGCATACGTAACAGATTTGACAGACTTTTTCAAGGTCGGGGACATAATACGCGCGAAAGTTGCGATGGCAAACGACCTCGCAGTCGACCTTCAAACCAATGAAAAAGGATTGGGCGTCATAAAGGCATATTGCCACAACTGCAGGAAAGAACTTTCTTACAACGGCGGAAAACTCATGTGCCTAAACTGCGGAAATGTAGAAGAAAGAAAATGGTTCGAAGCGGAAGATGTGAGAGGCGAAAGAAGGGACTTCGGCGGGGAAAGAAGAGGATTCGGAGGCGGCGGCAGAAGAGACTTTGGCGGAGACAGAAGAAGCTTCGGCGGAGAAAGAAGAGGATTCGGAGACAGAGGGGGAGAAAGGCGTTTTGGCAGCAGGGATGCCGGAGGAAGAGGATTCGGGGGCAGACCACGCGAAGAAAGAAATTTTGGCGGCGGAAGAAGCTTTGATGCAGACGACAGAAGCCAGCACGGATTTGGAAGGGGGGGATCAGGACGAAACTTTGGCGGACATGGTGAAAGAAAAGACTTTGGGAGCCACAGCGACAAAAGGGCCTTCGTTCAGCGCGAAGCGAGGTTTGAAAAGGATTTTAAAAATGACCGCAAGCATTTTAGTGGCGGAAGCAACAGAAGATAAACCGCAGAAATGGTCAAAAAAATAAATTTATTGAATTGAAAGATGGAAGGGAGATTTAAATGAAAATCGAAGTGATAAACCAGGACAAAAATATTTTGGAATTTTATGTCGAGGGCGAAAGACACACCATCACAAACGTGCTGAGGGAAAGGCTTTCCCAGAACAGAGATGTCGAATTCTGCAGCTACAGGCTTGACCACCCGCTGGACAAGAGGGCGCGATTTGTCGTGCGCGCGGCGAATCCGAAAAAGGCAATCGAAGATACAATAAAAGAAATAACCGGCGAAGTCAGCGAATTCAAAAAGGCTTTTGAAAAAACAAAATAAAGAAGAGCACAAAAAATAAAAAATAGTATAAAAAAAATAAAAAAAGGGCACAAAAGAACTTAATCAAAAAAAATTTTTATCTCCGAACTTTTCAACTTTTTATTTTTCAGCGGCCCTTGCTTTTTTGACCGCACTGTCAACATAGTCCTTCAAAACCCGCTGATAATCCGCAGTCATCTTTTTCATTGCACGGGCCTCTTTCGGAGGCAACTCTTCAGCCATGTTTGCAAAAGAAGCGGCGAGCTTTGAAAACTCCGCTGGAAAGAAAACCCTTGAACCCTTTCCCTTCGCCATGCTCTCAATCGCCTGAATATAATAATATGCAAGCGCCTTGTCGTCCAAACCCGCTGCGGCTTCTTTTACCGCCTGAATTTCAGCTTTGTGTGCCAAAGCTCTTTCCATTCTTGCCAGCTTCTCTTGGACGGCGGCCTTTTCCGCGTGCATCGCGTCCAAAACAACATCCGGAATCTGCACATCCTTTATTTCAACTGAATCAATCGATATTCCCCAGTCCTTCGAAATTTCTTCCAAATTTATCTTTATCTGCTTATTGATTTCCTCAATATTTGAAAGGACATCGCTTAAAGGCAGAGCACCTAAAACATCACGCAACGAAGAAACAACATAAAGCTGGACCGCGCCGACATAATCCTTTACCTCGACCACCGCATTAACCACGCTCTGGCTGTCCTTCTTTATGCGCATATAAATTACCGCATCAACAGTCAGTTCTATCGAATCCTTCGTTACCACTTCCTGTTTCGGAACATCAATTGCCTGAACCCTTAAATCAACCTTTGTGTAGCTTTCTATCACCGGCCAGATGAATGCCCACCCGGGACCGCCCACGCGATGCACTTTTCCAAACCTGAAAATCACCGCCCTTTCATAATCAACCAGTTGAAGCACGAAATCGTATCTCCAAATAATGTACAGGAAAAAAATAAGCAGCAGTGCCCATACAATATTTTGAATCAAAAATTCCCTGTATGCTACGAGCGCGAACAAAAAGGCAATTATAACCGCTATTATCCCAATAAAAATAACATACTTAAAATTCGATTCAGCCATCCAAACACCATTAAGAGCAAAAAGCTATACTAAATAATTGACACTTTATATATATAAGTGTTTCTCAACAACCAATAATTATACGTTGAAAAGTGGTCAAATGAAGAAAATGATTTTCGTCGTATGCGTTGACAGGGACAACGACCTGGGCAGAAAAGCGAAAATAAGGGGCCCCGTAGTAGGAAAAGAAGCCAACCTTAACGCGGCAATAAAACTTGCACTGGCGGATCCGACCGAGAGCGACGCAAACACAATTTTCGCCGCAATAAAAAAACTTGAAGAGGCGAAAAAAGAATATGACCACGTCGAAATTGTTACCATTACCGGTTATGGAAAGACGGGCTTGAAATCGGACAAGGAAATAAGCGCACAACTTGACAAACTCCAAAAAAAATACTTCATAAGCGGGTGGATTGTTGTTACGGACGGAATGGAAGACGCACAGGTGTTTCCGCTCCTGCAGTCAAGGGCAAAAATAGTTTCGACAGAAGAAGTGATAATAAAGCAGGCACAGGCGGTTGAATCGACTTTTTACACAATAAAGGAAGCGCTCAAAGACCCCGGGGTTGCAAGGATGGCATTCGGAATACCGGGGTTAATACTTGTGCTTGTAGGGGGAATGATTGCATTTGGCCAGTTTTCAATTCAAATAATTTCATTGGTTCTCGGCGCATACCTGCTGCTAAAGGGCTTCGGCATAGAAGAAAAAATAATCGGTTTCTTCAACGAAGTTTCCTCAAGCTTGTCCGAACAAAGGGGAAGCGTTCTTCTTTACATGGGCGCAATCTTCATCCTTTTATTTTGGCTATGGGCGATTTACTGGCAATTCATAACATCGGATTATCTCGAAACCGGGCTCAGCGTCGCCTCGGCAGTACGCACAACGCTTCCGATGTTAACCCTTGCGATGCTGTTAATCGGGGCTGGAAAGGCCGTTGACTGCATGCACCTGAAAAAAGCTTACCTACTTGGAAAATATTTTACGTGGATGATTTCAATAGTTTTGCTTTGGTCAATAGTTGACGCAGGAACAGCGGTTTTCCTAAGGCAAACAAACCTCGACTGGTTCTTAACAGTAATAATGATAAGCCTTGTTGTGCTGGTAGTTGCAATGAAACTCGGCGCAATATTCGACATCCGCGGAAAAATTACGAAACTTTTCATAGGCACGAATGTTATGGATGAGGATGGAAACATACTCGGAAAGGTAACCCTGATAGACGGAAAAAAACAGAGCATAACTTTTGTCAATGCGAAAAAAAAAGAAATAGAAAAACCCAGAAAAGAATTCGACCTAAAACAGGGAAAAATAATTTTAAACGCTTAAATTGCTTTTGCGCCGGTTTTCTTAATCACTGCGGTCTTCTGTGCGGAGGCGGAAATAATGCCGTCAAGTATTTTCAGCAAATTATTCCTTTTCGCACCGCTTTCAAATGCAACCTTCAAAACCTCTGAAAGGTTCGAAACGGGGATGATTTTTATTTTTGCGAGCTCTTCTTTTGAAATAACTATGTCGCGCATATTCGCCCTTGGAATGATAACTTCCTTAAAGCCGGCGTGAATCGCGGCGACAATTTTTGAAGAAATACCGCCGACTGGAAGCACTTCGCCGCGGACACTCAAAGAACCTGTCATAGCAAGCTCCTGCCTCACTGGAATCTTTTCAATTGCGGAAATAACTGCAGTCGCTATCGAAACCGAAGCCGAATCGCCTTCAACCCCCTCGTATGTCTGGAGGAACTGGATGTGCATGTCCTGGGTCGAAAATGTTGTGCCGGAAATCTTTTTGAAAAGAACCGAAACATTCTGCACCGCTTCCTTTGCAATCTCGCCAAGCTTTCCGGTTGCGATGACTCTTCCTTCGCTCTTGCTGCTTGAGGGCGCGACCGCGGCTTCAATCGGAATTATGCTGCCGGCACTTCCGTCGCCGAAAACCGCCAAACCGTTAACGCGCCCTACTACACTTCCTTTTGTAAGATAAACTTCGTAATCCCTCTTCATCTCAATAGCCTTGTCAACCATTTGTCTCTCAAGCGTTTTTGAAGAAAGCTTTGCCTCGTAAACATCCTCGCGAACAACCAGTGAATGCCCTTTTTCCCTTGCGACATCTCCTGAGGCTCTGACAAGCCCTCCGAGGTCGCGAAGTTTTAGCGTGAGTTTTCCTTTTCTTTCCGCCCTTCTCCTCGCCTCAAAAATTATTTCATCAACCGCGCCCCTGTCAAAATGAGGAATTTTTTTATCCTTCACTACTTCCTGTGCGACAAACTGCGCCAGCCTGTACCTGTTTTCATCGTTATCATCCATGTCAAGATTCATGTAAAGTTCATAACCGTAACCCCTCACCCTTGACCTCAATGCCGGGTGAACCTTCATCAAATCATCATAGCCGCCCGCTGCAACCAAAACAAAGTCGCATGGCACTGGGTCGGTTCGCGTCATCGCACCGCTTGAGTTTTCACTCTGACCCGTAATCGGATATTTTTTTTCCTGCATTGCGGAAAGTAATTCCTGCTGGGATTTATAAGAAAGGGTTGCGATTTCATCAAGGAACAGGACACCGCCGGAAGCGCGGTGAATGTAGCCCGGTTCGACACGCAAGTGTGCCGGTGTTCCAAGACCGCCGGATTGCAACGGGTCATGACGAACGTCGCCGAGCAACGCCCCTGCTCTGCTCCCAGTCGCCTCAAAAAAAGGCGCGGTCTTTTTACCGAGATTATTTATCAAAAGCTTTGGCGCAACAACATTTTCCTTGCCGCGCATTTGGCTGCCAACAGAAAGACCGACCAGCAAAAATGCGCCGATCAAAAGCAGCGCCGCAAAAATAATGTCGGAATACCACTTCAACTGCCACAAAATGCTCGCAATAATCATCCAGCCGAGCGGAAGGATGAATGAAACCATTCGCATTGAATCGGAAGCGCGCTTCCCATCAAGAGACGCCTCGTCAAGAATTTTTTTTCCGTCGCCCGCTTTTACTACGCGCACCTTCGGATTATTCTGGTCCTCTTCATTCGGATAAATCAAAACATCTTCAAGCTTCTGCACCGGAAGGATTTCCGACATCGCCTGCGCAAGCAATGACTTGCCGGTGCCTGGCAAACCGACCAAAAGAACATTTCTTTTTTGCGCCGCGGCCTTTCTTACAATTTTTACGCTGTCATCCTGCCCTATTATCTGGTCAATAAGCCTTTTTGGAACGACAATCTCGGAAGTGTCTTCATACGCAAAAGTTTTTTGGATACCACTTTCGCCGGCCGCAGGCGCCGACTGCTTCGCCGCTTTTTTCGCGCCTAGCCCCGGCTTTTTCTTGAGCTTCAAATTCTTGGAGGGCATACAAGTAGTTTCACGATAAAAGGGTTAAAAATGTTGTGAAATGATTTGGCGCCACGGCATCACGGAATAAAAAGTGCAAAGCGGAGAAAGAAAAACTATTTAAAATCAAGGTTCTCTAATTGGTTCATGGAACCGATAAAAATCACTTTTTTGGGCACTTCCGGTTCGACCCCTCAAAAGGAAAGAAATTTCGCAAGCGTCCTCCTTTCGTTCAGGGGCGACAATCTGTTATTTGACTGCCCCGAAGGAACACAAAAACAGCTCATGCTTTCCGAACACTCACTCATGAAAATACAAAATGTTTTCATCTCGCATATGCATGCCGACCATTTTCTTGGCCTGTTTGGGTGGATTGCGACAATGACATTAAATCAGAGAAAGGAAAAGCTCGTGATATTCGCGCCTCGGGGCGGGGCGGAAAAAATAAAAAAAATGCTGCACGAAGTTGTCCGGCCGTGTTTTGAAGTGGAATACAAAGAAATAAAACGCGGAAAAATTCTTGAAACCAAGTTTTTTGAAGTGAACGCATTTCCGCTGAAACATGACGTTCGGTGCCACGGTTTCGTTTTCAAGGAAAACGACAAGGAAGGAACCTTTGACAGAAAAAGGGCCGAAAAACTCGGCATCCCGCCCGGGCCGCTATACTCAAGGCTTGTTGCGGGGGAAAAAATAAAAATAAACGGAAAAACATTTTCACAAAAAGATGTCATGGATTATTCCCGGAAAAGAAGCGGACGAAAAATAGCCATAGTTTCCGACACGAGGCCTGTAAAGGAAACTGTTGCGCAGGCAAAGGGGGCGGATGTCCTGATTCACGAAGCCACTTTTATCGAAGAGCAGAAGGAAAAGGCGCTGGAAAGCCTGCACAGCACAGCATTCGAAGCCGGGGAAATCGCGAAGAAAGCAAAAGTGAAACAACTCGTATTATTCCACCTGAGCGCAAGAAATGCGGATGAAAAAAAAATATTTGAGGATGCAAAGAAAGCATTTGGAAAAACAATAGTTGCAAAAGACCTTGAAACAATTTCAATCTGAAAAAATTTTGGCTGTGCAGCGTAAAAAATTTTATTTCTTTTTTTCAACTTCGGTCTCGTTTTTCAACTTCGACTTCATTTTTCAACTTCGGTCTCATTTGCCTGGAGCTCTTCAAAAAGCCTTCCTCTGTGAGATTCTTCGACGAGGCGCAAAAGGTCAGCCTCTTTCTTTATCAGTTCTTTTTCTTTGGAAGTCATGAGCCTTTCAAAAACCTCTTCCCTAATTTCATGCTTCAAAAGTTTGGATTCAAGCATGCTCATCTCGCGCCTCAGAACTTCAGTTTCCTTAAGCATGGCTGTTATTTTTATTTTTGTTCTCTTCGGCGGCTTTGGAATCCTTGCCAGAATCTCTTCAGCCTTTTTTTGGACGGAGGGGGCAACAGGCCTGTTCAGCACCGCCCTTCCAAGCTCATAAGAAACCAGGTCCGATTCGAATCCTTCAACGAGAGAATTGAAAACGCCCTTTGAAATTTTTCTCTGAAGAAATTTTTTCTCTGCAATCCTCAATCTTGATTTGGTGAGGGAAATATTTTTCTCAAGCTCTGCGACCGCAAAATTTCCGGCGGAAACCACAAAATAAACCCAGAGGATAATAAGCAAGATTACAAAAACTACAAGAACGACAACTTCAAGCATGCCACAATTACCGTTTTGGGGAATTTATTTCTTTCCTTTCGACAAAAAATGCGAAAAAAGTCGTTTCGCCCCTGTCCGCCAAACTACCTGAAATATTTCATTTGCTCTTTCTCGCTTTCCTTCTGTTTGAAGGCAAAGTGGCTGAATGCAAACAAAACAATCGCGATTACTATCGCCGCAAGAATCCACATGAAAATCATTTTTATCGCTCCGAAATTTAGGCTATCATCTTCAGACTCTTATTGTTTCCCCTGGCGAAAGCACTATCGGCCTTGTTTTAATAAGGCTTTTTTCTATACGTTTTTTAAAATCTTTTGGATCGGCCCTTGTCGGTTCGAATGTGTTATACTGCATCGGAACAACTATTCTTGGCTTTATCATTTTAGTCGCCCGAACAGCATCGACCACATCCATTGTGTGTTTTCCTCCGATTGGGAGCAGAGCCACATCCGCCCTGGTTTCGCTGAAATTTTCAAGAAGGGCAGTTACGCCCGCGTGATAAATTTTTGTATTATCCAAATCAACTATGAAACCCATCGGATAAAAACTTTTTGGGTAATGCGCTATCGCGGTTTTTATTTTTGCACCCCGCAAAAAAATTTCCGAATTTGAAGAAATCGGAAGCTTCATGTTGCGCGGCAGGTTCAGCTGCTTCAGCACAACATCATGCGCGACAACTGTTGCGTTGCTGGCGGTTGCAATTTCCTCAACGGCGCGCCTGTCAAAATGCTCTGGCGTCTCATTCGTCAAAAGCAAAAAAGACACATTCTTCAAATCCTTCGGCTTAACAGGAAAACTTGCAATCCTCTTCAAATCTGTTTTTGTCGAATCAAAGACAGGATCTATTATTACATTGCCTGCCTTGCCGCCTATCCTAAAAAATGAGTGGCCAAAATACTGCAACTCAACCATCAAACAACCCCTCTTTCCCGACGTGCTACAAATTGTATCACAAAAGAGAATTTAAAGCCGCCCTATGCATAACGAATTTTGTGGCAAGTTTGGAGGCTCTGCAAAAAGGTTATAATACTTAAACAATAAATAGTATTGCGGTATGAGAAAAGCATTTGCCGGTTTTTTTGCGCTGATTTTGCTGATGATTTTGGCGCCCGCGCACGCCCAGGAATATGAGATAACACTGCATGAGGTCCATCTGCAGGTGAATACAGAGGGGAATGCAAAGTCCGTTGAAAGGTTTTACCTGACTTTTCCGAATGATACGGAAAGAGCATTGTTTAGAAACATGAGCATAAAACTCGGTTCTGACATGGAGCAGTGGCTACAGTTCAATACTAAGTTTCAGCCGAACATAAAAAATCCGAACACGAAAACCGGAAATCTTTCGGACAAAAAAATTTCCTACAACGAAGGCGAGCAAACCTACCTCGAAATAAGTTATTCTCTTAGCGACCCGTTAATGGCAAAAAGAAAAGAAACTCCCACAGGCACTGAATTTGAATTAAAAGCGGTTTTCCTGAACAACTTTTTTGAATTCGGGTTATGGGTTATTCCGGACAAAACTAAAATAACTATTGAACTGCCACTGGATGCCGAAGTCAGGCAGCCTGTTGAACCGTCTGCAACAGTGAGCCAAATCGGCTCAAAAAAAGTCGTGCAATGGCAGGGATACAAGAGCGGAAACAACCTTGAATTGAAATATGTTTTGTGGAAACAGATTGCGCTTGATTTTAATTTATTTTCAGCAATAAGTTCGCTCTTCTTTACCCCGACTGGGCTCGCGGCGCTTGCAATACTGATTGTGATTTTGGCGGTTATTTTCATTTCAAGAAAAAAAATAATCAAAAAAATAGAAGACTTTGTTGCAAATAATTCAAAACTGGAAGAAGATTAGGGAAATGAAAAAATCTAAAAATAAAAGGAAAAAAGTGAATCGCAAAAAAATCCGAATTAAGAGATTTGTAACTGCCCTGGATGAGATTTCTGAACTATTACTTCTTTTGAAATTTTTTCGGCATTTTCAATAAGGCCCTTGACTTTTTTTGTGTCTTTTTTTGTCGAAAGCAAATTGGCCAGCTCTTTGCCATCAAAATCAAAAAAATAAACCATGGAAGGCGCGGCATCCTTGTCTTCAAGCATTACCTGGATAAACGGAATATCCTTCATCGCCTGCCTGCGTGAACAATGCATCTTTTTTCCTATTTTTGACGCAATGCCCTTTCTAATTTCTCTGTTCGAGGTCGTGGCTGAAAGGGAACCGATCAAACTTGGAAACTGAAAAGGAACCCAGCCGTAATATTCTTTTTGCCTTGAAAGGCCAACACCTGCGGTCGCAAGAAGACTTGAATACCTTAAGAAACCGTAATTTTGGCGCCTGAAAATCCTTCCGTTAAAAACATCCGCCCTGCTTAACTTATCAAATGCAATCGCCGAATCTTTTGCATCAAACTGCCGCGGAATATTTTCTTCTACCCATCGGAAAAGCATCTCGCCGGAAACCTCCGAATCAAATGTCGCGTCCTGAATTTCTTTCAAATTTTTTCCCTTAAATATTTTTGTCATAATCGAAAAAATCTTTTCCTTTCTTTGGCGCGGAAAAAGCGCTCTGACCGCCTCCATTGTAACGTTGGGCGCAATGCTCTCCAAATCTATTATGGCGCTTCTGAAATCGCCGCCCGAATTTTTCGCCAACTCCTTCACCGCTTCTTCATCGAACTCTATTCCTTCAAGAGTCGCAATTTCCCTCAGCCTCTTCGCGATGCTAAAATAATTTATTTTCTTGAATTCTTTCAGCTCTGCAAGGGTTCTCAGCGGAACAAGTTTTCTCTCGCCGTAAATGCCGTTCGCGGTGAGAATAATCGGATTGCTGGAATCTTTTATAAGATTCATTATCGCTTCCGCGCCGCCCCTGTCAGCCGATTGCAGGCCGTCTACCTCGTCAATCAAAATTAACCTTCTTCCGCCAAAAAGAGAGGCGTTTGCAACAGCCGCCCCCATCACCCTTTCAATTTCTTCTTTTGACCTCAAATTCGACGCGTTCGTTTCGAAAAGCTGCCATCCGAACTGTTTTGCAATCAAAACCGCGAGAGCTGTTTTCCCCGCCCCCGTTTGGCCGAAAAAAAGAAGAGGTTTCTGCTTTTTTCCGTCGTTCCAACCCTGCGCCCAATTTTTCGCAGAATCGACTATTTCGGAGTTACCGATGAATTCCTCAAAATTTTTTGGAAAGTACTTGTCAACAAGAAGCTGCGGCATAAACCAATTATCTACCGCCACTAATTTAAATAAAACCCTTACTAATTATTCTTGGTCATATGCAGATAGGAATCGTTGGAAAACCGTCAAGCGGAAAAAGCACCTTCTTCAGCGCCGCCACTTTGATTGACGTTGCAATCGCAAATTATCCATTCACAACAATCGAGCCGAACAAGGGAATGGGATTAGTTAGAGTAGAAGATGCTGGAAAATTTTTTGGAGTGCAAAGCAAACCCCGTTATGGATTTGTGGTCAATGACGTAAGATACGTTCCGATTGAACTGATTGATGTCGCGGGGCTTGTTCCGGGCGCAAACGAGGGCCGCGGGCTTGGAAACAAATTCCTCAACGATTTAAGCCAGGCCGACGCGCTAATACATGTGATTGATGCCTCCGGAAGCACAGACGCGGAGGGAAAGGTTGTTGCGGAAGGAAGCCATGACCCGTGCGAAGACGTTTCATTCCTTGAAAAAGAAATTGATTTGTGGTTTTTAAAAATAATCGAAAATAATCTTCTAAAAATTGCGAGAAATCCTGAAAAAGATTCGCGAAAAAGACTGGCGCTGCTTTCGCAGCACCTTGCCGGCGTAAAAATACTTTCAACTCACGTTGAAAAGGCGCTTAAACAATTGGGGATGGAAGAAAAAAGATTTAATGAGTGGAACGCGGAAGACAAAAAAAATTTTGCGACAAAATGCAGAGAACTTAGCAAACCAATAGTTATTGCGGCGAATAAGTGCGACCTTCCATCGGCGGAAAAAAACATTCTGCGGATGAAGGAAAAATTTAAAGGGCAAATAATTGTGCCGTGCTCGGCTGCGAGCGAGCTTTCACTAAGAAAGGCGGCAAAACAAAAAATTTTGACATACCACCCCGGGCAAAAAAACTTTGAAATCGAAGGGCAGATTAATGAGAAGCAGCGCGAAGGGCTTGAAATAATAAAAAAAAATGTTTTGGAAAAATTCGGCGGCACGGGGGTGCAGGAATGCCTCGACAAAACAGTTTTCGATTTCCTGAAATACATTGCGGTTTTCCCAGGCGGAACAAAGGGGCTGGAGGACTCGGAGGGGAGGACACTGCCCGATTGCTGGCTCCTTCCAGAAGGTAGCACCGCCCTTGACTTTGCATTCACAATCCATACTGACATAGGAAAAGGATTCATTCGCGCAATCGATGTGAAAACAAAGCAGGTAATAGGAAAGGAGCACAAACTAAAAACGGGCGATGTTATCGAAGTTGTTTTCAAAAAACACTGAATGAAATTATTCGACTGTTACACTCTTTGCAAGATTTCTCGGTTTGTCGATTTCACGCCCCATCTCATCGGCAACATAATACGCAAATAATTGCAAAGGAATTATGCTGAGAAGAGGAGAAACCAGTTCATGCGTTTTCGGAATACAAAAAAATTCGTTGCAGAGCTTTGCTGTTTCACTGTCACATTCATTTATTATTGAAATTACTTTTCCTGAACGGGCTTTTACTTCCTGAATATTTCCACGCAGTTTTTCCAGCAAAGCGCCGCTTGCCCCGACAAAAACAGCCGGAAAATTCTTATCTATTAGTGCGATTGTGCCGTGCTTCATTTCAGCGGCAGGCATTCCCCAGGCATTAACATAAGAAATTTCTTTCAGCTTCAACGCACCTTCAAGTGCAACGAAATAATCGATTCCCCTTCCGAGGAAAAGAAAATTTGAATATTTTGAATTCACCTTTGCAATAAACTTTATCTTGTTCTTTTTTTCAAAAATTTCCCTCATTTTTACTGGCACTTTCTTCAATTCCAAAACAATCAATTTGATTTCTTCTTTCGAAGCAGTTTTTCTCTGCACGGCGCCGTAAAGCGCGAAGAGCAGAAGCACGGCAATTTGAGTAGTAAACGCTTTTGTCGAGGCAACGCCGATTTCAGGGCCGGCTTTTGTGCAGATGGCTGCACCGCTTTCCCTCGCAATCGTTGAACCTTCAACATTAACAATCGCCATGGTTTGTGCGCCCCTGCGCTTCGCTTCCCTCAGCGCCGCAAGAGTGTCTGCGGTTTCACCGCTCTGACTTATCGCGACAACTAAACAATTCTTGCCTATAACAGGGCACCTATATCGAAATTCGCTTGCGCACTCAACTTTAACGGGAACTTTCCAAAGTTTTTCAATCAGGAATTCCGCAATCATGCCTGCATGAAGCGACGTGCCGCACGCAACAATTACAATTCGCTCAGTTTTTTTGATTTTGCCATTAAATCCTTCCAGCTCTTCAAGCACAGGTAGAGAATTTTTTATTCTGCCCGCAGTGCAGCTTTCAATGCATTCGGGTTGCTCGAAAATTTCCTTAAGCATGAAGTGTTTAAATCCGTTTTTTTCAGCCTGCCAACGACGCAAATTAATTTTCACTGCCTTTTTTGCCGCTTTTTTCTCACCGTTAAAACCGAATATTTCAATTTCACTGTTTCCTTCCATTTTTACAAATGCAATTTCACCGTCGCCAAGAAAAATAGCCTTGCCAGCATAATCTATGAATCCAATCGGGTCACTGGCGAAAAAAATCCCTTCATTGCCAAGCCCGACCACGAGGGGGCTGCCATTTTTTGCCCCGCAGAGCTGGTTGGATTTTTTATCAAGAATCAACAATGCAAAATTTCCTTCCAAATGGTTACATGCCAGCGTTACCGCCTCTCTAAATCCTTTTCCTTCGCATAGAAAAGCTTCAATCAGATGAGGCACAACTTCAGTATCGGTTTCGCTTGAAAAAAAATGCCCCTTTCTTTCAAGGGCGCGCCGCAGAGAAGAATGATTTTCAATTATCCCATTGTGAACAACTGCTATTCTTTTGTCGCAGCTCAAATGCGGGTGGGCATTTTTTTCAGAAACTTTTCCGTGCGTTGCCCAGCGAGTATGCGCGATTCCAATGTTTCCGCTTTGAATTTTTTCGGCAAAATAATCGAGCTTTCCAACCCTTTTCAAAATTTTGTGGTCGCCGTTGCTTAAAACCGAAAATCCGAAAGAGTCGTAGCCCCTGTAGTCCAGCCTCTTTAGACAGGCGGGCAAAAATTCAGAAACATTCCCGTTTCCGCAATAACCGACAATTCCACACATTTTGCTTTTCAATCAGAATTAGTTTTTGCTTCTTTTAAGCGGATTGGTGCGATTGTACAAAAAAATAGCAGGCATGATGAAACGCGCCAAAAGAAATTGAACTGAAGTCCGAGAAAAAAATTGGCCCGAAAATTATTTTTCCTCTTCTATTATTTCGGTAATTGTTTTTGATCTTGAGGGGGATTCGTTCGCGGCTGGCCTGGATCTTGTCTCCTCGACAATTTCAGTCCTCTTAACAGTTGCTCCTGTGTTGCCCGTTGAAGTTGTGGAAGTGGTTTCAGTTACTGTTTTATCAACTCCAATCACTTCCTTGCGGACAATTTTATTTTCATCTTCAATGATTTGCCTTGAAATCCTTCTCATTGCATCTTCCTTGTTCCTTAATTTGTTGAGAGTGTAGAAATATGAATTTATTATCTGGTCGAGGTCAAGCTGCCTCTTGAAACCGAGGCGCGCGATTTCTTCGAAATAAAGCCTCACTATTTTAAACGATACTTCTTCATCCTTCATTTTAATCACTTCCCAAAAAATTATCTTCTCATCCTGCTTTTCTTCACGGCATCGGCAATGGCGGTCATTTCGATGTCCTGCCTTCGCACTCTTGCCAGCGCATATAGATACGCATTAACTATTTCATCAAGGGTAAGCTGTTTTTTGAACCCCAAACGGGCAACTTCCTTGAAGTAAGTCTGAATTATTTTGAAAGCAATCTCTTCTTCGCTCTCGCCCAAAAGATTCTCCACTTCATCTCTTGAAACGGTTCGTGAACTCGAAATAACGGACTGCATTATTGAGCGTATTTGTGCAGGAGTAACGGCTTCGGAAGAAGTCGAAATGGTTGTCGTCCTTCGAATTTTGGCTGGACGCACTTTGTGCACCCTGCGCACCCCCCTCACAATCTTTACAACTCTTTTAACCCTTCTCCTTTTAGGTTTGATAATAATCTTTCTTGTTCTGTATCTCAACTTGGTAATAACCCTCGGCTTGGATTTTATATTCCTTGTTCTGTATCTCAACTTAGTAATAACCCTCGGCTTGGATTTTATCCTTCTGACCTTAACAACCGTTTTCGTAACAGTCCTGGTTTTGCCTTTCCTGCCAAGCTTGCCTGCTTTTGCAAGCCTCCACAACGCAACCGCCTGCTTGAAGGTCTTTCCCAAACGCATCTGGGAACCGATGAATTGATTGTAGGCGGAAGGCCTTCGCTTGGTTTTGTTCAAAAGAGCTTTGTATTTGTTCCACTCTTTTACGGCTTTCGCAAAGGTGGCGCCCGCAAGTATCTGCCTTTTAATAAAAAAATTGTATTCTGAAACGTGCTTTGAAGGCATTTTCTTTTTTTTCTTCAATTTTTCTATTTCAACTTTAAGTTTGTTAATCTCCTTCCCCTGTTCCGCGGTTTTCTTCCGCGCCTTCACAGCCGCTTTCTTCGCAGATTTTATTTCCTTCCTGCCCTTCCTGTCAACAGCCAAATCAATTCACCCGTACAAAATAAATTTTAGCTCGGGCTTAAAACGATGCCCGATAAAGTATCTCGACCAAAAGGGTATATAAAAGTTTCCTTTTAACTGGAAAAGGTGAATGGTCCGCATTTTGCAACTTTTTGCCATAGCTTTTTCGAAAACGACCGAAATAGTGTTTTTTAAACAATCATTCCACAAATTGAAACCATGAGCATAAAACCAAAGTGCGACAAATGCGGAAAGGAATTAACCGAATTCGGGGGCATCCTTTTTGGGCCGCCAAATAGAAACTCAAAAGTCAAAAAGCACCACTTGTGCAGGAAATGCTACAAAAAAATCGCTGCGGAACTTTAAAAAACAACAAAACCCAAAAAAACAGCCCAAAGGCAAAAGTTAAATACCAATAAAGAAATAATCCTTGCATGCGGAGAATATTCAGGCGCGGAATCGCGCGCCCAAAAAAAAGGAAATTTTTCAGAAAGGCGTTCAGGGCGATTGCCCTCGCCGGGCTGCTTGGCGCAACGGCGGGGTGCGCGCCCCCGCGAAACGCGATAATCATAAGGGGAAGGATGGGGAAAGCCGCAGCCAAAAGGGAGCAAAAAGAACTCATTGAAAAGCTCGGGCTGGAAAGGACATGTATGCTTTACGAAAGGAAGGTGAAGCACGAGATACTTATGGATGAACTTAATAAGGAAAGCCGGGACATCATCAAAACGGAAAAGGAAAGCCAGGACATTATCAAAATGGAACAGGAACTTGGCAAATCAACAAGCCTAAAGAGGAAACTGAATGTGCTGGAAGAGAAATTTGAATTATTAAAAAGAAAATACCTAGAATACCAAGGCAGGTTCGAGGAAAAGGAGCAGAAGATAATAACAAACATACAGGAGGGGCACTACATACTCCTTTACCCGGAAGAGTACAAAAAAGAACTCGGAAAATACGTGAAAGAAAATAAGCGCGAGCCGAATGAAAACGAGCTGAAATCAATAGTGAAAAAGGCATCGTACCTGGCATGGCTTCAAGCGAGGGTTGCAGCCAAAAATGAATGGGAAGAATTCGTTCAATATCTGATAAAAATCAACAAAAAAAAGGCTAAATAAAATAACGGAAAAAAAATCCGGATAAAGGCTGCCGATAAAAAATAATTCCGTGCCGGCAAAATAAAATAATCGGAAAAAAATTACCTCGCCGCCTTCGAAATCAGCCTGGTAAACCCCCTTCCCTTTTGCACGCGCCGCGCCCTCAAAATTCCCTTTCCCTCCAAATCAGAAACCGCCTTGCGGAGGGTACGCTCCGAAAACTTCCTGCCAAGCGCCTTGTAAACCGCGCCAGCATCCACTTCCCCGCCCGCAACAAAGTTGAGGACCAAAAATTCCTGTTCCGAAAGGTTTTCCGCAATCTCGAACTTCACGGGTTTCTCCTGCATGAAAGAAGCGCGCACATGCTTCAACTGAACCTGCTTTGCGTTTTCCCTCTCCGCCAGGCGCGCCGCCTTCAGAAGCACTGTTATTGCTATCCGCGCATCGCCCCCGTTCTTTGCCGCGTGAGCGGCGCAAAGCGGAATCACTTCGTTTTCGAGAGCGTTGCCGAAGAATGCGTACTGCGCCCTTTCCTTCAAAATCTCCTTCAATTCGATTGGTGAATACTTTTCAAATGAGAGGTGCGACGCCTGGAGCGAACTTCTCACCCTTTCGTCAATTGCGGAAAGGAAGAAGGCGTCGTTGGAAATGAAAACCATCCCGAGGAAAAGGCCCTTTTCCTCGCCAAGCCTGGAAAAATCATAAAGCAGTTTTTTTGAATCATCCGTTTTCAGCAGCTGCTCGGCCTCGTCAAAAACGATTATCGGAATGACTTTTTTCGATTTGAGAAGCGCGACAAGCCTTTCATAAACCTCTTCGCTTCCAAGCCCCCTTTCCGGCACCGGATAGCCTAAAGAGTTGACCGTTTTAACAAGAATCCCGTTGCGGGTGGATTTTTCAAAGCAATTAATGTAAACGCATTTCGCCCTGTCTGAAAACTCCTCCAATTCGTGAAGCACATATTTCAGGGTAACGGTTTTTCCGGTTCCGGGAAAACCCGAAACAAAAATATTGCCCGGCTTTCTGCCCATGGTTGCCGGCTTCAGCGCAAAAACAAGTTCGCTTATTTCCCTTTCACGGAAAGGAAGCCTCTCCGGAACAAACTCCGGATAAAGATAGCGCTCGTCTTTAAGTATTCCTTTTTCATCTGACTTTTCAAAAGGATTCGCCATATGTGAAAAGTTGTGGCAAAGTAATTAAAACAATGCCCGTTTTCAGGCAATCGTCTAAAGATTAGTTAAGCGGGAACTCCAAAAGCGCAACCTGATTTTTTATGCCGAAATTTTCGAGCGTTTTTTTGTTTATTTCGCCGATGAAACCTTTTTTGCCATTCACAATTATTTCCGCGCAATTCTCACCCATAAAAGGGAACTCCTTCCTGCGAAGTTCGACCTTTAAATTCAAATAATTACAAATAGAAACCAGCGCTGATTTTATGTCGGTGAAATTGACTTTTGAAGAGGAAAGCGCAACACACAAATTAGTAGTTTGTTTTACCCCATTAGGCGCGTCTTTGTCCAGCTCCAAACATGTGCCAACTTCGAATATTCTCTGCGGATAAAGCTCGGACTTGTTTTTTGCAAGGAAATTAACCAGCTGCGGGGCAAGCCTTTTCCTCAATATCCCGTAATTAAGAGAAACAGGGTTTGCAATTTCGACAAACTGTTCATCAATGTGAAAATTTTTTCCCTGAATTTCCTTTGAGGTCAGGTTATAGGTCAGAACTTCCTGCAAACCTATTCCGACACAAGCGTCCCTCGCAGAATCAAACAAACTAATTTCCTTCAGCTGCGAACCGATGACGCTCATCTTAATCTGCCTTGGAACAATTTTGTTGAAACCATAGGAAATGAGCAAATCCTCTATAACATCAACGGGATGCAAAATATCCGTCCTACAAGAAGAATATTCCACAACAATTTTTTTCGCATCAATTTTCACATTATAGCGGGCACGCTCAAGCAGTTCTTTTACCTTCGCATCATTCAACTTCAAACCGGTTTTCTTTTCAACCAACGCCTTTTCAAAAGAAATTTTTTTAGTTAAAAAGCGGGGGGTTTTCAAAAAAGTTTTGGGGTAAATTTTTCCTTTCGAATAATTTATTTTGCAAGAATATATTTTTCCGCCGCGGTCGGCAAGAGCCATGCACATCACCTCGAGCGCTGTTTCAATGGTCTCGAGCGAAAATCCGGTAACCTCAACAAAAAGGTTCTTTGTTTTTTCAGTAACCTTTCCGGTAGCGTTCGAATTTATTATCGGGGGCATGGAAGCAACCATTTTATTAGCATCCATTACAATCGGATAAACCGCCGAACCCTGGACCAGCCAGCCATAAATTTTTCCCTTTTCGTGCTGGGAAATAATCTCGCTTGGCCTCATCGGAACTTTCCATTCCAAAGGAACGAATTCTATTTCATTGTCCTTAAATCCCTTGTAATAAACCGGAGGCTTCATCACGTCAAAATCATAAAGCCCTATTGCGGCTTCCTTCCTTTTTCGACCGAACGTTTCGCAAATCTTTTCCTGGAGCTGGACCATTTGAACAACAAAATCGCCATCAACTTTTACGCCCTTAAGAACAGCGCATGCAATGAACGGCCTCACTTTCTCGAGATTTGAATCAACAAAAACATTTACGCTACTTTCTCCCACCACATATTTTCTAATTCCTTTCTCTTTTCCAATGCGCGCCCTTATTTCGCGCGCCAATCCTTCGGTGCTCCACAAATCCGGCCTGTTGGTTTCTTTGCAATCCACTTTCAAATTATTTCCATCAACAGAATCTATTTCGCACTTGACATACTCCAAAACTTCTTCCAGTCCCTGCTCATCAAATTTTTTTCCGACCAACTTTTCGAAATCCTTTTTTGAAACATCAAGCGTCGGCATTAAAGCATCACCGCCTTTGCTTTTCTCAAATAGCCCAAGTTTTCTGAAAACAAATCCCTTATGTCTCTGGTGCCGAGCTTGAACATCGCTAACCTGTCAATACCGATTCCCCACGCAATCGCCTCTCCTTTGATTCCCAAGTTTTTAAGCATCTCGGGCCTGAACATTCCTGCGCCGGCAAACTCTACCCAACCCATTTCAGGGTGTTTCGCGCTCAGCTGGACGGAAGGCTCGGTAAAAGGATAATAATCAGGAATAAATTTCACTTTTTTCGCGCCGGCGATTTCCACGGCGAATTCTTCAAGCATTCCAAGCAAGTGTCCGAAATTTAAATCATCGCCAACAATAAAACCTTCCAGCTGATTGAACTCGATCAGATGCGTTGCATCCAAAACATCCGGACGGAAACAGCGCGCAATCGCAAAATACTTGCGCGGCATTTCAACGCCCTCAACAAGCTGCCTGGCGCTGTGCGCCGTCCCATGCGCGGCAGGCATCAAGCGTTTCGCAATTTCTTCGTTCCAGTTATACCTCCACCCAGTGCTTGCCGAAACGCCGCCGTTCTCGTGCGCGGCTTTTACCGCTTTTACTTTTTCCGCGGAAGGCAAAACGCCGAAGCGCGGCTGTTTCAAATGATAGGTATCGGTCCATGCCCGCGCAGGATGATTCTGCGGCTGGAACAAAACATCAAAATTGTAAAATTCCGGAACAATCAGCGGAGCATTCATCTCTTTGAAACCGAGGGCGACAAGCTTCTGCCTTATCTGATTCAGAAATTGGACATAAGGCGCCTTCTTTCCCAAAAACAATTCTGGAACAGGCGCTTCAACATCGAACTCTCTTGAAACCTTCTGTGTCGACAATATTTCGCGCGCGGCCTTTCCGGAATTCGTGATTGAAATTTTTCTTTCGATGAATTCTTTTTTCTCGACCAAACCTCGTTTAAACAATTCTAACGCTTCAACTTTTTTCCCCTCCGAAATTGATTCAAGCAGGTTCTGTTCTTCAAAAGTTTCCTGGCTTTTTGCAACGCCCGTTTCTTCAATTACCCCGTTCACGATTGTGATGAATGCCTTCTTTTTATTTATCCCGAGCGCCGCGTTGAATTCTTGGACATCCAACTTTGACTCTTCCATCAAATCTTTGAAGCCGGCCTTTCCACCGAGCTTTGTAAGGACCTCAAGAAAAATATTTTCAGGCATTCCCTTCTCAAGCGCTGTTTTTCCAGCCGCAGTTAAAAAAAGTTTTTCTGAGCGCGTTTCAGAAATTTTTGCGAACCCTTTTTCGGCAAGCCACGCGCAAGCCCTGCGCACCGAGTCAATCGACAAAGCCGCTTCGGACGCGATTTCCTCGAAGCTTTTTTCCGAATCGCCGATCCCTAAAATGGCTTTTCGTTCTATGTCGCTAAGCTCCCTAATCCTGCCCAAATCGCCAGTTTTTCCAGCCATCAACAAGATAAGCTTATTTGTTATTTTAAAGGTTTCCAGTGCGGCAGACTAAAAAAACAGCAAGTTATTTAAGGAGTAAAAACAATAAATTTGGTTGGCATAGGTGCTTTAGATGGGCGACGATTCCGGTTAGTTGAATGGAATTAAAGAACGCTAATTCAAATGGCGAAAATTATGGCCGATGAGAAAGAGGGCGGGAAGGTTGACGGCCTTTTTAATGGAATTAAAAAATATGTTTCTGAAAGAATAGGCACTTTTGTTGCATTTCTTTTTTTTCTTGTCGCACTCGGTGCCTTCATGGCGATGGTCGTGATGAAAAAGTGGCCCGAATATACATATTTGACCGTAATAATTCCGATAATCGCCGGAATCACTTCATACTATAACAGGGCGGTTGCGCTCGGATTGTTTTTACTCATAGCCTTTTTTGTATTCATTTTGTGATTCTTTTCTGAAAAAATCACGAGATTTCAGCAATCAACGAACTTTTGGAAAATCTTTTAAAGCCCGGGAAAAAAATCTTCTTATGCGCGGCATCTTCTGTTTCAGCATTACTCTGGTTATGCTCGCAATACTGCTCAACTTTTCGATTATTGAAAATGGGTTTTACTCAAAACTGGAAAAAGGCAAGAGCGCATTGATTGAAATGGAAAGCGGGAACAAAGAAAGAACCATAATTGAAAATAATGTCGACAAAATTGTGAGCACAGAAATAGCCGAGCAGATTGAAAATGGAAACCTCAATTCCGAATCAATAAAAGACGAGATAAATTCTTCCCTCGCCGGCTATCTCAAAGGCAGGGCGAATGCTTCAACAATCTTCTCAAAAACACAGGGCTCAACAATAACAAAAGAATTTCTAAATGGCAACAGCAACGCCTTCATACTTGAACTTGGTGGAAAAAAATATGGAGAATATTCGTTTGCTTCAAACGCCGAAAAAACAAACATCGTCTCGAAAACTTTCGGCAATAACGCAAAAGCCATTTTTACAATTCCCATTGACTACACAATCAGAAAACTAGCAGGGGGCGTAAAAAATTGAGCACACTCGAAGCGTTAATTTCATTGATTGCTTTGCTTGCATTCATTGGAACAATGCTTGCAGTGCTTTCGCAGCAGAAAGAAAGCATCCTTCTTGCGGAAGCCTCGGTAAATGCAAAAGCCGACTCGTTTTTTTGCGCATTAACAATCGATTCAATTTATTCCAACAGCATTGATTCATACTCGCAAAAAATTTTATGTTCTATTGGCCGGAAAAAAACAAGTGCAACTTCCAATAGAACTCTGAAAGAAACGGAGACTTTGGCGGAAGCCGAAAGCGGCTTTGAGACGGCGGTGAAATCGTTTGGGCATTATATCAAGTAAAGGGATGTTATTCTCAATCGATACAATAATTGCTTCAACGATTATTCTTCTTTCGCTTCTTGTTTTTTTCACGGCGCTTGAAAATCACACAAGCGAAATAAGCGGAACGGGCGAAAAAATCTTCCTTGAGGAAAAAACCATCTTCGTGGCGGATTCATTTGTGAAAAATTACGATCCTGAAAACGGGCTGCTTGGAGCCTGCGTCCCAGATTATGAAAAAAAGCGTGTGCGGTCAAACGAAATCTCATCGGCAAATTTTTTGAACATTAAGCTCGTTGAAATCGACAAATTTTTTGTAAAAAAAATTTCATTCAAAAACCGCACAACAGACACAACTGTTTTTTCAACCGAAAAAAAAGGAAAGGAGTGCATAGTGGCAAAGAGATTTGCGCTTATTGATTCCGAAAAAGCGGTTATTGAAATAATGGGGTGCCTGCTTGAGTAAAGGGTTTATACTTTCAATCGAAGCAACAATTTCAATCCTTCTTCTTGGGCTTGCCCTCGCCACCATGTTTCAGCACCAAAGCTTTTCGTTCAAGGAAATAACCGTTTTGCAGCAGGAAAACGACCTGCTGAAAATATGGGGAATCAAATTCCCATCCGACTCTGAAATGATTTTCGATGCGAAAAAAATGTTCGGGGAAAATTTCGATATTTTTGTCGACGGGAAACAAATCTTTGCCTCAAAGGAACTGCACAAAAACTGCGTTTCAAGCGAGGCAACAATTTTGGACGATTCGCTCAAAGAAAAAAATTTTTTAATAAAGGTTTATTTTGAATAGGCGCGCAACCCCACTATGCCGTTGCTTTTTTCGATTTCAACGACAAATTTTTTTGTAAATTCCTGCCTTTGCAGGTTTTGGCCCTCACCAAGAATCGCCTCAAATGTTTGCGAAGGGCTTGCAAAAAAAACAATTTTTCCTTCCGATGAAATGGTTATTTTCCGCGCGGGAACAAATTCGAAAACCTCCTTTGAACCGTCGCCAAGAAATTCGAAAAAACTCGCTTTTTCCTGGACAGTTTCCGCGATTTGCTTCGCCAGTGCGGAATCACCCGCGTCAAAAAATGCTTCCATGGAATAGGAAATCGCCGGCAGTATTATTGCGAACGCCGAGAAGAAGCCGAGCAACAAAAGCAGGAACTCCAGCGAACTCTGGCCCCTTTGCCTCATATGTCATCAATCTTCTTGAACACTTCGTCGGCGGTTTTCTTCAACTTGTCTGAACCTTCTGCGGACGTTTCCTGCAGCTGATTCACCAGCAGAAGGACAACCGCGACAACCGCCGCCAGCACAATTATCAGCTCGACGGAAATCTGCGCTTCTTCCTCTTTAAAAATTTCATCAAAAAATTTCTCCATAAAGTAAGCCTTCTTTTTGTATTTAAAAAGATTCGGTTTTTTTCGTTGCGAGACGAAGATGAAAAAATTGTTCTGAAGGGGTTTGTTTACTTTTTTAAATCTGTCGCAAATTGGTTCTTCCTATGAAGACACAGGAAAAATTCGACCTAATTGTTTCATGGATAACGCTAAGCATTGCATTTGCAATTGTAATCGGGTTATTTCCTTTCGGCCTGGAAGAAATTTTTATAACTCTCCCCATCGCATTTCTCGCGGTCGGCACGGGATTTGTTTTCCACGAACTTGCGCACAGGCAGGCGGCGCGAAAATTCGGCTTTCACTCTGAATACAGGGCGTGGTATGGAATGCTCGTGGTCGCATTGATTTTTTCACTAATAACAAGAATGGTTATTGCCGCGCCCGGCGCAACTTATTTTTTCGGAAAAAACGTTTCAAGGAGACAAAACGGGATAATCTCGGTTGCCGGCCCGATAACAAACATTTTCATAGGCTTCATTTTTTTGCTGCTCATGATTGCGCTTGTAAAAAGCAATATTTACACCTCTGAAATCAGCGTGGTACCGGCAATACTATACTATGTTTCACAAATAAATTTCTTCTTCGCATTTTTCAACATGCTTCCGATACTGATATTTGACGGGGCAAAAGTTTTTGTCTGGAATAAAAAAATCTGGTTTGCGGTATTTGGAATTGCCGCGCTGATGTCGTTCCTTCCGGACATTATTCTTGGCGTTTTCGGCATAGCGCTCGGCATGTGAAACCAAAAAGAAAAAAATTATCCGACATATGAGGGTCTGAATTCGAGCGCCACTTCCGCAAATTTTGAATATGCGTCTGAGGTTTGCTCGTCAATGGTCGGCTTTAATTTAGAAAGAACCTTCTCAAAATGCGCCATTTTTATCGGAGATGGAACTAATTTATTTTCTTCCAAAACCAGAAGCGCGGCTTCCCTTACAACTCCGCTCAGGTCGGCGCCCGAAAACCCGTTGGTTTTTTTCGCCAACTCCTTCAATGAAACGGATTTATCCAGATTTACGTTTTTGGTGTGAACCTTAAGTATCGCTTCGCGCGCCCTTTCATCAGGCGCTAAAACTGGAATTAGCTTGTCAATTCTTCCGGGTCGGAGCAAACTTGTATCTAACATGTCCGGCCTGTTTGTCGCGGCAATGAAAATAACATCTCTCATTGATTCTATTCCATCCAGTTCCGTAAGAAGCTGATTGACCATTTGGTCGTAAACCTTTGAACCTGAGTGCGAGCCGCGTTTCGCCGCAACAGCATCAATATCATCAAAAAAAATTATGCATGGAGCAACTTGCCTTGCGCGCCTAAAAATTTTTCTTATTCCCTTTTCACTTTCGCCTACCCACATGCTCAAAAGCTCCGGCCCCTTAATCGAAATGAAATTGGCCTCGCTTTCAGTTGCAATCGCTTTTGCCAAAAGCGTTTTCCCAGTGCCGGGAGGCCCATAAAGCAAAACCCCGTTCGGAGGCCTTATCCCCATCTTTTTGAAAGCATCAGAATTCTTTAGCGGCCACTCAACCGCCTGCTTCAATTCCTGCTTAACAGCCTCAAGCGCGCCGACATCCTCCCATTGCACATTTGGAATTTCGATTGCGACTTCTCTAAGTGCGGAAGGCTGGACATCCTTCAGGCCTTCAAGAAAATCGCTTTTTTTAATATTAAGGTTTTCCAAAACTTCTGCGGGAATAGTTTCTTCCTCCAAATCAATTTTTGGAAGATAACGGCGCAGCGCTTTCATTGCCGCTTCCTTTGTAAGAGCCTGCAAATCGGCGCCGACAAATCCGTGTGTTATTGAAGCAAAGAAACCCAAGTCAACATCCTTGTCAAGAGGCATTCCGCGCGTGTGAATACTAAGAATCGCTTTTCTCCCATTTTTATCCGGAACACCGAATTCGATTTCGCGGTCAAAGCGACCGGGTCTTCGCAAAGCCTCATCAAGAGAATTTATTCTGTTGGTTGCGGCCATTACAATAACTTCGCCGCGCGCAGCCAAACCATCCATAAGAGAAAGTATTTGTGCAACAACGCGCCTTTCAACTTCCCCGACAACCTCGTCCCTCTTCGGCGCAATCGAATCTATCTCATCAATAAAAATTATTGAAGGGGCATTTTCACTCGCATCCTGAAAAATTTTTCTGACCCTTTCTTCGGCTTCTCCGACAAATTTCCCCATTACTTCGGGAGCTGAAACGGAAATGAAATGAACCTGCGCCTCGTTTGCAACTGCTTTCGCGAGCAAAGTTTTTCCTGTGCCGGGCGGCCCGTGCAACAAAATTCCTTTTGGTGGAACGATTCCAAGCTTCTGGAAAAGCTCCGGATGCTTCATCGGAAGTTCAACCATCTCCCTGACTTTTTTAACCTGCTCTTCTAAACCCCCGATATCTTCGTAGGCAATTTTTTGAACGCCTTCAATCGAACTTTTCACGGGCTTGTCCTTCAATGCGAATTGGGTTGTATCAACAACCTTCACAATGCCCCTCGGCTGCGTGTCAACGACGCTGTAAATGAACCCCGAACCGAAAACAGAAACCCAAACATTATCGCCTATGGTAAGAGGCCTCCCCAGAAAACTTTTCTTCAAAATCCTGTCGTAGCCGGAAGCAATTATTCTGACCTCTTCAATCGGCGCAAGCACAACCCGCTTCGCTTCCTTGGGAACAACTTTTTTCACCCTGACTTTTTCATTCAGGCCGACGCCTGCATTGTGCCTTATGAATGAATCCATTCGCACGACTTTTCTTCCTTCATCTTCCGTGCGCGCCGGCCAAACAATTCCGGCTGTTTTCTTTTTGCTTTCCGCCCCTTCAATTTCAACTATCTCGCCGGACGTGATGCCGAGCGCATCCTTTGTTTCCTTGTCGAGAGTGATTATATTGCGGCCGACATGAGTAGGATCGGGATCTAAAACTTGCAGGACTATTTCCTTTTCCTTGTCTTCCTTTTTCACCGAAAAAACCTCAAATTGAGCACAGCTTAAGTTATTACAACAAAAAAAGGATTAAAAATATGCCCTTCCAAAAAAAGTTCGGCAAAAAACGAATTATTTTTTTAAAATTTCGAGGGTGCCGTTTGGAAGCGCCGAAACAAAATCATCGACGCTAAAGGAATAACCGTTTTTTTCAAAAATCGGTCTCAATTCCTTGGCGGCGTCGCTCTTTTTTTTGGAGCCCTGCCTTACTTCAACGAAAAAAACGCAATTTTTTTTCGCTGCGGAAAATGGTGCGGCCATCAAAACATTTTCCTTCTCATAAAATCCGATTGCACAATTAAGCACGGAATTCCTGAACCAATTTCTTTCGCCGTAAATCATGAAAGCGCCCGCACCCATTGACTCGCCGGAGGGCGCCTTCTTTGAAACCTGTTCAGGCTTTACCGAATATGCATCCGCGTGCGCGCGGTTTTCCTCCCATGCCTTGGAAAAGGTAACTGCAAATTGCGCCGCTTCCTTCATTGTCTGTTCAGGCACAATTTTGCCGGCCGTTTTTATTATACAGTGCGGCGCGCCGAAAACATCCGCGTGAAAATAAACATCGTCTTTTTCCACCCTTTTTTTTACAATCTCCTCATTCGAATGCGCGTCCCTTCCGCCTATTACAAGAAAACCGTCGCTAGAAACAAACCATCTGTATTTTTCGAACCACTTCTTTTCCCTCTTTTTTGCAAAAATTTTCTTTTGAGCCTGATTTTCTGCCGCGGTCTCTTTTTTTTCCTTTTGCTCCGCAAGCTTTTTTTCGGCCTGAACAAGCGCTTTCTTAATCCCTTCAATTTTTCTGCGCGCGAGCTTCGCATTCTCAAAATAAGCTGTTGCGTTTTCTTCCACTGATTTTTTTAAATCAATTTCAATCAGTTCCTTTTCCGAAGGCGTTCCCATTTTATTCAGCTCCTTCTATTTAATTGCTTCAAATTAATCCAGCCCGGCTTTCTTCCGCATAATTTCAATTATTGAATCGGTTCGCGAGCCGCGCTTGAAAGTCGGCTCTGTGAGATAGAAAACCTGCCTGTCTTTTACCACATCGTAATAATTTGGAATCTTCTTTACGTAACGTTCCTGCAAATTTTTGTGGTAGGATTCGACGTCGGAATAGAACTGCGAACTTATCACATTAAAATTTCCGGAACCCATTATTGAGTTGAGTGCATAAACGTGCGGATCTTTTTCGGCGGCTTTCAAATATTGTTCTATCAAATCCTGGCGCGAAAAATCAAGTTGCAAAAGTTCAACTGCTTCAAGCTTATAGCCGAGCTTCCAAAAAGCAATTTTTGGGCCGTAACCTACGAGCAATCCTTCCTTTTGAAGAAAATCAAGCGAAGCCTTTATCGTTGCCAGATGATACTTTGTTTTTACTTTTATTCTGCGAATATTCGGCTGAACTGAGCCACCCTCAAGCAATGCCTGAAGAATATTTAGCCTGATAATGTCATCCGCTTTCATTTTCTGAGCCACAAAAACATCTCCCAACCAACAAAATCAAAATGCACCCAAAAAAGCGCATTTTTAGTTGATTATTACACCCATGGCTATTTAAATGTCATTTTTATTACACTTAAACTCAATTAATACTTATTAACGGTGATGGCGTATAATATGTCATAATTTTAAGGAGGGGGTTTATCTAAATCTGATAAAAGTAGAAAATTTGGAAAAGCTGATTGGGGTTGTTGGACAGGCTCACCAGGATTTCTAAGTTCTTTCTGTCTTCCAACAATCCCTTCAATCAGCTGAATTAGAAAAATATTTTTATTTCTCGGCTGGCGCTCTGGGCTGGTTTTCGCCGCGCCCTTGGCTGCTTTTCGGACTTATTTCATTTTTGCTACTGGCTATTTGCAGAATCGATTTCTTCGTTCTCTTCGATTTCATTCAGAATTTCTTCGGAAATGATTTTCGCTTTCTTTGAAGAAGATTTTTTCGCCCGTGCTTTCTTTGCTGGTTTTGGTTTTTCTATGACTTTTGTTTTTTCTGGCGCCGCCGAACTTTTTTCTTCGACCTTTTCCTTCTGTTCCTTCTTTTTTCCCCAATCATTTTTTGTAACACACGTCATTGTAAGACACATTTTGTATGAGAATCTGATGTTCCTTATTTTGACAATCGGAGCGCCGCACTCTGGACAGGAATCGGAGGTAAGAGTGATTGCGCCCTTTTGCGGAAGAGGGAAAGAATTATTGCACCGCGGATACTCGCTGCAGCCGACAAACCGCTTTCCGGATTTTCCATGGCGTATTACAAGCTGGCCATTGCCGCACTTGCCGCACTTCCCAACCACAGAGCTGAATCTAAGGGCGCTTCGCAATTCGCCACCGATGCTGTCCTTTTCCTTAAACAAAACTTCCATGACACCGTGCAAATATTTTCCGGAATTTGCCACAACCTCTTCGCGCGTCTTTTTTCCGGCTGCAATTTCATCCATTTCCTTTTCAACATTCGCTGTCATTTCAGGTTTTGTGACAAGAACGCAGTGTTTCTCCAAAGAATCGATTACGGAAAATGCCACCTTGCTCGGTTCAAGACTTGTTCCGCCGACAATATAACGGCGCGAATAAAGTTTTTGTATTATCGCGGGGCGGGTCGATTTTGTGCCGAGATTATTTTCCTCCATCAATTTTATCAGAGATCCCTGGCTGTAGCGCGCCGGCGGTTCGGTGCATTTCTCAAACAAATCAAGCTTCTCAATTTTAACATTATCGTCAACATCAAGCCTCGGAAGAATTATTTCGGAAAGCTTGCTGTAAGGATAAAACGCTTTCCACCCTGCGGAAATTATTATCTGTCCGCGCGCGGCATAAGGCTCTCCTTCCGCATCAAGCAGAACTGTAACGTTCTCGGTTTCAGCATCGTCTGCAAGAGTCGCGAGGAAACGCTTCGCAATAAGTTCGTAAATTTTCCACTCATCGTTATTTAACATTTCTTTTTGAACCGCCGAAACGGGATGAACAGGCGGATGGTCTTTCGTTTCCTTCCCCGCGGAAGGGTTAAGCGTTTTTTTTCCAAGAATTTTGGTTACGTCGCGCTCAAGCTCGCGCACGGAAACAAGCCTGTTTAGAATTTCGCGCAAATCCAGATTCTTCGGGTAGACACAATTGTCCGTTCTCGGATAAGATGTGAATCCGCGTTGATAGAGCGTTTCGGCGAGGCTCATCGCCTTGCTGGCAGAAAAGCCGATTGCGGTCGCGGCGCGCAAAAATTCTGTTGTGTTAAAAGGAACGGGCTTCTTAAGTGTACGCCTTTTTTTCTCGATTTTCTTAACCACCGCGCTCTTTGGATTCTTTGCAAAAACTTCTTTTGCCTTTTTTTCGTTCCAAAATTTTCCCTCGGAGTGAAGCGCCAAAAACTTTTCCTTATTTTTGTCGCAGTGCGCGGCAATCTCCCAATATTTTTTCGATTCAAACGCCAATCTTTCCTTTTCCCTGTCAACAATCAGCGCGAGGGTTGGTGTCTGCACCCTTCCAACGCTTAAAAATTCTTTTCCCAGCTGGCCGGATATGAGCGAAAGAAACCTTGTAAGAACCGCGCCCCAAATCAAATCTATTTCCCTGCGCGCATTTGCGGAATAAGCAAAATTATAGTCGAATTTTTCCAGCGAGCTAAAAGATTTTTCAATATCCTCTTTTATTATTGCGGAAAAATACGCCCTTTCAACTTTTATATTTTTGTTCGTTTCTTTTGCATAGACCAGCGCTTCGAGGCCGATTGCTTCCCCTTCCCTATCGGCATCGGTAGCAACGATTATTCTTTCCGACTCTAACGCCGAATCCTTTATACAATTTATTATGTCACGCTCGGTCGGGGAATAAATTATTTCGGCATCAATAAGTTTCCTGACATCTGTGCCTATCCAATTCGAGTACTGCACCGGAAATTCAACATCGGAAATGTGGCCTCTCAGCGGAATCAACCTGACGGGGCTTCCTTTCCATTCAAACTCAAAAACCTTGGCTCCGCTGACGGACCTGACAGAAACTTTCCCGTCCGCAAGAAGCGAGGCAATTCTTTCCCCTGCAATCGCCTTTTCGGAAATAATTATGTCCATCAAAAGGAAGGGCTTAGAAAATAATTAAAAAGCCAAAGCATTCTTTCTGCAATCGCCGAAGGGCAAAAAAGAATCACAATTTATTCTGCAAAGGCATGCTTGGAAGAGTCCTCGTCTGCTTTAGTTCGGAAGTAACGACCATTGTTTTTACAGCCAGCACCCCGTCAATAAGGCCTATCTGCCCTATGAACCTGTCGGCGCTTTCAAGATTAGGCACAACAATTTTCGCAATCAAATTATACTCCCCTAAAACCTGATAGAGTTCAAGAACAAAATCCATTGTCACAAGTTTTTTCATTATGTCCCTCTGCTTTGAAGGATCCACCTGCATCTGCACAAAAATAGGGTTTTCATAGCCGAGTGCCTTGTAATTTAAATCAACCGAAATTGATTGAATGACGCCTTTTCGCTTCAATGATTCAACCCTTTTCTTTATCGCGACATCGGTAAGCTTTGTCTCCCTTGCAATCGCAGAAAAGGAGGCGCGCCCGTCAAGAAGCAGCGCTTTGAGAATTATGTTATCAATCTTATCAAGAGAAGCACCCAACCAAAAACACCCCAAAAGTTCAAAAAACCAAGAAAACTATTAAACAAATAAACCCAATGATTATTTAAAGTTTGCTTTTCTAACGCGGCCGGACTTTCGAGAACTTGCCTTAAAACAAAACAAAACAAAAAAAAAGAAATAATTCTTTTATTTTAGAGCTTTCCGCCGAAGTGCTTTTCCCTCAGGCGCACGGCATTTATTTTTTTTGGCCTCTCAGCCGGTTTGGCCTTCGACTGATAATACTCGACGCTTCGCAGCAGCTCGAACTTCATTATGAAAGAATAAGATTTCATCTGTTCAATCAGGGGGACAAGCAAAACAAGCACGAAAACAAGAGAAATAAAATTTCCAGGAAGGGCGAGCATATCCAAGCCGAATTCGATTGCAAATATTATTGCGAGCAAAATTGAACCAATTAGCACGGTTGACACTGCGAGAACCGGCTGGGCCAAAATAAACTTCAGGCTATCTACAATGGAACCCGAAATATTTTCTTCATCCAAAACAATGCTCTGTGGCGCGTACATAAGCGCAAACGCGATAACAAAATTTATCGCCACAATTACGACAGGGACCAGCCCATACTGGGCGCCAAAAACGGAAACCAAAAAAAATATCGCCACCATCCCGAGGTAGAGCAAAAATATTTTTAGCGCCGCACCGCGCATCAGCTCATTCCAGTAATCATCAAGAGACATGTGCTGGATATCCCTTCTTACGGCATAAATTGTCAGGGAAACTAAAAATGAAAAAAAATACAAAAAAACCAGCCCTGCAATCAGCCCGAGCAGAATTGAAAGAGTTGCGCCATAGCTGAGGAAAACAGTGCCGGACGCGATGTAAAAGTCCTCGAACATCACGAAAAGCAACACAAACACCAAAAGAAGCAGGTAGCTCACCGCCACCTTCAGATTTGAGGAGTATTCCTCAACGGCCTTCTTCAAAACCAGCCCAAGCATCTCAAACATAATCCAAATTATATACTTAAATGTTTAAAAACCAAAAGCAACAACCCAAATTCGGAGAAAAACTACTTCTGGCAGGAAACAATTTCGCCCTCAAAAAAATTCGGATACGCTTTTGTTATTCTTACGCGGGCAAATTTTCCAAAACAGCTTTTAACCAAAACCGGCCTGTAGCAATCGGTGCGCGCGGTAAAAAACCCATTGCCCGCTTTTTCCGAAACCAGCGCATCAAATTTCTTTCCAACCAGCTTTTTGTTTTTTTCCAAAAAGAGATTCTTGCAAAAAGACGAAATTTTTCTGCTCCTTTCTTTTTTTTCAGATTCGGAAAGCTGGTTTTTCATTATGGCTGCCTTTGTTCCGGGGCGCTTTCCAAAGCGCGAAATGTTCACTACATCCGGTTTTGCCTTCCCAAGCAAAGCCAAAGTTTTTTCAAAATCGGCTTTTGCTTCGCCCGGAAAGCCGACAATTACGTCAGTTGAAATTGTGATGTTCGGCTGGCTGGCACGCGCGATTTTTAGGCAATCCAAAAAATCCTTTCCTGAATATTTTCTCCCCATCGCTTTCAAAATCTGGTCAGAGCCACTCTGCACCGGAAGATGGAGAAATTTATAAAGACGCCTGTTTTCGAATAGAGGCATAAGCTGTTTGTGAATTTTTTTGAAATGATTCGGATTCATCATTCCGAGGCGGACAAAATAATCACCCTCATTTTTCAAGAGGCGCTTCAAAAGTTTTGGAAGCGATGAACTGGAATCAACGCCGTAACAGCCCAGATCCTGCGAGGTGATCCAAATTTCTTTTGATTCAGCCGTTGCTTTTTTGAAAGCAACTTCAATTTCCTTTTCGGAGTATGAATGCAATTCTCCGCGCGCAATTTTTGTGATGCAATAAGAGCATCCGCCGACACAGCCGGTCGCAATCGGAATAATTGAAATCATTTCCCTGGTTTTTACGCTTTTCATTTCCGGGGAAAATTTTTTCGGCCTTATTTTCAACGCACGGCAAAGGGACTCAAGATTCGTGTCAAGAACTGTCATTTTCTCCGAAATTTTTTTTATTGGCGCACTTCTCGCCGCCGAAAGGCAACCAAAAACAAATAATTTCGCGCCGCTTCTTTTATTTTCAAAAAGAAAACTTATGCGGGAAAGCATTCTCTGTTCAGTAACGGCTTTAACCGCGCAGGTGTTAATTACGACAATATCCGCTTCCTTAAAATCATCCGCCTGCTCAAACTTTTGCGATTCAAGAAATCCGGAGATTTTTTCCGTTTCAGAAATGTTCAGGGCGCAGCCGTAACCCTCGACATAATACTTTTTTAACTTCATACTGAAAATTGAAAGAAAATATTAAAGAATTGTTAAGTTATGAAAAGCGTTACGATTCTTTTTGTTTTTCATAAAGTTCAAGAACAAAAAATGGAAGCCACGCAGCTATGGCGCCGAGCATGAAAATCAGGTACATGCTTTTTCTAAGCTCGGGCCAGTAATTTACAGGAAGGAATTGAACAAGCTTGGTTGACTGCCCGCTCTGATACTGCGCAGCGTATTCCTTATTCACAGTGTCAACGTCATTTGAACATGTGCTCTCATTGAAACAAAAATAAAGGGAAACTGAAATGCCGTTTCGTTCCGCGGCAAGCGCGGCATTGTTGCCATAATGCCATGCGAGGTTTATCATGTAGCCGAAGTAAAGCGCAATCACAAGCAAAACGAAGAATAAGAGCGAGGAGGCAACCTTTGTTTCAAAATATTCATTGAACCATCTTATCACAAAATAACAGAGGGCGAATCCGGTTAGGGGCGCAAAAAAAAACATCAGCGAACTCCACGTGTCATACGGTAAAATTGATCCTATTATAGGAATTCCTCTAAAACCGTCAAGAGCACCCGCAGAGAGACATTTGCCCCCGGAAAATATGTTGGTGCATGCCCCGCCGATAAACCAAAAAATTGAGTAAGAAACAAGGAACCATATCAATGCCATAACGAGAAAAAATTTCTTGTTACCACTTAATGCCAAAAGAAACCACCGCTAAAAGCCCTTAAGAAAACTGTCCGATAATATGCTTTTAATCTTTACTCAGCGCTCATTTCCTAGAAGCGGCGCTGGTGCTGCTCGAAAAACCGATTTTTATGACACAAATTGAAATTCCATGGGTTGAAAAATACAGGCCGAATTCGCTGGACGACGTAATGGGCCATGAAGGCATAACAAAGCGCCTGAAAGCATATGTAAAACAGAGAAATCTTCCGAATATGCTTTTCTCCGGTCCGGCGGGAACTGGAAAAACAAGTTCCGCAATCGCGCTGGCAAGAGAGCTCTTCGGAAAAAATATGGGAATGAATTTTTTAGAACTTAACGCAAGCGATGAGCGAGGCATCGATGTTGTAAGAAACACAATCAAGGATTTTGCGCGAACACTTGCCTTCGACACCGATTTCAAAATAATTTTTTTGGACGAATGCGACGCTCTTACAAACGATGCACAGCAGGCGCTAAGAAGGACGATGGAAAAATATACTAAAACCTGCAGGTTCTGCCTGTCATGCAACTACTCTTCAAAAATAATCGAGCCGATACAGTCAAGATGCGTAATTTACAGGTTCAAACCACTGAGCCCGGAAGACATTGCAAAACAAATTGATGCCATCGGAAAAAAAGAGGGGCTCACAATCGACGAGGGCGCAAAGAAGGCAATCAATTACGTGTGCCAGGGCGACTTGAGAAAGGCAATCAATATTTTACAGGGCGCATCGTCAACCGGAAAAAAAATTACTGAAGACATAATATACAACGTTTCAAGCCGCGCAAGGCCGGAACAAGTTAGGGAAATGATTATGCTGGCACTGCAGGCGAAATTTTTGGAAGCAAGAAAAAAACTGGACGAATTAATGTACGAACAGGGGATGAGCGGAGAAGACGTGCTGCTGCAGCTTTACAGGGAAACAATGGCGCTTGAAGAAAATGAACTGTCGGACAAGGCAAAAATTGAGCTGGTTGACATCATAGGAGAATACGATTTCAGAATGGTTGAAGGCGCAAACGAAAGGGTACAGCTTGAAGCGCTTTTGGCGCAGTTCATGAAATACAAAAAATAGCTGCCAAAGCTTCCTAAATTTTTTATTTTCAACTTTTTTGATTTTTCAAATTTTTCATTTTAAAATGATTTCTTATTCAAACAGATAGTAATATAAGCAACGTGCAGGGCAATATTTTTGGTGAATCCATGCCGAAAAAGCCCCCAAAACCGCCTCCAAAAAATCACGGCAGTCCGGAAAATCAGCTGCCGATGCAATTGAGGTTCCAACTAAGCCGAAAGGAACTGATAGACGCGCAAACAAAGGCGGAAGCGCAGGTGGCATGGAAAACCCTGAACAGCTTCATAAGCCAGCGAAAATTTGACAAGACGCTTCACGAAAATCTTGCCAGGGGGATTGACAAGCTGGCTTTTAAAAAGGTCACCATGGCACTTGAAATAGATCCGAAAACAGTCGGAAATGCTTACAGAATAGTCCGAAAAATAAGAAAGGCCAACCTCCAAAAGGAATACATCATGAGGTACGTGAAACTTTACGGCACGCTTGTGAGAATGGGAATAATTCCTGCCGAAAAGATTATTTCGGTAAATAAGCACCTAGTTCCGAGGCTGCAGAGGGCGATGGACGAAAAAGAAATGCTTAAGATGCAGCTTGAAAAAGCCATCGGTGACAAAAAAAAATCCGATGTTATTTTGAAAATCATTTCTAAAGTTGGTGGCAGATTCATGCCAACGCCGCCGCTGAGCGACGCGGTCCTGAGAACGATAAGCAAGAAAAATGCGAAAAAAATAATTGCAAGCCTTCCTCCGCCTTCAGAGCTGCCGCCCATTTGAACTCACAAGAATCAGGGCAATAAGGATGAATGTGCTCCTGCTTGAGGGGAACAGCTAGTACCACTCGCTTATTCTTTTCTGCTCCTTAAAATGCTTCAGCAATTTGGATTTTTTTCTATACTTTTGAATCGGGACGCCCAATTTAGTTGAAAGGAACTCAAGCGCCAAATTTAGAGTTGAAAATTCGAGCGGCTTTTCTTTTAGTGCGGCGCGGACATTCTCCCTAATCTGCCACACTCCGAGAGGGACCATGTAGCCGGAACCGATTTCTCTGAAAATTATTGCAGCCGCCTGCTTCTTCTGAGCGACCAAATGTTCGGCAATGGCAAGGCGCGCGGCGAAATAAGCTCCCTCGGTTTCCTCTGGATAGCCCTTTAAGCCCTTGTTAAATTCATGGTCCGCGCCGATGTTGACTTCCTTCGCCCCGGGATTCCAGACACCCCCTGGATTCCACGCCTCAATCTGCTCAAAGGACCACGGATAGGGCATGAGCATCACCCAAAAATTGTTGTCCAAATAATTTGAATGGAACAGTTTGAATGAATCGATCAGCGCGCTCCGCCTTATTTTTTCGTCAATGAAATATTTTGAAATATTTGAATCAACGGCGGTTATCGCCCAGCGCGTCGGCACAATTTTCCTGTTCTTTTTCAAGCCGAGCGAGCCGCTTGAAAGCACCTTTGAAAGAACCGAAACCGGAAAACCATCGTTGAAAAGCTCCACCAACGCCGTTGCGGATTTTGCATCCGTGTCGGAATAAAAATTTTCAATCTTTTTCGGCACCTTCGGGTTTCCGGAAATTGTCAGCTTTTTAAGTTTCACGCTCGGACCCATCGGGGCGACAAAAGAATCAAAAGAGATTTCCATCTTCGGCTTGTTTGCGAGCGAAAGCTCGACATTGAGCGAGCCGGAAGCCATTGTTATTTCCTGAAAATCCTGCAATTCGTAATTCGGGTTCCTTGCGGAATTAACCGGCATCGTTTTGTAAGAACGGAGCAGCGACTCCCTGAAGGAAATTATTTTCTCCTGCGGCAAGCCGTACCACTGCTCGGGCAAATCGCTCATCCCGACTGATTCGCTTGGAAGCGAGGAAAGGGGCGCGACAGCTACCTTCGGATAATTTCTCCACGAAACGAAGAAGCCCGGCGGAGTCACCCCTTCAAATTCATTCCCTTTTATCGCGGATTCGATTGTTTTCTGCCGCGACCGCTTCTCAAGAATTGGGCAGCTTTCCAGGCCGCACAAAAGCTTTCCTTTGCATCTGATGCATAGCTCCGGCGAAATCATCCCATACCAATCCGAAAATTAAAACAAAAATCAATCCGCGAATCTCAAATAATTTTGTGGACAAAAAGAAACAAAAATGCATCCATGCTTTTGTGCCGGTCAAAAAAATATTAAAAATTAAGAAGGAAGCCCAACGAAAACCTTTTTATTTCCTTACCAATCCATTTCTGATTCATGCCTTTCAAAGATATTGTGGTCGAAATTAAGAATATGCCGGCACGGCCGAGAACGAGAGGTGCGAACGGCTCAAAGGGAATAATTGACGCATGCGCTCCGAGCCTAAGGGAGGCGATTGAACAGTCCGTTGCGCCTGTAAAAAGCTGGAAAGAATGCAGGCATGTGCGTATGGACGGCGAGAATGCGCTTTGCAGGGAATACATTTCAAAATGCGGCAGGGAAAAGTGCACACGCGTAAAAAAATAACAAATTTTTCTTCCAAATTTTTTCTAATTCTAATTGCCAGTTGAAATTGATGCAAGCCCGCAACAAAGGAGTTTTAAAAAAGGTTTGCTGGCTCAGTTATAAAAGCGCAAATTAGAGGTTAAAAGCGCCGATGCAAGTTGATTTTATGGCAGAAAAAAAGGAAGCGGAAGAACTTGAAAAGCTTTGGCATACAACGGCGCATGTATTTGCCGACGCGCTGACCGAGCTTTACCCGAAGGCAAAAATCGCAATCGGACCGCCGATAGAGTGGGGCTTTCACTATGATTTTGAGCTGGATAAAAACATTGACGGAAAAGATTTGGAAAAAATAGAAAACAGGATGAGGGAAATCCTTTCCAGAAAAGAAAAATTGACAAGGAAAGAAATTTCGACGAAAGAAGCGCTCCAGTTTTTTAACGATAATCCTTACAAAGTGGAAATGATAAAAGATTTGGCGGCAAAGGGAGAAAAAACTGTTTTAATTTATTATACCGGAAAATTTGTGGACCTGTGCAAGGGGCCGCATCTCGAAAGCACCGAACCGATAAAAGCGGTGAAACTTCTAAAAATTTCTTCGGCATACTGGAAGGGCGATGAGAAAAACAAAGTGCTGCAAAGAGTTTACGGAATCGGATTCAAAACGCAGAAAGAACTTGATAACTGGCTCGAAATGAGAAAAAAGGCCGAAAAAAATTCTAATGTAAAACTGGGAAAAGAACTCGACTTGTATATGATAAGCGAGGAAGTCGGAAAAGGGCTTCCAATCTGGACTCCAAAAGGGACTCTTCTTAGAATGCAACTTCAGGAATTTTTGACAAAAGAACAGATAAAACGCGGATACAGTTTTCTTATAACGCCGCACATCGCAAAACTTGACCTCTTCAAAAAATCCGGGCACTACGACAATTACAGGGAAATGATGTATGCGCCGATAAAAATAGATGATGAAGAATATTTGCTGAAGCCGATGAACTGCCCGTTCCACATACAATATTACATGCGAAAACCGAAGAGCTACCGCGACCTTCCTCTTAGACTCAGCGAGATGGGGACGGTTTACAGATATGAAAAAAGCGGCGAGCTCTCGGGACTGTTAAGAGTGAGAGGATTTACACAGGATGACGCCCATATTTTCTGCACACCAGAACAGGTGAAAGAAGAATTCAAGGCGGTCTTTGACATGGTAATGCGTGTAATGAAAGTTTTGGGGCTGGAAAATTTCAGAGTCAGAATCGGAACAAGAGATGAAAAAAGCACAAAATATATTGGAGATATTAAAAACTGGGAAAGGGCGACAAAAGAAATAATCGAGGTTCTTGAAGAGTGCAAAATAAAATTTGAAATAAACGAGGGGGACGCCGCATTCTACGGCCCGAAAGCCGACATACTGATAAAGGATTCGCTCGAAAGAGAATGGCAAACCGGAACGATACAACTGGACTACAATCTGCCGGAAAGATTTGAACTGGAATACATCGCCGCCGACGGAAAAAAACACAGTCCGGTCATGATACACAGGGCGCCGTTCGGAAGCTTTGAAAGATTTGTAGGAATAATAATCGAGCATTTTGGGGGTGCCTTTCCGCTGTGGCTGGCTCCGGAACAGGTAAGAATCATTCCTGTTTCCGAAAAGTTTGCAAAATACGGGAAAAAGGTTAGGGATGAACTTGCGGAAAAAGAAATCAGGTGCGTGCTTGACGACAGCAACGAAACCCTCGGGTATAGAATAAGGGAAGGACAAAAGGAAAAAATCCCCTACATACTGGTTGTGGGCGCAAAAGAAGAAGAGGATTCCTCTGTTGCCATAAGAGACCGCCAGGGAAAACAAGAAGTCATGAAAATGGAAAAGTTTATTCAAAACGCGCTGAAGGAAATCGCCGAAAAAAGTCCCTAATAAAAGCCCTCAAAATGCTACAGTAGTAATAAATATATAATTAGACACTTTATCTATTGCATGGCAGAAGACTATCTGACCGGGCTGATGAAACAGCTCAAAGACAAAACCGTTTCTGAAACAGGGGAAGAAAATGCGGATTCGGAGACACAGCCGCAGACTTTTTCAACCGAAAAATCCGCACAAACAACCGACGAAGAAATAATTCTTTCGGCAAAAAAAGAAGATGCGCCGATAATAAAGGCGCCGACTTATGAGGCGGAAATCGAAGGGCCAGAAGCGGAAGGCGCGGGAAGAGAAGGAATCGGGATCGATAGAACAGGCGCAGAAACCGGGGCGCTATCTCCTCTGAAAAAAGAAATAATCGAAGGGGATGAAAAAGCGGCGGAAGTGATTGAAAAAACAACCGCGGAAAAAGAAGTCGAGCAGAGCCAAAAAATAGAACTGAAATCTTACGGCAAAGTAAAAATATTTAAGATTCCGGAAAAGCCGCTGCCCTACTATTTCATTCCTACGCCGAGACCGACATCGGCTGAAAGAAAAATAATTAACACGATAAAAGAGGCAACCACAAGACTAATCTCTATCGCACCCTACAAAGTCAGGGACCCGGAACAAAGGCGCATCGTGTACAAACAAAAAATAATTGAAATAATCAAAAACAGCCCGTCGCTAAGAGTGCCGGAAAGCAGAATAAATTTTTACGCGGAAGCGGTTGTAAGGGAAATGGTCGGTTACGGAATAATTGACGACCTGATAAAAGATGACGGACTTGAAGAAATAATGATAATAGGCCCGAAGAAACCAATCTACGTTTTCCACAGAGAATTCGAAATGATGAGCACCAACATAGAATTTTTTTCCGAACAGGAAATAGAAGACCTGATAAATAAAATTGCAAGAGAAGTCGGAAGAAGGGTCGATGTTTCGGCGCCGCTACTTGACGCCAGGCTTCCCGACGGAAGCAGGGTAAATGCAACTATTCCTCCGGCATCCATAAGCGGCGGAACACTAACAATAAGAAAATTCAGGGCAGACCCTTACTCTATAATCGACCTCGTAAAATTGGGAACACTTACAAGCGAAGCCGCCGCATTCCTCTGGCTTTGCGCCGAGGGAATGAGCGTGAAACCTGCAAACATCCTAATTTCCGGAGGCACGGGGTCTGGAAAAACAACGCTGTTGAATGTGCTTACCGCATTTGTTCCGGAAAGGGAAAGAGTAATAACAATCGAAGACACAGCCGAATTAAGTTTGCCGCTCAAGCACTGGATAAGGATGGAGGGGCGGCCGCCCGGATTGGAGGGAACAGGCGAGTTGAAGATGGATATACTCACAAAGAACTCGCTGAGAATGAGACCGGACAGAATCATCGTCGGAGAAATAAGGCACGAAGAAGCATTCACTCTTTTCACCGCACTCAACACGGGCCATGACGGATGCATGGGAACAGTTCACGCAAACAGCCCGCAGGAAACAATAATCAGAGTAACGAATCCGCCCATGAATGTTCCGCAAATAATGCTAAGCGGACTAGACTTGATAATAATAGAACACAGGATGCACGACAGAAAAAAAGGAACAATAAGAAGAATAACCGAAATAGCCGAAATTTATAACGCGCTCGAAGGCAACCCGAAAACGGAAACAATCTACAAATGGGACCCGATTAAAGACACACTTGAAAAAACACTTGTAAACAGCAGGTATCTTGCCGACCTGAGGGCTTTCAGCGGCCTCAATAAGGAACAGATAAATGCGGAGCTCGAAATAAGAAAAACATTTTTGGAAGAATTGCTCAAACAAAACGTGCGAAGCATCTCCGCGGTTTCATCCGCAACAAAAAAGTTTTTAACAAAAAAAGCCGAAGCGGGCGATACACGATGAGCGAACAGGGCGCAAGTTCATATGCAATAGACAAGGATGAGGTTGAAAGAATAGTCGAGGGAATGAAGAAGAAATACCGCGACGACGGAATGCACTTCGAGGAGGTTTCCGACAATCTCAAAGAATTGCGGGGAATTATTGCGGAAGAATCATATTCAAAAATAGACATCGAAAGCGAATCGGACGTCGAAAACTTTGATTCAAAAACTATGCAATTCTTCGGAAACTTTTATCTGAAAACAAAAAATTTTCTAAAACCAATACAGAATTCGCTGAAAAAGCTTCCCTCAAACAAGGAGCTGAGCTATTACCTCTATTCGGCAGACATGCACTATTCGTCAAACCAGTATGTCGCGATATCAAGCGCTGTGGGGCTGCTCATCGGGCTTATAACATTCGCAATAATAATTCTTTTGAGCGCAATTCTTCTGAATCCGTTGATTTTGATAATCGCCGTTCCAATGGCAGTTGTAACAGGATTTATTGCAATGATGATTACGCTCTTTATCCCAAAACAAAATGCGATTGCGCGGGGGGAAGCATGCTCGACAGAACTTCCGTTCGCATTGAGACACATGGCAACGGAACTCAAAGCCGGAATAGGGTTGTACAAAACAATACAGGCGATTGCGGTTGCCGATTACGGGGTTTTGAGCGAAGAATTTGCAAGAACTATAAACGAAATCGAAGAGGGAACGGATACAAGCCTCGCATTAAGGCACCTTGCGCTCAGAACACAAAGCAGGCCGCTCAAAATGGCGATGATGCACATAATAAGGGCGATGCGAATCGGGGGAAACCTTTCTGGAATAATTAATGAAATTGCAAACGATGTTTCCGACGATTTAAAAAACAGAATAAATTCATTCTCGCAAAAAATGAATCTCTTTTCAGTAATATTTATTTTCCTCGGGATAGTAATTCCAGTCGGAATAACCATACTTGGGGTAATAAGAAACTCGCCGATAACAAGCGGCAGCCAGGAAATGTTCAAGGCGATTCCGCTGACGCCGCCCGTAATGTTGATATTTTATTTCGTGGTGATGCCAATGCTTTTCATCATGATGAATTTAATGATTTATTCAATACAACCAAAAATGTGAAAAAATGGTGAACAGATGAGCATAGTTGAAGATTACATAGAATGGGTTGAATTCAGCAGAATTCCATTCAAGGCGCCAGTCTGGGTCACAATGTCGCTGGGAATATCCGCGGCAGTAGGCGCCGCTTCCTTCATAGGAAGCTTCTTCATTCTCAGCGAGATAACGCTGCTTCCAATTGCGTTCACACTTGCAACTCTCGTACTGCTTCTCGGCTACCCTTACATGAAAACCGAATCAATAATTGATTCCATCGAAAAAAACTTTAGTGACGCACTCAAACAAATGGCTGACACTCTAAAAGCGGGCGACACCTACGAAAGTGCCCTAAGGGAAGTTGCCAACGCAGAATATGGAAGGCTTTCGGAAGAAATGGATATCGCGTTACGAAGGCTCGAGGAAGGCGAAAACTTGGAAACATCGCTCAACGGATTCGCAGAAAGGGTTAACTCAAAAGTCGTAAGAAGAACAACAACCATAATACTCGATTCGATAAGAACGGGAGCCAGTCTGGCAGACATTCTCGACCAAATTTCTGACGACGTTAGGTCATTCCAAAGAATCAAAGAGGAAAGAAAAGCGAATACTACAATGCAGTTTGCATTCATGGCATTGGCAGGCGGATTAATAGCGCCCGCAATTTTCGGCGAAGTAAACAGCGTAATGACAATATTTTCAAAAGTCTCGCTCAAAATGCTTGAAGGGGCGCAGCTGGAAACAAGCAAAAAGGTAACAGAATTTATCATGATGCTAATTCAATCCTACATAATAATTGAAGTTATCGCATCGGGCGCAATGATGTCAATAATCAGAGAAGGAAAACTCAACAAAAGCGTTATATATATCCCAATACTATTACTGTTGGCATTCATCGCATATTACTCCGCAAGAATGATAACACAGGGGGCGGTTGCCGGAGCGATATAAATAATTGAAAAATTGGAAATAGGGCGATTAAAAAAATATTGTCGGTGAAAAGAATGGAAGAAAAAGCACAGGTAAATTTGGAGTACTTGCTGATAATCGCTGGCGCTGTCGTAATAGCGACAGCAGTAGGGCTATTCATAAAACAAAGCGCAAGCTCGGTAACACGCTCGGCGCAGGAAAAGAGCGCACAGGGTTGAAAAACGCTTATTCCAGCTTCAAAAAGCAAAACATTTAAAAATTAGGAAACCCTTATACAATGGTGGTTTTTACGGTTCAAAGGAGGTTATAAAAATGGAGGGAAGAGGACAAGGCTCAATCGAGTATTTGCTTATCATCGGCGCGGCGATAGTTATTGCTGTAATAGTAATTGCAGTGGTAGTGAGTATCGGCGGAGGCAATAAGGAAAGCACGAATCAGACAACTCTTGAAGCACAAGACATGAAGGAATGCCTCATAGACTGCTGCTACAAGACACAGAGCATAAAATACAACCTAGACAAAAATGTTAGTCTGCCCGACTGCAACAGCATACCAAATGTATGCCAAGGCCTAGACATGAATCAGGCAGCTTGCCTTAAGTGTAATAAAGTAAAATGCTAATTTTTTGGTAGAAAAGGCCTTCGGGCCTTTTCGAATATTTTTTCATAATTCCATTTTTTTACTTTGGGCGCTGGCGCAACCTTTAAATAGCAAAATCACGTATTATTAGCATGGAAAATAAAAGGATTATTGAAGCACAGGGGGCAGTCGAATATTTGCTTCTGCTGGCGGCGGGAGTCGTTGTTGTGGCAGTAGTAATAACTTTCTTGATAAATGCAACCACTGCGGGGCAGGGTGCCGGTTGCCAACAGCTTAACACCTACCTGTGTGATACCCTGCATTCGAAAACAGATGAATGCGCTTGTTACATAGGGCCTGGGGGAAAGTGGCCTGATGACACTAATGTAGATGAATACATGAACGATAATCACAAAGTGAGCAACTTTTGCTGTATAACATACACTAATTGTGCAGCACTTACGTCGAAATGGAACTGTACCTGAATAGTTGAGTCGAAAAGAGCTGAATAAATGGGAATGATAGGAGAAGAGCGAGCGCAGGTCTCATTCGAGTACCTGCTAACAGCGGTTTTCGGGATAGTTCTGGCGATAAGCGCCGCGATAATAATTGAAACACTGAGGGAAATAGCTCTGGGCGCTCAGGCGGATATCCTGTCAACAAGAGAAGAAGTAATTTCAAATATAATGAGATAAAATAGAAACAAGGAGAAAGTCGAAAACGGCAAGGCTTCTCAAGACAAGAAATTTATTATTGGCGCCCGTCTCTTAACAGCAAACTTGGAATAATTCCGTTCAATTCCCCGATTTTTTCAACCAGATTGGAATACCCTTTTGCCTGCCTTGCAACCCTGCTTCTCAACAAATCGATTTTGCCGGAAATTTCCCTGTGCAATTTTGACTCAACAGAAGGATTTCTTTTGGCTTTACTTAAAAGTTTTTCCAGTTCGATGCTTGAATGATTAATCATTCTTTGCCATTCCATCAAAAGGCGCAAATTCCTCAGAACGGAAAATTGAAGGGCCCTTGCCCGTGTGTACGCATGCCCGCTTCCCTTGGAAAGATAAATCTTTTCAAGATTGTCCAAATTTGTTATGACATCCTGGAGGTCTCTTGAATAATACAAAAATTTTTTAGGATTAAAATTTTTAGAAGTGAAATCGCGGTTGGCTTCAAGAGCCCTCTGAAAAATCCCTAATTTTTTTATCTGCCTTGTGTTTTCTGCAACAAACCACCAGACCGGGGGCACCCCTCTTGGAACTTCGCGCTGGAAAGCCGCTATCTTTTTGCGAAGAAGCCTGTAATCACCAACGGACATCTTGTCCAAATCTTTTATCTCCGCCTTTAACAAATCATACGCGCTCTTGCCCCCTCTCTTTGGTGGAACAAGTGAAATCGAAAAAGAAAAAAGTTTTGGCGCCTCTGGCCCGCCAAGCGGAAGAAAAAATGCGTGCTTTCCATCCTCCACCGGAATTGAAAATAATCCCCCCTTTCCGCCTTCCCTTAAGCCCGGCTTGAAATTTTGCTCCACAAACCTGCGGAGCTTCCTTGCATTCCCGAAATACAGGGCGGTTCTTGTTACAAAACAAAAATGCGAAGCCTGTTGATTTTCCCACGTAAATTTTCCACCGATTTTTTTTATTATGACCGGAAAATTTTGCGTGTAATGCCCGAAAGGGCTGGATTTCACTTCCAGCGTTTTTGCATTCCTGTCAAAAGATTTTATTACCCTGTCAACCGCCGCCTTGTCTTTTATGCCCCCTGTGTTCTCAATCAGCGCCAATTCCTTGACGGTTGACAAGAATTCTTTCGACGGCTTTTTGTCTGTTAAAAATACATCGATTCCACTGGACCATTTTTTTGTTCCGTGGGCAAATTTTCCTCCGAGACCTATAACTTTCCTCTCGGCCCACCTGCCAAACACTTTGTAAAAGGGAACACGCACCATCACAAAATTAGCGTCGCGGAAGTTTAAATGTGTTTTGGTTTTTGGAAAACCACCCAATTGAGAAGTTGCCGAGCGGAATCAAAATTTGAAAATAATATCCGGGTTTGAAAGTTAGCCTTCCCATGCAGCGTTTTCTATTTCCTGAACCTTTCTCTTGGCTTTTTTTGAGCGCATTAACTCTCCCTGGTATATTTTCTTGAGTTCTTTGTCGGAAAGCATCAATTTGTCCCAAGGGACTGCAAATCCTCTTTTTTCGAACATAGAAATCTTGTGCTTCAATTTTGTATTGCCCATCATCAGATATATTTTTCTTTTCAAAGGGTCCTGACCGCGCGAAGCCAAAAGTTCAACGTTTGCAATAATCTCCCCAGTTGGAACAATCAGCAATCCTGGATTTGTTTGATAAGCTTGCTTTAGCCCGTACAAACTATTGAGGATTGCCCTTCCTCTCTTTGACCTGAAACTTTTTTCGTGCAAATATTCCCTGAATTTTGGCGTCTTCGCAATGCTCGCAAGTCTGTCCATTCTCCATGCGCGCTTTGAATACAAATCTATAGTGCCCATTCCAGCCTTGTAAAGAATCCTTGCGCGGTCCTGCGCGCCCCTTATTCCGAGCTCCTTAACCAAAAGATTGTGGAGCTCGCGCAACTGTTTTTCGGGCATTGTCCAAAGATCAACATAATTCAGGCTTTTTGAAAAATCGAATCCCAGGCGCTTGAGAAGTTTCGATCTTGCAGCCCTTTGCTTCGGGGTCATTTTTAGCATTGCTTTTATTTTTGCCGGAGAAGGGCTTATTCCCTTATAATAATCCGTCATGCTTCCCTTTGCTTCCCTTCTCAAAGAGACTGTTCTAACTTTCGTAAGCCCTCTTTCGGTAACTCCAAGCTCCCCGAAAATCATCCTCCTGAGCTTCTCATTGAAAACCGGCCTTGTCGCCCTCAAATCTGCATGGAATGCATCGTAAATTCTCCTCTCTGGCTGAGCAAGCCCTTGGTAACGATAATCCGAAATTTTTCGACTGACCAGCTGCCCGATTTTCTCGCGCCCAAGTTTGAGAGCGATTTTATAGTTGTAATAATCGCCGAAACTTTTGAACTTTGCAGGATAGGCTCTTCCGGTTGCCTTGTTGCGTGCGCTTATTCTCCTCCGCATCCCCTTTAAAACGCGCCTCTCATACGCCGCCTTTTCTTTCAGATTCATCTTGTTAATTTTTTTTGCGGGTTTTCTCGCGGGCATAAAAATCACGTAACATGAAACAGGCTGCCATGCAACCCTAATAATTAATTTGCGTTCCCTAAGTATTTAATACTTGCTATTCAACCAACCGTGAAACGGCCAAAAGTGGAATAGGGCGGTTTTCCCGAACCCGAAAGATTTTTTAACTTCAAGGGGCAGGTCTTGTATAAAGAGGGTGGTAACGTGCCGATAATTAGGTTTCGCGAGCCGCGAATGAAGAAAGAAGTAAAAATGGGCTTTGCCCAAAGGCTAAGATGCGGAACAAAAGCAATGATGACCAACCTCCACGTGAGAATGACCAAAAAAACCCCTGCAATAAAATTTTACACGTCAAAAAACCTCCCGAGAAACACAAGGGTCTGCGTTTTTGGGCCGCACCCTGACGACGCGGCAATAAGCCTCGGCGGAACGCTCCACATGCTTACAAGGCCACACGAGAAAAATAACGTTTTTTCATTTGCGCTTACCAGCGGACACAGGGGGGTTGGAAACCACCACGACCCGAAAATAAACAGGCGGCTTACGCCAAAAATCAGGGCATACATAAGGAAGAGGGAAACCCGCGCGGCAGACAAAATAATCGGGATAAAAACAAATTTCCTCGACATGGATTTTTACGAAAAAGGGAAGATTACCGCGCTCGACATGAAAAAAGCCGAAGAGGCGCTGCAAGCCGTAAAACCGAAAATAATCTTCATGCCTGCGCACGGCGACATAAAACAGGAAACACACCAATTTTCCCACGAACTGCTGAAAAGGGCAATAAACAATTACGTGAGAAAAACCGGCGAACCTTTGGAAATATGGTTTTATGAAACGCCCTACTACAGCCTTTCTCCAAGAATGCTGAATGTGGAAGTGGAGCTTGCCGAGAAAAGCAACAGCGCGAAAATTGCCTCACTTGGAAAACTTAAAAGCCAGACCGCAAGAACCAATCTTGAAGCCGAAGAAAGGCTTGGCGATGCGAGGAAGGGAATAGTTGAACAGGAACTAAAGCACAACGGAAACAGGAAAATTCTCACAAAAATAAGCCCTGTTGCAAATTTTTCAAGGTGCGCGGTAAGAAGGAGGCTCTTCGGAGTCAGCTGGAAACTATTATAATCAAATATTTTTTTAATTATTTAAAATTTAAAAAGACAAGAATGAAAAGGCACGGTAAAAATGCCAAAAAAAAATCCCATAGTTGAAAGGATACGGAAGCTCAGGATGCTCCACAAGACAAACGAAAAAAGGCCGGACTTTTACGGGCTGGGCCTGTTCCACGGAAGCGGAAAGGAGCTCTCGCAAATGAGGATTGCCGCCGCGCAGAAAAGGCTCGCGGCAGCAAACATAAAACCAAAAGTGACAGCAAGGCTCCTTGCAAAAATTGCAAGGGAAACGAAAAAGATGGGCTGGCACGAAAAGGAACTCAATGAACTTGTGCAGGCAAAACAAAAGTACATAGACAACCGCCTCTATCCAGAAAAGCTGGCGAAGCAGACATCGCAGAGAATAAAAAAAATCCATGAAAAAATGATGCTGGCGGAGAACACAATAAAAAAAACACAGGCGCACATTGACAGGATACGCGCAAAAAAAGACAAAAGATACGACAGAAAAATATTCGCGCTTGAAGCGAAAAAATACCGGAAAAAAATGTTCAGCCTCATGAGGCGGCAGGCGCTTTACAGGCTTGCCGGCAAGGGCAAGGAAAGGTACAAATCGTTTGAACTTGAAATACTCGAGCAGGAAAAAGCCTACAGGATGTACCTGAAAATGGCAAAAATCAGGGAAAAATTTGACATTTTTGAGGCGAGGGAAAAAAAATTCGACAGGATGAACGGAAAACAAAAAATTTCCCACCTGCAGAACGAGATAAACTATTTGAAACAATCAATAAGGCTCACCAGCGAGAACCCCTGGCTGGTCGCCGAAAAAATCGGGGGCAAAGCCGGGCACTTCACTGACATGCAGCTTGACATACTGAATGAAAAAATGGAGCTTCTCAAAAAGCTTCAAAACGCGGTCTCCGAAAAGCCCAAATAAATGGTTTTTTAAACACAAAAAACCTTACTCATATCGGTAAAAATGTTTCAGGAAGCCGCAATAATTGTCTCAATTGCAGGGCTGATTGGCGCCACCTACACCGACTTAAAAGAAAGAATAGTTCCAAACAAGCTTAACTACGGCCTGGGTGCAGCAGGGCTCGCAATTTACAGCGCGCAAAGCCTATTCGAAGCGAGCTGGAATCCGATATTTTATTCAATAATCGGATTGGCAACGGGTTTCGCATTCGGATGGCTTCTCTGGAAGCTCGGCGTCTTCGCCGGCGGGGACGTCAAACTATTTGCCGGACTCGGCGCGCTCAACCCCCTGACTCCGGCGCTTGCGCAAACCATCAACCTATTTAACGTGCTTCCAAAATTTTACTCGCTTGGCCTTTTCTTTTTTCCAATAACGCTTTTCATTTATTCCCTCATTTCTTTCCTCCCGTACGGACTGGTGGTCATCTTTTTCAAACTCTCAAAAAACAAGCCGTTTCAGAAAAAGCTTGCAAAGGAAGTGGCCATGCGGGCGAAGCAAGCCGCACATTTTTCGCTCTTTGCAGCGGCCGCATACACGCTGATTTACCAAATGACCCCAAACCCCCTCCTTGCACTTGTCGCAGTAATCGCGTGGGGGCTGCTCGGAAAGCACAAAAAATTTGCAACCATTCTCGCGCTTCTTTGGGCGCTTGCGGTGAATTATTCGATGCTTATTCAAAACGTCATAACACTAATTATTATTTCGATAATCGGCTATGGAACGGTAAAACTGCTTTTTTCGCTTAGGGCGCTCCTTTCAAAGAAGGTTGCCGTTGCAAAACTTGAAGAGGGGATGATCCCCGCAAACAGTTTTTTATACAGCGGAAAAAAAATTGTTATGGTTGAACCAATTTCTATTGAACAAATAATTAGATATGCAAAAGAAAAAAAACTAGTTGAAATGCTGCGCGGATTAACGGGCGAGACGAAAGAAATAATTTCATCGAAAAAAGCCAGGGGCATGACACTCGAAGAAATACACCTGGTGAAAAAACTTGCGAAAGAAGGAAGAATGCCCCGAAAAATTACGGTGAAGGACTCGATGCCTTTCGTACCGACAATGCTAATCGGCTACTTCATCTGTCTTCTAATCGGAGATTTTTTTCTGATGGCATTTGTTGGGGGCATCTTATGAAAAAAGGGCAGGCATCAATAGAATTTGTAATAATTGTTTTCATAGTTATTCTTTTTGTTTTTACAACCACTAAACCACTGCTCGAAAACGCAAAAGGACTTACAGAAGACATCGCAACAATCACAAGGGCAAATAATGAGACGAAAAAACTTGGAAACACAGTTATGGAAATTTCGATGCTTGGCGCGGGCTCAAAAAAAACAATCGAACTGAATGTGCCGAAAAATGCAGTGGTCCACTGCTATCAGGACAGAAATATCGGCTTCACGGTTGAACTGCAAGTGCCTCCATATCCAGAGGACTGCAACAACGGAATATGTGACAAAAATATAATCACTGCGAAGTCATTCAACGGAACATCACCGGTTGACTGTAACTCGGAGTTGGTGAACATAAGGGGCCAAAGGACAATTGAAGTTAAAAAAATTGAGGGCACACAAAATATATCCATAAAATAATTTTCAACGGGGCAACCAGAATGAGACAAACCGGGCAGGTGAGTTTTGAGGCTTTGATAATTTTGCTGGTGGTAATAAGCTCCGCCATTTTCATAACAACTCTTTACCTGCAAACCCACGACATCACTGTTGCAACGGCAATATGCAGAAACGATTTGCTGCAGCAAATCAATTCATTTGAGGGGCAGACAACTCTGGAAAGCATAAGGGTGACTGTAAATGCTGCAAAAGTTGCGACAATAAATGTCAAAACGACGCCTGATAATATTGACATAAACAATTTTAAAAATTCAAAGATACAGGAAACAATCTCAAAAATAAAAAGCAATACCTCCTTCAGCGACGTGGAAATAACAATAAACTAAAAAACGCGGCCGTTTTGAATTGCCGATTGATTTTCGTTGCTCGACGAAAAAAACGCTTTCTTTTTATTTGCCCAAAAAACATTTTTTCTGATGAACGAAAAAATGCTCGCGCGAATCTGCCTTGCAATAACTATAATCGGAATGCTCCTGATGCTTGTTTTTTACAGCCCTGACTTTGGTGAAAAAAGCGTCTCCGAAATATTTTCAATGGAGGATGAAACAAACGGCCTTTTTTCCGGAAGAATAGATTATGTGATAAAAAATGAGCCTTCGACCAACTTCATCCTGAACGACGGAAATACCACCCTTGTTTATTACCCAAAAAAAACCGATTTGAAAAAGAATGATTTTGTAAAAGTTTATGCGACGAAAAAGACTCTAAACGGAAAAATCGAGCTTTATGCGCACAAAGTGGTCAGAGAATGATTTTTTTCTACTGCATTCTCGGCATAATAGCGGGAATAATCGCAGGGTTAATCCCTGGTTTGCACACGAACAATATTTCAATACTGGCGCTTGCAAGCCCCCTTTTTGGAACGGAATTTGCCGCTTTTATTTTAAGTATGTGCGCCGTACAAACTTTTGTCGATTTTATTCCTGCAATTTTTATCGGGGCACCCGATAGCGATACCTTCGAAGGAGTCCTGCCCGGACACACGATGCTGCTTGAAGGAAAAGGAATGAACGCAATCTGCCACACGGTTTTTGGCGGAATAGTTTCACTTGTAATCGGAGCGCTTTTGACTCCCTTTTTCTTCCTATTCATCGTGCAGAACAGCGACAACATAATAACTGTAACTCCAATCATTCTTGCATTTTCGCTTTTAATGTTTGTTTTAGGAGAGGATACCAAAAATAAAAAATTATTCTGCTTATTTGCAATAATCTGCGCCGGCACTCAGGGATTTCTATTCAAGAATCAGATATATCCGCTCATAACGGGCTACTTCGGGGTGCCTGCAATCGCATATGCCCTGGAAAAACAGCACAAACAGATAAATCAATCCGAAGAAGTTGAAATAAAAAATGAAAATATTTTTGATGGGCTTCTTGGAATGGCAGGGGGCTCAATGGTCGCGCTGATGCCCGGAATCGGAAGCAACGTGGCGGCAGGAATAATAAGACTATTTACAAAAAAAATAAAACGCGAAAATTATCTGACATTGATTGGAAGCATCAATGCTGCAAATTTCTTCTTTTCATATGCAGTGCTTTTTGCGCTTTCAAAAGCCAGAAACGGGGCGATGATCGTGCTAAAAGAAAAAATATTTTTCACAAACGAAACATTCCTGCTAGGCATAACAATCATGGTTTTTGCAGGGGGCATCGGGGGAATGGCGACCATTTTTTTCGCAAAAAAGGCAATCGGCTTTTTCACCGAAAAAAGGACGCTTGCGCTTTCAATCGGGGCGCTCGCCACGATGATTTTGCTTGTCGGGATATTCAACGGGGTTCCGGGTTTGATAGCGCTCGTATTTTCAAGCGCACTCGGCTTTCTGGTTCTGTTCAAAAAAATCAGGAGGAGCTGCTGCATGGCCTCGCTCATAATTCCCGCAATGTTTTTCTACACATTCATCCTAATTTAGTGATGTGGAAAATGAAAAAGAGCGTTCTTGAGGACATGCTGCTCAGCGCGAAAAATTCTTACCCGCGCGAATTTATTTCGCTTCTTGGTGGGGATTTGCAGGGGAAAAAAATAAGCGAATTTGTCATCCCGCCGGCCGAGAGCGGAGTAAACTTTAGCTCGGTAAATCTTTATGCGATTCCAATTGATGAAACCATAATAGGAAGCATCCATTCACATCCGGGCAATTCGGCTCTTCCAAGCACTGCTGATAAAAAATTTTTTTCGAGATTTCTTATGAACGCGATAGTCTGCCTTCCATTTGGCGAAGAAAACGTTGCTTTCTATGATTCCACCGGGAAAAAAATAAGAGTTGAAATTGTTGAATAGTAAGGTTAAAAAAAGCGAAAAGCGTTATTCTTTCATGAAATCCGGACAGATAAGCCTAGACTTTATGATCGCCGCGCTGATTGCGGTAATAACAATCGGCTCATTTTTGGCTGTCGTGGACAATTTCAGAAACGATTATGAAAAAATGTTCGTGGAAAACCAGCTGAAAAAAATCGCGTCTGAAATAGGCTCATTCGCGACAAGTACACAATCAATGGAAGACACCCGTTTCACGACGGAAATGCGCCTCCCAAAAGTACAATACAAGGGCAGCACGATGCTTCCGGAAATAAATTTTTATGACGGGCGGGTGGATGTAAATGTAATAATAAACATCGCGTCTTCAGGCGGGCCAAAAAGTGAAAACATCGGCGCAACGGCTTTTTTCTCGCTCCCGATCGGCGCAAGAATTGACACCAACCAGGACATGTACCAGTGGGTGATTGTAACAAATGAATAGGGGGCAAATAACCACAATCGATTTCATTCTTGCGGCAGGGATTGCAATATTCTGTATCGGCGCCCTAATGAGTTTTGCAGAGCTTAAAACTTATGAAATAAAAGAAAACATCGGGGCGAAAATTTTGGAGGAAAAGGCAGGTGCTGCAGTGGCGGTCCTCGCAAGCGGAGCAAAATTCGGCTGCCAGAAAGGAGATTATAATTTGGCTTATTCGATAGACATGAACAAAATCCGCTTACTGAGTAAAAATGACCTAAAAAGAATTCTCGGCATTGGGCCAAATGAGGATTACAACATAAATATGAAAATTGGGGGGGCACCAATAATTGATGAGGCGCCGAACGGAAGAAATATTTTTTCAGTTGATTTGAATCTGCTTGGCTGCAACGATTCAAGCGTGGGCGGGCCAATCGGATTGTGGCATTTGAATGATAACCTATATGATTCGAGCGGCAACAACCAGACATTACAAAATTTCGGGGCAGCTTGGGATTATGGGAAAGATGGCAATGCACTAAAATTTGACGGGTTGGATGATAATGTTGGCATTAGTGGAGCGGGCAGCATTTCTGGCGCGAGAACTATTATTGCGTGGGTAAAGCCAAATTTCAACACTGGTAATGGGCTTCCTGTTATAACAGGCGGGGCTTCAGGAGCAGGAGACTTTTTTGGAATAGCAGGAACTTCTGGAGGGTGCAATGTTGGTCAGTATGAATTATATATTGATCATTGGGGTTATGCCTGCTACGATAGTAATATTAAAGTTTTAACCGGTGTCTGGAATCAAGTTGCATTAGTTTACACAGGTTCAAGCATTACATTTTATGTAAACGAGGTGGCGGGTAACACTCTGCCAAACCAGTTGTACGATTATGGGATTAACACATACACCATTGGAGGAAATATAATTGGTGGGACCACAACAAAAGGATCATTTAATGGTTTAATTGATGAGGTTGCAATCTGGAACAGAACTTTGAGCGCGGATGAAATTCGCGCGCTTTATCTTACTGGGCTTTATAATGTTAAAAGAGAAAAGGCAACATTGAAGGTGAGCAAATGAAAAAAAAAGGGTTCATTTTTTCGATTGAGGCTTTACTTTCAATAATAGTAACGGTGGCTGCAATTTCAATAATAGGGGGCGCACTAATAAACAGCCAAACTGCGCATGCAAACTTTTTGGAAACAAATGTTGGGAGTTCTGCTGCAATGGGCGTTTACTTCGGTGATGCGAATCGTTTAGCAGTAGGAAATGAATCAAATGTTGTGTGCAAAACAATAGCTGATTATAATTCAACAAGCAAAAACGTTTTTGAGAGAAAATTCTGCGGGGAAATTAAATGAAACCACGTGGATTTGCTTCGGTAATCGCGGTACTTGCCGCTTTCGCAGCCGCAATAATACTGCTAAACACAGGTTATCAGGAAAACGAAACAATTTCATTCAAAAACAATTTTCCTGAAACGAAACTTTTTTTGACGGCACATGCGCTTGCGCTTGAAAGGGGATTGATGCAATGCGACCCTTCTTACAGCACTGAAAAATGCGTTGCAGATTACAACCAACAAATAATTGTTTCAAGCGCGCCGCAAAACACTTCTTGCAAAACATTCGTCGAGTCTGAAGCCGACGGAAGGTCAAAAATAACACTTGACTGTATAACTCTTGTCGAGGATTCAAAGGCGATGTTATTCTGGAATCATTTCAGAAAAATATTTTTCGTGCGCAGATAGGGTAAACTGCGGGCATATTTTAAGGGTTTTAAAATCCTTTTCTTTCCTATTTAATTTATGAAATCGAAAAAACGAATTGCGGTAATCGACTACGACAGATGCAACTATGGGAAGTGCGGGAATTACCTGTGCGAAAAGCTCTGCCCGGTTAACAGGACCAGCAAGGAATGCATAAAGCACAACAAGGGCGAGAAGCCGGAAATTTCCGAAGAACTGTGCATAGGGTGCGAAATATGCCAGAACAGGTGCCCATTTGAAGCGATAAGCATCGTGAATATTAATTTCGATTTGGGCGAACCGGTGCATTCATTTGGCCAAAACAATTTCAGGCTTCACGGATTGCCGCTGCCGAAAGAAAAAAGTGTCGTAGGATTGGTTGGAAGAAATGGGATAGGAAAAACCACTTCGCTAAAAATTCTTTCCGGAGAGATAATCCCGAATTTCGGCGGAGAAAAACTGCCTAAGGAAAAAATAATCGAATACTATAAGGGGAAAGAAGCCCAAAAATTCTTCAAAAAACTTTATTCGGGCCTGGGCTTTTCAGTCGCGGTAAAACCCCAAAACATCGGAGCAATAAGGGCAAAGGGAAAAGTCATTGATTTGCTCAAAAAAATTGCAGACGAAGAAAGCGTGCGGAAGGTTGCAAAGGAACTGAAAATTACTGAAATTCTTGAAAGGGGCGCGGACAATCTGTCCGGAGGAGAATTTCAAAAAATAGCGATTGCCGCAACATGCCTGAAAAGAGCCGATTTATATTTTTTTGACGAGCCGACTTCGTTCCTTGACATAAGGGAAAGGCTCAGGGTTTCGGAAGTTATCAGAAATCTTGCAACGAGAGCGGACGTTGTAGTGATAGAACATGATTTGATTTTACTCGATTATTTGAGCGATTCCGTTTACCTGATGTATGGAAAGCCGGGAGTTTACGGATTCATTTCACAAATAAAAACAACCCGTGAAGGAATAAATGCTTACCTCGAAGGCTACTCAAAAGAAGAGAATTATCGTTTCAGGGGGCATCAAATAAATTTCTTCGGGCATGGCGGCGAGGAAAAGAAAAAAAGCGGCGAAAAACTTGTGAGCTGGCCGAACATAGAAAAAAAACTCGGAAATTTTCATTTGCGCGTATCGGAAAATTCCGTAAAAAAGAATGAAGTGATAGGAATTTTGGGGCCCAACGGAATCGGCAAAACAACTTTTATGAGAATTTTAGCCGGAGAAATAAAACCGGACAACACTGAACTCGCGACGCGAATAAAAATTTCATATAAGCCGCAATACATCACATATGCCGGGGAGAAACTTGTTGAAGAACTTTTTGAAGTCAAAGATTTTGAAAAACTCAGGGGCGAACTCCTGAGGCCGCTTGAACTTGAATACCTGCTTGAGAAGAAAGCAAAAAATCTTTCAGGCGGGGAACTGCAAAGGCTTTCAATCGCACTCTGCCTTAGCAAGGAAGCTGACATCTACCTTCTTGATGAGCCATCCGCATACCTTGATGTTGAACAAAGATTGAATGTCGCAAAAGTAATAAAGGGACAGATGGATGTGAAAAACCGCTCGGCGCTCATAATCGACCACGACCTGACATTCATTGACTATTTGAGTGACAAACTTATTGTTTTTACAGGCGAACCCTCTGCCAATGGAAACGCGGAAGGGCCTTTTTCAATGCGCACCGGAATGAACAAGCTGCTCAGTTATCTTGGCGTAACCGTCAGAAGAGACAAAGACACAAAAAGACCGAGAATAAACAAGGTCGGCTCGGTGCTTGACAGGGAACAAAAGGAAAAGGACGAATATTATTACGACTGAACTAAAAGAATCCTTAAAAAAAATCAGGAAAAGAGCGCCTTTCTTGAAGTAGGGGCAAGGTATCTTTGATTTATTTCACTCTTTTTTAAATACTTGAACTCGGAATGCTCGCTGCTTACCAAAACTTTTCCTTTTAATTTGGAAGAAAAAACAAAGAGCAAAAAATTTCCGGGGGTGCCGTTGAACTTTCCAAAAATAGGCAGGACTTTTTCAAGTTTCAAATTTAAACATTTGCAGGAGGTTTCCTCTAAAATTTCCCTTTTAATCGCATCCTCGAGAGCCTCGCCAAGCTCCGCCTTCCCGCCTGGAAGCTGCCACTTGCCGACAAATATTCTGTTATTTTTGCTGCGCCTGAGAAACAGTATCCTGCCGCGCGAATCCTTTACTATCGCCTCCACTATTGCGAGATTTCTGAACACCACCCAAATTTACTGGTTAAAAGGTTTTATAACTTTTTTTGAGGCAATTAATCTATGAAAATAATAAAAATAGACCAAAAGAACAATCTGATAAAGGTCGTTCCGACAGTGCTTGATGACCTGTGGCACCTGGAAAAAATAATTGAGAAGGGGGATATCGCCTCAGGCATGACCGACAGAAAAATAAAACCCAAGAACGAGGGCGAAAAGGCAGAAAGAAAAAAAATATTTGTTGAACTGCAGATCGAGGAGGCGCATTTCCAGGAGTTCAGCGAGAATTTAAAAATAAACGGAATAATCCTTGCAGGAAAACCAGAGGGACTCATTGAATTGAAAAGCCATCAGAGCATGGACATAAAAATCGGAGAAATGGCCACATTAAGAAAAAATTCCCTGAAAAAATGGCAGATTGAAAGGCTTTTCAACGCCGAAAAAGCGAGCGCATCATCCGGATTACTTGTCGCACTCATGGACGACGAAGAATGCGAAATTGCGTTCGTTAGCCAGTTTTCACTAAACAAAAAGGCAAAAATACTTTCAAAAAAGCAGGGAAAAATGTTCAAAGAAGAAAAAAATACTTATTTTGAAGAAGTTCTGGCAAAAATAGTTGATTTGAGGCCGAAAAAAATTCTAATTGCGGGGCCGGGTTTCACAAGGGAAAATTTCAGGAAATTTGCGGAAGAAAAAAGGCTCAAAAATTTTCCGAAAATATTCAGCGAAAGCACGAACTCGATTGGTGAAACAGGATTCAGGGAATTGCTCGTGAGCGGAAAAATAAGCGTGCTTGAAAAGGAGCTGCAGCTCGCAAGCGAATCCATTTTGATTGAAGAATTTTTGGAAAAACTTTCAAAAGGGCTTGCGGAGTATGGAGCCGAAAAAGTGCGCGAAATGATCCAAATCGGGGCGGTCGAAAAATTAATTGTGGGCGAAAAATATTTATTGGAAAACAGAAACAGCTGCGAAGAATTAATGGACCTTGCGGAAAAATCAGCCGCCGAAATACATATAATCTCCTCAAAAAATCCGGACGAAAAAAAAATCCACGGATTTGGCGGAGTGGTTGCGACGCTGAGGTACAAAATGGAATAAATAAGATCTGCCCGAATAAATAGGCAATAAAAACTAAAAAGTTTTTACCCCTTCGCCGGTAATGACAATAAACTCATATTCGACACCGGCTTCTTTCAGGGCGGCGAGAAGCGCCAAATGCTCTTTTCCGGAACCGGAAATTATTGAAACTTTTATTTTTCCGCCGGGCAGATTTTTCTTTATCTCTTCTTTTATCACGTCAAACCCTGCCCTGTTATTTACCATTATCCATTTCGCCGGCTTATCCATCTTAAAATTCTCCTTCCCCCATTCATTTGAAATAAGCGCGATTTCATCGAAAGGGTTTTCATCAATCAGCCTCTTTACGTGGCCCCACGTTCCCTTGCCTATCCCAAGAACTGCAATCAAAGAATTTCCCACAATAGCCACCGACAAGAAATGCCCCCAATAAAAATAATTGAAAAAAGAACCATTAAAAAACAAACATTTATTCTACATAATTTAAATTGCCGTTATTTTATTGCTTTTGACATGTAAGGACCTTTCTTTTTATAACTAAAATTTTTTCTATAATATTCTTTCACGCCTGGGCCGGAAATGACAACAATCTTGTTAGAATCAAATTTTTCTTTCGCGATTCTTTCAGCCTCCCCCATCAACAACTTTCCAATCCCCTGATGCTGCGTGCTTTCGCCGCTTCTTTTTCCGAGCGGAAGCGCTTTACCATAAACATGCAGCTCCCTAACCAATGCTGTTTTCGAATCGATTTCTTTCCTAAAAGGTTCAAACGGTTTTCTGAGCCGCAAAAAACCAAACAACGCATCCTTTGATTCAAAGGAAACAAAAGCCTCTTCGCCGCCGCTTGCTTGATAAAATTCAGACATTAATTTTGCTTTTGAAAACTCGCCGGCACCGATTTTTTCATCATACAACTTTAAACCCGCTTCCCTGCACCTGATACAGGCGCATTTTTTTCCGCCGAAACGAAGCTCTTCCCGCACAAGCTGCCTTAGATTTGTTTTTTTGATGCCTGCAGAAATAACATTGCTCGGAATATCCCTGTTGACACGCATGACACGAACCCATTTCGGCAATTCTGATTTTATCCGCGCCAGCATTCTAACGGCTTTCTTTTCTTCAATCGGGAAAAAATTGCCTTTTAGCCATTCGTCATAAAGTTTAGTTCCTTCCATCACCAGGCACGGATAAAATTTTACCATATCCGGCTTAAAACGCGCATCGTGAAAAATATTTCTGAAATTTTTCAAATCTTTTTTGTAATCACTTCCTGGCAGGCCGGGCATCAAGTGATAAAGAATTTTGAAGGCGGAATCTTTCAAAAGGCGGGTTGATTCAACAACATCTTCTACTGAATGGCCGCGGTTTATCGCCTCATAAATTTCATTGTCTGGATTTTGGACTCCCAGTTCAACTCTCGTGCCCCCGAGGGAAAGCATTTCACTTATCTCTTTTTTTCCGCACAAATCCGGCCGGGTTTCAAAAGTAATTCCAATAATTCTCCGCTTGGAATGTTCGGCGTTCAAAAGCGCGGCTGAAAGATTTTCCGATTTTTTTTCCGTCACCGCATCAATGCTTTTTTTCAAAATAGAAACCTGCTTTCGGCGCGGGAGAGCGGTGAAGGAACTTCCCTGAAAAATAAGCTCGATTTTTTCCGCAAAGTTTCCGGTCGCGTCAAGCTGCAGTATTCTGTTTGAAACTATTTTATACGGGTCATAATTTAGGCGCTGCGCCCTCAGTGCGCTCGGCTCGAAACCGGTATATGATTGCGGAGCCTTCTTGCCCGCAAACGCAGACGGACAATAAATACATTTTCCGGGGCAAGGAAAAGGAGGCATCATAACAGCAATTACCTGGACGCCTGAAAGGGTGCGCGTCGGCTTTATTGAGAGAAGCGAAAGGACTTTTTTCGACGGTTTTTTTGCAAATGAAAGTACAAACGGATTTGAAGGCATTTCATCGAGATGCGATTTCTCACTCCAAAAAAATTTCCGCGCACTCAAATCCTTCTGCGAATTAATTTTGCCTGAATTGATTTCTTCAATCATGCGCAACGCGAATTCGGTGCGCCTCGCTAAGCCGCCTTTTTTGAAGACCATACGGACTAATTTGGCTGATTAGATTAAAAAAACAGAGCCAAAAGCCCGTTGAGCATATAACTGGACACCATCGAAAATGAATAGAAAGGCAAACCGTAAATCACCGATTTGAACTTGCTTGCCAGCGTCGGCACCGCGTCGAGGGTCGTTTTGAATTTAGATGCCTTGTTTGAATAGCCAACTATAAACTCAAACTGTTTTTTTCCCTGAACCTTTGGAACGATTGAAAGTTTTTCAACCTTTGAGGAATTCTTAGGAACGAAAAAATAGGTGCCCGCAAACCAATCGTTTGAAAGGGTCGATGAAACCGAGAAAAATGCATCAGCGCTTGATTTGTTCACCAAAACAAATTCATACTCCGCGGAGGAACCGACATCGACTGTTTTCGAAAATCCGTTCATTGAAGCCGCAAGCAGGCCATTTTCAACAAGAAAATAAACCTCCGCGGTTTCCTTAACGCCCGAATCCTTTTCGGAAAACTCCAGCTTAATTAAATTTTTCCAGTTCACTTCGCTCTTTGGAACATAAATGAAAAGTTTCAATGATTCAATCTCCTCAACGACCTTTGTGGTAAATCCTTCGGGAAGTTTTGTTTTTAGCTCGACCGCCGAATACTTGTTGTTCTCTTTTGAAAAAATAAGTTCGAGAGTGCCCCCGGGATAAACTTTTCCGACCAAATCATTACCTTCAAGGACTTTTGATTCGGGCTCAATAAGCCTTATCGCAAAGGCACCGGAAGCAATCATGAGCAGCAAAAGCAATGCAAGAGATTTTTTAAACATTACAAACACTAATTGAATACGTATAGAAATGTAATAAAAAGGTTGGTTTTTATGGGCAGTGCGGGGGAAAAAAGCCGTTTCAAGATGACAAAAGAACGCCATACGGGAACTTTTGAAAAGGCCCTAAGGGAAGGAAAAGTTGACAAGGATTTTGTTCCGCTCTGCAAATACATCTCAAAGACAAAAAATTATTTCACCGCAAGCAGCTGCGCCGGAAGAATTGCGCTGGTCGCGCTTGACAAGGGAGAAACGAAGAAGGAAAGCGCTTTTTACAGAAAATGGCACCGCACAGTGGCTGAGAAAGAAGTAATTGGCGCGGTAAAAGAATTCAGCGGAAAAGTGCTTTGGTTCAAACAGGAATCGTTGATACTCCACCTCGGGACGGACACCCTTGAAAACGCCAAAAAGATACTTGTTGCCTGTGAAAAGGCGGGAATAAAAAGGGCGGGAATAAAAGTCGCGAAAGAAGGAAGATTTATCGTTGAAATTATAGGAACGCAAACAATAAATACGCCGGTAAAGGAAGACGGAAAAATTCAGGCGGATGAAAACTTTTTGAATTACCTTGTGAAAAAAGCGAATGAAAAATTTTCAAAGAACCTGAAAGTTTTGAAAAAACTTGAGAAAGAAGCGAGGAAGAATCTCAAATGAGCCGGCTGTTTGTTGCAATCGACCTCCCAAAAATCCTGAAAAAAATGATTTCCATGGAAATTATTGAAAAGCTTTCGGGCGTAAAAAAAACTCCTGAAAAAAATCTGCACATAACACTTTGCTTCATCGGCGAAGCGGACGAGAAAAAAACAATTGAAAAACTTTCAAAAATCGGATTTCAAAAATTCCGAATCGAACTTAACGGAATCGGGAAATTCGGGGAACGGGTTATTTGGGTGGAAACAAAATCGGAAGAAATGAAAGTATTGGCGGAAAAAATTTCAAAAACGCTTGGAATAAAAGAGGAAGGGGGGTTCAGCGGGCATCTGACAATTGCGCGCGCGAAAAAAAATCAAAATCCTTCCGTTTTTCTGAAAGAAATTGAAAAAATAAAAGACAAAAAAATCGGGAAAAAATTTTTGGCTGAAAAATTCGTATTAATGAAAAGCGAGTTACTGCCGGAGGGGCCAGTTTACTCGCAATTAAAAGAATTTTCAGCTGAAGTGCTTTGAAACAAGCGAAAGCACTTTGTCCGGTTGGAAATAATAATCCTGTATCACTTCAAGCACTTCAGAAGGCTTCCTTATTTTTTGTTCGAGCATCCATTCCAAGACTTTTTGCCGCATCAGCATTTCCTGTTTCAACTCGTTCTTTGAAATGCCGTTTGCATTCGCCATTTTTTCTATTATATAACTAGGACAATCCGTACGTTTTATTGCCCCAATATTTTTATCAAACTCAAATACATTTGCAAGCAAAACTTTGCTCTCCATCCTCGAAACTTCCGCCACCTGCAAAACATTCCTTTGCATTCCGCCGTCCTTCAAATGATGCCGCCCCAAAACAACAATCAAATCAATCAGCGGAAGCAAACCCTGAGGAACTGACATCGGGGGTTCCTGCAGGCGGATAATGGCTTCCCTGGAATCGTTTGCGTGAATCGTGCCCATTACCCCGTCATGGCCGGTATCCATCGCAACAAACATTGTAAGAGCCTCTTTCCCCCTTACCTCCCCAACAATAATTCTGTCTGGGCGCATTCTCAAAGAATTTCTTAACAAATCATCTATCTGAATCTCATCGCCGGCGGAATGCCTCGCCTCCATTGGAACCCAGTTCGTTCGCCCAAAAAGTGCAAGCTCAAGGGTGTCTTCGATTGAAATTATCCGCTTGTTGATTCTCACAAAATTTGCAAGCACATTCAGAAAAGTGGTTTTTCCTGTTGCGGTGCCGCCTGTAATCAAAATATTTGCAGGAGTAACATCAAAGCCGTCAACCATCGTCCATAGGAAAGCGGCGAGCTCTGAATTCAACATTCCGCCCTCAATCAAATCAATTATGGTAAGGGGCGTTGGAGAAAATTTTCTTATTGTGAGGGAAGTTCCATGCGGAGAAATATCTGAAATGGTTGCATTGACCCTGCTTCCATCCGGAAGGCGCGCATCAAGCAACGGATTTTTCGAATCAAATGTTTTTCCGACGCCGGAGGCAATGCGCTGAAGTATTACCTCGAACGATTTCTCCTCGAGCACAACGTTTGTTTTGCACATGCCGTACTGCTTATGAAAAACAAAAATGCTATCGGAACTATTAACCATCAACTCTTCAAGAGAATCATCGAGCAAAAAGAAGGCGAACTGCCTAAGCCCTATTGAGTTTTGCAAAGCCATCCCTGCAAAAAGCTCCCTATTGCCTATGAACTTTATAGGCTCGAGAATTTTTGTGAATGCATAAAAAAGGTCAGAAAAAATTTTGTTGGACGGAAGCCTCTCAAGCAGGGAATTTATTTCAACGAGCGAAACAACCTCCTCCCTAAAGACCGAGGAAAACTCTTCGCCGACGCCCTCAAATTCTGAGAGCTCCCTGAAAGAGGACTTCCTTTGTATCACCCTTTCAAGAAGGTCCATAAATGCCTGTTCTTTCTTTGCAAAAGGAAGCTGCTTTATTTCGTAAAAATTCTGCGGAAACCCTTCATAAACATCGCCAAATGGGGATGAAGCCAGTTTTTTTCCTTTTGATTCATTGAGGGGCATAAGACATCGCTTATATATAAGGAAAAGTAGTATAATAATTTTAGTTTTGAATAAAACAGGTTTTATTGGGGGTGAATGCATGAAACCACTGTACCAAAGTGTTTTGAAAAAATTTACTCCTGCTCAAAGGGAGCTAGCGCTGGAGAAGGCGCTCGTCGAAAAAATAAGAGAAAAAATCGAAAACATCGAAGGAAAACATTCGCATATCGAGTGGTGCGGAAGCTCTGCAAGAGGAACCCATCTTCGCGGAGACAGGGACATCGATTTATTTGTGATGTTCGACCAAAAAATTTCAGACACTGAATTGGAAAAAGAAGGTTTGCGGATTGGAAAAGCGGTTTTCAGGGGAAAAAAGTGGAAAAAAGCGTATTCACAGCATCCTTACATACGCGGAACATTAGAAGGGTTTGACGTTGAAATAGTTCCAAGCTACATTGTCGAACACGGGCATTTAAAGAAAAGCGCGGTGGATAGGACACCTTTCCACAACAGGTGGCTCCTCCAAAGGCTTAATGAAAAGAAGCAAAAAGAAATTAGGCTTCTGAAACAATTCATGAAAGGAATCAACGCTTACGGTGCAGACCTGAAAAACAACGCGCTGCCGGGGTACGGAATTGAACTGCTTGTAACAACTTACGGAACTTTTGAGAACGCGATAAAACAAATCGCTTCATGGAAGCCCGGAAAAATAATTTCATTCGGCGCGGATGAAAAAATTGCGAAAGAAAACTTCAAAGGGGCGCCGCTAATACTAATAGACCCTGTAGATGAAAACAGAAACGTGGCTTCGGCGCTATCCCTTGAACAATTCGAAAGAATGATTCTCGCCGCAAAACTTTTCCTAAAAAAACCCTCTGCGAAATTCTTCTTCGGTGCGAAAACCGAAAAATGGCCGAAAGAAAAAGTTGAGAAAATGCTCAAGAAAACGGAAATAATTTCAATAAAAGGAAAATTTCCTGCAACGATTTTGCCGGATTTAATCTGGGGACAGCTGGCGCGCTACGAAAAAAAAGTTTCAACCCATTTGAAGGAAAAAGACTTCTCAATTATTAGAAGCGCGCACTGGAGCGACGAAAAAGACGTTTTTTTCCTCTTTGAACTGGAAGCGCTTGAACTGCAGAAAGCGAAAAAAATAACCGGACCTTTTGCAAGCGATTCCGAGAATGCGAAAAGATTTTTGGAGAAAAAAAGAAAAATACTTTCCGGGCCGCGCGTCGAAAACGGGAGGCTTGTGCTGGAAATCGAGCGGAAAGAAGAGGAAACTTCCGCGAAAAAAATACTCGAAAAGTTTTTGAAAAAAAGCAAATGCGAGGAGAAATCAGGGATAAGGATTTGCATCAAAAGCGCGAAAGTGCTGGCTGAAAAGGACTTGCTCCGCGAATACAAGGGGAAATTCGCCGAATATTTCACGCTTTATCTGGGCGGAAAAGAGGTTTTTGAATAAGTGGATCTTGGTGGGATTGCACACTTGGCATATTGCCTGTTCATAAAATTGGTTTTATTTTGGTTATTTCAGCAATTCATAAATACAATGCATATTTCCTTCCCTCATTACCCAGCAGCCCCCAAAACATGAATATTTGCTTTTGCAGGCTGCACACTTCGGATCGGCCTCAATTATGCTTCGACTCCGATACCTCCTGAAGCCGTTTTTCCAGATTTCTAAAAAAGGCTTTTCAATTGCAGAACCCTCCCTATACTTGGGAATATCCGGCTGCTCTGGACAACCCCTAACATTTCCGTCGACACCTATACAACAGGCAGTAAATCCTATGGTGCACACAAGTGGCTCGCTTCGTATTCTTGTCTCATACTCTGCCAAAAAAGGCAGGTTTTCGCCAATTTTTATGATTAATTTTCCTTTGTTACTTGATTTTACAAATTCAAAAAGTTTTTTCAACTCTGCAGGAGCTAGAAGAAGTTTTTTGGTCTGTGCCCTGCCTATTGGCATAACAACCGTAATTCTCCAAAGCCTGACATTTAACTCTAAAAGGATTTTAAGAAGCTTTTCAAGTTCATTTATGTTGCCGGGCGTAACTGTAGTTGCAACAGAAACAATCGGCACATTCCTTTCCTTCAACAATTTTATTGCATTTATTGCCTTTTGATAGCTCTGCGAATTTCCACGGATCTTATTGTGTGTTTCTTCTGGACCGTCTAGGCTTATCTGAACAGAAGAAACACCTGCTTCTTTTATTTTGCTGGCCATTGCCGCATCAATAAAAAAACCGTTTGTGGCAATTCCGGTATCAATCCCCTTTGTTTTAGCGTATGACAGGATGCTCAGCAAATCGGTCCTCAACAGAGGCTCCCCGCCCGTAACTGCAAAAAACCCGACTCTTAATTCGGCAAGCTCGTCAATTATTTTTTTTATTTGGGGTTCGGTAAGTTCCTCTGAATATTTTTCCTTTGTGGCGCCGCAATGTGCACAGTGGAGGTTGCACTTTCTTGTACAGTCCCACAAAACATAGTAGGGCGGATAAATTTTTCCCGTCCTGCTCAGCGTATTATTGAAACTGTCAAAAAATATTTGATCCCTTATCTCCGCAAAAAAATATCTCAGATTGAACATATAACAGAAAATAAGCCCTAAATATTTAAACTACTTTGGAGGCGCTGGACCGTATTCTATCATAGTATTGGGCGGAGCAGGACCATAAGATACCATTGTGCTTGGAAGAATTACAAACAACAATATAATCCCGGGAACAACAAATGTAAGTATTATTCCAAAAATTAAAAATATTTTCTTCTTTGTTTTGAGATATTTTTTAAGGCTGAATACGCCCCCGATTATGGAAGCGAAAAAAAGAATGACAGCTAATATCAAATATATTTCCATTTGTATGTTTAGGGCAACCAACTATATAAATATTCCTAAACTTTTTGGCGGATTACGAATAATTGCTTTTACAACTTAAAACTTAATAAAATTGAATATTACAGTGGACTCTGGGGGAATCGAACCCCCAATCCCGACCATGCGAAGGTCGTGCCTTACCGTTAGGCCAAGAGCCCAATCAAAATTCCGCCTCTTCCATATCAATATCAAGCAATCCTTCATTATCCTCCTTAAACACAAACTTTCCTTTTACTTTTTTGTTGCACAAAACAACTGGCAGCCAGTGCCTGTCATCCTGCCACATTTTATCAAACGGAATCTTTTTCACATGCGTCCAAATCGGTTTCATCTCCTCGCTCTCTTTAGGCTCGCCCTCCCAATCGCGCACCAAAAAAACATGGACCACCTGGTCCCAGTGCCACTTCTTATCTTCAGGGATTGATGGGAAAATAAATGTAAGCTCTGCCATTTTTTCAATATTTTCCGGATATGCATTCAATCCCGCCTCCTCCCACAGCTCACGGATGATCGCTTCCTCGACCGATTCCCCGTCTTCAACCTTTCCTCCAAAGCCGTTCATCTTTCCGCTTCCAAAACCCCTTTTTTTCATCCCGAGCAAAACATGCTCCACCGGGTCGCCCTTCACCAGAAAGCAGAGTGTCGCCTGCTTCAACCCCTTGTTGTCAATTTTTTTGCCCATAACAATACCTGTAAAAACCCTTTCTAAATCACCTATGAAAAAACTTTTACATTGAGCTTTTCCAAATCTTTCTTCAACTGATTGTGATCCTTGTAGTGAATCACATTCATTCCAAGCTTTTTGGCGGGCACAAGATTTACTTCTTTGTCATCAATAAAAACTATTTTTTGGGGGGCAACGCCAAGCTCCTTCAGCGCAAATTCATAAAACTTCATATCTGGCTTCCTTAAGCCAATTTCTGCCGAGTTAAATATTTTTGAGAAAAAAGAGACATCCGCCTGACCAACAGAATGCGCCATAAACTCTATTGAGTTGTTCGAAAACCCTGCTAATTTGTATTTTTTCGAAACCTTTCTGTAAAATTCAATATTTTCGTGCAGGGGAACAATTGTTGCCAAAACTTCTTTTCTCAATTCTTCAATCGATTCATTTGTCCCAAGATTTTTTGCGACAACCCCCAAAAATTCCTCTTCGCCAATTTTTCCGGTTTCGTACCTGCGCCAATGCTCTCCCTTAAATGAAGAAAAAACCTTTTCTTCATTCAACCCTTTTTTCGCTTTATACCTTTCAGAAAATCCGGGAAAAATGTCGCTGAAAACAACCCCTCCAAAATCCGTCAAAATCACTTCGATCATCTTTCCACCGTGGCAATTCCACAAAATTACTGAAAACAAGCCTTTTTTAGATTTTGTTTTTGAAAAATAATCAATAAAAATAAGAACGGCGGGCTAATTGTCCCCCTTTAAGGCAATTACCGCGCTGCCGGCCAAAACGAGAACGCCCCCGATGACAACTATTCCTGATGGAATGCTGACCGCGAAAATAAGTGAATAAATGAGGGCGAAGGTTGCCTCGTTGATTTTTATTGCAGTGGCGTAAGCCAGCTTTATCTCTTTCAAGCCTTTATAGAAAAGGGTCATTCCGATTACGACGCTTAAAGCAGACCCAAAAAAAATCAAACCTGCCTGTTCGATTGAGGGGATGACGAACGGCTGGCCCGTAAATAACAGAATGGGAATCGCAAAAAAAATTGCTGAAAAAGTCCTGATGGCGTTCACTACAAACGGCGTGGAGTTCAGAGACGCCTTTTTGGCCGAAAGGTATGCAAGCGAATAAAAAAATGCCGATAGAATCCCAAAAAATGTGCCCCCGGAAACCAAAAGCGTCTTGTCAAAATTCATCAGTGTGGCGCCGGCCAATACCACTATGATGCCGCCCATTTTGAACCTGTTCAATGTTTCCCTGAAAAAAATAAACCCGAACAATGCCGAAAAAACGACCATGGATTGGACCAGCAGCGCGGTGGCGCCCCCGCCGACCAGCGAAATGCCTAACAAGGAAAAAAAAGTTGCAAGTATATTAAAGAAGCCGGACAGGACCATCTGTTTTTTTCCGCGAGCAGAAAGCAATTCCTTCCTGTAAAAACAGATGCCGATTGGAAGAAGAAGCAGCCCTCCGAAAAAAAACCAGTAAAAATTCACAATTTGGGGAGAGAGGCTCTGGACCAACAGGCTGCTTATCACCCAAAAAGTTCCCAAAAAAGCGGCCGAAAGAAAAACGTAAAAGGCACCGGCCAAAGAAGTCCTATCCATACAACCAACAAATAAAACAAAAGTTTATATCAATAAGCAGGCAGTTTTTGCCAGCGCTTTTTTCGCCAGCCTTTTTTTCAAAAGGGCAAGTTCGCTATCAGCGAACACATTTTTGCCAGCGTTTTTTCGCCGGCCTTTTTTCTAAAAAGGCCGAATGCAGCCGCCGGGACTCTTTTCCTGTTGGCTGGTAGTTTGAGGTTGGTTGTTTGTAGAGGGGTGCATTCGAATCCGTTCTGATTGATTTACCTTTCCTTCCATTTAATCAACTCCTTTATTGAATTAAGCCAATAAAAACACAATTTTCTTTATCATAAGCAATTGCTCCGTCAGTATAGCTCGAATTTAACATTATTTCTCTGTGACCAGTGGTGCTTCCCATCCACAAACTTAATGCCCTTATACAATTTGACCCGGCAATATTTTCCCCAGAACTATACCCTGACCTCAAAATTATTCCAAAGCGGCTAACATAATCATCAAAATATTTCCCATCAGAATCTTGATGATCACAACGTGTATAATTACAAAGATCCTTAGACGCTTGAAATTTTACCAATTCATAAATCTTGTCATTCCATTTTAGCCGCATTAAGCCATTCTCTTCCCGGATATCATTAAGCTCTTCAAAACTTTCGACATCAATTTCTTTTTGCGATTTACTTGGTTGGCTTATCACAATTTCTACTAAATCGGGTTCACTTATTGGATCACTTTGATTATCATTCACCAAATCATTTTCAATCGGGTTATTGTTATCCAAGAAAGGTTGGCTATTAGAATCAATTTCTTGATTAGGGTTCATTTTTATTTGCAACAATAAATACGCCCCAAATGTAACAAGCACTAATAATATTATACAAGCAAAAATTGTTTCAGCATGGGGAAATGAACTCATACCGTGCGCTATTTTAATATGGGTTCTTGGGCGAGGGTTAAATCTATTGTGTCTTTTTTGAACAGAATAATGATAATTGCACAAGCCTGAAGAGAAATACTTCCATTTAGCTATTTTTTTTCCACATCTTTTGCAATGATAACTCATTCAAATCAACTCTTATGTTTAGAACAGGTATTCGCACCCACTACAGACTCAAAACTACCAACTAATTGAATGCAGCCGCCGGGGCTCGAACCCGAAGCAATCTTTTTTTGTACCATTATGCGGCTTACGGGAATTGAACCCGTTCATCCACCTTGGGAAGGTGGAATCATAACCGTTAGACCAAAGCCGCCCTAAACTTATTTTCGCCAGCCTTTTGGAAAAAGGCACGCCTGCAAAGCAGGCAATTTTTTGCCGGCTTTTTTCTAAAAAGCCGAACGGGCCTAGAGGGAATCGAACCCCCATCCCAAGATCTCTTCACATTAAAATTCCGAAGTCTTGTCGGCTATCCATTACCACATAGGCCCCTTGAAAGAATAATTCGCCGCGCTATTTTTAATCTTTGGGTAAGGGCACATTCAGATTGTTCATCAAGGCCAGTCGCCTGCCAACTATTTTTGGCAAAATTTTTTCCGAATCGATAACTGGACCCTCATAAAATTCATTTGGATTAACAACCCCTGATAAAATATTCTTTTGATTTTTGAGAACCAGATTTGGCGGCATAAAACCAAATCTTTTCCAAATCAAAAATCTGTTGTATTTCATATTATTTTTGAAGCCAATATTGTGCATCCACAGAATGATGTTCTGATCACCCATTATTGACAGCCTATAAGAATCGTGATTAATTGGGCCCTTTATTTGGCGAGACATCGAAAACTGAAACCCAGTGTTAATTAAAAGTTTTCCAACACCATCGCATAATTCTTTTGAACAAATGCCCACACAAATAATAGGATATGTGTGCCGCTTCTTATGAATTTCTCTATAACCTGACCCGCCCCTTTTTTTGAAATAAATTGTGCCATCTGTATCAAATAACCCTCTTAAAAAACCATAAATAACATCCAAATTCCTCGAATTGAGAATTTGTTCTGGAATAGCCACTGTCAAAGTTTTCTTCCCATATGGAAAGCCCTGAGAGTGCATAAATTCGCACACTTTTCTGTTGCAAATCAGAAACCCATAAGTATTTCTGTGAGGAAAAAATTTTGGTTTTATTTTAATACCAAAAACCCTTTCAAATAACGGAACAACGTGTTCATCGTAATATTCTTTTTCGTCAACATTACCGCTTATGTCAAGTTCGAAATGCCTGTTGTTGCGATTCCGCAAATATCCGTCGCCCGCATGAATGCCGCAAACTTCTGCCAAGTCCGGCGTCATTTCAAGATTCAAAGTTGACTCGCCCAAAGAATTTTGATTCAGCAATTTAAAACTGTTTTGTGAGTTTGATGCCGGTGATGGATTCATTCCACCACCTCATCATCAAAATCGTCTTCAGAATTCTCCGATACATATTCGAGAATCCAGAGTTCTCTCGAATCCAAGAGTTCCGGGCAATTCCTTGCCAACTTCTTTACTGATTTTATTTCCTCTTCTGAGGGAACAAGACAATCATCAATATTAGAAAAAACCATTTGAGCCACCTCCGCAAAAAAATTCCAAGAGCGGAGGTGGCAATGGCTTTCATTTGACGCAATCATTTAATAATTCTGGCAAAAGGCATCTGAAAGGCTTATTAAAGGTTTCTTTCAAGAAAATTGTTAAAGTTTTTTGAGAGCTTGCTGGTGAGCGGAATGAAGAAGTGCGGAACATGCAATACAACGATAACACGGGATTACATAAACTTTAAGTGCCCGTCATGTGGAAAGGGGCAGATAGTGCGGTGCGAGCACTGCAAGGAAACTGCGAAAACATACACTTGCACAGAGTGCGGATTCATGGGCCCATAAAAGGGCTAAAAAAAATTCTTATTTCTGGTGAAAGCAATGGGAAACGCGCTCGTAATATTCAAGGTCTTTGCTGACCCTGAACAGCTGAATTCTGTCGAAGCAGAACTGAGGAAAATTGACACCGACCAATTCAGGGATTTGAAGCGCGAACCAATAGGATTCGGTATTGAAGTAATAAGGGTCGGATATATTATTCCCGACAAGGTGGACGGGGCGCTGGAAAAGCTTGAAAATGCGGTAAGAACGGTAAAGGGAATAAATGAAGTCGAAGTTGATGGTGTAACATTATTGTAAAAACAATTCGCAATTTTGAATGCAAATCAGTGGCACGGAGCCAAGCGAGTTTTTTTATTACTTTTTCAGCCTAATTCTTGGATGATAACTTCTATTACGCTTCAAAACTGGCGCACGCACAAAAATAGCACGCTCGAATTTGGGAAGGGAACTAATGTAATAGTCGGAATAATGGGTTCCGGAAAAAGCTCGGTGATAAATGCAATAAGTTACGCGCTCTTCGGAACTTTCCCCGCGCTACAAAGCAAACAGGTTTCTCTCGGCGAAATAATAATGGCGCGACCAAACAAATGCGATAATGCGAAGGTAATTCTTCATTTCGAGTATGGCGGCGGAAATTATAGGATTGAAAGAGAAATTTCGGAGGAAAAAACAAACTACTCAAAACTGTTTGAAGATGAAAAACTGGTTGCCGGACCGAAACAAAAAGATGTCAACGAGGCAATTGAAAAAATACTTGAAATCAACTATGAACTTTTCAGCAGGGCGATTTACGCGGAACAAAACGAAATGGATTTTTTTCTCAAACTGAGCCCGCGGGAAAGAAAACAAAAATTTGACGAACTCCTTGGATTGGAGAAATATGAGAATGCAAGGAAAAATGCCGTTGCCTTGCAAAACCAATTTGCGAAAGCCAACAAAGAGAGAAACTCACTCCTAAAAGAACAAAAAAAATTGCACGACCCGAAAGAAGAGGCTGCGCTTCGAAAAAAAATAACTGCTGATGAAAAAGAACTCGAAGAGATTGAAAAGAAAATTACTGGGGCGAAAAAAGAGGAGAAAATGCTGAGAGAAAAGTTGAAAACCGAGGAAGAGAAGGAAAAAGAACACAAGCTTTATTCCGATTTGCTGATAAAGACAAATTCAAAAATTGAAACACTGCGGGAGCAGATTGAAAAAAGCAAGGCAATTTCACCCAAAGAAATAACAAAAAAAATCGAAAAGGCGGAAAAAACGCTTGAAGAAAGAGGGAAGGAACTTGAAGGCTGCGAAAAAGAAATTGAAAAACTGGAAAACGAATCCAAGAAACAGGGAGAAGAAGCGAGGGTTTGTGCGTACAAGAAAAAAGAGCTTGAGAGGGAATTAAAAGAAATCGCCCATCTGAAGGGGAAATGCCCCACCTGCAAAAGGGAACTTGATGATACACACAAAAACAAACTCGCGGAGGAAATTAACTCAAAAATTTCTGAAATTTCTGCCGCAGGCGAAAAATACGAAAGAGAAGCGAAAATCTTTGAAGAAAAAATTGCGAAAGAAAAAAAACAAAGGCGGGCGCGCGAAGAGGAAATTAAAACTCTGCGAAAAGAATTTTACGAACTGGAGGCGGGGCAGAGGGGGGCAAAGGAAGCGGAAGAAAAGGCAAAGCAGTTTGAGGCGCTGAAAAATGAGCCTGAAAATTTGAAAAAAGAAATAAAGAAAATCGGGTTCAGCAAGGAAGAGCTGGAGAAGGCGAGAAAAGCGTTTTTTGAAAAGCAGTCGGCGGCGGAACTGCTCGAAGAAAAAGTTTCCTCAAAAAAAGAGCTCTTGAAAAACTACGGAAACGGGTTGCAGAAAATCGCCGAGATGAAAAAACTTTTCGAGGAAACCGAAAAAAAAATTGAAAAAACCGAAAGAGCGGCAAATGCGCTCGGAGTTTTCGGAAATTGCCTGGCAGCAACGCAAACGAGCCTGAGAGAATCTCTAATTGAAACGGTAAATGACGCGACCTCGAACATATGGGAAAAAGTTTACCCTTACAAGGACTTCACTAACGCAAAACTTTCTATAGAAGAAAACGGGTATGAACTAAAAGTGCTAACGCGAAACAATGAATGGGTGAGGGTTGAAGGGATACTTTCGGGCGGAGAAAGAAGCGCCGCTGCCATCTGCATAAGAATTGCGTTCGCGCTTGTGCTCACAAAGAAATTGTCGATGCTGATACTGGACGAGCCGACGCATAACCTTGACACGAACGCGGTTGAAACACTCGGAAAAATGCTGAGGGAAGAACTGCCAAGAATAATCGACCAAATATTTGTTATTACCCATGATAAACAGTTGGAAAGCGCGGCATCAAGCAATCTTTACACTCTGAAAAGGGACAAAAATTCCGACGGGGCAACTGTAATAGAAACAATTTAAGCAAAGCGATTTTCACCGCGCACAAAAAATAGAGATTTAATTAAAATCGAATTATTGCTTTGCTTTTTGTTCTGCAAGCCTTGTGATGTAACCTGCGACAATATTCCTGCTCGGTTTTGAAAGGCCAAGCTCCATTGTATTCAGAAATTTTTTGTTCTTCTCATAGTCGCCGCCGACCTTATCCGGGAATTCCCTAAGCAGGACCTCAGAGCGGTATTTCAAAGACTTTGCAACAGATTTTCCCATGAAAACACCAAATTAAACTTGCCAATTATTCCAGGTCAATTACTCTTGTTTTGCCGTTGGGATACTTCCTCAAAATGCTCAGGGGCAAAACATGCTCGTTGTATTCTTTCTCGGAAACTTCAAGCATTGACATTTCCCTAGTTCCCTTTACCATCGGAGGCGCGCCCAGCGAAAGCTGAAGGCTCCTCGCGGATAAAACCCTTGTCATCTCAAAACGAGTTAATCTTACCAACGGCTCACCAACAAGAATAGGTTCAAGAGAAGCTTTAAAAAAGTAATCCTGAAACAAGCCCAAATGACTGTTATTATGCCCAACGGGAATTCCGTCTCTCAATTTTTGAGCTCAAAGAAAAAGCCCTTATCTCCGGCTGAGGAAGGCAGTACTCCTTCGAAAAACTCTTTGCAAGTGCAAGAGAAGAAAAGCCCCTCACAAATGCCCCTTTTTGGTCGGCATAAAGAACGCGATAACCGCGTTTTTCGGAAAACTCTTTAAACTTGCAGATCGTTGATTCCTGGACAGAGTTTATCGTGCCCGCAATTGAAGGCGAGAAAAATTTTGAGTTGAGATTCATCAGTTGAAAAGGAATTTCCATTAAAATTCCGCCGAGCAACCTCGCTTGAATCATGGAAAACCAGTAAACGGGATCTGTTTTGGTGAAAAGAGAATGACCGGATTTTTCAACATAAGAATTTAGCGCGACAATTTCAGAATTTATCCCGGAAATTTCTTTTGAAAAAAAGCTTTCCTCGTTTTTGCAGAACCAGCTTAGCAAATGGTTCTTTCCAAACGACGCCTTTTCATTTGTGAGAAGGCGCTTTGCGTCGCCCAGAGGCACTAATTCTTTTTGCCCGTTAAAAAAAGGCCCGACAGGATAGTTTTTCAAAAAAAACTCCCTTCTTTTCTCCAAGCGAGCTTCATGGAACGGCTTTTCATCGTGAAATTTTTTTGAAAAATTGTTTGAAGAGCTCTCAAAAAAAACCGCGTCTTCATTAAATATTACTTCAATCATCGAATCCGGGTAAAGATTTTTGTCGTCAACTGTTATTGGGGAACAGCAGGAACAATTCTTTGTCTCCAGACCAATATTGAAAAAATTTTTGGTGAACATTTGAGCCCACACCGGAGAAAAATCTATTTCAGAGATATTTTCATAGTGGCCGAGCGGGGCAAACTCTTTTACGGCATAAAATTTTTCATTTTCTTTGAATGTAAATGGCATGCCTGTTTTGAAATACATATTCTCCAGAAAAATTTCGGTGGCGTCCTTTGAAGATTCCGGTGCATTTTCCATTTTTACCGAAAGAATGCGTGAGAGCGCCGCTTTTTCCACGAGCGCGACCGTTCCGTCTTCATCAATTCGAACCGCTTCGCCGAAAGGAATTTTTTTTGTCAGAAAAAAACCGATATCGGAAAAATAATTTTTTGTTTTCATCGGGCCGAAATCTGTGAGTTCGAATTCGTCAAAAAATTTCCATTTATTTTCCAGCAAAAATTGCCTTTCCGGTTCGAGGAGCAGCGGCTTTTCTCCAAAGGCTCGTGCGAAAACATTCGATATTTTTTTTAGTTCTGAAAATGAAACGGTTTCGATGCGCTTCTTCTCATTTTCCCCCGAAACCTTAAATTTTTTGATGCCAAGGGAGAGCAGCAAATCTTCAAGCTGTCCGTTCGAAAGCTTCGTGGAGAAATTAATGAAAGGAAAAAAGGTAAAGCGGTGCGCTGCCTTTTTGCTTTCGTCCGAGAACTCGGCAAGAACCTGCTGCTTCTCCTCGCGGTACGCTACATTAGTCAAGTAAGCGTGTGTTGGCATGAAAAGTGGTTTATTTTCTTTTATTTAAAAAGGCTTTGAGGGTTCCATGCCGGTGGAACCGAAAAACCTGGTTCGGCGGATTTTGCCCCGCATCCTTCTTGTCGGCAGATGTTTCATCCGAAAAAGTCTTAGAGAAGCTTTTGGATCGGCAACATTTCTTGCAACGGTTTTGAAAACGGAGCCGCTTCTTCTGAGGCGGGCATCTTCTTTCGCTTTTCTCGCAAATTGTTCCCGAATTGATTTTGAAAACAAATCAACTTTTTGTTCGCGCGACAACTTTGAAGGTTTTGTTCGAAATGGTGCAGCGTCGCGAGCCCGCCACGCGCCGAATACTTCCTTCACGGCGGCGTCTGCCCGCGCATGTTCACGAACGCTTTGATTAAGTCTTCTTCTGAAAAGCGCCCTTCTCACCATTCAATCTCCTAATGAGAATTCGGTCTTTGAAGGATATAAATTTTTTGGGTGCCGCTTAAATGGGTTTTTAATCCGAATAAAAAAATGTCAAGCCAAAAATCACAAAAAAGTGTCCGCCTCATCTTCCGCCGATTCCTGCGAGGCGGCATACATTTTCGCGGCTTCCTCAAGCGAAAACTCGTGCTTGCTCGGCTGCGACTTTCTGTTGCGCACCCTGAAAAAGGTCGGCGCATTAACTGCCTCGCCCAAAAGCAACGCTTCACCTACACGAAGGGAAGAGACAAGGTCCATGCTAGATTTGTCAAGGGCTTCGCTGCTCTGTGCAATATGATCCAAATCGTAGGGATTGGTTATTCGCAAAATTACATTAGTATTGCAGTTTGCAAGAGTTGTAGTGTCAAGGTGCTTTGGGCGCTGGGAAATTATCACAAGAGAGGCGCCGAACTTCCTTCCTTCTCTTGCAATCGTCCGCAGTATTCCCTTTGCAATCGCATGCTCTTCCCCCGTTTTTTCAGGGATGAAGTTATGCGCCTCTTCAAGGAAAAGAGAAAAGGGCGGAACTCTTTTGGAACGCCTTGAATGGAACAATTTGTGCGCAAAGTAAGCGACAATTATCTGTTTCTTGCGCTGTGAAATAATCCCGCTTAAGTCGATTACCGTTAACTGCCCGGATTTAACCAAATCTAAAACGCTTGGGTTGTCAATCTTTGAAAACAAATCCAAGTCTTCGAGCTCGCCGACGGTTGCCAAAATCGTTGAAGCGGTTTTTTCATTCAAATCCGACTGCATCACCTCTGTTTTAATTGTGTTTAAATCGAAGGGACCGACACCAGATTTCATCTCCGAAGAAAGTTTTGAAATTATTGAGGAAAGGTCGCGCCTTTGGGGCGTTGAAAGTTTCGGCAAAATCATTGAGAGAAACGCAGAGTCAAGTTTTGAAGCCGCAATCTTAACTTTTGAAGCGTCAACAATCCGCGTTTTCGAAGAAAAATCAACATATTTTTTATCCTTCACGGGCTCGCCGAAACACGTGTACTCGCCGTGAATATCAAAAACAATTACTGCCACCTGCCCCTGTTCTTTTTTCCGCGAAAGCAATTCTTCTATCAGCGACGCGGCGAAAACAGATTTTCCTGCTCCGCTCAACGCAAGGACTGCAAGATGCTTTTGCAGCAAACGGGAGAGATTTGGCGAAACTTCAACGTTGTGAAATTGCATCGTTCCAAGCTTCAATCCCTCGTTGTCGAAACCCAAAAATTCTGTCAACCGCGAATCATCAGCCTTGAAAACTTTTGTTCCGGGAGAAGGGGGAAAGGTGGTGCGCTCAACAATAACTTTTCCTTCGGAATTTTTTTTGAACACACCGAGCGGCTTCGCCTTTCCGAGCAAAAACTCCCATTCGGCGGTCGGAAACTTCCTCTCCAACTCCTCTCCGATTTCTTTAACGGAATCAGGGCGCTCAAAATACTTATTCGTTTTTATCACATCATTTATGCGGCAAATCATTGTGCCCTCCGAATACTCGAGCTCGACAAACATCCCTTTGTGCGCCTTTCCGTTGTTAACGACAAAATCGACGGTTGAGGGCGAAGGGCCTTCGAAAGTGGAAACCACTGTTCCCAAAACTTCCCTTGCACCTTCAGCATTTTTGCCACTCGTTTCTTTTACTTTCACAACCATAAAAAACCCCTCTCATTTTTTGTTAAGCTCTCCCAAAATTCTGAAAATTTCATCCAAAGACTTTATTCTGAACTCGGCTTTTATGCCGTGATCACTTTGAATGCGAACCTTCCTTTCAATAATACAATTATGCATGCCGACAGCACCAGCACCCCCCGCATCCGAAGCCGGAGTATCGCCAACCATCAGACATTCATTTGGTTTAACGCCAAAATGGTTCATTACAAATTCAAAATTTTTTGTGCTGGGTTTCAAGTCTCCGACAACAAAGCTATACGCTAAAAGGTCAAAATAATCCTTCAAATGGAGTTTTTCTTCGACTTCTTTCATATTGAAGCTTTCAGTATTGGACAATAAAGCCAACTTGTAGCCCTGTTTCTTAATTTTTTTAAGAGCATTTTCAACATCTGGAAAATAATAAATCTTATCAAACCGGTTGAAATAAATTTCATAGAGGGCTTCTTCCAATAACACATTGTCTGCTTCGCCGAATTCCACAAAAAAATCCCTCCGAAGTTCTTCAAACGAACCATATTTTTTTAACTGCACCGCACGCTCATAACGCAAAATAAAATCATCTATATCAAAACTCCCTTTTTTCAGAAGAAACCGCAAATGCACGAAATCAATCGTTGGAGGAATGAGCGTATTCCACAAATCAAAAATCACAACCTTAATCATTTTTTCACCATCAGCTGCCTGCCAAAAAATTTTTTCACCCGAAGGGGCGCGCATTCCTGCGGAGCATAATCTTCGCTCCGACCTTATCGATTAATTTCTCGTAAATAATATTAATCTCATTTGGGCTAAGCCGCGCCCTCAAATCCGCCTCAATCAAAACACTTGGAAAAACATACTCCTTGTGCAAAGCACTCAAAGAAAAAACAACTTCGGCAATTTCGTCCGCACAACCCTTCAAATCCGCTATAGAATTTTTTTTGCAAATGAACTCGACCCTCAGAGGCTTGTCAAATTTCGAAACCTTCAGGTAAAAAACAAAAATGCTTTCAGACCATTCCTTTGAATAATCCTTCAGAATTGCATGGTTATCAGTATTTTTTGTGTAAGGGAAAGCGAATGTTCTTTCGCCCTCGTTCAAAAAATAATCCAAAAAAATCGAGTCGAAGGTTTTTTCGAGCGTATTCGGTGCAACTGAAACTCCCTTGGCTTTCGGAAGGATTTCCTCGCGCATTATTTGATTAAACCTTGAGCCCCTCGAATCCTCAACACACGCAATCAAAGTGCAGCTGTTTTTCTCCGCAATCTTGTAGAGGATTTGAAAGTGTTCGACAATCGATTTGTAATCTTCATTTATTGCGGATTCCCTGCGCGGCTTGTCCTGGTACTGCGGAACGATTGAGCCGTCGATGAAAAAATATTTTGGCTTAAATTTTTCAATCACCTCGATTGAAAGGGAAACTTCCTTGCGCAAACGCTCTAAGGAAGTGCTCTGCCCGACCTCGTCATTTTCAAGCGAAGAGCGGAGCATAATCGGTTCGGGAAAGGAAACTATTTTCGGAAAATAAGCGGAGCTTTGAAGCAACCCCTTATCATATTCAAAAACCACCCCTGCTGTTTTAATCAGCAGCAAATCAAGGAAAGCAAGTTTTTTCGGGGCGAAGCCGGAATCAACTCCCGCAACTACTGCTGAAAGTTGCTCGCGCGCAACTGTTTCGACAATTTTTTCCCCGGAATTCGGCGCATTTTGAAATTTCAAATAAGAAAGTTTGTTTCCCAACGATTCGTGGAACGAATGATACTGCTGAATAGCAGAAACTGCCCTATCCATAAAATCGTTGATGGCCATGAAGTCAGCCAATAAAAACAATATAGAAGGAATTCTTTAATATAAAAAGGTTTGGAAGGGTGCGTGCCAGTGGAAAAATCTAATGGTTTTGCCAGGGCTTTTTTCGCCGGCCCTTGTTTTTCGCCAGCCTTTTTCGAAAAAAGGCTGATAAGAAGATTTGCAGGGAGACGTGCCGGTGGAAACTAAAAACCAATTTCTCTTAAAATTTCCTTGGCCTTTTCAGGGGTTAAGCCGTGCCCCAAAAGATAGCTTTCTACGTAACCCTTCGAAACCCCCTTCCGCCTAAAAAAGCCAGCATCAATCTTTCTTCTCAAAAGAGTTTTTGCAGGGTCTTTGGTACGAATGGCTCGTACCAAAATCCTGGAAACAGGCGACCCTCCATGATGCGGCTTACCGCCGGGAAACCCTCTTGGTTTTACTACAGGACACATATGAGATAACCACTGTAGAGGAAATATAAATGCTTTTCCATTCTGTTAGCCCTAACTAATTTTCAATAAAAAAAGGTTTCCGGGCGGCGTGCCGGTGAAATCCCAAATTAACTCCGAGTTGAAATCGCCCTTTTCCTAATTTCAAGTATTTCTGTCCACGTCGTTGGATTCTCGGTAACCAGACGCGCCAAAAAACTTTTCGAACATTTTTGTCCCCATTCCATCTTAAGCCGCACAGCTACAAGAGCTGAACGGAGCCCCAAAATAGCTTCAGCTTTATAATTTTTTACTGGAAAAAACGGCCCAAACTCAAGATCTTTTATTTTTTTTGATTCGTAGCTTCCGGTCAAAAAATTACTTTGCGCAAACGGATTAAGGCGATTAACGAATAAATCTTGGAAAGTAAAAGCATAAGCGGCGACTTCATTTCCGCCAAGAATATGAACAAACTCGTGATTCAATAACTCAATAGTCTCAGGGCGCCTCAAAGACCTTTCAGGAACAAAAATGTGCATACCTTTATTAGTCCGAAATCCGGCCGCTTCCATTTCGCCAGATGCAAACGACAAAGTTGAAAAAATATCGTCAGGAACGATACAAACCCTTTGAATTAATTTCTGCACTAACACTTTATTATTGCCCAAACCGAGAACCGAAAGAACGCTTCTCGCCTCTTTTCGAAGAGGCGCCGAGAAAGGGCGCCTGTATCTTTCACGACCATATTTTTGCAAAACCTTGGCCCTTATCCCATTCTGTGCAGCCGATAGGGGATTCATTAGTAATGGATTTTTGGGCTCACGCTTACCCATTACTGCTAAAAACTTTTTCGCCCCTTGGGAAGAGCGAGCCGTTGAAACCATGTTTAATTTATGCAAAAGGGCATATTTATTGATTTGTATCCAAAAAATGGACCGTGCGGGAATCGAACCCACATCGAATCAATGCCATTGATCCAGCCTACCTTTGGCAGAACGGCCCCGACACGAAAAATAATCTGGGAAAAATTATTAAAGCACACCAATCAACACATTCCCGGCCGCACCAAACCATTTAAATACCTTCATATGAAGAATAATTCATATGAAAGTGGAGTCATTTGAACAGGCCTGCGGGCTCAACTGCTTCGAGATCTTGGGGAACAAACTCAGGGTTTCAATAATAAAATCCCTCATAAAAAAACCGAAAACAGTGCAGAAACTTTGCGACGAGCTCAAAAGGGAACAGAGCGCGGTCAGCCACGCGCTCGCGCAGCTGAGGGAATGCAATTTTGTGGATTACAAAAGAAAGGGAAAAGAGAAAGAATACTTTCTCAAAAGCGGAATCTTCACCAAAAAAATGAACAAACCGCTGTTCGAAGCCATTGAAGAGCACGCAAAGAAACACTGCAGAGTGAGACGATGAAAAAACCGAAGGAAATTTACCTGGATTACAGTGCAACGACGCCTGTGCGCGAAGAAGTGCTGAAAGAGGCGCTGCCTTACTTTTCGGAAAAATTCGGGAACCCGAGCAGTTTCCATTCACGAGGATTAGAAGCGAAAAATGCGATTGAAAGCGCGAGAAAAAGAATCGCGAAGATTTTGAATTGCGAAGCGGAGGAAATAATTTTCTGCGGAAGCGGAACAGAAAGCATAAACCTTGCAATAAAAGGAATTGCTTTCCGCGAGCTGGCGAAAGGAAAAAGAGGGCATTTTATTACGCAAAAAACGGAGCACGAAGCGGTTCTAAAAACTATGGACTGGCTCAAGAGAATTGGATTTGAAATCACTTACCTCAATGTTGATGAAAACGGATTAATTGATTTGGGAGAATTGACGCGGAGCATAAAGGAAGACACTTTGTTAGTTTCAATAATGTATGCGAACAACGAAGTGGGAACAATCCAGCCAATAAAAGAAATTGCCGAAATTTGCCACAAAAAAAATACTTTACTTCATACAGATGCATGTCAGGCGTCAGAATATTTGGATTTGAACGTAAAAAAACTGGGCGCTGATTTGATGACACTGAACGGAAGCAAGGTTTATTCGTTCAAAGGAACGGGACTGCTTTACAAAAGAAAAGAAATTGAAATTGAAGCGCTGATACACGGCGGGGGGCAGGAAAGTGGGGCGAGGTCTGGAACGGAAAATGTGCCGGGAATAGTTGCGCTTGCAAAGGCGCTTGAAATTGCGGAGTGGGAGAAAAAAAAGGAAGCAAAACGTATTACGGCGCTGAGGGATTATTTCATTAAAAGAGTGGAAAAGGAAATTCCGAAGGCGAAGCTGAACGGGCACAGGACAAAAAGGCTTCCCAACAACGTCAACTTTTCATTCGAAGGGATTGAGGGAGAATCGCTCATACTTTACATGAATGAGGAAGGAGTAAGACTCAGCACTGGCTCCGCTTGCAGCTCAAAATCGCTGGACCCGAGCCACGTGCTAACAGCAATGGGCATAGACCACGGAACTGCGCACGGAAGCATCAGGTTTTCGCTCGGAAAAGAAACGACAAAAAAAGAATTGGATTTTGTAATTGGAAAACTCAAGGAAAAGGTAGAATTCTTGAGGAGAATTTCCCCGGTTTGGAAAAAAGGAAAAGGAGTGAGGAAAAAATGAAAGTTGAAGGGCAGGATTGGTTCTATTCAAAAACAGTTAAAGAACATTTTATGAAACCGAAAAACTTCCTGAATGATTTGAAAGAAGTCAAAGGTTTCAACGGGTACGGAAAAACCGGCAATATGAAATGCGGGGACGTAATGGAAATGTGGATAAAAGTTGCTGACGGAAGGATAAAGGGGTGCAAATGGCGGACTTTTGGGTGCGCCTCTGCAATTGCGTCCACTTCAATTCTTTCCGAAATGGTTACGGAAAAAGGCGGAATGAAAATCGAGGATGCGTTAAAAATAACGGGAAAAGAAATAATGGAAAGGCTCGGCGGATTGCCCGCGGTGAAGGTTCATTGCTCCGTGCTTGGGGACCAGGCGCTAAGAGAAGCGATAAAGGATTATGAGAAAAAACAAAGCAATAAAAAAACAAAGCAGAACAAATAATTCAAAAGAAGGGATTTGAAATGGGGTCCGTGCAATACATAATTGTAAACAAAGGAATAAACATGAAAAATGGGAAAACCTGTGCTCAGGTTGCACACGCTTCTCTTGAAGTGCTTGACAAGGTCGACCCCGAAATAATCAAGGCGTGGAGGCTTCAGGGAATGAAAAAGGTTGTACTGAAAGTTAAGGGTGACATGGAACTGCTCGAATTGTTTGAAAGGGCAAAAAAGGAACTGCCCTGCGCGCTGATAACTGACGCGGGGCACACACAAGTTGCTGCAGGGTCGAAAACCTGTTTCGCCTGCGGGCCGGTGGAAGAGGCGAAAGGCGCGAAATATTTTAAGCACTTAAAACTGCTTTAGATATTTTATTTAACCCCTCAATTGTTTGTTCAACTCAGCAACTCTCTTTTTGAGCGATTCAGCCCTTTCTTTTTCAACTATTTTTTTTCTTTTTGCCTGATCTAATTCACGCCGCTTTTCAATCTGCAATCTTCTTTCTCTTGGCTTGACAGAGGACAAATCGCGAAGGGTGGTAAGTGTATACATTGAAATTGGTTCGTATTCGAACCTATTGTTAACAACCCCTGTTACCCCAAGTTTTTGCAATTCACCAAGCCTAGCTTCAATTTTTTCATATGCCTTTAAACCATGCTCCCTAACCAAAGATGCCATGAGTGAAGTATCTGCTGGACTAATTGTGGCATGCCCTTCAAAAGCAATTATAGTCGGATTAAATACCCTGTTCAAATTTGCTTGATATTTTTTAAGCCTCTTAAGCCTTGATTTAACGGCGACAGGGGCAGAAACCTTTCTAATAAATCCCTTCACACCACTGCTTCTTTTTTCCATCTCTCTTATCGGCAAATAACCTTCCGAAATCTCCCGATTAACTTTCTTCCTAAAACTAAATCTTCTTACCACAAAAACACCCCTTACCAGAAGATATTCGGCGCAAGAACAATATAAACTTTTCCAAATGCCCACACAATGAGAATTACTACATAACTTGTTTTTGTTTCATTTGTAGAATGATTTAATAAAAACAAACGAAAATATTTGTTTCATGAAAAAAAGCTTTATCCAGCAGATAGACAAGTTAATACAGGAAAGCGACATACTGCTGGAAATACTTGACTCGCGGTTTCCTGACAAAACGAGAAACGAAAACCTTGAAAGAAAAATAATTCGAAAAGGGAAGAAACTGATTGTTGTTCTGAATAAGGCCGATTTGCGGAGCAAGGAAGAGCTTGAAAGCGTGAAAAAAGAAGTTACGGGGCAAGTAAAGGCAAGGGTTGTTTTCCTCTCAGCAAAGGAAAGGAAAGGAATAAATCTGTTAAAAAAAGAAATCGAAAATGCAAAAGGAAAAAATGGAAAAGCCATAATCGGCTTGATTGGTTATCCGAATTGCGGAAAAAGCACGCTCATAAATGCGCTCGCTGGAAGCGGAAGGGCACGGGTTGGAGTTTCAAGGAAAGCGGGTTTCACACGCGGACTGCAAAGAATAAAAATTGATGAGGGCGTTTATTTGATTGATGCACCCGGAATAATCCCAATTGATAAGAAAGACGAATTTGATTTGTTCTTGGTAAGCGCAAGGAATCCGAACCAATTGAATGACATGGAAACAATTGCGGTAAAGTTGGTTCAATTTTTGGGAAAGGAAAAAATCGCCGCAAAATTTGAAATTAAGTTGAGTGAAATTAATGAGGCGGATGAAGAGGAAATCCTTGAGATGATTGCGATAAAAAAAGGGTGGCTCGCAAGCGGCGGAAAGGGAAACATTGAAAGGGCTTCGAGGGAACTTTTGGAAATATTTCAAAGAAATGAGATTTAAATATTTAAATAATAAGAATGCCAGCAGAACTACAATTGCGAAATATTCTCAATTATTTTTTTCAACAAAACCTTTTTTTTAAGGGATTTTTCCTTTGAGAGGCGAAGCTTGAGTTCCTCCAAAATATCCTCATTTGACAATTTCATAAAAAATCAATTCCCTAAAAATCAAATCCTTACTAGAAAATTTCTGAAATGAATTGTTTTTAAAGCAACCTCAAAACAAAAAAATGCGCAAAAAATTAACCCTTAGCAAGCTTGAGCTGCGACTGCGTTCCAAGGATTACGCCCAAATCAACTGAGTGAAGCTTCGCATCGTGCAAAGAAATCATAAAATTTTTTCCGGCTTTGTGAAAGGCATCCGCGCGGACAAAAAGCCAGCCGTGATTTGGAATCTTCCATGCAATAAAAAACTCTGCGCCCGCCGTTTCAGCCCAGCCGACTTCTTCGGCCATATTTATGTGAGGGATTGCGAGGTGCTTTCCCTTCCATGCCTTGCATTCAAAGGCAATAATACGCCCTTTTTTTAGGGCGATAACATCCGGGCAGGGAAGCGGATTTACCCCTGAACCGGCTACGCGCGTAACGGCAAAACCAGCCCTGAAAAGCTCCTTAATGAGCTCCCTTTCCGCATTTGCACCCTTATTGTAGTGAGTCATTTTGCACCGCCAAAAATGGATAAATTTATATACACTTTATTGGGAAGGTCTTTTATACATAGGCAGAATTGTTTGTGTTTGAAGTGGAAACAATAATAAGTTTGAGAGTTTCAGCGGGCAGAGGAAAATTCTCCATGCGCTGGAACGATGAAAAAAAAGTTTTGTTTATCGAAACTAAAGGAAAGGCTTTGAAAGGAAAAGCCAATATTGAAATTTTGAAAGAAACAAAAAAATTCTTCAAAACTGAAACGCAGATTGTTTCCGGCGAAAAAAGCAAAAATAAAAAATTGAAAATAACGGCTTCCAATGAAGAAGCCATGAACAGGCTTATCACAACTAATTCTGCATAAGTAAAAAAATAAAGTGGAAAAATTGCGGCGCAAATTTTTACAAAATAAAGGTGCTGCAAAATTTCAAAAATAAAAGTACAGTACAAAAATAAAAATCGAAGAAATTCGAAAATAAAAAAAGCATTTTAAAAAATGCAAAAAAATAAAGGAGATGATTAGCTATGGCTAAAACATATTTAGGAACTGTAAAATACGAAATACAGGCGAACTACGAAGTTAGCGGAGTGGTTGAAAAGCCTGACATTGTAGGGGCAATATTCGGACAGAGCGAAGGGCTGCTCGGAGAGGACATGGATCTCAAAGAACTGCAGCAGAACGGAAAAATAGGCCGAATAGAAATAACCGTAAAAAAAGGAAAAGGCACAACACACGGGGAAATAATAATTCCGAGCTCGCTTGACAGGGTAAAGACAAGCATCCTTGCAGCGGCAATGGAAACCGTTGAAAAGGTTGGGCCGTGCGAAGCGAAAGTAAAGGTCAACAAAATAGTCGACACGCGAAAAGAAAAAAGGGAGATTATAACGGATAGGGCACAGCAACTCCTCAAACAAATGATGAAATTTGAGGGGGCTGAAAGCGGCGAGCTCGCGGAAACAATCAAGGCGGGAGTCAGAACCGAAAAAGTAATCAACGTTGATGGAATGGCTGCTGGGCCGGAAGTTGAGGAGAGCGACTCAATAATAGTGGTTGAGGGAAGAGCGGATGTTCTAAAACTTTTGAGTTACGGAATAAAAAACGCGGTTGAAATGAACGGAAGCAATATTTCAAAATCACTAATTGATTTGTGCAAATCAAAAACTGTGACTGTTCTTACCGACGGCGACCGTGGAGGAGAGCTTAACGCGAAAAAACTTTCACAGCTTACGAAAGTGGATTTCGTTGCAAGCGCACCCGACGGAAAAGAAGTCGAAGAACTAACCCAAAAAGAAATCCTTCAGGCGCTGAAAAAAAGGAGGCCCGCCGAGGAAATACTCGGAAAAGAATTCAGACCATACAGAGAAACAAGGGAGGGGAGTTATCAAAGGGAATACGAACCAAGATACGGGGAAGAAAGGCGCTATGAAAGGCCGAGAAACCCTTACGGGCACAGAGGTTATGACGGCGGGCATGAAAGGCCTTATGGGAGAGCGCACGAAAACAGAGGCTATGACAGACCCTTCCATTCAAGAGAAAGAGACAATTTTGGAAGAGGGGCCCCAAGGCACTTCGACCGCAGAGAAAGAAGGCCGCACTTCGGAGGAGACTTTAGAGGCGGATTCAGGGATCAGTTCTTTGAACCAAGGCCAATGCCCCAATATGAGGCGCCGCAGGAGATTCCCAAGGACATCCTCGCACTCAAAAAAGACCTTAATTCGCTCAAAGGAAAACTGAAGGCAAGGCTTTTTGATGAAAAGAAAAAGAAAATCAAGGACGTTGCCGTAAAAGAAATGCTCGAGGCCCTGAAAAAGACGAAGAAAAAAGTCGACACAATAGTTTTCGACGGAATAATAACTTCGAGAGTAATAGAAGCAGCCGAAGAAAAAGGCGTGAAAAATATTGTCGGAGTCAGGAAAGCAAACGTGCATTCAAAAACAATAAAGATGTACACGCTGTAAAACAGCTACACGGAAAAAGAGCAAAAAAATTAAAAGCCGAAAACGGAAAAGGAAAGCGATTGCTTTCCTTTTCAAAAAAGATTTACCTCTTTCTTCTTCTGGCGAATCCTGATTCTACCGTTAATTCTTCAATCGGAATCACTATTGAAGGATTTGCCCACGCAAACAGCCCTAACAACAGAACTATCGCCCAAACAAAGAACTGGCTAATCGGCCCTATTAATGCCGTCCAGAATTGCCTCTGCGTCAGCCCGGAATGGTCGCTCAAAACCTGCGCACCACTAAGCTGATACAATGTGTTCCTGCAATCCTGATACCTCAGCTCGGCTGAAATGTAATCCGGATTGTTTTCCATCGGCAAATCCCTTACCCCTGAGGTTTCAACGCACGTGCTGAATCCCTTGAGGGCGTTCCAAGAGTCAAACATCACCGCACCCGATTTTATGAGCATCAAAACTGATAGCACAATCAGGAAGGCGCCTATGAGCCTTGGCAGCTGGGCATTCTTAGAACCTATTCTCAAAAAAACCATCTGCCTCAAAACGATCACCTGATTCTAATAAGAAAACCTACTATTTAAATGTTCGTTTCGCCAAAAAATTCCTTGAAATAAGGGTTTCCCATCTGAAGGTTTAAAAAAACAGCGCAACAGTTTTTATTTTATAAAGCAAATTAATAGCCAATGCCGAGCAAAGCGAGGCATACTTTGTCGAGCGCAGCGAAGACAATGCTCAAGTGCCAGCTGATTGAGCAGCTGGGCCGGTGGTCTAGCGGTATGACATCACCCTTACAAGGTGAGAGTCGACGGTTCGAATCCGTCTCGGCCCATTTTTCATAATAAGCATTTTAACTATTTTTTGAAACGCGGCGAAAAAAAATGAAAAAACTCGTTTATGTGATGCCTCACAAATCCGGCATTTTGTATCTTAACTTCGGGGCGGAATGCCTGAATAATTGCAGGTTCTGCATAAAGAGGTTCGAAAATTTTTACGGAAATGCTCTGGAAACGAATTATTCTCCAAAATTGATAATTGAAATAAAAGAGGAATTAAAAAAAATTAAAATTGCCAATAAAAAAACCAAAGAAATCGTTTTTTGCGGAATCGGCGAACCTTTTCTGCACTATGAAACCTTAATAGAAATTGCGAAATTTTGCAGAAAATTGTTTGGCGAAGGGATCCAAATAAGGGCAGACACCGCGGGCCTTTGGTGGGGCGCAAACAAAAACCTTTCATTTCTCGATTACATAACAGGATTGAGCGTCAGCCTGAATGCCGAATCGGAAGAAAAATACGAACAAATGTGCCAGCCGAAAATTCAAAACGCTTACGGCATTCTGATGGATTTCCTAACGACATTGTCAAAAGAAAAAAAGAAAAGAAAAAAGTTTCCGAAAATAAGGCTGACAATAGTTGATACCTCGGACAAAAAATCAATGCCTGAAAGAAAAAAAGGCGACCGAGCAGGGGATTGCCCTGTTCCAAATTTTGAAAAGTGCGAAAAAATTGCCGAAAACCTCGGATTTCCACTGGAAGTAAGAAAATTATTTAAAAAATAGCAAAGAAATTATTTAAAAAATCCGATTAAGAGCGAAATCTAATCGAAGCGCTTTTATATATCTTTAATATAATCTATGTGTCTTTGCCATGAAACTTTGCACAAACAATACAGCCGGGAAACTGATTGCACTGCTTTTATTTATTGTACTCGCGGCGCCGGTTTTTGCGGCGGATACCGCGAGCAATTTCTACCCAACCACCATCGGAAATCTTACCGCAAATGTAAGGGTATATGGCTGGGGAATGGTAAGCGGTTTGAAAGACGGGCAGGAAACCACAGTGCAGGTGCTTACTTTCCAAGAATCGCCGCTGCAAAGCATGGAATTAATCAGGGAAGCACTTTACATAAACGGAAAAGTCATTCTGCCAAAAAGAATAACCGACGAATTCGGGAACAACTACGCAAAATTCACAATAACTGAAAATGGGGATTTTAATTATGAACTGATTGCAAAAATAAATGTATCATCATTGATTTACAAATTGGAGGACTTTAATTTAAGCGACGCCCCTCAAATCCCGGAAAATGAAAAAATTTACATAGCACCAAGCCAAAAAATTGAGAGCGATTCGAGCGAGATAAAAACGCTCGTAAAAAACAAGCTGCTTGAAAAAGGATTCATTGAAACACTGAACAAAACGGTTTCATGGGTGAATGATTATGTGCAGTACGCCGAGGGAAAAGACTTTCAGGAGTATTACGTTCTGCAAAAATCCGCAATTGAAACCCTGCGCAACAAAAAAGGAGTCTGCGATGAATTCGCAAACCTGGGCGCGGCAATGCTGAGGGCAAAAGGAATTCCCACGAAAATAATAATAGGCATAACTTTCGACGGAAAAGAATGGGGAAACCACGCGTGGATAGAGGTAAAAAATAACAAGGACGAATGGATACCATCGGATCCGACTTTCAGGGAAGCGGGTTTTGTGGATGCAACGCATATAAAGATGGGTTCATACAGCGACGTTACCCTTTCGCTTGCAAAGGCATTTTACCCGGCGAATTCAAACATTTTCTTCTACACCCAAACAATCCCGGAAGTGCGAATCCTTGACAAAAAATATTTTGACGCAGTCAATGTTGAAATAGAAAATGCAGAACTAAAAGAAAAAAGATGGAACAACATTAAAGTAAGGGTAACAAATAAGACAAACGGCGAAATTATTGCACCTGTTTCCATGCCGGAAAAGTTTTCAAGCCTTTATGTCAGGGAAACCAGCAAAGTCGTTTTTCTTAATCCGAATGAAACAAAAGAAGTTGATTTTCTGATATACCCTGACATAATCTTAAACAATCAAGTTGCAACAGCAAAACTGAGAATAAACAGCCTCTCAGAACCAATTGAAAAGGACTTTACAATTGTTTCATCACTCCCGTTGGAAAACGGCGAAGTAAAAGTAAATGATTTAACGCCGATAATTTCCGGAAATGATTTGAAAGTTAATATTGAGATTGCCAATTATTTTACAAAATACTCTTATGTGAATGTAACTATTTACGATGGCGATTCAAACCTTTCCTCGAAAGAAAGCGTTCTGCCATTCATTTTATCCGACAACAATAGGACGCCCGCCGTTCAAAACATAATAAAGGAAATAAAATCATTCAAAGAACAAGCATACAGCATAAAAGTTGAAACGCCAACTGAAATATACCTTCAATCGGTTTATCCGGTGAAAACAAACAGCGTTTCTCCAAACGAAAAAGACAAAAATGAGAGCGGAGGCGAAAACGCGATAATCCAGCACATAACGCCGCAAAAGGAAGAAACACTCATTGAATACCTTACAGGACACCCTGCGATTCCCCTGGGAATAATTCTGTTCGGAATACTTTCCGCGCTGCTAATAGTAGTTGGAAGAAACAAAAGATACATATAGCCTTTTAAACAATAACAACAAAAATTATTTTTATGCGACCGTAGTCTAACGGTTATGATTCAACCTTGCCAACGGCCTTTTTAGAAAAAAGGCCGGCGAAAAAAACTGGCGAAAATGCTTCGCACCAGCAGTCTTTATGAAAAAGATCAACAAAAAAATTAGAAAAAAGAGCAACCAGGTTGAGGCCCGGGTCCAATTCCCGGCGGTCGCATTACTCAAAAAAATTGGTGGTTAAATGCAGAAAAAATTTGTCAAAATCTGCTCGAAGTGCAGAAGCGAAAACATAAAGCAAAGACTTCCGCAAATCACGAATTCTTGGATATGCAACAACTGCGGAAACACAAATTTTAGCCCAATTGAAATAAAGAAAGGAAAATAAGTGAAAAAGTGATTGAATGAGAACAAAAATAGCATTAATTTTCGGGCTTGTCCTGCTTTCATTCGCCATCGCAATTTATTCATACCAATTCATGCCGGACCAAATGGCTTCCCACTGGGGAATAAGCGGCGAGGCGAACGGCTATTCGGACAAAATGTTCGCGACATTTTCAATCCCTGTGCTTATCGCTGTTTTTACGGCGATTTTTTTGCTTCTGCCAAAAATCGACCCCATGAAGGAGAACATAAAAAAATTCTATTCTTATTATGAAAAATTTGTAATTGTTTTTATCGGGTTCATGCTTTTTTTGCAAATAATGATGCTGCTGTGGAATGCCGGCATGAAAATAAGCTTTAATTTAATCCTTCCGATTGCGATGGGCGCGCTATTTTACTTTTTGGGAATTCTGCTCGAAAAGGCGAAAAGAAACTGGACTATAGGGATAAGGACTCCGTGGACGATGAGCAGCGAAAAAGTTTGGAACAAGACGCACAAGCTGGCGGGAAAGGTGTTTCGCGCAGCCGGAATAATTTCCATAATCGGAGTGCTAATTCCGGTATATTCATTCCTTTTCGTAATATTTCCCGTAATGCTGGCTGCGACATATCTGATAATTTATTCATGTTTGGAATACAAGAAGGAACCGAAAGGGAAACGCAGAACTAAACGATAGATATCTGAATTTTTTTGTTTACATCAAAAGATCCCGGAACGTCCAAGGAAGCTGCGAGTTCCCACCTTATCGGACCGGGAGACTGGGAAAATGGCTGAAGGGCTTTCAAAACATTTATGACGCCGTTTTGTGGCACATTTCCCTGATTAAGCGCGGGAGCGCTAATTTCAAACGAATACTCTGAAAAACCCGAATATTCCTTTTCTCCGTCAAGAACAGCCTTGAACTCATAAACAACAACATCCTTGATATCGTATTCCATTGAATACCTTCCCTGATTTCTGGAGGACTGTGAATTTATTCCAAAATCACGAGGCCCCATCGGGTCGAGTCCACTGCCGGCTCTTCTGTCTGTAACGGTCCTGACGACCTGCTGTTTTTGCGTTCCAGAAAGGGCCACTCTCAACTCGCGGGCCTTTTTCGGGGAATTCAATGTCAACAAAAGCTTTCCCGTTATCAATTCGCCGGAAGAATAATTCTGCTTCGGAAGTTGAATTTCAATTTTTCCTTCGCCAAACCCAAAAACCATCAAATTCCCCCTAAAAAAATAAATTTTGTTACCTGCTTCTTTTTTTTCCAAAATTTTTTGCCTTTCCAGCTTTTTTCCTAACGCGCCCGCGCCCAAGTTTTTTCGGGTAAAGGACCCTCCATGCAAGGATCCTCTTTATCCTAGTTGAAGAATCGTGATGCTTTACAACCTGCAAATAAATTTTTGAGATTGCAAACCAGTAGCCCACAATGAAAACAGAAACGCCGAAAGCGGCTCCAATGTGCCTCGCCAACTCAAGGTCAGCACTAAGCGAAGAACCCAAAATCGCGTGAAGCCCGAAAAAAAGCAAAATTATATTTGCAACGGCGCCCGCGAAAAATGAAGTGATCGCGCAAAGCACGAATAAGAACAGCAGCACGAACACGAGCGCAATAAAAATTTCTTTTTCCCTTTGATGGGTGAGGCGCCACGACTCGAGAATTGCATCTTTAATTTTTATCCCTTTATTAATCAAAATAAGCGTCGGAAAAAGCAGCCTAATGGAACTATACAAGACGCACAAAAAGTAAATAATTGAAAGGAAAATAAGAGAATACGCGAGAAGCTCCGACCGCACAACTGAGGCGGCGTAATTCGTAAGCAAAATCCCCATTAGGGAAAGAAGCTGAATAACCCTGTATCGCTTTTCAAGATTCCAAACAAGAAGATACCAAAGCTCTAAAATTTGAAGAAAAAAAACATCAACGATTTTGAAAACCGAAATTTTTATTGATTGAAAGCCGGAGTTTTTAAGCGAAACCCTGATTAGGCAAACCATTCCCGCAAAGACAAGTGCCTGTGCAACGTAATAAATGTCGCTGAAAATCGCTTCGGCTTCATAAGAGAAATAAAACTGCCCCCAAAAAATTTCGACCATTCTTTCAAGGACGAAAATAAGCAGGAACATTATGAAAAAGAAAAGCAGGTACATTTTCGCTTTTCCATGGAGAACCCACTTGTATGTGGATTCAATAACCGCCTCGTAATCCATGCTTAAATAACACTTTTCTTATTATTAAGAATTACCTTAAACCAAAATTGCAAAAAATCTAGTGAAGGGCTTCATCCAAAAAAGGCTTTATTTGGGCAAAAACCTCCTCAATCGGGACATTCGCGTCAATCACCTTTATATTTTCCTCCGGAAGAAGCTTTGGTTGCCCCAAAAAAAGCCCCCTCAAATTTGAAATGAACCCAATGCTTCGAAATTTGTCGGATTCTTTTCTTTTTTCCGACTTTTCGGAATGCATGCGCCTATGGGCTTCTTTCGGATTAACGTCAAGAATCAGGGCTAAATCGGGCGCCAAAAAGTTTTTGTGTGCGGCAAAAACTTTGTTAAAATCTTTTCCCTGTGCTGTTTGGTAGGCAATGCTCGAATATTTGTAGCGGTCGCAAATCACGACAAAATTTTTTTCCAAAGAAGGTTTGATGATATTTTCAATATGCCACTTTCTGTCATCCACAAAAAGCTGGAATATTTCTTCGGCATAATCCGCCGAAGATTTCTGCTTTTTGAAATATTCTCTCAATTTTAATCCGTGCGGGCCGCGCGTGGGCTCATCCGTTATGAGAATATTGTCATACTTTTTGCTTTTATCATAAATGTATTCGAAAGTTTTCTTCACCATGGTTCCTTTGCCGCAGCCTGAAATGCCGTCAAAAACAATAAAAGTCCCCTTCCTCATCAAACCACTGCCAACGCAATATCCTCTTTATTTGTCCAAAACCCTTTTTACCCCTTTCCAAACCATTTCGTGAATTGCTTCAATTGAAAGAAGCTTTTCCTTTTCAACACAGGAAATTTTTTTCCAACCCAACTTTTCAGTATTGCGTTCGTACTCCCCGAAAATCGCGCGCTGAAAATTAGAATCCGATTCATGCTGGTCTTTTTTTTGATTTCTGCCATTCATTAATTTTTCAGCGATATTCGGCGGAACGGAAAGAACCAGCACCAAATCCGGTTTTGGCAATTTTTTACAAACAAAATTAATCCACTCCCGCAAAGAATCTTTTTCGTTTTCTTTTGCAAGCGCGACCTGATAAGTAAGGGTCGAGGTAAAATACCTGCTCATCAAAACGGTTTTTCCTTCAGAGAGCGCATTTTCAATCTGTTTTTTTGATTCATAAAAATCGGCCATATAAAGCAGGGAGATGAATTCTGCCGGCAAATCCTCTTTTCTGCCAAATTTTCCTTCCAAGTAATCGTCGACAACCTTTCCGAAAGAAACTCCGTGCTTCGGAAAATGCATTTGAACAAGCCGGGCGCCTTCTTTTTGCAAATGTTCCGCAAGAAGATTTAGCTGAGTTGTTTTGCCGGAAGCATCCGTGCCTTCCAAAACAATTAATTTTCCTTTCATCTGGAATCCAAAAAGCAGTGAAGCTCCATCCCCTTAAAAAACCATTTCTTGAATTTCACGCCCGAGAGACAAATTTAAAAAAGAAACCAAAGCTAATCTATCTGATGCAAGTCGACAGCTTCGCTGTCAAAGTGTCATTGCGAAGCAATGGCGCGTGTAATGCATGATTCGGATGCATACACACCAAGAAAGTGCCATCGACGTACGATGGCACGCGTAACGCATATGCAATAGCGCGTCCGTGATGTAACGGTAGCATGAAAGCCTTCCATCGGCCTTTTTCAAAGGCCGGCGAAAAGCACTGTCTTCGCCTTCGGCTCGACAGAGCGTGCTTCGCAGGTTTTGATTTAAAAAAAGGATTGAAGAAAGCTTTCCGTTGGGGTTCAAATCCCCACGGGCGCATATAATTGGAAATAATTGAACGACTGCCAAGACTTTATCAAAAGTCGCAACATTAAATTACAAGTCATACAAAAGTATTGTCTTTGTTTCAGGAATGTAAAACATATTGTGCGTCCCAATATCACAATATACCGGGAGCTTTGCAGATTCCACCGCTTTTTTAAGCTTCAACATTGCCATGAAAGCCGGCACGAATCTGATTTTGCTGTCGCGTAGTTGGACAACCTCACCTTTGTTAAAAAAATCAGTCACGAAATACATCGACCCTCCGCCCCTACCATAAATTACATTGGGTTTTATTGTACGAATATTGATTTTCCCGATTCTGTGATTAATACTTTCCAATACCCCTTCCATTTGCAAATACGCATTTGCTGTCCTTTCCACATCCATTCCCGGAGGATATGTTTTGACAAAAAACTCTTTATTGCCCGCAGTTACTTTAAGAAGCATTTCATGCATCGACCCAAGATCGGTGCCAGTGGCGCCGTGTTGAATTTTAATGCCCCTTTTTCGATCGGAAATTATTTCGCCTTTTTCCAGACGTTTTTTATTTTTTTCAATCAATCGGTATGTTGGTATCAGAATCCCTTTGTTTTTTCTAACAAAATCTTTCATTTCTGGGGAATATGCAAATAAATTTTTTTTGGGAAGTGCGTACCGGCCCCTCTTTCGCGTTATTCTCAAATTGGTTTTATTCATTGCAACATTTGAGGCAACTACTTTTGGTGCAGTAACCAATGTTTTAAGCCGTTTTCTGAGCCATTTTTTAATCCCAGTAAATGCCATGTAATAATTTATGGACTGGTTGCTTTTATTGTTTTCGTTTATGATGCAAACTGCATTAATGCACAAACCCAGAAACCAAAAGCCTAATAAACGCCCAAAGCCATACTTATTTCACAGTGCTGCAAATTGACATGGTGAAAAAATGAGGCCCAAAATCATGAAACGCGTTTTACGGACCAAACCTGAAGCGGCAAAACAGCCGACTCCGGGAAAATGGGCCGAATTTGAAAGGGCAAGCGAAATTGCGGAAAGACGGCTCATTGGAAAAATTGCGCTGAGCCGCGCGGGCATAAAGAAAATTCCGAAATGGGAACAGCTCATGGGTTCAATTCAAAAATTCGAAGCGAGCAGAAAAACAGCGGCGTCAAGGTATTCGCGCGGGAAGCTAAAAGCCAGAAGCCTGGCGGATGCATATGCGAAAGAGCGGACCAAGTTTGAAAGGGATGTCTGCTCCGTTTTGGGAACGGAAAAGGGCAAAAAATTCCTCAGGCGATTTGACAAAATAAAAAAAGAAATGGAAAAAATAAAATGGGAAATTCACAAGAGCGAAATTAATGGATTCATTAAAGCGACCGGAAGGAACCCCTATCCTGAAGCAAAAAAACGAAATAATAACCCTAATAAACCCCCGAAGCGCTAATTTGTCTGATACTGATGAGTTTGAAAGCGAGGGGGTTGGTGGATTACTTCAAAAACAAGCAGGCGCTTTCAAGAAGGCTTAACGCACTCGGACTGAACAAAAAAATTGTAAATACGAGAAAGAGAAGCGTTTCAAAAAAAGAGCTCATTCTTGAAAGAATTAAAAGGGCGCAGGCGGCAGGCAGACAAATGAGAAAAGGAACGATTACGCCAGAAGAGCTTTCAATAAGAATCGGGGCGGAAGTGAAAGGCGCAAAAAAAAGCCAGATTCAAAAACATGGAATAAGGCTGCTTGGATATAAAGTGGGAACGGACCCGATTGAAAGAGTTGCGTTTGAAGAAAGATTTAGGCGGCTGAAAAGAGAAACCAAACTAAGCGACAGGCAGATAAGGCTCCTTCTTGGAAAAGAACGGATGTACGGAAGGCAGCTTAAAAGAAGCGACTTTCAAAAGGAGCACTGGCGGACTGTAAGGGAAGGAATAAATTTTGCAGTTAACCTAATGACACAGCACCTCCCGCCGGCTGAAAGGAAAAAAATAATTGAGCAGGCCAAAAAAAAGAAGCTTTATCTGCTTTCGGCGCGGGATTTTTTAACCGAAGCAACTTCCAAGGGGGTCCTGAGGGAATTAAAGACCACGCTCGGAGAAATTAAGAACGAACATTTAACGGACACCATGCACACCCCGAGGTATGGAAAAATAAGTTTTTCACAGGATTGGCTAGGGTACATCAAATCCGATGAATACTATGAAAAAAAGGATATTTACAATGTGGTGCATGAAACCATGCACTGGCTGAACAACAAAATTGACATTAAGGATGTTCCGTTCGGAGAAGCAGCCGCGGTGGCATGGGGAATGGAAAAAGGAATTTGGAAATTCGACAAAAAAATCGGCGAGCCGACCAAAGAAACATTCGACCGCGTACCAAAAGAGGAACCTGACTGGAGCTACGATGCAGGAATAAAAATCGGGCAATGGGCATACACCAACATGGAAAAAAACTGGCCGAATTACCTCTATCTGCGCTCCGTCGGAAATTCGCATGAACACGCGATAAGAATAATTGGGAACGGAAAAATGAAAGAAGCGGTTGAAGCGGCCAGACAGAAATATTTGAAGAAGAAAAGAGAAGGAAAAATAAAAATTTGAAAAAAACAATCTGGGCGGGAAAATGGGTCCGAGAAAAGGCAAGCTGAAAATTTTGAAAGGAAAATTTGGCGGCAGGGGAGAGCCGCGCTATATCCTCGCCATTACAAGACCGGGGGAAATAGCCGAAGGGAGAGCGCTTGAGGAAAAAATCAGGAAAAGGCCGCTCTTTCAGAAAAAATTTCCCAGACAAATGTGGACGCCCGAAGTGGTTGAGGGCTGCATGAACCCCGGGCAGAAGCGATTGAATGAAATGTTTGCAAAGCTTTTCCCTTCAAAAAAATTATGGAAAAGCATTGCAAAAGGACGCTGGTACCCGGACACCAATCAAATCGGCGAAGTAGAATGTTTTGCAACAATCCATGCTATGAAATCACTTCCCGGAATAACCGAAATGCAGCGAAAAAAAATAATCAAATTTGCAAATCTGCAAAAAAAAGAGCAGATGCTGCTGCCGATGCAAAAAGCCGCGGCAATACTCGAAATGGAAATAGGGAAGGAATATTATAACGAATTGATGGCGAGGAGAAACGAGGTTGCAAATTGGATGCTTGACGTTATGCGAATCAAAGTATGGGAAATCGCAAAGGAAAAAGAGGTCTCGTACAGGCAGCCTTTGTTGGGCAGGGGATATTAACAAAACAAAAAAGGCAGGCGGCTTTTTTCAGACAGGCAAGTATTATAAAGGATTGAAGCGGGAATATTTGTATGGGCCCGAGAAGTAGAACCAATTTGCCAAATCTAAGGTTTTCAGGCGGGAGGAAGAGAAGCGTCCGCTGGATAAGAACCCCGATGTACAAAGCGTGGGCGAGAAAGGCGGGCGCGGCGGCAGAAAAAAGGGCACTTCAATCGCTCCCGAAAAGGATTCAAACATTGCCGGGAACGAAGGGAATCGATGCCATAAGAACTGGAAAACCGATTTCTGCGGAAAAACTTTCTGAAATAAGAAGGATTGCTGTGAGCAAAGCGCTGACTCCGGAACAACAGGTTGCAGGCGTGAAAAGAATCGTTTCGGAAATAGACCCGCGGGCGAAACTTGAACAATACAAATATGACCCGCGCGGCCACCTGACAAAAACTGTTTCGATAAAAGTCATATTTAAGGATGGAAAGTGGCACCTTTCAAGCGGAAAAATGGCGAACGCATATATTTACATTACAAAGGACGGAATAATAAAAATAAATGCAAATGAACTTGAAAGAGAAATAAGAAAGAATTTCCATCCGGGAAATCCCGAAATGAACAACGGAAAAATACATTCCTCCTTCACCGCAGGTTCAAGCGGAAAAAAATGGGTTGTAAGAATACCTTATGTCGGGGAAAATAAAAGCAGGGCAATACAATCAATACTCTGGGATGACGTGCGAAGAGATGTGTTAAAAGCATCAAAAAAAGCAGGAATAAAACTCGACAAGCCTTACCATGAATGGAGCGAAGGCGAAAGAAAAAAATATTTTGACATACTTAAAAAGACAAAAAAGGAATCTAGAAAAGGCGATAAGAAAGCGAGAAAAATACAAAGCGAGTGGCTGAATAAACAACAGGCATTCCAGAGCAAACTCATCAAGGAATCGGAGAGAATGGTCAGGAAACTGCAAAGAATGCAGAAACACCACTATGAGACGCGGATTCCAAAATACCCTTTACATGAAATACTCAGAATGGAAGAAGCGCTGAAGACTCTCAGAAACACAACCCTTGCGAATCCAAAAAGCGTTCCAGGGGCGGAAGCAAGAGGGTGGATCGACTGGACACTGCCGAAAATGAGAAGCCTGCGAAGGAAACAAAGGGCGGCATATAAAATAGAAAAAAGAATCGAGAAGGCGAGAAAAATGATCAGTGCCGCTGAAAAGACGAAAAATCCGGCAAAGATTAAGGAGTACAACGCAAAATTAGTAAGGGGGGTGAGGGTGCTAAACCGCATTTCAAGCGATTTAACAAAAGACACCAGACTGATACAGCAGGGAATAAACAACACCGCCCAATTTGTTTCCATGATAAAATACCGCGGCGGGGAAAGACAGAACGAAATAATTCAAAATAATCAATAAAAAAAGAAAAATAAAAAAAGAGCTTACTTTTTTTCTAAAAGACCTTATTCTTTTCTCCCTTTCAAAAGGTTTTTGAAGGAAATGTAGTCGTTTTCAATAATCTCAAAATTTTCCTTTTTCTCGGCAACTCCTTTCAAGCACGGGTGAAGAGCGGGCTTAATGTTCAAAAGCGCTTCAATTTCTTCCGGAAATTTCGAAGGGTGCGCCGTTTCAAGCGAAACCAATTTTTCCTCAACCTTGCCGCCGCTCTTTTCCAAAAAAACTTCCAGCCCTTTCCACGCAACAGCGCCATGAGGTTCCAAAAGAAGCATATGCTTGTTATAAGCATCAATTATTGTTTTTTTGGTTTCGTTGTCTGAAACGGCGACTGAAAAAATTTCGCCGCGCATTTTTTCCAGGTCGGGAAGCTTAATTATTTTTCCGTTTTCATCCATCTGACCGTTGTAAAAATCAATCAAGCGCGAAAGGTTGCTCGGATGCCCGACGTTCATTGCGTTGGAAACGCATTTCTTCGAAGGAACAATTTTTTTGTATCTTCCCGTTTCCAAAAAAATCGGAAATTCGTCATTCTCATTGACAGCCGCAACAAATTTCTTAACTGGCAACCCCATCCTTTGCGCAATCAATCCGCCGCAGAGGTTTCCGAAATTGCCGCAGGGAACAGAAAAAATAATTTTTTCCCAAAAAGAATCGGCGACGCGCGAATAACTGTAAAAGTAATAAACCGACTGGGGGATTAATCTGCCGAGATTTATCGAATTTGCGGAGGAAAAATTATATTCGCACAAATCAGAATCCGCAAAGGCGCGCTTAACCATCGCCTGGCAATCATCAAATTTTCCTTTTACAGCCAAAACGGAAATATTTTTTCCGAGGGTTGTCATCTGCCTCCTCTGATTTGAAGTAACTTCTTTTTCCGGGAAAAGAACAATGACTTCGATATTTTCCAATCCGTAAAAAGCGTTTGCAACCGCGCTCCCGGTATCGCCGCTCGTTGCAACAAGAATTGTCAGCTTCTTTTCATCCGAACGCATGAAATAATCCATGAGGCGTGCCATGGTACGCGCGGCAAAATCCTTGAAAGAAGCGGTTGGGCCGCCGTCGAGGCGCAGCACATATGTCCCGCTCCCGACGCCCCTTACCTTTTCAATCGGCACACTAAAATTATATGTGTCTTCAACAATTTTCCTCAAATCTTTTTCCGGAATTTCCTTTCCGATAAATTTTGAGAAAATTGTAAAAGCGATTTCTGGATATTTCTTTTCTTTAAAGCCGAAAATTTCTTTCTGCGAAAGCCTCGGGATTACTTCGGGCATGAAAAGCCCCTTGTCTTCTGCGATGCCCTGCAACAGGACCTCCCTGAAAGAGGATTTTTGCGAAACGCCGTTGGTGCTGTAATACTTCATATTCTCTGACATATTCAAGAAAAAACAGATTTTTTAACCTGATTGCAGCCAAAAGAAGTTATGGAAAAAAAATTGAAGCCGAACCAGAAACTGGCGCTGGAAAGGATTTACAGGCTTTTTGAGCTGGCTGAAGAGGACAACACAAAAAGAAAGGGCAAATACTCCAAACGCTACCTAAAATTAATGGTTGAAATCGGAAAAAAAGTTAATGTGCCGGTGCCAAAAGAACTGAAGAAAAAGTTCTGCAAAAAATGCTTTTCCTTAAATGTTGACGGAAGAGAAGAAAAACCATTTTTGATTGTGAAATGCGGGGAATGCGGATTTGAGAAAAAATTTTCGGCTTAAACCCATAAAATACGCGGCAATTCACAAAATGCAGGGTTTTTAATTTTGGAAAGGAATAAAAACTGCGGAAACGGATATTTATACGTGAAAGAATGAACTTGCAGAAAACCCCGAAAAAAAGGGCAAGGCATAATCCGAAACTTCTGCGAAGGAGACGCAAATTATACAAAAATCTCACGAGCAGCGCGAGAGAGGCATTCGCAATAAGGTGCGTTTTTTATGAAAATCCAGTGCTGCCTCTTGGGGGTATTTTAAAAAAAGCATCAGAAAATCTCGGGAGAAAAAAACAAAGCTGGAATTTCAATGCGAGAGATTATGCAAAAACTTTGAAAAAAAATGCCAGGCGCACAAAAAGTGGCATGATGCGCCTTCTTTCCGCACACCACAACAATCCGGGCGAACTTTTTGCGCACATTTCAGGGTTCACTCCAAAACACCCTGTAAAAGTTTTAATTCATCATTTGGCAAACTATTTTCAACTCGCGCCGGAGGACATGGCGGAATTCGCGAATATGTCCGGGGTGAAGGGTTCGCTTGGAATCAGAATTGCTGGCAACGGGATTTGCGCGGGAATAGAAAGGCCGGACGTATTTTTGCACGAAATCGAACATTCCCACAGCTGGCTGATAAAAAATAAGGAAATTGAAAAAATAAAAAAAATACGCGCGATGCAGCGAAAAAGGGGAAAGGACATAAAGGTTGAAAGAGCCGATTTTGTCTGGGACACTTCGGTCGGAAGGGCATACAGGACGCTTACATGGTCGGCAAAAAGCGAGCTGGTTGCACATCTCGCCGAAAGCATGCACACAGGTGTAATAAAAAACCCGCTTGCCGGAGCATCTCTGCCGTTCAAAGGAAGAAATTTTTATGAATCAATGGAAACACTGAAAAAATACACAAAAATGAGAATCAAAGATCCGGAAGAAAGGCAGAAACTTTTGGATTATCTCGGCAAAATGGAAAAAATACATGAGAAAAACAGGGAAGCGCTTGTTCCTGCAATCAAACGCATTCCGGTAGAAGACCTTATTTACATAATAAACGCGACAGAATACCACAGGCTCGCACCCCGACTGGCTTATCTCACAAAAAAATACGCGCGCGAAGATGCCAGAAAAACGGCTGAGAAAAAACAAAACAAATAAAATTATAAACCCAAAAAGCAAAAAGATTATTATGAAGCCGAAAAGGGAAAAGTGGCGGCCGATTGCAAAACGGATTCAGACATTCAGGTGGATAGTGAATCCGGCGGTGAGCGAAAATAGAACAGCCACCCAGAAGCGGTAAAAAGAATTAGGGAAAGAAAGGCAAGGAACAAAGGCAAATCAAAGCTGCAAAAAAATGGCGGCAGTAAGAGAATTTTTAAAGGTTATTGATTAGAGAATACTTAGAAACTTTTTTTGGCTCCTCGAAAGGGTAGAGCCGAAAAGCGCCGGAAGGCGGTTTCAAAGGAAAAAGAATTCAAAATAGTGATGGATATGGCTATACAGGATGTGCCTCCGGGCTATGTGGTTGAAGAGGCGGGAAAAAAACTGTTGCCCGAACTTGAGGAACCGAAATTCGCCAGCTATGTTAAAACAGGGATGCATCGCGAAAGGAGCCCTGAAAGGGAAGACTGGTTCCCGATAAGATGCGCAAGCATATTGTACAGGGCTTACAAGGAAGGAGTAATAGGAACAGAAATGCTCAGGTCATACTACGGCGGAAAGAGAAACAGGGGAAGAAAAAAGGAACACTTTTACAAGGCAAGCGGAAAAGTGATCAGGACATGCGTACAGCAGCTTGAGAAAAAAGGGTACTTGAAAAAAGCGGAACCAAAAGGGAGAAAAATAACGCAGAAAGGAATGCAGTTGCTGGACAGTGCAGCGAAAATCGCGCAAGAAAACTGGAAACAGGGCAAGTACGTGAAAAAAGTCAGAATGGTCGTTGAAGACAAGGTGAAGAGGGAAGTTGAACAGGCACTAAGGGCGCAGGACAAAAGAGAAAAGGACAAACACGCCAAGCCGGAAAAAGTTCATCAGGCAAAGAGGGCTGAAAAGAAAGCCGAAGTTACAGAGTAAAAAGAAAGAAGTGGGCAAAAATGGGCAGCAACAAGGAAAAGGAATTCAAGGATTTCCAAATCAGCGAGAGAAAAAAGATAGGGTCGGGGCTGACGAACGCGCCGGTGTGGCTCATGCAAAAAGCCGGGAAAAGAATCTGGAACTCTAGGCAAAAAAGAACATGGAAAAATATAGAGCTTAAAGACAGGTTCGAAAGGCATAAAAGAAAACAGGCAAAAAAAACGACTAAAACTGGAGACCACAAGACAAAGAAAAAAAATTGACAATAAAAAATTTGTTTTTTTGAAAAACGGTGAAGAAAATGGCAAAAGAGTTTAAGGAAAAAACGATTACTGTAAATCTCAAGAAGGCATTTTTTAAGCCGACCTCCAAGAGGGCGAAATCGGCGCTCTTTTTCGTAAAAGAAGCCGTAAAAAAAGAATCAAGAAAAAAGGAAGTCGCAATAAGCAACGGAATCAACGAAAGCCTCTGGGCGAGAGGGCTTTACAAAATCCCGAGAAGGATTGTCGTGAAAATTATTGCGGAAAAAGAAAGGGCATTCGTCTGCCTGCCGAATGAAAAAATTACGAAGAAAGAGGAAAAAAAAGGCGAAGCAAAAGTGATAAGGGAAAGCACGTCCGAAAAAATACAGGAAAAACTGAAAGAAGTTATTGAAGAAAAAAAAGAAGAAAGAAAAAAACGGAAGGCAAAGAAAAAAATGAGTCGAAGCTGAAGGAAACAGCTGGAAAGAAAACGGAAGCAAAAAAATAATTTTTTCGGCAAATTACTTATTCTTATGAAAGTTGAAATACTCAAGGTGCTGGGTTCGCCGTACGTAGGATTATTCGGGGTGGCAAACGATTCGATCTGCTTCGTGCCGAACGGCATAGACAACTCGGCGGCAAAAAAAATAGAAGAAACGCTCGACGTAAAAACATTGAAAGTGAGCGTCTATGAAAGCTCGCTGCTCTCCGTGTTCGGCTGCATAAACAACAAAAAAATATTTCTGCCGTCAAATACGTCGGCGAGGGAAATCGAGGCGATTGAAAAGGAAATGAAGGTTGAAATTATCAATACTGGAAACGCGCTCGGGAATCTGGTTGCAATAAACGATTTCGGCGCGGTAATATCAAAAACTCTGCCAAGCGAAATCGCAATGCAGATAAAATCAAGCGGGCTGAATGTGGCGCACATGAATGTGGCCCAAAGCGAAGTAGTTGGATCGTCAATAGTGGCAACAAGCACCGGATTCGTGATGAATCCGAATTCATCGAAAGAAGAGGTTAAAAAGGTTCAGGAAACACTTAATGTTAGCGGAGGATTCTCCACGGCAAACGCCGGGGACGTATTCATAAGAAACTCCATAATTGCAAATGCGAAAGGGTTTGTTGCTGGAAGCTTAACGACCGGGCACGAACTCAACAGAATTGAAGAGGCGCTGGGTGAGAAAAAATGGCACAAATGAAACAATTCGAAGTGAAGGGAATATTCGAGAAAAACGGGAAAAAAGAAAAATTTGCAAAAATGGCCAGATGCGGAAGTGAAAAACTTGCGCGGGAAAGCGTTCTCAGCCAAATAGGCGGAAAACAGAGAATCAAAAGGGTAAACATTGAAATAACGGAAATAAAGGAATTCGAAGAAAAAAAATAGGGGAATAAAAATGCCGCAATTTGAATTTTCAGAACAACAATTGCTTGAAATGGCAAGAGAGGCGGAAGCGGAAACGAACGGAAGAAGAATGGCGCTCGAAAGAATGAATGTGGCGCTGAGAGAAACCAACTCTACGATAGAATCGCTTGAAGAATTAAAGAAAAACAAGGAAACAATAGCTGTGAGGCTTGGTGCCGGCGTGATGATTGACGTGGAAGCAAAAGAAATTAAAAAATGCAAAAGAGCATTTTCGGAAAGCGGCTATCTGGAGGAAAGCGTTGATGACGCGGCAAAATGGCTGGGCGACAGAAAAAAAGAACTTATCACACAAATCGGAAAAATCGAGCAGGAACTCGCTGTCTCAAACAAAAAGCTCTCTGACCTTATAAGCATCCTCAACCAAATAGAAGCTGAAAAAAGAAAAAACTTCAGCAGGCAATGAATATGTTCGGATTCTTAAAGAAAAAAATCGCCGGCTTCAGCGAAAAGCTAAAGCAGACGCTTGAAAAAAAAACTCCCGCGGAAGCCAAAACTGTTTCTGAAGAATCGAAAAAAGCGGAAGAAGAAAAACAAAAAAAGGAACAACCGGTTCAAACCGTCCAAAGTTCGGAAAAGGAACAAAAAGAGGCGGCAAAAAAGGAAGAAGCTGAAAAACCAAAATCAAAAAAAGAGGAAAAAGCCGGGGAAATGGAAAAAAAACTTTTTGAAGAAATAGGGGCTGAAATAGAGGAAGAGGAAAAAAAAGAGCAAACGACCGGAAGCGCGGAAGGAGCCGAACCGCATGAAAGGATGAGAAGGCACCGCGGAAAAAAAATTGAAGGGATTCCAGAAAAAACAGGCGCGGAAAAAATTCCTGAGGGCGGAGAAGAAGAGGTCGGCGCGGAAGAACTCGAGGAAATCGGCGAAGCAATCGAAGAAGAAAAAAAAGGCGAAGGCGGAGACAAAGAAATCGAAGAGGCGATGGAAGAGGAAAAAGAAAAAACAAGGGAAGGTAAAATCGAAGAAATAAAAAGGGAAATGGGCGAAAGAGCTGCAGCGGTTGAAATTAAAAGGGAAGAAAAACAAAAAAAGAAATTTGAAATAAAAAAAGCCGGGGAAGACAAGCGCGAATTAAAAGCCAAGGTGGGCGTGAAGGGAAATATCTTTGGAAGAATTTTCGGCGGCGTCGCGATAAAAGAAAGCGAAGTAAGTGAATTGCTCTCGGAGCTCGAACTGAGTTTAATTGAAAGCGACGTTGAACAGGGTGCGGCGCGTGAACTCGTCGCAAAAATAAAGGAAAGAATTGTCGGACAAAAAGTTTCGCTGAAAAGCATCGACGAGTTTCTGAAAGAACAAATAAAAGAAATTTTAGTGGAAATGATGAAAACGGAGGAAATCGATCTTTTGCAGAGGATAAAGGAGAAAAAAAAGCAGGGAAAGCCCTACAAAATACTTATGCTCGGGCCGAACGGGGCGGGAAAAACCACTACCATTGCCAAACTCGCCAACCACTTTCAAAAAAACAATTTGAGCGTAATAATAGCCGCTGGAGATACCTTTAGGGCGGCTGCAATCGACCAAATAGAAGTGCATGCAAAAAGGCTTGGCGTTAGGCTGGTTAAACACAAATACGGGGGGGATCCAACGGCTGTTGCTTTTGACGCGGTAAAGGCGGCGGAGGCGAACAAAATTGATGTTGTAATGATTGATTCGGCAGGAAGGCAGGAAACCAACAAAAATTTAATGGAAGAACTCAAAAAAATGGGTCGCGTAGTAGAACCGGATTTAAAATTATATGTGGGAGAAGCGTACGCCGGGCAGGGATTATTGGAACAGGCGAAAGAATTTGACGATGCTGTCGGGCTCGACGGATTCATACTGACAAAAATTGATACGGACGCGAAAGGCGGAACAACAATTTCGCTGCTTTACAAATTGAAGAAGCCGATTCTTTATGTTGGAACCGGGCAGGGGTATGATGATTTCCAAAAGTTCACTCCGGAGTTTGTGCTGAACAGGATAATTTGATTCGACACAGGGCAAAAACTCATTAGAAAGCAATAAATATTCCGCAAGCATATATTTTGTTCGAAATGGACAAAAAAATTATTCTCTTTTTTCTTCTGCTTTTGATATTTATTCCTGCTTTCTGCTACGCAAAAAGTTATTCAATCCCAAACGCAAAAGTGGAATTCACGATAAATGGAAACGGGTCAATAAGCGCAACCGAATACATTACGTTTAGTTTCAGCGGAAGCTTCACATTTGCGTACAGATATCTTCCGAAAGGAAGCTGGCAGTACGAAAACTTCCGCGTCTTTGATGGCGCCAAAGAATTAACATTTGAAACTGACGAAGAATGGAACAGAACAAAATACACGTGGTACTACTCCGCAACAAACGAACAAAAAACATTCAAAATGCAATACACAATAAAAAACGCGGTTATGGCGTACAACGATGTAGGGGACTTTTACTGGAAAGTTTGGCAGGAAGGATGGGAAAAAGAGGTAGGAAACCTGGAAGGATTTATACTTCTGCCCGGAAAAGTGAATGACTCAAAAGAAGTCTATTCCTGGGGTTATCCGAATTTGAACGGAAAAATCGGTTTGGTTGATAATCAAAAATTAATTTTCCAGGTTCTGAATGTGCCGGCAAATAATTGGGTGGAAATAAGGGTTGCATTTCCAAGGACGCTGCTGAAAAGCACTAATTTTGCGATTGAAGAAAACACAGACGGGTTGGAAAAAATAATTTCAGAGGCGGCAAACTATTCGCCGATGACTAACCAAATGTCATCATTATTCGAATCAATAATTCCATTATTGATAGTGCTCTTTGTTGGAATACTCATGTACCTCTTAATCATAAAATTTAGAAAAGTCACAATTTTAATTTTTCCAGCAATACTAGTCGGGGCAATATTGCTTCCAATTTTTTTTGAGACCTTAACCGCCCAAACAACAAATCTTATTATTTCTATTTTAATCTTTGGAGGAATCCAAGTTGTAATATTCATAATTTGCTGGCATTTTTGGGGCAGAGAACCAAAAACAGATTACAACGCAGTATACGAAAGGGAACCACCATATGAATATTCTCCCACAATAGTAAAAATGCTGACCAAGGGGGGCATAATAAAAGGCGCAAGTGCAGAAGACATAACTGGGGAAATTCTAGTGCTTGCGCTGAAGGGAAAAATCGCAATCGAAAAAAAAGACAAAACTTATATAATACACATAAAGAATGGAGACTCCGCGGGAATTACCGAAAGCCAAACAATGATTTTGGATTTGTTGGGCGGAGCAGCTGGCTATGATTACCAATCGTTTTGGGAAAAATATATCTTGCGAAGGAAACTGGAACCAACACCATATTTGGCAACAATCAAAGATATTCAAAAATATTTGGAAAACACTCCGTCCTACAGCAGGGAATGGTATGAAGACTGGAAAAACGCCGCATCGGAAGAATATCAAAATGAAAATTTTGACGGAGAAAGTAATGGAATAATTCCTTACATAATATTGAGCATAATAAATTTGTATATATCAATAAATATATCTGCCACCATAATAGTTGCGCCAAATCAATGGCTCGCCCCTTTAACAATTTCAATTGCCTGCTATTTACTTTTTCCGCAAGCCCTTGCAGTCAGAACGCAAAAAGGTGCCCTCCACTATGAAAGGTGGATAAAATTCAAAAAATTCCTTCACGATTTTTCCGCACTCAAAGAGGTGCCGCCGACCGCAATTGCACTTTGGGAAAAATACCTTGTTTATGCAATTCCATTGGGCGAAGCAAAAAATGTTGAGAAGGCGATGAAATTCGCATTCAAAGATTATCATATGGAAGTGCATTCATCAATATTTATTGGAAGCGCAATGGGAAGCTTTTCCGTTGGAGACCTCTCCGGAATATCCTCGGGCTTCTCTTCCGCATTCTCCTCCGCAATGGCAACCTCCGGAGGCGGAGGATTTGGGGGCGGGGGTGGCGGCGGTGGAGGGGGAGGCGGAGGCGGCGGGGGAGCGGGTTAAAAAAACTGCTTGGTTAAAATTAGATTTTTTTTGTCCACGCAAGATTGCAATTCTGTCACCGGCATTTAAGTCTAGAAAACAATAAATATTGAAAAAACTTATTTATGCAATGGAATATCCTCTTCTATTTTATTGCGGAAAGAGACCTGACAACTGTCAAAGCCAAATGAAAAAGGATTTAATAAAATACGTCAAAGAGGAAAGCAAAAAACACCATTTTCCATCTCGGAGAGAACTTCAAAACAAATTTCACTTTCGACTAGACCCCTTTTCAATGGAATCGAAGAACTATATGCTTTTGCTGGGCTGGCATACAAACTCGCCCCAGACCAAAATGAAAAAGTTATAAAGGCAACAATGTTATTAGAACTAATTCTCAATAACTTATACAAGCTTGATTTAACCTTAATTAAATACAGGACAGCAACTGAAAGGGGTATAGATATAGTTGCCAAAAAAAATAATGCATTAGTTGGCATTGAATTGAAGGCATATAATTCTGGCGAAGCACTTAAAACCAAAGACTTTAAGCAAGTCAAAAAAGCCATTGTAAATGAAAACCTTGATAAAGCACTTATCATAACTACCACAAGCAAAGTAAACAAACAAGTTAAACCAAATAACCAAATTCAGATAATAAATTACGACCAACTGAGTTATTTGCTTGGAGAAACGGCACTTGAAACACTTAATTATATTCGAAATTCTTCAGTAAATAAAATCAGCATTACAAGGGAAATAAACAAGAAGAGAATACTCAATTATATTTTTACAGAATATTCCACAAATGGCAGAAAGCCCTGTTGCAACGACATAGCCAAAGATTTACGATTGCATATTTATACTTATTTTGATAGTCTTTTTACTATTTATAAAACACTAAACATTTTGCCGCCAACAACAAAAATGAAAGGAACTCGATCCAAACAACCTGATAAAGAACTTATTGAGATGTGGAAAACCGAATTTAAGAAATACATTCTAGAAGAAGTAAAATATGACAGATACCCCTCAGGAGAAAAAGTTGGAAAACACTTAGGAGTATCGCACATATGGAACATAGTTAAGATTTCTGACTTATACAAGGAACTTGGTTTAATACCATATAGAGAACGGTCAAAAAGAAAACTCACTCTCCGCGCAGAATCTTGATGCGCAGATTAATATCGGGGTGAGTTGAGAACAAAGACTTCATCCAAAGCTTCTGACCCTTCAAAGGATTTGCGATATACAAATGGGCGGTTGCCTTGTTCGCGGCTTCCAAAGGTTCGGTATCTTTTGAGATTGTTTCGAGCGCGGAAGCGAGACCCTCCGGATTTCGCGTCATTTCAACCGCGGAAGCGTCGGCGACAAATTCCCTTTTTCTTGAAATGGCGAATTGAATCATCTGCGCAATTATGGGCGTGAGAATTGCAAGAATAACTGCAACAACAATTATTATAATAAAAAATATTCCCGAACCTTTCGAATCGCTGTCGCCGCTTGGGCGCGAATAAAAAATGAAGCGAATCATGAAATCAGAAATTAAAACAGCTATTCCGACAAGAACCGTTGCAAGAGTCATTGTTCTGATATCATAATTTTTTATGTGAGAAAGTTCGTGAGCAATCACCCCTTGTAGTTGATCCCTGTTAAGGCGAGTAAGACAACCTGTGGTAACACAAACAACAGCGTGTGCGGGGTCGCGGCCGGTGGCGAAAGCATTAATTGCAGAATCATTAATTGTGAAAATCCTCGGCTTAGGAATTCCAGAAGCAATCGCCAACTCTTCAACAATATTATGAAGCTTTTTGTAATCTTCTATGGGGGCTTCTTTCGCGCCTGAAATGGCGGTAACAATCCTGTCAGAAGCATAGTATGAAATTATTGCGAACAAAATTGTGAGGACTCCGAAAATTGTGAAAAAAAATGCGAAGCCGCCGCCGGAATAAATATTGAGGACAAAAGACATCAAATAAGCAAGGGTCCCTATCAAAACGAAGAACATGAAAAAAAGGACATAAGTCATGCGCTTATTCTTCGAAACCTGCTCGTAAAAATCAATCATCAAAACTCACCAACTATCTTAATTCAAACGAAGAACAGAAAAAAAATAAAAAAAAGCGTTATTTGTCGAGATCAGAGAAATCAACTTTAACGCTTTTCTTTGCTTCATCTTCAACTTCAAAGTATTCTCTCTCCTTGCCCATTCCGAACATGGAAGCAACTATATTTGAAGGAAAAACCGCAATCTTGGTGTTCCAAACCATTACAACATCATTGTAAAACTGCCTGGCGAAAGCAACCTTGTTCTCTGTTGAAGAAAGCTCTTCCTGCAAAGCGATGAAATTCTCGTTGGCTTTCAAAGAAGGATAAGCCTCCGCAACAGCAAAAACAGACTTCAACGCGCCGGCAAGCATGTTTTCCCCCCTAGCCGCTTCCCTTGGGGATTTGGCAGAAAGAATCGCTGTTCTTGCCTTCGTTACTTCTGTAAGGACGCTCTTTTCGAATTTGGCGTAACCCTTAACGGTTTCAAGCAAATTCGGAATAAGGTCGGCTCTTCGTTTCAACTGAACATCAATCTGTGCCCATGCGTTACCCACCCTCTTTGACAGGGAAATAATCGAGTTGTACATTGCAATAATTGCAAACACCAGAACGGCAACTATAACTATGAGCGCGATTCCAACCATTGTAAGTGGATCCATAAAAAAACCTCCTATCCAATAATTGTCCAATATACCTTAAAAAGGTTGCTCGATAGGAGCTGGTTGACAGTCAACAAAAAGAAAGGTTAATAAGGTTTGGAAGGGGAATTATTCGTATGGCGGCTGCAAGAAGAAGGCTGAAGATTGCTGAATTGGGATGGAAGGTAGAAGCGCTAAAAATCTCCGGTCTGAACGCGGGAAAAAGAAAGGAAACTTTTCCTGTTAAGCGGAGGGTTGCTGCAGGAAAAAGGCGGCGGGCAATTATTTTTGGAGACCAGAAAACGGTGAAACTTATCGAATCGCTTCCGAAAAGGGAGAAGGGTTGGGCGAAAAGGCTCTCATCAAACGACTGGCGGGCCAGAAGGGGCGCAATCTGGGGGCTCTATACCTGCGTGTCGCCCAATTTCCTGAAAAGCCGCCCGAAATTGGCGCCGAAGGCAATCGCTTTGATGGAACAGATGCTGAAAGACGATGAAGCAGAGGTGAGGCTGGAAACGGTGGTAAGGCTTGGCTATCTGGATGCAAAACAGAGCGCCGCAAAAGTGAAACCGCTTCTGAAAGATGCAGATTATTTTGTCCGCGGAAATGCCGAATGGGCGCTCGGAATGTTTGCGCGTAAAAAGGGCGAAAATAGGGTATTGACCCTGGACGAAATCAGAAAAGCCAAAAAGCCCTGAAAAATCAGCGCTTGAAAATTATTTCCAGCAGGACAAAAATAATCGCCAGGGCGACAACGGCTGCGACCATGAGCTCGAAAACGAGCGAACTCATGCTTCCTTTTTCGCCGAAAATTCTTTTCAAATTCATTACAACCACAAAAGCCCTGCTTGAATTACATTTGGAATTTAATGTTTAAAACCCTTTGGGAACGTAATTTTGGCATGGGACTCGGGGACGCGCTGAGAAAAGCGATTGACAAGATACAAGGGGCGGGAACAGTCGATAAGGAAGCGGTAAAAGAAGCCGTCAAGGAAATACAAAGGGCGCTAATTTCATCAAATGTGGATACGCAAACGGTTTTCGACCTCTCAAAAAAAATCGAGGAAAAAGCATTCGAAGAAATAAAGGGAGAGATGACAAGACGGGAACACATAGTAAAAATAACTTATGATTCGCTTGTAGAAATGCTCGGCGGAAAAGAAACTCCGCAGGCGCCGAAAAAAATTCTTCTTTGCGGATTATTTGGTTCCGGAAAAACAACCGGCGCTGGAAAACTCGGGCTCTATTACACAAAAAGGGGAAAAAAAGTAGCGGTAATTGCGGGCGATGTTTACAGGCCTGCTGCATACGAACAGCTGGAAACGAATGCGAAACAAGCCGGCATAGATTTTTTTGGAATAAAAGGGGAGAAAAATGCGGCGAAAGTGGTGAAAGAAGCGCTGAAAAAACTGAAAGGATACGATTTGCTGATTTGCGACAGCGCCGGAAGAAGCGCGCTTGATAATGCGCTCGTAAAAGAAATAAAAGAAATTGACGGCGTATTTGAGGCGGAAGAAAAATGGCTCGTAATAGGTGCGGATATAGGAAATTTGGCGAAAAAACAGGCGCAGGCATTCCACAACGCGGTTGGAATAAACGGAGTAATAATTACGAGAATGGACGGAAGTTCCAAGGGTGGAGGAGCACTGGTTGCGTGCAACGAAACGGGTGCAAGCGTTTACTTCATTTCAACCGGAGAAAAGCTGAATGATTTTGAGGCGTTCGATGCGAACAGATATTTATCAAGAATAATGGGATACGGGGATTTGGAAGGCTTATTGGAGAAAGCAAGGGAAGCGGAAATAGAACAAATGAGCCCTGAACAAATGCTGAGCGGCAACTTTAATTTCAGAATATTTTACGAACAATTGAAAGCGACCAAAAAAATAGGCCCGTTGAACAAAATCGCGGAAATGCTCGGGCTGAGCGTAAAAATGCCGAAAGAAATGCTTGAAATGGGCGAAGAAAAACTCGAGGGATTCAAAGTAATAATTGATTCGATGACGGAAAAAGAAAGGCTGGATCCGGAGCTGCTTAGCAGGACACGCGTTGAAAGAATCGCAAAAGGAAGCGGGAAAAAAATCGAAGAAGTGCGGGAACTGGTAAAACAATTCAAAACCATGAAAAAAATGTTCAAAAAATTCAAAGGATTTGCGAACGAAAGAACAATGAAAAAAATGGGCGAAAGGGATTTGGCAAAAATGATGCAGCAGATGCAGGGAAAGAAAGCGATGAAAAAATTCAGGCTTAAATGAAAGGATTATTAACCACTTAACGTGGAACATGTGCCCGAAAAGAGAAAAAAATGCTTGTCAAAAAAAGGGCCGAGATTAGAAAACCGAAGAGGTTTCGATACCTTTAAATAACAAAAATACCTTCTTCTAGAAGAGAAGCGGTGATGTGAATCACTGCAAGGCAAAGGGGGGAGAAAACATGCTTGGAAAAATATTTAATTTCTTTTTTAATCCAGAAACAGAGGTTGCAGGTGAAATAAAAAACGCAAACATCTTGCGCGGAATAAAGAATTACAACATAATGCCACTAATTTTTGCAATATTGATAGGCATAGTGGTAAGCGCCTTTGCTGTAACGATAGGGCCTGCTATCCTGTCAAACCCATTACTGAATTCGAATCCCGCAGTGCCGATGCTACTGTCTATCGGAACGCTCGCAATAGTGATTTTGCCAATATTGTCACTAATATTAGTAACTGTTATCACACTGATCGGAGGTTTGTTAATCTGGGCATCAACAAAAATTCTCGGCGGAAAAGCGACATTCACCCAAATATACTACGTCTCGTCAGTGCTTGCCATCGCATATGTAATAATCGCAGGAATCCCGTTTATTATAGGCACTATCATGCAGAACATGCCGCTCTTGGCATTAATTTTCCCATCAATGACAACTGTCCTACAAATAGTGTCAATAGCTTCATTAATTTTCCTGATACCCGCATACGCAATAATGACTTATTTCGGGTATGCCAGTTGGTTAATCTTAAAGCGCCTAACCGGACTGAGCAATAAAAAACTAATCATTTCAACAATCATTACCATAATACTTGCAATTATTTTGATTATTATCATCGGTGCATTGATTGTATTGATGGCTAGTGCAGCAACCGCCGGCAGATAAACCAAAAAAAATTTTCTTTTTTTATTTTCTTATTCGCCTCGGCCGTGCCGGCTTAATTTGCGACAAAACACGTTTTTTTAAAAACCTGCCCCTGTTTCTGCTGAACCTATAACCTGACATCGGGATATGCGCTCTTCTAAAATTAACGTTGTGGTGCTTGAATATGCGCTTCAATTTTTCTGAAGCGGCAACAAAAGTTATTTCTTTCCCGAAATTTTTCTGTGCATTAACCCATGCATTGAAATTTTCCCAAACTTTTGAAAATTCTTTTTGGGAAAGCGGTTTGCTGAGAGTAAAACCGGCATAACCGACAACATTTGCCTTATAGTTTATGCCTGCAATTATTCCTACTTCTGCCCTCTTTATCAGCATCAAATCCGAAAGAATTTCGAGGTCATCACCGGAAGGCATCATGTACGGGGATCTTTCCCTTCCGATTGGAAGATGGGTGTGAATGAAGTAATGCGACTTCGGAAAAACCCTTAGGCTTGGAAGCGCAAAAGAATCAATCGCGCTTCCGGCCAATCTTACCAATTGAAGTTTTTTTTATGAAGTTTTTCGGCAGACCAAACTTTTTCGCCCTTCATTAAGCCCGGTGTTTGTTCGATTTGCATATGAACGGGAATTTTCTTTTCAGCCATATAATCGCACAGGTATTAGCGTCAGTTGGAATTAATATTACTTTTCCTGCTTAATTTTTTAGATTTAAATGATTCAACTGGTTCAAAGCGGGGCCTTGCTTATCGGAACACTTGCCGGCGCCATAACGGACGCGAAAAGCGGCTACATTTACGACTGGATAACTGTTCCGATGATTTTATTTGGCGCCTTGATAAGCATATTTTTTGGGCAATGGAACAACCTTCTTGTCGGTGCAGCGGTTTTCGCCGCGCTCTATATTTCTTACTGGCTTGGGAAAATAGGCGGGGGGGATGTGAAAATATTTACTGCGATTGCGCTGCTGAATCCATTCAATAATTACGGATTTTTTTTCGGGGCAGCATTCTTCGCGGCAATGAGCTCAATCGTGTTCTATTCGGTTTATTACACGCTAAAATACTCGAAAAAAGGGGTTGATTTTGAGGAAAATAAAGAAGGAATAGTACAGGCGATTTTGTTGGGAATATTTCTGGCGGCGTATTTTGTTGCCGCAATTAAATTCGGGCTTTTTGGAAAAACCGTCGTTTTCATGCTTGGATTCCCGCTCTTTTGCGGACTTATTTTCTTCGCCCTGCAAAAAGGAATAAAAAAAAATTTCTTCCGAAAAAAAGTTCCATTAAAAAATTTGGAAGAGGACGAAATAATTTCAACCGAAGGAAATTCCGAAAAGATTTTGAAAATCTTTATGGTAAAGGGAGTGATGAAAAAGGGCGTAATCGGGGAAAAAGAAATTGCAAAATTAAAAAAAATGAAAATCAAAAACATTTACGTTCTGAGGGGGTTGCCGCCTTTCGGACCATTTATTTTTGCAGGAGTTGCAATTGCGCTCCTAGCGCCGGATTTCTTCACGCTTTTATCCGCCTGAAAAAATCATGAAAAAAAGGCAAAAAAGAGAAGCAACAGCATTAATTTAAAACAACTTAAACTATTTTATCCTTATGAGAATTCTTGTAACCGGATCAAGCGGCATGGTCGGAAGGTTCCTTGTGGCGGAACTCAAAAACAGAAAACACTCTGTGAAGGAATTTGACGCCACGAACGGGCACGATGTTCTGGACATGGAAGAGGTTCAGAAGGCGGTAAAAGGCGCAGACGCCGTTTTTCACCTTGCGGCGGTTATTGAAAATGAAAATCCAAAACTTTGGGAAGTGAATGTAAAGGGAACGGAAAATTTAATCGGGGCGGCAATAAAGGCGAAAGTGCGAAAATTTGTTTTACTGAGCTCGACGGGGGTTTATGGATTTACAAAAAAAACGGTGGACGAGAAAAGCCCGCTAAATCCGGAAAACAAATACGAAGAAAGCAAACTGGCCGCAGAACGGGCTGTTTTTTTGCATAAAAACGAAATTGATGCTTTTGTAGTTAGAAGCGCGATGATACTTGGGCCGAACAAATACTGGGCAAAAATGTTCAAGATGATAAGAAAAAAAATGCCCCTGCCCTGTGACGGAAAAAATTCTTTCCAGGTAATTCACGTGAAGGATGTTGCAAACGGCCTCATAGCTGCAATGCAAAAAGGAAAAAGCGGGGAAATTTACCTCCTCGGAGGCGACGAAAAAATAACGCTGAATGAGTTCTGCGAAATTGTTCAGGAAAAATTCGGGCTGAAAAAAGGAATGAAGCACATTCCTGAAATCATTGCCCTAATAATTGGAAAAATTTTGAGAATAGATGTTTTGACGCGGGAAAACATAGGGCATATTTCAAGGGAAAAAAACTATTCTCTCGCGAAAATAAAAAAGATTGGCTGGAAACCGAAAGCGGCAATGAAAAAAAGAATCTGGGAAACGATTGAAGAGCTGAAAGAAGAACTTCTTCTGGAATAAATTTTGTGTGGGCAAAAAAAACTATTGCTTCGCCTTCGCTCCGCGCCTAACGGCCGAAACCATTTTTTTCAGGCGTGATTCAATTTCTTTGCCAGATTTCGCGCTTTCAATCGCGGAGCCTACCTGAACGACATCTGCGCCTGAAAAAATGCAGTCGTAGGCAAATCTCGGAGTCCGCACGCCGCCCGCAATAAGCAAAGGAATCTCAATAGATTTTTTGGTATAGGAAATCATTTCTTTCGGAACCGGCTGCGGAGCGCCGCCGCCGGACTCCAAAATAACGAGCTTCGAACCCATGTACTCGCCGGCGAGCGCGTTCGCAGCGGCAAGATAAGGGAGATTTCGCGGAATCAACTGGGCGCGGCCCATAAAGCCGACCGCCCTTCCCGGCTTAACGATAATATAAGAAGTCGGAATAACTTCAATGCCCATTCGCTTTATTGGAAAAGACGCGACTGTTTGTGCGCCTGAAATATAATAAGGGTCGTTGCTGTTCATCATCGTCATAAAATAAACTGCGTCCGCGAACTCGGAGAGCGTTGCAACGTTTCCGGGAAACAAAATAACGGGAAGGGAAGAACTGCGCTTCATCTCCAAAATAGTGTCGTCAAGAAGCTTTCCCTGTGCGCCGAGGGAACCGCCGACGGCAATTGCGTTTGCGCCCGCTTTCTCCGCTATTTTGGCAATTTTTCCTGCCTGTTCAGGGGCCTGGTTGGGGGGATCAACAACCAAAAAGAGCTGTCCCGCTTCCTCTTTTAACTGTGCAATCAATTTTGAATACACTTTTCCAGGTTTCATAAGCTTCACTATTGCCCCAAATACAGCTGCAAATATTCTGGGAAAATGGGTATAAAAAGGAATTGTTTTTTTGGAAAAGCAAAATACAAATATGCTGATTTTGCCAAATTTCAGTACGCCCATTCCGCCCACTCAGGCAACACGATATCGAGCAAAAAAATAGTGTTTGATTTTGGATGATACGCACAATTTTCACCGCGTATATCGCCGACGCGTCCCCTAGTCTTCTTATGCAAAAGGTCATTAAGTTTGTCAATAACTTCTATCTGTTTTTTGTACTTCCTGCTGTAATCCCCAAAGTAAACAAATTCGCCTTTTTTTAAAAAATCTGTCACCATCCAAAGAGGATTATCGTCCACAAAAATATTCTTCCTCACCCGTACTTCCCTGTCCGAAAGCTCCTTCTCGTAAATCAAGTGCGGTTTCAACAACCTTATGTTAAATCCGCTGATACGATTGTGATGGACAGCCAAATATTTTTCAACCGGCCCGATTGCATGCAACCACATTTCCGCGTCCTCCGCATTTGTGCGCTTTACAAAAAATTCTTTTCCGCGAAAAGTGACCTTTAAGCGAATGGTTCCGTGCCATGTTTTCCAACCGGTCCCCCTGCCGCCGGTTCTTGCCTTTTGAATTGTTATTCCACTTTTTCTATCAACTACCGGCTTCCCGGAATTGAGAAGCTTGAGATTATCTTCAATTAATTTGTAAGTTGGAATAAGAACTCTGCGGTTTCTTCCAACAAACCGCTTAAATTCCGGCGAATATGCCAAGTAGGCAAAAGTCATTCTTTGACGCCCTGCTCCCTTGAATCTGATTTTTGTAACCCTTTGTTTCGCCAGAAAAGGCTTTGAATAATCGGCCAACTGCCTTCTTGAAATTTTTTTAAGCACCATGCACACAAATCAGTTTTTGTTGCTTTTAATTCTTCCTTTCCTTACATCAACAATAAAAATTGTTGTGGGTTTCAATAGAATGCCGTGTGTTGAATGAAAGAAGAGCCTACTGAAAAAATTGTTTCCGAAATCGCGAAAAAAAGCGGAAAAAGCGAAATTGAAGTAAGCAGGCTCATCGCAGAAAAGGTGGAAAAATTTTCAGGACTGTTGACGGAACAGGGCGCCGCCTACATGGTGGGAAAAGCACTCGGCGTTGGCGGAAAAGCGGCGGAATACTCCCTTATTTCAGAATTGGAAGAGGGGATGCGCGGAGCGGAATTAAGGGGCGAAGTCAAAGCGGTTTTTCCGGCAAAAGAATTTGATAAGGGCGGAAAGAAAGGAAAAGTGCAGTCAATAATAATTGAGGATGAAAGCGGGGAAATAAGACTGAGCCTCTGGAACGACCAGGTTGACAAATATAAACTAACAAAAGGAAGCCGAGTGGAAATAACAAATGCCATAATCTCAACCTACAACGAAAAAAAACAATTAAGCCTGGGCTTCAACGGAACCATTACAGTTACAAAAAAAGCGGAGGAAAAATTTGAAAAACTCGCGAATTTAAGAGGCGGGTTAAGTTCTGTTAATGTCGCGGGAAAACTGCTTAGAAGGTTTCCTGCAAAAGAATTTTCCTCGGGAGAAAGAAGAGGGAAGCTCTGCAACTTCCAGTTAGGAGATGAAACGGCTATTTTAAGGGCGACCGCGTGGAATGAAAAGGCGGATGAAATCGAAAAATACAACGAAGGGGAAAACATTGAAATCATAAACGGATACACAAAGGACGGGATGTTCGGCGTAGAACTGCACCTCGGTTACAGCGTGGAAATCAGGGTGAGCGGCATGCAAATGCCCGGGATAAAGGAAATTTTAAAAGAAGCGATTCCTGAAAAAAAAATAAACGAACTGGTGGACAATGAAAATTCATCAATAAGCGGAAAAATTTCAGAAATTTCACGCGGAAACCTAAGGTACCTGATTTGCGGCAAATGCGGGAAAAAAATAAAGAAAATGGAAAACGGGGTTGTGTGCGAATCGTGCGGCGAGGTCGAGCCCAAAAGCAGGGCAATAATTTCAATCATTCTTGAGGACGAAACGGGAAAAATAAAAGTGACCCTTTTCGGCGAGGACGCGCTGAAAATATTTGGGATAACACAGCAGCAATTCGAAAAGGAACTCGCCGAAAAAGAAGCGGAAACAATCTGCGAAGAGCTGAACGAAAAACTTGCGGGAGAAAGGATAGGCGCTTACGGTTATACCAAAGAAAATTCATTCAGCGGCGAAAGGGAATTCATGGTAAAAGCACTTCTTTAATTGATTCATAAAAAAATAAAATCAGCCCCAATCACCGGCACGAAAGCTGGAAAGCATTTAAAAACTCTTGAAACACAATAATAACAGTTCAAGCAAAGGGCTGATGGCATGCCAAACCAAAAACCCAAAAAGCTGAACCGAGGTGAAAAAATGGCGAAAAAAATTGAAAGCATCACTGATTTGCCGGGAGTAGGGGACATTGCGGCAAAGAAACTTGCCGAAGCAGGGTACAAATCATTAGAGGCGATAGCGGTATCAAGCCCGATGGAACTAAAAGAAATAGCAGGGCTGGGGGACGGAACCGCGGAAAAGGCGATAAAAGCGGCAAGAGATGCGTTGGAAATGGGTTTTCAGACGGCAGACATATTGGCTGAAAAGAGAAAACAAGTTGGAAGGCTTACCACAGGATCAAAAGAATTAGACTCCCTTATCGGCGGCGGAATAGAAACGCAAAGCATTACCGAAGTTTATGGAAAAATGGCATCCGGAAAAAGCCAATGGTGCTTTCAGACAGCGGTAACGGTGCAACTGTCAAAAGAACAGGGCGGTCTTGGAGGGGGCTGCTTGTACATTGATTCTGAAAATTCGTTCAGACCGGAAAGAGTAATACAAGTCGCAAAAAAGTTGGGGCTTGACACGGATGCTGTTCTAAAAAATATTTTGGTTGCACGCGCATATAATGCGGACCATCAAATGCTTCTGGCGGAAAAAGCCGGAGAAATGGTAAAAGAAAACAACATCAAACTCGTAATAGTTGATTCGCTCACCGCACAATTCAGGGCGGAATATGTTGGGAGAGGAACGCTCGCAGAAAGGCAGCAAAAATTGAACAAACACATGCGAGTGCTGCAAAAACTGGCGGAAATGAACAATATCGCGCTTCTGGTAACGAACCAAGTAATAGAAAATCCGGCAATTTTATTCGGAGACCCAACATCGCCTGTTGGAGGAAATATTGTTGGGCACGCAAGCAAAACAAGGCTCTATTTGAGAAAGAGCAAGGACGACAAGAGAGTCGCAAAACTCATCGATTCACCGTCTTTGCCTGATGGGGAAGCGATTTATAGGATAACGGAAAACGGGATAGAGGACCTATAAAACCTTAAAAAATTGGCCAAAAAGCCAGAGAAACAAAAGGGCAAAAGGGGGCCAAAAGAAGGAAAAAAGGCTGAAAGAAGGCAAAGTAGCGAAAAAATAGGAATGGTTTAAAAGGAGTTTTTGGGGGAAATAATTAATATGGAAAAAGAAGATGTGGGAGAGGCAAAGGAGAAATACGAAGAATTTTGCATCATGAATGGGCAGGAGTTCGTTCAGACGGACGCGTCGTAAAAAAAATTATTCTCCAAATTCTTCAATAATTTCTTTTATTTCGCTCGCGGATTCCGCGTAAAAAACCCTTCCTCCGCAATCTTTTACATAGGTCTCAATCTCAAAAGGCAATTTCTTTTTAACGAAAGGCTTGTAAACAATAGTTGCAAAAGGGACTTTCGAACCTGCGACAACCTTCGGATGAATCTTTTCCTTCAAAACAGAAACATTCGGCTTCTTCCCCAAAAAAAGTTTATACAAATAATAACCATAAGACAGCTCACCCAACGCGCCGAGGCTCACGCCCAAAACAAGGACAACATCCCCAAAAAGACAATGAGTCAAATCCTGCTTATACCAAGTACCAGTATCGATCTCCTCATCAACAATCTTCTTTCCATTAATCTCCGCATCAATAAATTCACGCAAATGCTTTATCCCAAAATCAGAATCCGACACGGGAACAGTTCCAAAAACCTTCCTCCCGCCTAACTCCTTATACTTTTTCGCAACTTCAAAAGAAACGCCCCTATTCGGAAGCAAAACAATTTCAGAACCAGAATTAACGAGCGACCCTGCAATCTCTTCAACATGCCTCTCAAAATCCGGCTTCTTCATTTTCAACAATTTAAAATAATGAAAATCGACATCGGCTGCACCAATCAAACAAACACGGAGCATGATAATCACTTCCAACAAACAAAATTTATTACCTCTTATTCAAATTATTTAAATTATTCGAATAATTCTTTTCAAATTCTTTCTTATATTTCTCAAACCGGTTCTCTTTCAGCGCCAAGCGGATTTCCTTCATCAAATTTGCCATAAAAAAAGTGTTGTGATAGCTGAGAAGCATCTGGCCGTTCTGCTCGTGAGTTTTGAATAGGTGGTGAAGGTAAGCACGCGAATGGTTTTTGCAAACGAAACACTCACAATTCTTGTCGAGCGAAGCAAACGAATTCTTGCATGTTCCGCGGTCGATTTGCAAAACGCCTGCATGCGTGAAAATCTTTCCGTGGCGAGCCATTCTTGTGGGATAAGCAGAATCAAAAATATCAACCCCGAGAGAAACAAGCTCCAGAATTTCAAGCGGGGAACCAACACCCATCAAATAAATCGGTTTTTCTTTTGAAACAAATTTTTTTGAATAAGAAGTTATCTTGTACATTTCGGAAGCGGGCTCGCCGATGCACAAACCGCCAAAAGCGAGGCCGTCAAAATTCATCTGGTCGAAAGCGAGAGCGGCTTTTTTTCTCAAATCCAAAAAAGTTCCTCCTTGCGTTATTCCGAATAAAAGCTGGTTCTTGTTTTTGTGGGCGGATTTGCAGCGCTGCGCCCACTCAATCGTTCGAATCAAAGCATCAATATGCTCCGCTCTTGAAGCGCCAAAGGGGGCGAGGTGGTCAAGGCACATTGCGACATCGCTGCCTAAAGAGTTTTGAATTTGAATTGCTTTTTCTGGTGTAATTAATTCGACGCTTTTATCAAAAGGATTTCTGAAATAAACACCTTTATCGTTAACATGATGGACAAAGTTTTTGCTCAATAATTGGAAACCGCCAGAATCCGTGAACATTGATTTGTCCCAAGAAATGAACTTGTGCAAGCCACCGGCTTTCTTTATTGTTTCAAGACCGGGCTTCAAGTAATTTATAAAAGCGTTTGAAATCAAGCAATCAATGCCAAATTTTTTTAAGTCAGGGTGAGAAACGTATTTCACGGCGCCCTTGGTTGCAACCGGCATCAAAAAAGGGGTTTCGACATTGCCGTGAAAAGTGCGCAAAATTCCAGAACGAGCGGAAGAATTTTCTGATTCTGAAATTATTTCAAAGCAAGGCATCAAACAAACGAAAAAATCAACAGGTTTTTAAACACTAAAACGCCTAATTACTTTGGACTAGGCCGGGCCGCTAGCGGTGGCTTGTTACCGGAAACCCGCTTTATGCCGGGGCCGAAGCTGAGGAAGAGGTTTTGATGCCACTGCAAATGCAGTTTTGATGGCGTCGAAGCTCTGTCCTTACAGGTTCCGTCATAGGATGAAACCCGCCAGGCTGGGAACAGAGCAACGGTAGTTTTATGTGGGGCGCTGAAGGGCCAACAGAGTGGAGCCACCAAAGCCCAACAATTGCTTTGGCTAGAAATCCATTTCTTGGCGCGTCCACTTTAAAATCAATCAAGACCCTCTTAAAACAATTTTTTATAAAATTTCAAAAACATTGCCCTTAATGAGAAGAGTCCGGACTTTTTGCGTGCATTTCTTCTGAGGTTCTTTGCCGCTGCCCGCGCAGTCCAATCAGTTCTATTCCGCCCGCTCAACAAATATCTTTCCGGAGCACCCCTCGGAACACTTCTCGGACAACTTCTTAGAGCAACCATTACGAACCCCTAACAAAAAACACGCTTTTTAGTATAATAAACCTCCTAACCCGATGTAAACCTTATACATAATTTGCTCTTTTTGCCCAAAAACACTGCTTTTCAAGGGCGAAAAGGCGAAGGATTGCGATAAGCTTTTATGCATTTTATCTGATGTTTTGTCATAATCCAGTTTATCTGGGGGCTTAAAGATGGTTTTTGAGAAGCGAATGTCGGTGAAAGAGCTAATTGAGCAAATGAGAAGGGAACTCCAAGAAGAAAGAGAAATGGCTGAGGGGATAAAAAAGAAGGCAAAAAAAGCCAAAAAAACGGTCAAAAAGGTGAAAAAACCCTCAAAAAAGAGGGCAAAAAGAAGTAAGAAATCTGCAAAAAAGAAAGCAAAAAAAACGACCAAGAAAAAGAAGAAGAAAAGATAAAAGATTTTTTTTATTTGGCTCGAAATTCTTCAAATTTTTCTGCCGAACTTGCGGAACACTTCTTTCTTTAGGTGATCAAGCACTTTTTGAATAACCTCAATGAGTTGCCACCCATCATCGGAGGCAAAAACCAGTCTGCCGCCGACTAAAAGGCGTGCATGAACCTCGTGATGAATCTTTAGACCTTCGTGGCGATGCTCCTTAAAAGTAAGGTGAAGCTTGACATCTTCGCCGAAAGAAACCTTTTTCAAAAAACGCTCAATGTTGCTCTTAATGATGGCGGCATCGACTTCGTCAATCTCGGGAAGTTTTGCAAACTCCACCCCCTCAATCCCAATCAACCAAAAACACCAAAAGCAAAAGAATGAATAAGTAATGCTTTTCAAGGTTAAAAAGGTTTTGGAACGCCTTTAAAAACGTTTTAAAGGAAAGATATTTTATGGAAAATGAAAACCGAGAAAAAGAGGAGCTCCTGCAGGCGGCGCCAAAAGAGTGCAGAAAAGGCGTTGAAGAAGCCATTGATTTCCTTGAGGCGGTTTATTCCTCGGAAGGAGAAACCGGAAGAAAAAAAATAAAACACTTCATCAGAATAGGAAAAATGGATATTGAAAGAAATTTTGAAAGGGAAACGATACTTGGAAATATGCTTTACGGGTCAATAGCGGAAAGAAAAACAAACGCCGAAGAAATAGAAAAAAGGTTCGGAAAAAAAACCGCGGAACTTGCAAAGGAAGCCGGAGAAATACTTCAAATAATCGGAAGCAACTTCGGGAAAGTGCCGTCGGAAACGCTCAGCTCAATAATGCTTTCGATGACTGAAAATGTCCAAACAACAATGATTGGAATCGCGGCAATGCTTGACTGGCTCAGAAACATAGAAGAATTAAATGAAAATGAAAGAAAAAAAATAATCGGCATGACAAAAGAAATTTACATACCATTAGTGATGAAACTCGGGCTGCAAAGCATCACGTGGCAGCTTCAGGATTACTGCTTCAAGGCGGAAAATCCGAAAGCATACGAAAAAATAAAACAGCTGGTCGGAAAAACGAGGGAAGAAAGAGAAAAACTTGTTGAAGAGGTAAAAGAGGAACTTGGAAAACTGCTGAAGGGAAAAATCGAGGTGCAAATATTCGGGAGACCGAAAAACTTCTGGGCAATAAACAAAAAAATGGAAAAAGTGCTGTTCAAAAACATCTACGACCTGTACGGAATCAGGATTATCTGCAATAAGGAAAGCGAATGCTACGAAGCGCTCGGCTACATTCATTCAAAATACAAAATAATTCCAGGAACCTTTGACGATTATATTTCAAAACCAAAAGACGAGGGTTACCAAAGCATCCATACCACTGTTGAGAGAGGAAACGACATCATTGAATTCCAAATAAGAACATGGGCGCAACACCTCAGGACGGAATCAAACCTTTACTGGAAATACAGGCGATTAACAAAGGACAGGGAATTCGAGAAAGAACTGAGCTGGGAAAGGCAGCTCATGGAATGGCAAAAAAGCGCGGGAAAGGAAGCGCAGATGAGAAGTTTCACCGGAAAAAAAATATTCACATTCACGCCGAAAAACGAAGTAATAGTTTTGCCAAAAGAGGCAACTGTTATTGATTTTGCCTTCGCAATACACACTGATCTTGGCAAAAGAATGGAAAAGGCAAAAGTGAACGGAAAACTCGTTCCGATAGAAATGGAACTAAAAAACCTCGACAGGGTCGAGATAATTGCGTCAAAACAACCCCGAATAAAAAGAAACTGGGTAAATTTTGCGAAAAGCAGCAAGGCAAAAACAAAAATAAAAGCTCATTTTGGAATCAAGGCGAAAAGGGTGAAAGCCGGAACGGAAAAAGAAACAATCGGAAAAACGAGAAAAACAAAAACAGCGGAATGCTGCAATCCGCTGCCCGGCGAAGAAGTTGTCGGGGTAAAAACCAGCAAGAGAAAAATAGTCATACACAGAAAGGATTGCATCAACCTGAAAAAAATTTCTCCGAAAAAAATAATCAAACTTGAATTTATGGGGGAAGAAGGAAAAACCAGGCTCAAAATAACGGCACTGGACAGAATAGGGCTGCTCGGAGAAATACTTTTAAAAATAAAAAAAAGCGGAGCAACAATAGTCTCAACCGACTTCAAAATAAAAAAATCGGGATACGTTGAATCAACATTTGAGATAAAAATCAAAAATATCGAGAAACTTGAAAAGCTGGCGGAAGAAATCGAAAAAATCCCGTCGGTTTACGGTGCCGAAAGGATATCGCAAAAGATTTAAACAAAACCCACAACAAGTAATAAAAAAACATTAAAGAATCAGTAAAAAGAAACTGGCGGCAGGCGAACCAAAAATGGAAAAAAAACCGATAATTGAAGTGCAAAATGTGAGCAAAATATATAAAATGGACGAGGTGGATGTGGTTGCGCTTGACGGCGTAAGCCTGAAAATTTATCCCGGAGAATTTGTTTCAATAATGGGCCCATCCGGCTCCGGAAAAACAACCCTGCTGGATGTATTAAGCGTTCTCATGAGGCCGACTCAAGGAAAAATAATTATAAACGGAAAAGACGTTTCAACGCTGAACGACAACGAACTCGCAATAATAAGGGGAAAAACAATAGGATTTGTTTTTCAAACATTCAATTTAATTCCAAAATTGAGTGCACTTGAAAACGTAATGATGCCGATGTGGTTCAGGGGAGTTCCATTAAAGGAAAGAAAAGCGAGAGCGGAAGAGGTGTTAAGGGAAGTCGGACTTGAAGACAGAATGACCCATAAACCAAGCGAACTAAGCGGCGGTCAGAGGCAGAGGGTGGCGATAGCAAGGGCTCTTGCAAACGAACCGGAGGTTATTGTAGCGGATGAACCGACCGGAAACCTCGACTCGAAAGCCGGAAAACAGGTTCTGGGAATACTTAAGGAGCTCAATGAGAAGCAAGGAAAAACTATTTTAATGGTTACTCACAATAAGACTATAGGAAATCTGGCGAAAAGAAGAATAAAACTTTTTGACGGAAAAATATGCAGGGGGGATAAAATATGAAAACAAAAATATTACTTGTAATTTTGGTTTTGATAACGGGATTTGCGTTTGCAGCAAATCCAACGCCAACACAATTCAACTACAACCCGAGTCCGGCGGTGCCAGGTTCCACAATAACAATTCTCATTCAGGTTGAGAATGCCGATAATTATGCAAAAGAAGATGTAATGGTTAAAATTGATGAAAAATATCCTTTCACAGTAAAGGGGCAAAATGAACAAAACTTAGGAACACTGGAAAAAAACGGGAAAAAACTTGTAGAATACACAATATACGTTGACCCAACCGCGCAAAATCAAACTTATCCTATCGATGTCATGACAAAATCAAAAAGCGAACCTAATTGGGTCACAACCCCAAAATCAATAGTTATTGCCGGAAAAAAACCAATTGTAAAAGTAATGAATATATCGGAAACAAAACTCGTTCCGGGGCAAGAAAAAGAAATAATTTTCACCCTTCAAAATGTTGGAACAAGCGCCGCATACGACATTTTAGTCGAGCTTGAAGAAGACAGGACTGTAACTGCTACTGGAGTTATTGTTGAAAGGGAAATACTCCCGCTGGGCGCTGCAACCGCGCACATGAGTTCTTTACTCCCAGGCGACCAGGAAAGCGTCACAATGAAAGTAAGTGTAAACAAAGAAGCAAGTTTGAAAAATTACACCCTGCCGGTTACGGTTTCATACAGGGATTCTGCGGGAACAATAGAAACTGAAACCTCTTACATAGGATTCAAAGTTTCCGGGTTGGTGGAAATCGACGCGACAATAAAAGACGGCGGAACACAGCTGATTGCCGGAAAAAGCAACGAAATAACAATAGAAATGTTCAACAAAGGAAACGGAAAAGCTGATTTCATAATTGCGCAAATTGAAGCCGACTGCGGAGAGGCTGCAAAGACAAAGCAATTCATCGGAACGCTTGAACCAAATGATGTTGATTCTTTTAAGACAACAATAAACTTAGGCCAAAGCGCAAAGTCGGGGCCGTGCAAAATAAAAGTTGTTTTGAACTACCAGGACGCGGACGCATCCCCAAAAAACAAGGAAATTGAACTTAGCGCGCCGGCATATTCGATTGAGGACGCTGCGGCACTGGCCGGGGGCGGAATAAATCCATTATTTGTACTTGTAATGTTGGCTATCATTGGATTTGTTGGATACCAAGTTTGGAAAAAAATGAAAAACAAAAGCAAGTAAACAAACGGCACGACCAACAAAAACTTAATAAACAACCAACAACTACTATATTGTGAACACTATGCGAAGAATAAGCAGCGGAATAGCCGGGTTTGATGAACTCGTTGAAGGAGGCTTTCCCGAAGGGAGAAGCTTCTTAATAAGCGGGAGCACCGGAACAGGAAAAACTATTTTTGCAATCCAATTCGTAGTTCAAGGCGCAATGAAAGGCGAACCTGGAATATACCTGACACTTGACGAGCGCCCGGAACTGATAAGAGAAGACATGCTAAGATTCGGATGGAATCTGAGGGAACTTGAAGACAAAGGCCTGATGCAAATAATCGACGGAACAATCGCAAAAGTCGGCATACCAAGCGATGAAGAATTTTCACTCCCTGTAACAGGATTCGATTTGGACAAACTATTGCTTGAATTGATGAAGGCAATAAAAAAAATAAGGGCGAAAAGAGTGGTAATTGATTCTATTCCCGCATTGGGAATAAACTTTGAAAACGAACATGAAGTCAGAAAGGCAATATTAAAAACAATTTATTTCCTTTCAAGAGCGGGAGTGACGACCATGCTCACAACCGAAGTCGAAGAAGGCTCAAAAAGATTCAGCAAATACGGGGTAGAAGAATATGTTGCTGACGGAGTTATAATGCTCCATTACATGGGAATCGGAACACAGAGCAACAGAACGATGCACATAAGAAAAATGAGGGCAACAAAGCCGAGCGAAGACCTGCACCCGATGGAAATAACCAATAGCGGAATAAAAATACACAAAGTTGAAGAGGATTATAATTTATAAAAAAAACAAAGCAGCAAATTTCTAAAAAAATCCGCAATTTTTTTCTAAATTCTTTTGAAAAAAATTTCAAATCTGCGCGCAAAACAAATTTTTAAAAAAATTCAAAAAAAAGGAAATAACAAAGCTTAAATATCAGAAAAGCGTTAATACAATAAACATTTATCAATTAAAATGATAAAGAAAAAATAAGAAATGGCGAAGGAGGGGATAAAAATGGCAAAGAAAAAGAAGAAAAAAGCAAAGAAAAAAAGAAGGTAACCGCTTTTTGTGAAAAAAATTTAAAGTTTGGCGCGATTGTGTTCAGTTGCGCCAAGAATTATTTTTGTGAAACTGATTCTCGAACAAGTTTTCAATATCGGTTGTTGAGAGACAAATAAAAAAAATAATGGAGACGGCGAGATTTGAACCCGCGACACACCGGTCTTCAGCCGATTGCTTGTGGGCGAAAAAAACATAAAAAAAATGCTTAAATTCGTCTCCCAGGCTGAGCTACGTCTCCATCAAGTAGAATTTCATAAGAAAAGTTTTTAATATCTGCTCAAAATGAAAATAGCTCTGTTTTGCTTATTAGCATCACAAAATCCAACAATATTTACATATTTTAAAAAATCAGCATGTTTCCTTATTTTAATTCTGACCGCCCGTGTTATTCCTTTTTTTCTTTTGTTCCTTTGCTTTGGAAAATACGGCCCCAAAACCTTGATTCCAAAATATTCGTCTAACAAAAAAACAATTTGTTTCATAAATTTAGCCCCACTTTGCAAATTTTCACTTAACTTCCACTGTTCCAGCATTATTGACTTTGTTTGCTCAACATTAGCTTCACATGAAAAATAAGCCCTGATGAACGCTCTAAAAAATATTTTTTCTTCAATTATCCAATTAGGAATTAGAAAATCTTGAGAAACTTTGGCACCAACTGGAACGCCGCATAAATAAAGTGTTCTTGCCAAGGGTTTAGAATTTATTCCCAAATTAAAAGTCCCATACTTGTTTGTTGAGCACGGTCTTATTTTGCCTTCAACTGAAAAAATTTTTTTAATGAGACTATTGAAATATTTTAAGGTTTTGAAATCGTTTGAAGTAAAATCAATCCTCCAACGAGGATGACCTTGAATGTATCGTCACCAATTAGAAAGCCGCAAATCTCCGCACAAGTTCAATAGAAGGACGTAAAGGAAACCAACCTCTAAAGAATTCGATGGGTGCTTGAGAAGGCGACCTATAAAAAGACAACAAATCCTCTAATTTCAGAATTGATTTCATTATAAAAAAAATAATTTATGGCAATAAAAACGCTTCGAGGGTTCCCTGCTGGTGAAAAATTTTCAGAGTAAACAACTCAATAAGAATGAGCGAGCCCAGGGGGATTCGAACCCCCGACACCCAGATTAAGAGTCTGGTGCTCTACCAACTGAGCTATGGGCCCATATTTTCTCTGACTTTTCCACAAAAAATTATTGCGGAGCATAGTCTATCGAGCACTAAGCAAAAGCTCAAAGCTTTTGCGATGTGTGACAAACCTCGAGTTTGCCACATCAGCGAAGATAGACTTTTTCGCCACAAAGCAAAAGCAAAGCTTTTGCGTGCATGACAAAACTTTGTTTTGCCATGTCCTTTATAAAAGGCTGAAGCGAGCCCGAGGGGATTTGAACCCCTGACACCTGGATTAAAAGTCCAGTGCTCTACCAACTGAGCTACGGGCCCATTTGTGCATTGCTACTAACCAATTGCAAGCTGAAAAATTTTTAAAGGGTTGCAAAAGTCTTTTACTCCCATAAAATTCTACAAATGGGATCTTTTATATTAAATTAAGCTTTTTTGAGGAAAGCTTTTCAAAACAATTGACAGATAATTGATTGGAATAATATGAAAAAAGAGCTTATTGTGTTCAGGCATGGGCACAGGATAGTCAGAGATTACAGAGTTACGAGCCATTGCTGCCTAGTGGCAAGGGCGCTGGGGGCGAACAGAATAATTATCTGCGGAGCAAGGGATGAGAGCGTTGAAAGAAGCGTTGCAGACGTAAACAAAAGATGGGGCGGGCAGTTTGGGATTGAATTCATAGAAGATTGGAAAAAAGAACTGAAAGAATTGAAGAAAAAAAAGTTCAAACTGGTTCATCTGACAATGTATGGTTTGCCGGTGCAAAAAGTTGGAAAAAAGCTGCAAAAACTTGGAAAAATTGTTGCGATTATTGGATCGCAAAAAGTTGAAAGGGAAATATACGAATTGGCCGATTTTAATGTGAGCGTTACCCAGCAGCCCCACAGTGAAATAGCGGCACTCGCGGTGTTCCTAGACAGGCTACAAAACGGAAAAGAACTTGCCAAAAAATTTGGGGGCGCCAAAATAAGGGTTGTGCCTTCAAAGAAGGGCAAAAATGTAGTAAATTTAAAATAACTTCCTTGTGGAAGGATATATATGCCTTTCAAATCGATTACCAACCTGATGTTAGTCAAAGATTTTTTGGACATAGTAGGGGGTCAGGACGCGGCAACACTTGTTAAATTGTGTGAAAAGAACCGAAAAGGCACAACAGACGAGGAAATATCAAAGAAAATGAAGTTAAGGGTAACTGAAATAAGAACAATTCTTAATAAGCTGCATTACAGAGGCATTGCTGAATACCAGAAGACCAGAAACCCGAAAACCGGGTGGTATAATTACACTTGGGAAATAAAGAAAAAAAGGATAGCTAATCTGATAATTGAACAGCAAAATGAAGTTCTTGAAAGATTGGCGAAGAAAAAAAATCTTGAAACAGAATACAGCCTTTTTGACTGTATAAAGTGCAGTGAAAGGGCGCCATTTGAAATTGCCGCAGAATACAATTTTATCTGCCCAAACTGCGGAAACTCAATGGAATCGGCAAATAACCCAAAAAGAATTAAAGAAATTAATTCAAAGATGAAAAAAATTGAACAGGAATTGGAAATTTTGAAGAAAACAAATGAATGAAAAACACAAATTCCTGGACAACGGAAAGAGCTAAAATTGAAATTATTTAAAGTAATAAAAAAGGATTTTTTATTAAACTAAGCCAATAGTAAGTTTTTTTGGAACAAATAAGGTGAAATAGGCTTTTTTTTATTAAAAAGAGCAAATTATTATCTTAAAGTTGCGCTTTTAAAGATTTTGCAATAGAAGGAAATATAGAGCGGGGTAGGGCAGCCAGGAGTGCCCGTCGGGCTCATAACCCGAAGGTCGGAGGTTCAAATCCTCTCCCCGCTATTTTTTGAATAAAATGGGGATTTTCGCCGATTTTTGGCAAGAAAATGCACAAATTCATATACATAATAGCTGTTTTTTCAAAATTTTTTCATGCACACCTTTTAACTAAATTTGACAAAAATAAACAATAAAACAAAGTTAACCTCAGAGAGCCAAAATTAGCCAAAAATAAGGACATCACTTTGACCCCCTTTGATCTAAAATTATCGATTATGGCCTATCGAACCAAATAACACGAAAGAATCATGGGATTGCCAAATGAGGAGGCCACACAAAAACAAGGCAAAGTTGAGTTGAGCGCACCAAATATCAAAAATCTCAAAAATAGAGACAAAGGGACAAATTAGCAAAAAAATGAAAAAATACAATGCCCTAACTCTGGCAAACAATTGCAACCAAAATCCATATTTTCAATCTCAAATTAAATCTTTCAAAAAATTCTTAAACAAGGCATCTCACTTCAACTAAAAATAGTGCAAGTTGAGCAAATTTAGTAATTACCAGTAACTACGGTCATTAACTATCATTACAGTAAAGATTATAAAGGATTATGGTCATTATAGTAATGACCAAAAATGGCAGGGATACTTGATTTTATAAAAAATTTGTTTAAGGGTGTCAATAAGCCAAAAGAGGCGATTGAGCAAGCGAGCAAAATATACGCCGAACCGGAAAAGAGAAAAATAGAGATTCATTCAATCTGGGATTTCTTAAAAATTAACGAAAATACACAAGTGATTTACCTAATAAGTGTAATAAGGTTTGATGAGTGGGTTACAATGGACGAAATAAGGCAAAGAATATTCGATTTGTTTCAGGTAAATTACCAAAATGAGCGAAGCCTTTACCCCTATTTGAAAACAATGGTTGATTTGGGCTTAATGGAGATAAACAACGTTGGCGGAAAAAGAAAATGGCGAAAAAGAGATTTGCTCATAAAAATAGAACAAAAGAAAAAAAGTGAGGAAGAGAAAGAAGAAATCGCTGTTTCCAGTGAAACAACTGTTTAAAAAGCACGATTTCTTGGACACCCCTTACAGCCAAGCGCTAAATTTATTAAAATGAATATAATGCGTTTAAAGGCCAAATTCGGCAGTTTATTGACTCTTTAAATCTCTAAATGTTTTATAAAAATCGGAAAGCTGCTTAGACTGTGAGTAAACCGAAACGAACCAGTCGAGCTCCGCAATCGAACTTGCCCCCTTGACAAGCAGTGCCTTGCTTCCTGCTTCGGGCTTTTTTTCAATTGCTCTTTTCATTTCATCAAAAAGACTTGATGGGCCGTCTTTCTTTTCTACAAACCTTCTGGAAATCAATTCTTCAAGAGCAGAAATAACGGCCTTTTCTTCAACATCCTTTTCATTCAAAAAATAAGTGCATTTCCAATCTCCTTTTACCCTCCATTTGTGAGTCGGATTATTCCCTGTTTCGAAAAAATTTTGCAGGGATTGGAAGGCGGATTGCGGAACAATCACGCAATTTTTTCCCGGTCGGATGAAAGGATATCCCGAAAGAACTCCTGGTCTGTAGTAGTGATAAACTTTTCCGCTTGATTTATACACTGCCTGGGTGTAACCATAAATTGCTCTAAAAAGTTTTTGATAAGTGTAAGACGAGTGCTTAACCGATTCAGGAATTATGAATCTGTATTGAATAAAATAAGCCTTTATGCCCACACCCCCCACTTCCATTAATAACAATAAATAAATATAAAAAACTCTTTATGTATAATAATAATACATAAGTATCTACTATCTTTATTTAAATTTAATTGCGAGAAATTTTTTATTTCATTAGGTTTTAAGCTGCGAATGTCCAAGAAATCGTGCTTTTTTCCTTTGTTTATTGCCGTCCATTTTTTGAAATCCCTGAATGTGATTTGATTAACGGAAGTGGGGTGCCTGGGTAACTATTAAAAAACAGAAAATTGCGGAGACTGCGCTCCGCGCAGAGCAAAAATAAAAAAAAGGAGAAATTGAAAATAGTTCCTACCTTTTGTATCTTCCCGGTCTCAAACTTCCTGGTCTGTAAATTGGGCCCCTTTGTGGTTCTTCTTCAGGTTCTTCCATAATTGGTGCCCTTCCGTCTACAACGATTATGTCCTTGGCAGACTTTACAGTCCTGTAAGAAATGCTTTTCTCGCTCAGGATTTTCTTTGCTTCCGCCTTTGACTTTACTTTCAAAGGTTCAGTAGTTATTTTCTCCAATCTCCCCTTTTCCAGGTCGATTATGATATCGTACACCTTTCCCTTGTAGCCACCGTCAGCGTCGTAAACATCCATTCCGAATAGTTTTGACAATCTCATGCTCATCTTTAATCACCCGCTTTTACTATACGAATAACAAAGAAGTATTTAAATCTTTTTATGATGGAAAGAAAACTCAAATTTCCCATTTCATCTTTATTATTAGAATTATGGGGCCACTTTCACACTTCTACATACCGACTTTTTTCGGTTTTTTTGGCGAAATAAAAATATTTTTGAGGTTTGAAAATTGAAAAAATATTTTCAAAATGAGAATCGATGAAAGTGGAAGAAAAGATAATGTAAAATCTAAAAAGTGACAATTTTGTAAGAATTTTTTATTATTTTTTTATTTAATGTTTTTTCTTTTAGAGTTTGTCCAGCGGGCTAACAATTTTTTTGAGCTGCTCACTTGCAACATTCGTATAAATTTGCGTCGTGCTCAAGCTGCTGTGGCCAAGAAGCGACTGAATATATCTGATATTTGTTCCCCCTTCAAGTAAATGCGTTGCATAACTGTGACGCAATGAGTGCGGCGTAACGTGTTTTGTTATTCCCGCTTTTTTCGCCGAATCCCTGACGATTCTTTGAACCGTATCCGTCGTTATTGATTTGCCGTTTTTCTTCGAGAAAACGAATTCGCTGGGGATTTTTTTGTGCTTTAAGTATTTTTTAAATTCCTTGGTCCAGTCTTTTGAGAGAATAATCAATCTGTCTTTGCTTCCTTTTCCGAACCTTATCATCGCGGTTCTTTCTTTCAAATTAATGTCCTCAATTTTGAGCCTTACAACTTCCGAAACTCTGCACCCCGAGCCGTACATGAGTTCCAGCATCAATCTGTTTCTTCCAAATCGCGTCGCGTGAAACAAAATCCTTATTTCATCCCGTGTCAAAACCTTTGGAAGGGCCTTACTTTTTTTCGGAATATTGATGTCGTCAAGAATTTTTCTTTTTAGCATCTTTTCAAATAAGTATTTTAGCGCCGCATGGATAAGGGACAACGTGGCATTTGAACAGTTTTTCTCCTTCTTATACGCCAAATAGGATGTTATATCACGTTTATCCACAACTTCAGCCGGTTTGTTCATGTGATAGAGCCCTTCCCTCGCATAAATCAAATACATTTTAAGCGTCTTCGGCGAGTAGCCGCTAATTAACAGTTCCTGCCTGAATTCTTTCAATAATCTCTCGAATTCAGGGTTCTCTTTTCGCGGAGCACCGTTATTTTTTTGAGCTTGGTTTTGCCCAGTTGAAGCGGAAGTCTGCGGAGCATACAGTTTTTGAGCTTCAAAATTTTGATTTTCAGAAATTGGTTGCGGAGCAAAAGGTTCAGAACTTTTCTGATCCCCATTTCGCGGAGCATTGTTTTCTGGATTTTCTGGATTTAGTTGTGATGGGCTGTTTTGCGTAGCAAGTGTTTCCGGATTTTCCGCATCAGTAGTGCCCGATTTGTTCGCCCCAGACAGAGGATTATCCTGCATTTCGTTCATGGCAGTATTAGGGCTTTAAGGGTTAATAAGTTTTTGCGAATCAGGGCAAATCCTATAAGGCAGTCAAGCTTCGAAATGTCCGTGCAAATAAAGAATTCGGAAAAGTTTTACCGGAAGATTTTTTGGGGCTGTTTTGGCACAAAGCCAATACACTAATCTGGGAAAAAGACCCGAAAATCCGTGTTATTTGGAAAAAAAGCAATCCGACTCATGTTATATTAGAAAAATAATTTAAATTGGGTTCAGGGTTTCATTACCTTCTCTTTCTATTGATTCCACCAGTTTTCTTTACAAAGCTTATTCCCACTTTAGGCAATTTCCTTGAATGTGCTCTGTCCCGCATACGCCTGGCAATCTTTAACTCTGCATCAAATAACGCTTTTTTCACCATCCGTTTCCTTATCTCCGGGCTCGCGTCTTCGAAATGTACAGGTTCCGTTCCCGCAGGTTTATAGACTGGCAAAAGTTTAAGGTGTTCAAATACCTGTTCCGGGCTCGATCCAATAAGAACACCCAGCCGCCTTATCTCTGCAGGGGTTAACCCGCCCAAGCCGAGGTGATTTAAACTCCTTTTTGTAAGTCCCTTAATTTCCCACTCTGCTTTTTCTACCATTTTTTCACAACCTTTGCAACTGAAACAAATATTATATTGCAGTTCGGAAGTATAAAAATGTTTGCCCACAAAAGACTCTGGGACAAAAGTATATAAAGGGCTTATTTTTTTGTTTTTGGGATGATGACGTAGGCTGTTTTTCCCAAGTGTTCTTTTAAGCAGTCGATTTTTGCGCCAGTCCCGTATTTAGTTACTATTTTGATATAATATCCTT
>JAPLVR010000002.1 GCA_026397015.1 Candidatus Iainarchaeum sp.
CACTCAGCAGACAAAAAACGCTTTGGCATAATACGCCAAAAAAAAGAAAACAGAATCATAACAACCATGTCAACCAGAATGACCCTACACAACTACATCACAACAATCCTACACCCAACCTAATTCTGTCCCAGAGTCCCCGAAAGCCAAATTCTTATATACTTGAAAAAACAATATTACAGCGTTTTCTTTGCGCTGTCAATGGTTCCTTGCGCTGTCAATGGATTTGCAGTTTGATGATGGTTTTGTTTGCTGGAGTGGTGCTGAAATGAAAATTGTTTGCAGGGGAAAAAGGGTGCTGAAATGAAAACTCTGGATGAAAAAGTCGAGGAGCTCGTAAAGGCAATCGACGCTTTGCACGAATCAATTGCGCATGAAAATTGGAAGGAAACGAACAGGCAGGGCTTTGTTTTCGGGCTTGAAACCTATACAAAAAAATTAAAGGAGCTTTACTATGAATTTGCGGATATTGACAGGGAATTGAAGGGGCTGCTTGAAAAAAATGTGCCCGATGTTTCGCAGTTTCTTTCCGAACTGCGGAGGGAAATAACAGTTTTCGATTCAAACTTGAAAATGGAGAAGAGCACCAAATTCAGGGAAAACCTGATTAATGAAACCGAGCCGATGGAAGTTCCCGATCTTTATAGTTCGCTGCAGCACAAAATAATGACTCTTACGCTCAAAGCGCGCTATTCCGCCGAAAGGATGAGGACATTTTTGCACATGCGCAAAACCCATTACTCAAAGAAGGGCGCCGCCGCAAAAAACCTGCTCGAGCTTCTTAACGAGAGGGAGGCCGAGATTGCGGACCTTAAGCAGAAGCACCATGAATTAAAGAGAAAAAGTTTTCTCGGTTTCGTGCAGGAGAAAAACATTGCCGAAACTGAATCCGAGTTTGCAAAAATGGACAAGGATTTGAATGCGGCGGTTCTTGAGGTGAATAATTCTTTGAAGATTCATTTTTCGCAGATGGCTTATGTCGAAGGAAGTTTTGCGCAGCTGAAAGAAAAAGTCGGGATGATTGAGGCAAAGTATGAAAACTTTTCAAAGAAGGCGCTTGAAGTTATTAAGGAATTGAAGAAGGAGAGGGATTATGCGAAAACGGTCGCCTTGGACGTTGAAAGCGAAACGCTCAAAATGAGGGGCGAATACACAAAGAGAATTATTTCAATGGAAGAGGACAAGCAGGCGCTGAAGGAAAAGGTGGCGGAAAAATATTCGAAGGAAATAAGCCGGTTGAAAAAAGATTTGGATGAAAGGGCGCAGACGATAAGGAAAATGAATTTGCTTATTGAAAAACAGGAAGAAGAAATAAAGAATCTCAGAAAGGGTTCCAAGTAATTTAAATCGAAAAATCCTTGTTTTCTGGCTCGAACCTTTCTTCGTTGAACAGGATTCCGACTATTAAATCGGAGTATTGCTTTACCAGCGCTTCTTTCTGGTCGAGGTATTCCTCCTCGCCCAAATCGCCGTATTCATCGGTTGTAACAATCTTCAATATTCTTGTTTTTGTCGCAATTTCCACATCGACCAACTTTTCTTTGATCATTTCCGCTTCTCCTTCATTTTCCGCAAAGCCGAATACAAAGATGAAGTCGCTTTCCTCCGCGCATTCCCTCGCCATCTCAGGCAGATCTTCCGCAAATGGAACGAAGCGCTTTTCGAGTTCCAAACCGGTTATTTTCTTTGAAAGGCTTTTTGCCAGTTCATCGAATATGTTCATCGGGCTTTCCTTGTTGCCTATAAGGGATATTTTCATGATAAGATATTGAATGGATAGCTTTATAAAAAATAAATGCCTAATAATAAAGAACGCAATTTGTACAAAATTTGGTTTAAGGTGTTTGTTTTGTTCGACCCGAAATACGACGAGCCCAATTATAATCCCGGCGGCGGCTATTATGGCGATGACCAGCCGCAGGGCAATTCCATTTCCGTCGGCCCAGTAGTCAATTTGCTCAAGAAGTATAAAATGCTTATTATTGTCGGGGTAATAGGAATTATTGCAATTGCATTGATAATGAACTGGCTCAACTCAAATCAGGATGTTACGATAACCGTCAGGGAGCTTGACACGGGGACAAAAATAATTTCCAACATATCGGTAAAGGACGAGTCAGGAACAAAAACAATAAAAACTTTTGCGGCACAGGATTCTGCGACAATAAATCTTCCTTATGGAAAATACCTTTTGACTGTTTCAAGCACGAGTACAGGGACATATAATACAATCACCAATGAGCCTCTTATTGTTCCAATTGATTCAACTGATTTGGTCAAAAAAACAAAGTCTATAATACTGCACAGGGACAGGACGGCGGATGTTAAAATTTATATGGATGTTTTGGATTTGTATGGAACAAGGGACATTAACGGAACGGTTGAAATCACAAACACCGGCAAAAAGGACATTGTAAATACAAATTTAAAGGTTGTAAACGAGGACGCGAGTATAAATGAAGGCGATTTGGAAGTTAATTTTGCAGAGCAGGGAAACAAATTTCCTCTAACTGTTTATCAGGGGTCAAGCCAGTCGGTGGCCTTTACCGTAAAGATGAATAAGGCGGTTTCGGCCGAAAAAAAGGTTAAATTAATGGTGAAGCTTGAGGGCATGGAAGCTTCCACCGAGAGCGGGAAAAACGGTGCGGAAAAGGAGCTCACTGCAAATCCTGCCTCAACATTAACTGTAACAACTTCGAATGCGGTAAGCGCCAGGGCGCTTGAGAAAAAAACGATTGACGTTAAAATATCGAATACTGGCAAGTATGACGCGGACGAAATTTCAGTTGAATTGGTTGCCCAGCCCGGTTCAGAGGGCATGATAGACTGGTTTAGATTCATTTCTCCGGCAAGCGGAAAAAACACTCTTCAGATTGTCGATTCGCTGGCCAAGGGAAAAAACACCGGCAAGGCGGTGCAGCTTTATTTCAATCCTCCTGTCGAGGCGGAGCAGGGCGACGAATTTTTTGGAACGATAATTGTGAGTTCCCCTTCGATTGCAAGTTCGATAGAAGTCGGCGTCAAGTACACTGTAAGTGAATCTGTTAAGAGGACAATTACGCTGAACGGAATAAGCAGCCCCGTTGAGGTAAAGTTTGACAGCAAGGAAAATAAATATAATATTCTTGACAAGAAAGATATCACTTTGAAGAATACCGGCAATGTGGATGTGGAAAATGTTGTTTTCGCGCTCGATGCCGGGGGTCAGACAAACTTTTCGTGTGCGAATTGGGTTAAAATATTGGAAGCTGATCCGACAACCGGCGAACTTACGTTTAGCGAAATAGTGAAGGGCGGCTCTTCCATTCCCTTTACCATAAGAATAGAGATTGATTCGGAAGCAACTGAAAATGATCCGGGCGTATGCCATTTTTACTGGTCTGGAAACATAAAGGGCGAGTTATCAGAATTTGTCGGCGGCGACGCGGTAATAACTATAATTCCGAGAGATTAAGGCAAATAAATAGGTTAACGGTATATCGAATTATTTTAAGCCCCTGAGGATTTTATTAATTTGTTATACTTTTTAGCAATTTATCGAGTATAGTGTCTTTTTTATGTTCTTCACGAGTTAGAACTTCCAGATTTGACAACTCATTATTTCTTTTGGCGAAGTCTTTGTGATGGACCTCATAAGAAATCCAAGGAAGTCGGTATATGTTTCTGTTTTTGTTGTAGATAAACTTTTTAGCATACCAGCGGTGAAAATATTCACCTGGTTGTCCTGGATGATTTAAGTTTTTTGCGAATGTTTCATATCCTTCTTCATTAATTATTACTTTGTAACCTTGTTTATTTAGCCGTGGCATATTATTTTCTATCTCCAGATTCAGTCGTTCTTTTTCGTTTTGTATTCTTTCCTTCTTTAATAATTTTGTGCTTTCAGATATCGAATTTTTATCGTTTTCCATTTGAATTAGTCTTTTTCCCATTTTTTGAATCGCAGTCTCTTCTTTCTTTTTTAATTTAGCTTCTAAATCAGATTCTTTTGCCCCATATTCAGAATCTAACTTAGTTAATTGTTTTCTTTTTTGTTTTATGCTATTCTTAAGTTTTTCCAGCTCAGCATTAAATTGTCTTTCTTTATGTAAATTTTGAGTTATTTCTAAATCAATTATTCGCGCTTTTTCTTTAAGAATTTTTAGGTTAGTTTCTGCAAATTTGTTTTGTTGTTCAGCTTTTTGTTTTTTGTTGTCTAAGTAAAATTTGGCTAAAACTATTGAAATTGTTATAATTAAAATAACAATTATCCCGGTGAATGTCAAGACTCCTTCTCGTTCAGCTTTTTGTTTGGCAATCAAAGCAGCTTGATTGTCAAGAACATCTTGTTTAATTTTTTCTGATTCAGTTGAGCAAATTTCTTTAACACAAAACCCACTGCCGCATAGTGAATCAGAAGTGCATGTTGCTCCATCATTTAAGCAGTTTGTATCGCTTCCAGATGGGCATTTTTTACAGGTTGTATTTGATATTAATTCATATTTTTGGTAAGTAAAATTATTGTCAACAAAACTAAAGGAGATATCCTCATATCCTTCAAATCTACAATAAGATGAGTCGTAGGATGTGTTAAGTCTATAGTAATCTCGGGGGTTGATAGAAAACGTTTGTTCCCTTTGATATTTTATGCCACTACCAGAACATATGCTAGACGGTGTCAGCCACCATTTATATTGCATTCTTACAGTTAAAAGAAAATCGGTTTCATTGTGTGTGTCAAAAGAATTATCTAAAAAATTATTAATATTGATCGCGCTTGATGTTGCAGGGGGGTATAAAGTAGTGATTAATTCATTAGTGTCTAATGAATAGACATTTTGAAAAGTTTGTTCAGATGGAACGCTTATGGCATACTGACAATCTAAGGAATAAACAAAAGATAAAAATAATAAAGTTGTTGCCGCCAGAAAGAGGGCTTTTTTCATAATACCATCAAGTTAATTTCTGCTTTTAATTGTTGTCATTTTACTTATTTTTTGATATTACTCGTTTAACAAACTGTTTCCAGAATTTGAGGGCATTGCTTCCTCAAGTATTTTGGGAATATAACAACTTACTAAAAGCCCCTGGAGGGAATCGAACCCTCGACATACTGCTAGTTCTCGCTTTTTTTAATTTTATCCCGAATTAATGAAAGTTTTTTTTCTTTGGGATAACGTAACACTTTCTTTTTCTAAAAGAAAGGGTCCGTTACGAAGCAGTTGCTCTACCGCTGAGCCACAGGGGCATCTCATAAGTTACTTATTGGGATGATTTTTATTACTTTTCCCGCTTCCTTTTTATTTACAAAAGAGTATATAGGGCAGGTAGTGGTTTGATGAAGAATGGGGCGCGTGAGGGTTTCCAGTTCGAGTTGGCGACTTACCTCGCGGACCAGGACTTCGTTTACGGTCCGGAGCCCGAGCTCTACACCCCGATAGCGGGTTTTTATTCTTACGGTTTGCTCGGAAAGGCCTTGAAGAACAAAGTAGAAGATAAGGTAAGAAAAGTTTTTGTGGAGCACGGTTTTTTCGAAGTAGAGTTTCCTCTTATAAGCCCTGAAATTATTTGGAAGGCTTCCGGCCATTTGGACGGTTTTAATGATTCCGTTATTTCCTGTTCAAAATGCAAATCATCTTTTCGCGCCGATAAATTGATTGAGGAGGAAACTGGAAAGGAAATTGCGGGCGCAAAAGACGAGGATTTGCTCGCCGCAATAAAAAGGAATGAAATCAAGTGCCCGAATTGCAAAGGAAGGCTGGAGTGGGAAATCACCAGGCACAGCCTGATGATGAAAACAATTATCGGCAGGGACATAGTTGTGTACAACAGGCCTGAGACCGCTACTACTACTTATCTTCCGTTCAAGCGCTACGTGCAATTCTTCAGGGGAAAACTTCCTTTCACGGTTTTTCAGATTGGAAAGGCTTTTAGGAATGAAATAAGCCCGAGGCAGCACCTGCTGAGGATGAGGGAATTTACCCAAGCAGAGGCGCAGATTTTTATCAGCAAGGATCAGAAGCAAAACTTTCCTCCTTTCAAAGAGGTCGAGAATGATTTGCTGCCTCTCTGGTCCGAGCAGCTTCAAAAATCGGACAAGGCTCCTGAATCGGTTTCGCTAAAGAATGCCTTGAAAAATAATTATTTGAAGAATCAGGCGTATGCGTGGGCCCTTCTCCTGGCATACAAAGTTTTTTTGGAGATGGGAATTCCAAAAGAAAAAATGAGGTTCAGGCAGCATCACAGCAATGAACGCGCTTTTTATGCGGATGACGCATGGGATTTGGAAATTGAATTGAATTCTTTCGGGTGGACGGAGTGTTGCGGCGTTCATGACAGAACAACCTATGACCTTTCCCAGCACGCGAAGTTTTCGAAACAAAAGCTTGTTGTCAGAACTGAAGACGGAAAAGAAATCGTTCCGGATGTGATTGAAATCGCTTTCGGTGTCGACAGGCCTTTTTATGCGCTTCTCGACCTCGCGTTTTTCAAAAGAAAGGATGATGATAAGAGAACTGTTCTTTCGTTGCCGCCCAGCATGGCGCCTGTAGATGTTGGTGTTTTTCCGCTGATTAAGAAAGACGGTCTGCCCGAGAAGGCGAAAGAGGTTTTGCAGGCATTAAAGGGCAGCGGCATAAGGACTTATTATGATGATTCCGGAAGTATCGGGAAGCGCTATTCGCGCCTCGACGCGGGTGGAATCCCTTTCTGCGTTACAATCGATCACGATACGTTGAAGGACAACGCAGTTACGATAAGGGAGCGCGATTCTTTGAAGCAGACAAGAGTGAAAATAAAGGATTTGCGCGGCACGCTTGAAAAATTTTTGGAAAAGGGGTTTTCGGAAAAATAAAAAAATTAATTTAGTTATTTTTTGGTGGTTGAAATGGAAAAAAGGGAAATTTTGAGGAAAAAATTGCTGCACCGCGCGCAGAAAAAGATTGAAGAGAAGTTCGCGCAGAAGGAGATTCACATAATCAAAGCGGTCAACCTGCTGGAGGACCTCGACTCGGCGTACAATTTGCTCAATGAGGCGCTTTCGGATTGGAAAAGCAAGAATCCGGCTGAAAAATCCTTGGCGCAGGTCTCCGAACTTGAGAAGAGCGCTAATGCCTTAAAAGAAGAGAGGAAAAATTTGCAAATATTTATTGACGAGGCGATGAAAGAGGAGCTTCCGAATTTCGGCGCAATCGCCGGCGCAATAATCGGTGCGAAGATGCTTTCAGAAGCGGGCTCAAAAAAGGAACTTGCGTTTATGCCCTCTTCCACAATCCAGTTGTTGGGTGCGAGAAAAGCCCTGTTCAACCATTTGAAGGGAAAAGGGAAGTGCCCGAAGCACGGCTTCCTATTCAGCCATCCGCTCGTGCAGAAGCTTCCGAAGGAAAAGAGGGGAAAGGCCGCGCGCATAATTGCGGGAAAACTTTCAATTGCGGCAAGAAAAGATTATTTTACTGGAAAGGAAGATTCAAAGGAGTCGTTAAAAGAAATCGCGGAAAAGCTTGCCCGAATATGAAGAGTGCTCGGCGGAATTTTAATTTTTATGAAAAAAGTTATTGAAAGCATGAAGAAATTATTCGAAGGAATTTATTCGGACGGCAAGGGCATTTACACCCAGAGCATCGTTCCGGGAAACAGGGTTTATGGCGAAAAAATCGTTTCGGAAAAGGGCGCCGAATACAGGGAGTGGAATCCTTTCCATTCAAAGTATTGTGCCGCGATAAAAAACGGGCTGGAAAAAAGCATTTTTTTTGAGGGCGCAAAAGTCCTTTACCTCGGCTCCGCCGAAGGGACAAGCGTCAGCCATGTTTCGGATATTGTCGGCGACCGCGGATTTGTTTTCGGGGTTGATATTTCCGAAACAGCGATGCAGAAACTCATAGACCTTTCTGAAATAAGGCATAATATTTTTCCAATAATAGGCGATGCGGAACAACCCGATGAGTACGCACCTTTTATCGAGGAGAAAGTCGACATTCTCTTTCAAGATGTTTCCCAGCGCAACCAGGCGGAAATTTTTGTAAAAAATGCCCGCTTCCTGAAAAAGGGGGGCTTTGGCGCCCTTACCCTTAAAACAAAAAGCATTTCGCAGTCAAAAAAAATGAAGGACATTCTTTCCGAGGAAAAGAAAAAACTGGCGGAAAGTTTTGAAGTGACTCAGGTGGTTTCGCTCGAGCCTTTCGAGGCAAGCCATTACCTGATTTTGGTGAAAAAGAAATGAGTTGCGCGGTGAAAAAGAAATGAAGAAAGAATTGCAGAGAAAATTTTTTCACATAGTTTTCGGGCTGTTTTTCATTTTCCTGATACTTGCTTTTGGAACAGAGATGAGCCTGTATATTATAACGGCGCTTTTCCTTTTCGGACTGCTGATCGCAATTGCGCTGCGCCTCGGCCACAGGTTTCACCTTTTTGAGAAAATTATTTCGATGGTTGAAAGGGAGCACGAAAAGCACCTTCCGGGCAAGGGCGCGCTTCTTTTTTTTGCAGCCGCGATAATTCTTCTTTATTTTTTTCGGAATGAACCGAGAATAGTTATTGCGGCGCTGAGCGTGGAAGTATTTGCGGACACCGCTGCCGCGCTGGGAGGGCAAAAGTTCGGCAGGATAAGGCTGCTGAAAGACAGAAAGAAAACGGTCGAGGGCAGCATAATTTGTTTTGTAGTTACTTTTATCTGCATTGCTTTCTTTTTTCCGCCGACCGCCTCAAACGCTTTGATGATTCTCTTGGCTTCGTTTCTCACAACCGCTTCCGAATATTTGCCGCTGGACGATAATATTACCATCCCGTTGGTTGCCGCGGCTTCGATTAAGCTTCTTTTGTAGATTTTTTTTGATTTTCAGTTTTTGGGGTAGCTTTAAATAGGTGCGTGCCGGATAATTTCTGTAACTGGTTTTATGTCTAACATCACTAATTACGAAAAATCTTCCTTCAAGCAGATGCTGGAGGAAATGAAAGAGTTCGTTCCAATCGCCGAAAGGATGGCGGAGCATATTCACGAGAAAGGGTTTAGCTGTGTTGTTGTCGGCGGGCGCTCTGGCCAAATCGCGGCTTATATGGTTAAGCAGGCATGGCAGAGGAAATACGGCAGGAAGCCGATGCCGAAGTTTGTTGCAGTTGGCCGCATTTGGAACGAAACAAAAAACTTTTCCGCCGAACAGGTTGCAAAAGAAATTAGAAAAAATTTTTCTGTCGGAAAAATGCCGAAGGACAATGCTTTCATACTTTGCGATTATGCGGGCACCGGGAATTCTGTTGTGCGAATGAAGAATGTGATGAGGCTTCTTGGATTCGGCAAGATTGGCGCGGGTGCGTTCGTTTCCGGCAAAAGTTTTCCTGCAGAAAAGGGAAAGGAGTTTGGTTTTATTGGGAAAAGCGGTGGGAGCGTTCCGGCTTTTAACGGAAGGAGAAAGCAGTATATCTCAAATATTTTGAAACACCGTGAAGTTAGGGGAGAGATTAAGAAGCTCAAAGCATCCGGAAGAAAAATTTCGGGCGAGGAATCCGCCAGTTTCAAAGGTTTTGAAGCTGTCGGGAAGAAGGCATTCAGGCATCTCAGGGGGATGCATAAACGCATGAGGCTTCCTTAACACCCAGGGGTTATCATTAAAAACTTCTTCTTCAAACAATTTTCTGGCGCGATTCGAAGCATTTGCGCCGGTAGGCCTATAGTACAGTGGATTTTTGTGATGGATCCGTAGCCCAGTGGATTAGGGCGTCTGCCTCCTAAGCAGAAGGTCGGGGGTTCGATTCCCCCCGGGTCCGTTTTTGGTCTAATATATTTGCAAGTTTAATGCTTCTGTGCCGGTGGCTAAAAATTGTTTACTGATTTTCGTCAGGCCTATTATTTTTTTGATGTTATTTTCCGATTATTTTTTCCCGCAATTTTTATTCCTTTGTTTTTTGCATGCGAAAAACACAAAAAGTAGGTGTCGAAAATAATTATAAGTGTCGGGGACAATCAACGAAACCCTTTTAATTGGTTGGAACAAAATATCAGTAAATGGATAAGTTGGCGATAACGATTGCCGGCGAGATGGCACTTTCAGAAGATCCGGGCGGCTCAATGAAAAAATGGCGTGAAATATTTGCCATCCATCAAACCGAACTCGCCGAGCATCTCAAAATTTCTTCTTCAACTATTTCCGATTACGAGGGCGGAAGGAGGAAAAATCCGGGAATAGTTGTCGTAGCGAGGCTGGTGAAGGCTCTTATTAACATTGATAATGCGAAAGGCGGAAGGGTTGTAAAGCAGCTGGAAAAGGATTTCAAAGAAGAGAACAAGGCTTTTGAATCGCACGAGTTTGCCTCAGGAATTCGGGCGCAGGATTTCATAAAAAAGATTAATGCGAAAGTAATTTGCCTTCCTTATGACCTTAAGGAAGAGAGGATTTTCGGTTACACCATAATTGATTCGTTGAAAGTAATCCTGGAAGTGCCTGTTCATGAATACATGCAGATTTACGGCAAAACCCCTAATCGTGCACTCATATTCAGGCATGTTGAAAACGGGAGAAGCCCTTTGATCGCGGTAAAAATCGGCCGCTTTTCAACCGACATGAAGCCGAGCCTGATTGTTTTGCAGGGCGACTTTTCAAAACGCGAGGTCGACCCGCTCGCAATAAAAATTGCGGAAAGCGAGAAAATTCCGCTTGCAATAACAAACGCAACCGTTGAAGAAATAAACAAGGCCCTTGGCGAATAAATTTTACAACTTTTTTACGCAGAAAGTGAACCTGTACTTGTCGCTTCCGTCCTTGTTCTGCCCGATTAGCTTGTTTGAAACAGTGGGCCGCGTATCATAAAGTTTTGCAAGCTTTCTCGAAACTTTTACCGCGCTCTTTTTCGAGCCGATCCACAAATCGAATCCGTTTCTCACTTTTATTGTTTTTACTATTGCGCTCAACGGGTCTTTGGAGTTTTCTTCCTTAATAAGTTCTTCGGTCTCGTGTAGCATGGTTTCCGCGTCTTTTTTCGAATTTGTCCGCAACTGTATTATTGCTTCCCTGTAATCAGAGGCGAGGCGCATGCACGGGTCGCAGATGTTTCCCTGGAGCTCGATAATGTATCCTTTTTCTTGTTCAATCACCTGTGAATCGATTATTCCGATTACCTTGACTTTTACCGAAAAATCTTCTTTTCCATTCTGCCTTCCGATTTTTTCGGCTTCCACAAAGATTTTTGCGCCCTGTAAATCCGGAATTAATTTTATTCTGGATTCGATTTCGTTGGCTACCGCCTTTTCAGAGCGCGCAATCCATTTTCCCTGCAGCAGGACTTTCGAGCACCTCCCGCAGTGCAGAATTTTGTCGGAAACATTTTTGACGCTGAATATGCTGTTCGACTTTAGGAAGCAGTCCGCGCATTTCCCTTTCACCAGCCACTCGGTTTCTTTTCCGCAATTCGGGCAGAATTTTTCGAAACTCATGACACAATCAAATAGGAAAAAGAATAAAAAAGAGCTATCGGGCTAAAATGTCCGCGGTTTATTCGAATTCGACTTCTTTTCCGGTTTCAAGTATTGTTGCATTTATTCCCGTTTCGTCTTTTATTTTTTTTGCAAACAACGGCATGACATCCTTGTCGCCGTGAACCAAAAATATTTCCCGCGGCGACCACTTTTTTATTGCTTGAATCATTTCAGCCTGTCCGGGGTGCGCGGAAAAATCGTACTTTTCATATTTGCAATTTACCTTTGTCAGCTTTCTGTCCTTTCCGAGTGGCAGCCTGCCGGTTTCAAGCAAAACATTTCCCGGGGTTCCCTTCACCTGAAACCCTGTGAGAAAAATTTTGCTGTTGGGCTGGTTTGCAATCTTTCCCGCGTAAAACATTACCGGGCCGCCCTGCATCATTCCGGAAGTAGTTACGATTACACTCGGTTCCTTCATGGCTTTTTCCCTTGTTCCTTTTCCTGTTATCCAAACAACTTCGCTCAGCGCCTTTCTCAATCCTTTTGAATCCCTTATCAGATCGGCATGCTTGTTGTAAATCTGCGCCGCCTTTTTGCTCATTCCGTCCAGATAAATCGGCACGCTTATATTGTACTTGCTCAAAACATCGATTACTTCCTGGCTTCTTCCGACCGCAAAAGCTGGCACAACGGCATAGCCGCCCCTGTCAACAGTTTCTTCGACGGATTCGCAGAACCTTTTCTCCTCTTTCTTTCTGTCCGGATGCTCCCTGTTTCCATAGGTTGACTCAATCATTAAGTAATCAACTTTTCCGACTTTCAAATCCGCTCCAGAATGCAACCTCGTAACAGCGACTTTGAAGTCCCCCGTGTAAAGGAAGTGGTTGTCATTATGGCTAAGTTTTGTGAGCGCGGAACCGAGTATGTGCCCCGCATCAAAGAATTCAAGCGAGACATCGTGGGCAATCTGCGTCTTTTTTTTGTAAGGCAGAACAAAATTATATCTGTGCGTTTTTTTAATTTCCGTTTCTGAATATTTTGGAATCATGTGTTCCAGTTCGGCTATTTTTACCGAATCGCGCCAGAGAAGGTCAGATAGTTCAACGGTCGGTTGCGTCATGAAGCTCGGGCACTCGCTCGTTGCGTAGTAGTAAGGAATCAGGCCGGAGTGGTCGAGGTGTGCATGCGACAAAATTATCGATTTTATGTTTCTTTTTATTTCCTGCGGGTATCCAATTTCGTCGGTGCCCAATTTTATGCCATAATCAAGAAGGAACCTCTCTCCGAAAGCCAATACGAACGCGCTTCTTCCGACCTCGCGGCAGCCCCCGATTCCCGTTAATTGGTACATTTTTTTCACCAGTAAATTTTTTTGATTTGTTAAATGCAACGAGGCAATAACTGTTTTATATTAACTGAAATGCTGATTTATTTATATTACTTGCTTTTCGAGAAAAACACGAACACAATCAGCGAAAACAATATGGTCGAAACGAAAGAAATGGCGGCTGTTTCTAAAAAGTATTTTGTGTCAAAGTAGGGGTGCAACCCGGCGGCATAATCTAATGTGTCATTCAGCAAAAACCACGCGGCGCAAATAACAAGGTGCTTAATTTCAAATTTTACTTTTTTGAATAATACGATTGTTTCCGCCATCAGGAGAAGATGTCCTGCAAAAAAAATCTCGTAGCCGAAAGTCAAGCCGCTTATGAGGAAAACCGCAACCGTCCAAAATCCGTATTTCAAATTTCCAACAATTGAAATCATCAATAGAAAAGGAAAAATAATTTGGAAGCGCCCGCTTCGGGTTTGTTTTACAAAAACTCCTAACAAAATTATTGTTCCGAAAATTATTGAGTAGAGGGGGCAGTCCGCGACGAACAGCCATAGCAACGGGTCGATTTGCGAGAGTTGCGGCAAATAATATTGTATTGAATAAACCCCTGCGGCGAAATTGATTAGCGCAAGAGTGACAAGAAATTTTTTGTTTTCAAATATTCTTTTCGCCGTGAGTGCCATGCTCATTTCACTTAAAAAAACAATAAAGATAAAAGGAAGAAAAAAAGAAAAAGAAGCTGCTTTAATTAGCAGCTTCCCGATGCTGTTCCAGCACTTGTACTTAAACTTGTGTTACAGTCTGCAGGCGCATTTGTGAATGCCGAGCATATTGCGCTTTTGAAAGCATCTGCAGCTCTGTCGCCAGAATATTGCGTTCCGTTTATGAGCGCAGTCGGACTTCCGCTTACTGAATATTGGCTGTTTAGGGCAACCTGTTCCGCGAGCAGCACATCCTGTTCGCTGCTTGCGCATGTCTTTATTTGCGCAACGTCTATTCCCGCAGCAGTGGCGTATCCTTCCCATTTATCCGCAATGTTTGCCGCCGAAACCGCGCTGTTGCCGTAATCCGCCATTAATTTCGTCATGTATGCCCAGAACTTGTCCGGCGCATATTTCTGTATGCACATCTGTCTTACATCTTCTTTTACTTCATTTATTCCGTGCATTGAACAGTATTTTTCGCTTGAGTCGGTGCAGTAGTCTTCCCACTTTGTGCCGCCCTGCTTAGCGTAGTTCGAGTATATTACGTAACCCATTTTGAAGTTCATTTTTTCGTTTAGCAGTTCTATCGCACTTTGGAATGCCGTTGCCGCCTGTATTCCGTACGGGCAGAACGCCATTATGAACAGCTTCACTTCGGGCACTTCGCTCTTTGTGTAAGCAGTGCTTGGTGTTTCAGGAGTTGTTGGCGTTTCTTGGGTTGGCAATGGCGTGTTCAAATCGAATGCCTGTCCCAGTATGAGCTTTTTTTCGGTTGCATAAACTGTTCCTTCGCTGACTTTGTTTCCGTCCTGTAAAATGTCGAATGTCATTTCATAAATTCCGTTTCCCAGGTCCGTTACTTTTGAGGCAACGGCTGTTACTCCATTTTCCTGCAAAAGATTTTTGTTAATGTAATCCTGTACATCTAGTTTCAAAGTTTCAACGTTAACTGTGGGGCCTGTTCCTCCCTGATTTTGAGACGCCTGCGCGCCGAGGCTTCCGAACCAATAGCCCGCTATCGTTCCAACGCATATCCCAACAAGAAGAATAATTATTATTTCCGCCATTAATCCTTCGAATTTTGCAAACAGTCTGACTTCTTTTCCAACCTCCTTAACATCTTTATCTACTTTTTTGACTTCCGCCTTAATATCCTTCATCCCATCGGAAGACCCTTTCACCCTATGTTTTTTGCTCATAATAACGCCTCCAAAAACAAATTTTGTAATTATTTTATTCTTATGATAGCTTTTTATTTGCTACAATCAGCTGAATTGCAGCAGTTTGAGTCGCATAATTCCGGCGCGCTCTCCGTGCAGCTTGCCCCGCCAGTGCATGTAGAGCTTCCGCAGCTGCCGGCTTGCCCCGATATTGCATTATATACGCAGACCTGGTCGCTGTTCGGTCCGTTGCAGTTTCCGTAGTTCGTCCAGTTGTATAGTCCAGTGTAGGCGCTGTAACCGGTGTAAATGATTGAGACAATCATTATTGCGGTAAGAATCCACGACAATCCTTCGAAGTGCTTGAAAACAAACGAGCCCACCGGCTTGTTCACACCCGTTATTTTTGCCGAAATTTTCATCCTCATTTTTTTGTCAAATGAGGTGTTGCACTTTCTAAGCGTCGCCTTCCTGAAAACACAGTCTGCCGCTTCCCAGAAAAATGCGCGGTATTTTGCCGAGAATATAGCGAGTATCCCGAAGACAAATAAGGCTACGAAGCAAATCAAACGTCATCACTTTGATATGAAATGGGGATAGCAAATATTTAAAAGCAAAACTAATTCGTTAGGGGAAAAGCGGCTCAATTTTGGCCCAAACGGCGTTAAGTTTTTGCAGGGCGCCGTTTGCAAATTTTGTAAAAGTTTTTGGTGAAGTGCTGACCAACAGAAAAGCATTAACCAAAAAACAACTATTTAAATACTATTTTTCCCTAATCTTCCATCATGGCAAAAAAGGCAGCATCAAAGGCGCTAGCGGACGTGAAGAAAAAGTTTTACATCACCACCGCGATTGATTATCCGAGCGGGAAACCCCATTTAGGTCACGCATACGAAAAGGTGTGTGCGGATTGCATTGCGCGTTGGCACCGCCTTCTTGGGGAGGAAGTTTTTTTCCTTACCGGAACGGACGAGCACGGAAGCAAGGTAAGCAGGTGCGCGAAGGCGTCAGGAAAAGCGCCGCAGAAATATGTCGATGAAATGGTTGTCTACTTCAGGGAACTTTGCGCAAAGCTGAATATTTCATATGACAGGTTCATCCGGACAACGGATTCCGACCACGTGAAAATTTCGCAGGAAATTTTCAAAAAAATTTATGAAAAAGGGGAAATTTATTTGGGGGAATACAGCGGATGGTACTGCGACGAATGCGAAACATTTTTCACTGAAAAGGATTTGGTGGACGGAAATTGCCCGACGCACGGAAAAAAGGCGAAGTGGGTGAGCGAAGAGAGTTATTTTTTTAAAATGAGCAATTATTCAAAAAGAGTCCTTGATGCGCTTGAAAAAAATGAAAAAATTGTTTTGCCGGAGGGAAAGAGAAAGGAAATAATTAACAGGGTGAAAGAAGGGCTCAATGATTTGAGTGTAAGTAGGGCGAATGTTCCGTGGGGGATTCCTGTTCCGATGAATGCAAATCATACTCAATATGTCTGGATGGATGCTTTGCTCAATTACATTTCGGGCGTGGGTTATCCCGGGAAGGATTTCGAAAAATTCTGGCCCGCAAACATTCATTTGATTGGAAAGGACATTTTGTGGCATCACACCGCGATTTGGTATTCCATTTTGATGGCTGCGGAAATTGAAATTCCGAAAACCGTTTTTGTCCACGGTTTCATAAATACTGAAAGCGGGGAAAAGATGAGCAAGAGCGGCGGAACAGTTATCGATCCTGTGGCACTTTCAGAAAAATACCCCGCCGACGCGCTCAGATATTTCCTGCTCCGCGAAATTCCTTTCGGGCAGGACGGAAATTTCAGTGAGGACTCAATGAGAATCAGGTTGAACAATGAATTGGCAAACGGTCTTGGAAACCTGTTGAATAGAACTGTAACGATGATTGAAAAGTACAATGCTGGCGAGGTTCCGAATGCAAAAACGAATATTGAATTGCGGAAGAAGCTTGATATTGACGGAATTAAAAAGCACATGGAAAACCTTGAACTCCATCATGCGCTTGGAAAAATATTTTCATTCGTTCACGCGTGTAACCAGTTTACAAATGAAAAGGAACCGTGGAAACTTGATGGAAAAGAAAGGGACGAAGTGCTTTATTCGCTTGCAGACAGCCTGCGCATGGCATCAATTCTTTTGCAGCCTTTTATTCCCGAAACATCCGAAAAAATTTCCTCCCAGCTGGGATTAAAATTAGGCCTCTTGGCCGATTGCAGTTTTAATAAGCTGAAAGCCGGAACAAAGGTTAAAAAGGCAGAAGTGCTTTTCAGAAAGCTTGAATAAGAATAATTTTTTCCCGCCTTTCATCCGAATTTGTTACAATCCTAATAGTGTACTATTTTCCTGTTGTACCATAAGTCCTTTATAAAGCAGGAACAGCAGTTACTTCAGAATGATTTTTGAAAGGCATTTGCTTCACCTCTTATAATGCCTTTCTTTTTATTTGTTTTGCCTAATACTATCTATCATTGGTTTCATTCTGAAATTGTTTTTATTTGCAAAAAGGAAAGGTGGTTTTTTTGAGAAAGTTGGTGTTTTTGGTTTCGATGCTTGCGCTTTTGAACGGCGTTTTTGCAGAGCCGTGGGACCTTTTGAAACCGGGAATTGATGCGGCGCAGTCATTAAGGCTTCCGATAGGGTTGCTTGTTCTTTTGATTTCGCTTGTGCTGTTTGCCGTAGCGGTAATGGCGTACAGGAAAAACAGGACTGAAAAACTCAAACTGGTTTGCCTGGCTTTCGGGCTGTTTTCTGTTAAGCTGCTCGCAAATGTCGTTGACCTGGTTGCTTCTCCCGGATACTTTATGGGTCCGCCAGTGCAGAACATTTTTGATCTCGCAATCCTTGCAACGCTCTTTGTGGCGCTATTCAGAAGGAAGTAATGTGCTGATGCCCGCTATTTTGTTTGGCGGGTTGTGGCGGTGAAAAAATGCGTGAACCGATAGACAATCTCGAAGAAGCGATTGCTCTGAGTTCGAGGGATAAAATTTATTCGACCATAGCGAAAAACCCGGGCTTGCATTTCAGGGAGCTCCAAAGAAGAGCGGGGATAGCCACGGGCGCTTTGCAGTACCACATCGATTGCCTTAAAAAGAAGCATATTATCAGGGAGGAAAAAGAGGGGAAATTTTCTAGGTTTTATTCGCTGCGTGGCGGGGAAGTTAATACAGTTTTGATGAACCTCCTGCGGCAGGCTTCTGTCAGAAGGATTGTTTTGTTTTTGATGAAAAGGAGGCGCGCGGCTCTTCCTCAAATCGCAAAAGAGGTTCAGCTCAGCGTTTCCACTACAAGCTTTCATCTTCAAAAGCTTTTGCACTCGCAGGTTGTGCTGCAAAAAAATTACGGGAAAAAAACTTATTTTTTTTTGGCTGACAAGGACGCAATTCTCCAAATTTTGTTGACCTATAGAAAGAGCTTTCTTGACGAGATGGTTGACAGTTTTGCCGACCTGTGGGAAGAAGAGCTGGTCAGATAATTATTTTATTTTTTAATTATTTTATTTTTAGGGTGGCAATTTGGATGAAAGCCGTGCTTGTGATTTCCCAGCAAAAATTCCGCGACGAAGAATTGTTTGAAACAAAAGAAGCGCTTGAAGGCGCGGGAATAAAATGCGTGATTGCTTCAAAGGAAAAAGGCTCCCACAGGGGGATGCTCGGCGCAACTCTAAATTCCGAAATTTCAGTTAAAGAAATTGGTTTGGATTTTGATGCGCTTGTTTTCATAGGCGGCGTGGGTGCTTTGCAATATTACGATGATAAGGAAGCCCATCAGGCCGCAAAAAGATTTTTTGAAGCTGGAAAAATTGCGGCAGCCATCTGTATCGCGCCAGTTGTTCTTGCGAATGCAGGAATTTTGAAAGGAAAAAATGCGACCGTTTTTCCATCCGAACAGGGCGCATTAATTTCAAAAGGTGCGAATTATACAGGTGCGGGCGTCGAAATTGATGGAAAAATAATTACCGCTTCCGGCCCCTCATTCAGCGCTGAATTCGGAAGGGAAATTGCGAAGGCGATGAAACGGTCAAACCAATGATTGAAATATTTTGCTGCCGATATTTTTGATTGCCTTCTGGGGGAATCCCCCATAAGCAAACGCGGTTGTTTACTTGCTTTGGCTGTCGCTGTTTTAGTTTTTGCTGCGATGCGAAGATTTTAAATCAAGTTTCTGCCTTATCCTGTCATGAAGCTGACCCTTATTGTTTTCAGGCACGGCGAAACTTCTTTCAACAAGGATAAGATTTTTTGCGGTTGGATTAACGCGCCGCTTAATGAAACCGGAATAGCGCAGGCGAAGGCGCTTGGAAAAAAGTTAAAGGATGAAAAAATAGATTGCGGTTTTTGTTCTGATCAGGTAAGGGGCATGCAGACCCTCGCGGCTGTTTTGGAATACCATCAGAAGGCAAAAGTCATAATCGATCATAGGATTCGTGAAAGGAATTACGGGATTTTTACTGGGCACAGCAAAATTATTTTCAAGCAGATTTTTCCGCGTTACTACGAAGAGGTTCATCGCGGATATCACACGGCCATACCAGGCGGAGAAAATTTTTTTCAGGTCGGCAAAAGGGTTTTTCCTTTCATGAATGATTTGGTGAAATTCATGCGTGAAAATAAGTGCAATGTCGCCATCAGCGCTCACGGAAATTCGATGCGCCTCATCCAGGAGTATTTGGAGAACCTTTCGCATGAAGAAACTTCAAAATTGGAAAACAGTCCCGCGGCTTACAAGAAGTATTGCCTTAATTTTTAGCTCGCTTGCTTTTTTTCTTCAGTCTTTTTATCTGCCTGCCCAACAGCGGGGCTTCCGGCATTGTCCTTTATTTTGAATATTCCTAAGATTAATAGTATTGCTCCGAGAATGAGCGAAACCGCGGACAAAATCATTGCGTTTCCCATAACTGAGCCGATTATTTCAGTTGCGACTCCGCTCATTACCGCGCCGATTTCGCCAGGCGCGTTGAGACCTCCGAGTATAATGCTATTCAAGGCAATTCCTAATCCAATGCCGAGCAGCAACCCGATTAATCCGGCAAGCGCGAAGTAAGCTCCGATCCATTTCACCATGGCTTTTGTCGATTTGCAGATTACTTTGGTAATTAACGCAACAATCCCGAGTATTGTTAAGAGAATTATTCCAATTATCATTACTATTATTGATGCAAGTTGAACCGTTTCTCTTACGCTATTCAATGCGGTTTTTGCTCCGCCGCCCATTGTCTGGTCCAAATCTATTTCCGAAGGAATTGAACCCATTACACCCTGCTGTGATAACAGCATATCCGAAATTTGTGAGGCGGTCATTCCCGGCGGAATGCATGTCGGCGTCCCCTCTTCGAGAACCCCTCCAATATTGTTCATGTCGCACGGCGGCAGGTCCTTTACCGATTTTTCGATGAGTTTTTTTATTAGGTTTTTTCCAAAGTCCTTTCCGAGCGAAATTTTAAGATTTAATTCGTTGGTTTGCCCGTTTATGTAACTGAATGCGTTTCCTACAACCTGTTTAATTTGTTCCTTTAAAAGTTCAGGGGTCAAAACTTCCCCTAACGCGCCTCCAATGTCAAAAGGGATTTCTCCAGCGCCGCTCTGTCCCTGCATAGGATATAAAGAGGTTATTATCGCAGGCATGCTTTCGTAGACGTGGTTTTTTTCAAGCGCGTTTAAGTATGTGTTAGGATCAAGAAGCACAATTCTCGCGCTCAGCCCGAAAACAAAAATCTGGAATCCCGCCACAAAGACAAGCATCAGCACCAAAAGGAAAATTATTTTTAAAATTTTCAGCACTGTTTTTCCCGCGCCCATAAAATCACCTTGTTTATTTGCTGTTTTCTTGGCAATTCATGCGATGCAAAATATTTAAATTATTTCGAGAGCTTAAATGCGGCTGCGACTAATATGGGAAATATTATGCTTGCTTCGCCCCAGACTTTGACCGAATTCTCAGTGGGAGCCGCCTTTCCCCAGCTCTTTGCCTCTTCTGGGTTCGCGCCCGCGTTGCTCCCTTCCCCCTCATAGCCGGTGTTGATGTAGACAGTGTAATCTACCCCTTCCTTTAGAAGGAATGCATTCATTATGTGGTGTTTCGGCACGGAGCCGCCGATTATTATTGCCCCGCTCTTTTTCACCTCGAAAGCCCTGTCATAAATAATTTCGACTTCTTTCGTCAAATCAATTTTGAAATCTGGGTGTTCCTTCTTGAACAGGTAGATGTGGTCCCCTATCGCGCCGTCGGCAAGCGGAACGCAAAGCAGCGGGATATTGTTTTTGTACGCCCAGTAGACATATGATTCCCTGTAATTTCTCTTTCCCTCAATTTCTTTCCCAAGCTCCCTTATGAATTCCACGCTGTCTGCGATTTCGCCGGTTTTCTTTTGCTCCCGGTAAAGCCTTTCAATTACGGGTCTGGTGAATTTTTCGAACCAAATGTACCGTTCGTTAGGAACAAAAATATTTCCCGTCCTGTTGACACCTTTTTGTCTCAAAAATTTTCCGTCGGCTTCGAAGTTTCCGTGCAAAAAGGGCGCATGGGTTTTCATTATGTCTTCTTCAATTCCGCCCGTGGTCGTGACCAAAAAATGGACAAGTTTGTTCCTCGCTAAATAGGTTACAGTTTCTCTCAATCCGCAGCTTATTACGTTTGATGTAAAGCCGAAAAAGATTTCAGCCCTTTCTTCCCGCATTTTTTTGATGAGCCCAATCGCTTTCCCTATATTGGTTGCCTGGAAGCCGGTGTCTTTGTACGCCTCAAAGAATTTTTTTGCATTAAATTTTTTGTCGAAGTTGTACCCCTTTATTGCGCCGTGGCCTATCTCTTTTGACTTTTTGAACAATGCTTTTCTTGGATTTGGTTTTTTCATAATTTTCACTTTTACAAATTTTTTTCGCCAGGTGTTTTTTCGCCACTAAGCAAAAGCCCGTGCTTTTGCGAAGCGTGACAAAACTTTTGTTTTGCCACGGCCTTTTTCGTAAAAAGGCTCAATTGTTTTTTTCGCCAGCCTTTTTCGTAAAAAGGCTGATGGGAAGGGGGAGAGTCGAACTCCCGACCGCACGATTATCAGTCGTGTGCTCCACCACTGAGCTACCCTCCCAAAACTATCATTTTTATTTACGTCGAATGCTTTGACTGCGTCAAAACGTAGAAAATAGAGGATAACAGTTTTTTTAAATTATCCAGCTACAATTATTTAGACTTTCAGCCCCTTCGTCTAGTGGCCAAGGATGCAGGCCTTTGAAGCCTGAGACCCCAGTTCAAATCTGGGAGGGGCTAATTGGGTATTTTTAAAGAGGTGTTTTGAATGACTTTGGATATTGAGAGAGAAATCGTTCGCAGGAAAGCGGCCGAGCAGAAGCTGGCGAAGGTGAAGGAGCGGTTTGAGATGGCGAGAAAGATAAGAGAGGAGTTTGAGGCTGAATTTGAAAACAGATTGATAACTTTGCTTACCACTGCGTTGGGTGTTGTTGCCGCGCTTTTTTGGCAAACCGCCATAATGGATACCATAAAGACGCTCATCCCCATCGGGGGCGCGTGGTATTACGAGCTTTTGATTGCATTTATTGTGACAATTTTGGCGGCTCTCTCAATCCTCGCAATTTCAAGGCTTCCAAAAAAGCGTCTTGAAAAGCAGTAAATTTTTTTAGAAAGGTTGTGGAAAAATGATGCGGAAAATCGAGAAAATTTTTGTGTGGTTCTTGGTTTTCATACCCATCAGTTACTACTTCGGTTTTTTCACAACAGATTCAATGCTGACTTTTATAACATCAATCCTTGCAATAATCGCGCTTGCAAGAGTGATAGGTTACGCAACAAATCAGATTGTTTTGCAGACCAATCCGATGGTCGGCGGGCTTGCAAACGCGACCTTTGGAAACATGATTGAACTTATAATTGCAATTCTTGCTTTAAGGGTCGGGCTCACAGGGCTTGTGCAGGCATCGATTGTCGGAAGCATAATCGGAAACATTTTGCTGCTTATAGGTTTGAGTGTCCTTTTCGGCGGGCTCCGTTACAAGGAGCAAAAATTCAATAAGACTTCAATCGGAATTTCCTCGACAATGCTGATAATTGCGGTTGCAGGCCTCACTATTCCGACCGCATATTCAATTGCAACAGGTTTGGGGAGTTCTTCGGCCCAAGTGCAAATGGTTAGCAATGCCGTTGCTCTTGTTCTTGCCATTACCTATGTTGCCGGGCTTGTGTTTGCGTTTTTCACCCACAAGCATTTGTTCGATTCCAGCGATGAAATAAAATCTGCGCGGGAGGCGCCGAGCATGAGCATTCAAAAAGCTGTTTTGATTTTGCTTGCCGCGGTAGTTCTTGTTTCAATTGATTCTGAATTTCTTGTCACCGAATTCCAGCAGGTTTCCTCCACAATAGGGCTGACCCAGACATTTGTAGGTGTTGTTGTTATTGCAATTATTACAAATATTGCCGAAAAGGTTAATGCAATTCATTTTGCGATGCGCGACAAGCTTGATATTGCGCTTGAAATCGGGCTGAGCAGCGCAATACAAATCGCGCTTATTGTTGTTCCGCTACTTGTTGTCATAAGCCAGCTTTTTAACTTCGGGTTTTCGCTTGTGTTTCCTGTTTTTGAGATAATAGGGGTGATATTTGCCGTCATGATTGTGAATTATCTCTCAGCTGACGGAAAATGCAACTGGCTCGAAGGAGTTCAGCTGCTCTCGGTTTATTTCATTTTAATTGTTGCATTCTATTTTATTGCTTAGATTTCATCAGCCGAGATAAAACTCTCTTTTGCCATCGGGAAACTTCTCAATCGCATACCTGAGCATTGTCCGCGGCATTTTTTTGTAATACTTTTTAAGGAATTTTTCCTCCGCCGCCAAATCCCTTTTCCCGACTTCCCTTAGCATCCATCCGGCCGCTTTGTGAATAAGGTCGTGTTTGTCCTTCAGGAGGATTTCCGAAATTTTCAGCGCATCCGAGAATTCGTTGTTTCTTATGAATGTATATGTGGCAAGGATCGCGATTCTTCTTTCCCACAAATTTTTTGATTTTGCGAGTTTGTAAAGAATTTTTCTGTCCTTGCCCAGCAAATAATTGCCAGGGATGTTCGGCGCCGACAAGTCCACCAAATCCCAGTTATTTATTTTTTTCGTGTGTTTTAAATAAAAATCAAAAATTTTCTTTTTTCCAAATTCATCGGCTTCTTTTTTCGCCTTTTCATAATTTCCAACCAGGATGAATAACCCAACCATTCTGTGTTCATGGACGCCGCTGTCCAACAATTTGTGTATTTCTTTCAGCCTCAGATTGGGAAACTTTTTTGCAACTTCCCTCTGCCTCGGAACCTTTATTCCGAGGAAAATGCCCCCTTCGCCGTATTCCCCCTTTCCCGTTTTGAAAAAACGTTGAAGGATTTTTGCCTGCTTGGCATTTGAAAGCTTTTGCAGTTCTTTTTTTACTTCGTCAGCAGTTATCATCAAAATCCACTTGGGTTTCACATTCTGAAAAAAAGCTTTATGCACGGCTTGAAATCCAGCACCGTTTCAAGTTCCAACGATTCTTTTGGCGTAACCCATTTGAAGCCCAGGTGTTCCTCGTTTCTGATTTTTATTTCAGGCTTTTTTGGAAGTTTTGCATTGAACATATGGTATATGAAGTCATGCGTCGGATACCTCACAAATATTTTTTTGAAATAGGAAACTTTTTCCTGTTCAAGTTCAATTCCGGTTTCCTCGAAAACTTCCCTCAGGATTGCTTCCTCTTTTTTCTCGCCCGCATCGATTTTTCCCGCGGGAAGCCCCCACTTCCCGCCTTCCGGCTTGTGGATTTGCCTCTGCAGCATCAAAAATTCATTTTCTGCTTCAATTATGCAGCTCACGATTTCAACTTTCGATTTGAAGTTTTCCGGCTCTTTTTCATAAATCATTTTTTTCCTCCACGAGTCATATTTCAATAATTTCGTATTCTTTCTTTCCGAGGCCGATTTTTTCCGCGTAATCAAATATGTGCCCGCCAAACAAAAACTTTCTGCCTTCTTTTTTGGCCAGGAGGTCTAGGCACGCCCCGTCCAATGCAACCGGGTCCTTTGAGGCGAGCACGCCCAAATCTGAATAAACGGGCTTCATTTTGTGCTTTATGCAGTCACAGTTGTCCGTTACGTTGAAGATAAAATTAATGTATGCCGCTTCCTTTCCCCTTTGGGCGGCGTAGGCATATTCCGCCATTTTTTCCATGAATTTGCTTGGCGTTATGGAAAGCCAATTTACCCCCATTGCCCTGTTCGGACAGACCGCGATGCAAGCGGCACAGCCGGTGCATTTTTTGTAGTCGATTCTTGGGACCAACCCGATTATGATTGCGTCTGTCGGGCAGCTTTTGGTGCAGGTTTTGCATTTTTTGCATTTTAATGGGTTGAGGGTCGGCTTGGAGTTTGCGTGCATTTCAAGCTTTCCTGTCCTTGCCGCGCAGCCCATCCCGAGCTGTTTTAGCGCGCCGCCGAAGCCGGTTTCCATATGTCCTTTGAAGTGCGCAAGCACGACCATTTGTTTCGTGTCAGCAATAACTTTTCCGATTTTGCATTTCTTGAAATGATTTTTGTTTATTTCAACTTCTTCAAACGCTTCGCCCATTTTTCCGTCGGCAATCTTTATCGGCAGGTAGCCGAATCCGTGTTTTTTTGCGAGGGCAATGTGGCTTTCTTCCGTTGTCCTTTCGCTTTTGTACAAAACGTTTGTGTCTGTGAAAAAAGGTCTTGCCCCGCTTTTTTTAAGATGCTCCGCAATTCCTCCAAAATTTTCCGCGCCAATGAAAGTTATGTTTCCCTCCTCCCCGAAATGTACTTTTATTGGAACCTTGCCCCTGAATTTTATTCCGCTTTCCTCTTCAACTTTTTCAAGCAGTTCCGCCGCCGCTGCGCTGATTTCACTTGTCTTTGAATAGGAATCAATTTTTTTGAGGTAAACTTTTTCCATGCAATAGCTTCCTACGCTTGCTTTTTTATTATTATTGAAGCTGTTTTATTTTGTAATTATGGAAAAAAGGCGGCTTGTCGGCATAATCGTTTTCGACGGGGAGAAATTTCTTCTCCTTCACCGTGTTTTGAACTGGAGGGGGTGGGAGTACCCGAAGGGCGGTTTAAACGGGGATGAAACTTGCGAGGGTGCAATCGGAAGGGAGTTGTTTGAGGAAACGGGGCTGAAAAAGTTTGAAATAATTTCAAAGGTGAATGAATTCAGTTTTTTTGACAGCAGCAGAAGAGCGGATTCAATCATTACCAATTATTTGGTCCGCGTTTCAAGCAATTCAAAAGTTTCCTTCCGGCATCAGGCACTTGAGAACGGCGAATTGGAAATAGAGCACGATTCCTTCAAATGGTTCTTTCCCAAGAAAGCGGTGCAGGCGCTTACTCACAAGGACAAGAAGGAAACCCTTAGAGAGACCATAAAGATACTCGGGCTGGAAGGAGCCTGATTTTTTGCAGGTGATTTGATGAGTTTTGACATGTTTGGGAAAAAAGAGGAAATCAAAGAAAATATTTCTGAAGAAAAAAACGAGGCTTCTGTGCCGCAGGGAAAGTATTCCGAGCCATGCGCTTTATGCGGAAAGGGTCCGAGCGACAAGAAGTGGGCCGGAAATTATTGGCACAAAAAGTGTTTGCGCCGCGCGAAAAAAGGCGCGATGAAAATGGTTTGAAATAGTTTTTCAAAGGTAAATTTGCGTAGTTTTTTTGATTTGTGAGGTCTTTGGCACAAATCATAATCTTTTTAGAACGCGTTGCATTTTTTTGTTAACGGCCTTGTCTATAGTGGCTGCTTTTTGGCGGGTAATGCCGTATCTTTTCGCGATTTCGGTTACTGTGGACGGATTTCCGTTGAAGCCCTTTTTTGCAATCCAGATTTCTTTGTCGCGATCTTTTATATTCAGTTTTTTAAGTCCCTTGAGAACTTCGCTTATTAAATCCCTTCTTTCCAGTTCTTTACGCAAATTTTTTCTATCGGCGAGCGTGTCTCCAAACGCCAATGTGTCATACCCTTTCAGGGGAGCGTCAATTGAAACAATTGAAATTTTTGATTCGAGTCCTCTTTTGACCTGTTTAATGTTCAAACCGGCAGATTTTGCGATTTCCTCCACAGTCGGATTTTTTCCAAGTGCAATTAAAGCATTTTCTGTCCTTTTTATTTTATTTTGCAGATTTTGCATGCATACAGGGATTCGTATTGTTTTTTCTTTGTTCTGATATTCTCGCAGTATTTGCCTTTCAATTGTTTTAGCCGCATAGGTTGAGAATTTCGCCCCGGTCTTTTTTGCTTTCGCCGGATCAAACTTTTTTACCGCAAGTTTTAGTGCACCCTCACCGATTGAAGTAAGATAAGGGAGGTCCAAATTTTTTGTCGCGTGTGTCTGTTCAAATCGGCTTGCAATTGAAACCACTAAGCGCAGGTGGGAATTGCATATCTCCTGCATAGCGTTTTTGTCGCCTTTTTTCGCCCTTTCAACAAGCATTGCGACTTTTTTCTGCTGGATGAATTTTGTCTGGTGGACTCTGCGGAGGTATGCTGCCGGGGCACCCGTAGCGGCCCGGCGTTTTTCCAATTCTGGGGGTATTGGTTTGGGCTTCTTTCCGGGCAGGTTTAGGCTTCTTTTCATTGCCGGTTTCCCCCTATTTCTTTTTTTAACAGTTCGCTGAGCATTTTTCCGTCCGTTCCCCGCAGTGCGGGGTCTTTCATCAAATCCCCCATTAATGGTTTTATCGCATCCATGCCTCTCGCTTTCACAAGCGCCGCGTTTTTTTCAACAACTTCCCTTATTTTTGCCCCGATTTCCTTTTCATCAATTTTTTTCTGGCCCGAAATTATTTCCTGCGCGCTTTTTCCCCTGCTTAGCTCAATTATTGCCTGCCTCAAATGGCTCTTTCCTATTTTTTCTTTCGCCTCCGCAACAAGGAGTTCTTTTATTTCTTTCAAATTTATTTCGTCAGTGTTAATCCCCTCTCTTTTCAGTTCAACAAGAAGTTCAAGCAGGAGCGCCGCGCTTGTTTTCGGATTCGCGCCGCTTTCAACCGCCTCTTCAAAGAACCGTGCATAGTTGCTCAGCTTCATCTTTTCGGCAAGCTGTTCGCTTAAACCCGATTTAATGTAATGTTTTTTCCTCTGCTCCGCGCTTTTCGGCAGCTTTTTTCTGATTTCCTTCAGCAACTTTTCGGAAATTTCCTCTTCGTGCAAATCCGTTTCAGGGTACATTCTCGCTTCTCCTGCAAGCGGCCTTTGGTATTCGGATGAGCCGTCTTCAAGCGCTCCGCGGGTTTCTTCCGGCACCCTCTCGAACGCTATAAGAATTCTTTTTTTGATTTCTTCGAATGCCCTTTCCGCTTTTTCTTTTTCCGCGGCTATTATTATGAATGAGTCATTTTTGTTGCATTCGAGTTCGTTGAGCACTGTTTCGACTTCGCTTTCCGAGATTCCGTATGCGGGCAATTCATCCCTGTGCAGCAGCCCGGAAACTCCAGCCGCTTTTGCACAGTTGCTGAGCTCCGTTCCAAACCTTTTCGCGCCGACTTTTGTCCCCAAAATTCCCTTCATTTCTTTTAGCCTCATTCCAAACCATTTTTTTCCCCTCACGAATTTGGCCTCGGTGTTTGCGAATGCATCGGAAATTTCTTTCGGCGCGCCGAAGATGTTTTGCGTATCCGGTTGTTTTGTTTTTTGTGATGCAAAGCTTTGGCAGAGTTTTTTCTTTAATTCGAGCAGGTCCAGCTGCCTTTCCACTTCCTTTTCAACAACCGTTCCGAGCAGTTCCAGTTCCTGGCACCCTTTTATTTCGCATCTCGCCCCATTGGCGATGGAAATATTTACATCCTGCCTTATAGTGCCTTTTCCCCTTTTCGTCCTTCCCGTAAGCCTCATTATTTCCCCGATTTTTCCCGCAACCTCGGCCGTTTCCTCCGGGCTTTTTATGTCCGGCGCAGTGGTAAATTCAACCAGCGGTATCCCGAGTCTGTCGAGATTATAGTGCACCATGCCGTGCTCTTTTTTTATGGGCCGTGCGGCGTCCTCTTCCAGCACAATCTGTTCGACACCTATTTTTTTCCCGTTCACTTCAAGCGAGCCGCCGAGCGAAACCAGCATCGTCCTTTGAAAAGCGGAAGTGTTGCTCCCGTCAATAACCGTTTTTCTCATCACGATTGCTTTGCTCACTGGGCTGCTTTCGCACAGCAGCGCAATCTCAAGCGCCGTTTCCAAGGCCGTTTTATTGAGGGGCTGCGGCGGCTCCTCATCGATTTCAATCAGTGAAATGTTTTCGGTATTTCCGGAATAGTGGAAGGTCTCCCCGCGCCTGAACGCATCGATGGCCGCGCGGTCGAATTCCCCCAATTCTGAGGCAACCGGCCTCAGCTTTCTCTCAACGGTAAAGTTCAATTCGTCGCTCAGAACGCTTTTGTTCCTGATGAAAAGCTTTCCGGTGTCGAGCTGTTGATGCACTTCCAAGCCGCATTTGAAGCCGAGTTTTTGGCAATCGGTTTGCATTAAGAAATTAGGGCAGAAAGGAATTAAAATAAGTGCAGTGGCGCCCGCACTGGCGGGTTATTTATTCCTTTCCAGGGAAAGTCCTTTCATGGTTGTGGAAGTTGGAGTCGGATTGATTGGCTTTGGAACAATCGGTTCCGGCGTTGCGGAAATAATTTCAAAAAACGCCGGCTTGATTGAGAAACGCACGGGCGTTCGCATAGTTCTCAGGGCAGTTTGCGATAGGTCCGCGGAAAAAATAAAGCTGCCTGGAATCGACAAAAAAATTTTTACAGCCGATTACAAAAAGGTTATTGCGAATAAGGAAGTGGATGTTGTTGTTGAGCTGATTGGCGGCTACGAGCCCGCGCGCACCATTATTCTGGAAGCGATTGCGGCAAAGAAGCACATTGTTACGGCGAACAAGGCGGTGCTCGCAAAATTCGGCTACGAGATTTTTGAGAGGGCGCAGAAAAACAATGTCAATGTTTTGTTTGAGGCGGCTGTCGGCGGGTGCATTCCGGTAATAAAAACTATTGAAGAGAGCTATTCTTCCGACAGCATCCGGGCAATTTACGGAATCCTTAACGGCACGACAAATTATATTCTTACCAAAATGGGCGAAGGGATGGATTACAGGGAAGCGTTGAAGGGGGCGCAGGAATTTGGTTTCGCGGAGGCGGACCCTTCTTTTGACGTTGAGGGGAAAGATGCCGCGCAAAAGATTTCCATTCTGGCGTCGCTTGCTTTCGATGCAAGGATTGAGGGCGAGCCCCTCACTCGCGGAATAACAGACATAACAAAAAAAGATATAGAATATGCGAGGGAACTCGGCTATGCCATCAAGCTTTTGGCGGTAGCAAAAAGGGAGGGCGGCCTTATCGACCTGAGGGTTCACCCTGCAATGATTCCAATCAGTCACATCCTTGCGGATGTGGGCAACGAGGATAATGCGGTTCTTTTGGTCGGCAAGAACGCCGGCCAGATTTTTCTTTCGGGCAAGGGCGCCGGCCGGCTTCCGACCGCGACTGTTGTTGTCACCGATATTGTCGAGATGGGTTCGCGAGGAAGGATAACGCAAAGGAATTTTGAGAAGGCGAAAATGAAGCCGCTGTCGCAGATGAGGTCGCGTTATTTTGTCAGATTTGGTGTTGTTGACAAACCGGGCGTGCTGGCTATGATAACGAAGATTCTTGGTGATGCCGCAATTTCTATTGCGGCTTTTTCCCAAAAGGAGGTGAATAGGGAAGTTGTTCCGATTGTTCTTCTCACCCATGAAGCTTTTGAAGAGCAAATGATGAAAGCGGTTTCCCTGTGCAACAAGCTTGATGTTGTGAGGGAAGAAGCTGTTGTAATTAGGATAGAAGACCTCGCCCAACCGCTGTTGGATTAGCGCTCTCTGATTTTAAAAAGTTAGTAAATATTTGGCGGCAAATTATTAGCAGTAATACCCGTAGTAGCCGCATGCCGACCCGCGCGTGTATGAGAAGCCGTAGCCGTCGTTGTAAAACGATATTGTGCTGTAATTTGAGTAAGACGGGTAGGAATAATAGCTGTTATAATAAGACGGCGTGTAGTAGGTAGTCGCAGGGTAGTAATAGTTGTAGCCGTAAACCCCGTAATAAGGGTAGTAGTGGTTGTATGTGTAAGCTTGGGCAGGGGTCGAATAATAGACACTCGGTTTGTAATTGTTAGTGTAATAGTACTGATTGTAGCCGCTAAATCCTGAATAAGCAAACGCTCCGCTAACCATCAGTACAAGCATAAGAATTACTGAATAACCCACACGCTTCGTATTACTCATAACATATTACCTGCACCACAAATATATAAACCTTTTGTTAACCGTAAAAAGTTAACTAATCCTCTTCTTCCCTATTAAAATCGCTTATTTTGCTATTTTTTAGCTTGTTTTTCTACATTTCCGGTTTGTAGGTGTCTGTCCGGCTGAAATCGGTTATTTCGCCCCTCAAATTAATGTTTAGCTTTTGCTCCACTTCTTTTTTGCCGTAATTTCCCAAGAGCCATGAAAGCTTTATGAAAGCCGTTTCCGGCAGCATATCTTCGCAGTAAATTACCCCTGTAGAAGCCACCTTTCTCAGGTTTGTGTAAACGCTTGGGTGCACCCTTCCGTTTATGCATTGCGAGGTCATCCCCACAACACACCCTGATTCAACCAGCTTTGCAATTTCTTTTACAAATTCATCATTCTTTCCGATTGGCGTGTGGCCCAATCCGGTGCCCTCAAGTATGAGCCCCCTATATTTTTCCTTCATGTAAAATTCAATTATTTTTTTTGATATTCCGGGGTACATTTTCACTATTCCCACTTTTTCCTCGAACTTATCTTTCAACAAAAATTTTTCTTTTTGTGTTACATAACTCTTTTTGTCTTTCAGCCACTTTATTTCTTTTGTCCGGTAATTCACAAGCGCAATCGGCGTGTCGTTTATCGCTTTGAAAGCGTCCCTGCGCGATGTGTGCATCTTCCTCGTTTTTGCCGCGGGTAAAATTGCGCAGTCGTTGTCGCTTGTGGAATTGTGCATGCACACTGCGACTCCTTTGAAATCGCTTTTCGCAATAAATGCCGCCGCGCAAATCAGGTTCATTCCCGCGTCGCTGCTTCCCCTGTCGCTGCTCCTTTGCGCGCCCACAATCAAAACCGGAACCGGGCAATTTTCAAGCATGAAAGCAAGTGCCGCCGCGCTATACCCAAGCGTGTCTGTTCCGTGACCAATAATAATTCCTCTGGCTCCTTTTTTTATTTCTCCTTCGACAGCTTTTGCGATTTTTTGGTAATCTTTAATTGTCATGTCCTCCGACATCATGTTGCTGACAAAAACCGATTCGATGTTTGCAATGTCAAACAATTCCGGAAACATCGTCACCAAATCTTCGACATTGAAAGAGGCATATACTCCGCCCGTCGCATAATTTACGCGCGAGGCGATCGTTCCTCCGGTGTGGAGGATTGAGATGCGCGACAGCCCCTCCTTTTTTGGAACACTGACTGTTTTCGGCTTTCCAACGCTTTTGCTCTCGCCCAGCTTTTCAAGGCTCTTTATTTTTGAAGGGTCGAAGCCGGCGTTGTAACCGGAGGCCATCTTTATCATCAGTTCCTTGCTCCGCGAAGGAATTACCGTTCCTTCCACAATTTTTCCCTCAAAATTAAACCTTACAAGCGAGCCTTCTTTCTTGTCATTTTTCAGGTTTTTATTTTTGGGGCCTTTCGGTTTCATGGACAATATTATTGGATGAGCAATGTTTTTATAGCAATTCGTAGAAAATGGCGCGCAACTCCACGTCGGGCAGGTTTAAATACTAGTTTTGCTTTTTTGTTACCATGGTGCTGCTTTCAATAAAAAATGTCTCGAAAATTTACGGCCAAAAGAAAGTGCTTGACAATATTTCTTTTGATATTTTGGAGGGCGAAATTTTCGGCTTGCTCGGAAGCAACGGCGCCGGAAAGAGCACGCTGATGAGCATAATACTCGGGTTGAATGAGCCTGACAGCGGCGAGATTTCTGTTTTCGGCAGCGCCAAAATCCATGATTCAATAAAAAAAATTTCTTTGGTGCCGCAGGACCCGGCTTTTTATGCGGATTTTTCGGTTGAAAAAAATATGCATTTTTTCGGCAGTATAAACGGCCTCGGCGGCGCAGTTCTCGAAGACAGAATAAATTTTTTGTTGAAGTGGTTGGAGCTGGAAGAATTCAGGGAAACAACGGCGGATTTTTTGAGCGGAGGCTATCAGCGCCTGCTAAATATTGCCCTTTCTCTCATTCACGACCCTTTGCTTATTTTTATGGACGAGCCTACCGCCGGTCTCGACCCGAAAATGAGGCAGATGTTCTGGAGTAAAATAAGGGAGCTGAAAAAAAGCGGCAAAACAGTAATCATAACGACTCATTACATGGATGAGGCAGAGGCTCTTTGTACGCGTATTGCACTTCTGAAAAAGGGCGCCCTGTTGAGTATCGGTACGCCGGAAGAACTGATAAGGCAATACGGCGGAATAAAAGTTGTGATTTTTAAGATGGAAAAAAATGTTTCGCAGGCGGACATTGAGAGCATAAAGAAAGCGTTGAAACAGGAAAGCGTTATTGAGCGCGGCAATCTTTTGATAATTCCGCTGCAGCAGGCGCACAGCGTTGAAAAAATTGCCGCCATAACCCAGTGGCTCATTGACAAAGGTTACAATATCCTTTCAGCCATGACAAAAGAGCCCGATTTGGAGGATGTTTTCCTAAATATTACCGGGGAGAAAATGGTTGTATAAAATCTGAAGCCGATTTTAAGCTGTGTGATGAAAAATGAGACTGATAGATATTATTTGGAAGGAAATTTCCCTGATAAAGAGCCAGAAGATTGCGCTTCTGCTGATTTTCATTTATCCGTTCATCGCAATTGGCCTGCTCGGCTCTTCATTTGCGGGCATAACTGCGCCCGACCACATAAGTGTCGGGATAGTGAACGAACTTTCCTTCGATTCCAATATGCTTGGAAAAATAGGGGTGATCAAAGAGCTTTCAATTTTGAATTTCGACGATGTGAATTCGATGGTTTCCGCGGTGAAGCGGAAAGAAATAATGGTCGGGATGAAGCTTTCTTCCGAATCGCCGTATTCAAAAATGAGGATTGATCTTTACTACGACAATTCAAATCTTCTGGCATCACAATTTTTTCTTCAAATAGCGCAGGCGATGATAAGAAATATTACAGTAAGCGCCGCGCAGGAGAAAATGTCCAGCATCTGGGAAACAATTTCAAGTCTTGGGGCGAGCATAAATTCGGAAGTCGCGAATGTCAGGGAATTTCAGAAAAAGTTAGATTCGTCCGGAGAGGCGCTTCAAAAGCTCGAAGATGACCTGGCGGCGATAGATTTTACGGAGATTGAGGGCGTCCTCAACCAGCAAAAGGGCGCAATTTCAGGCATGCAGTCCGACAGCGCCCAGTTCAAAAAGGATTTTGCGGAATTTAAGGCGTCTTTTATTACAATGAAATCGGACATTCTTGCATTGAAACCCACACTTACTTCATACAAAAGCTCCATTGAATCAACGGCTTCCCAGCTTTCCGCTTCCATAAGTTCGATTGATTCGATTATTGCAAGTCTTGAATCGGTTAAGGCGTCCAGCCCGGTCGTTATTGGCGCCGCGATTTCCGAGCTCCAAAAAAATCGGGCGCAGCTTGTAAGCTACAGGAACAGTCTGACACAGGCCATCGCCTCAATTTCCCAGGTAGAATCGAATTTTGCAAAAATAGAAGATTCAATAAAAAAGGCGGACGCATTGTTTGCGAAAGTTGACGCGACAATGGGCGGGCTTGATTCGCAGATGTCCTCCTCTTCGACAGCAATTTCGACCGTGAGCGCAAAGCTCCAGCTTTTCAAGGATTCCATTGATGAGGTAAAAAATCTGATAACCGAGGCGAAAAAATCAAAAGCGGAAATAAGCGCAAAGCTTGCCGAATCCGAACAATTGCTTTCATCTTTTTCAATTAAGCTTTCGGACTTTAAAAAAATAGACCCTTCAACTCTTGTGCAGCCCGCGGTTTTTTTCGAGAACAGGGTTTATGACGTTGACCCGTTCGGAATTCTTGCTTCCAATGTGCTGGTAATCGTTCTGATAATGACATGCATGCTTCTCACTTCAATACTCATAATTCTTGAAAGGACCCAAAACGTTTCGCTTAGAATGCGGCTGAGCCCGACAAGCAAGGCTTATTTGCTCGCCGGTAAAATAGTCGGTCAGCTTATTATTGCGATGATTGAGGCGGGAATAATTTTCGGGGTGGCGTTTGCAAAAATTCCGCTTCCGTTCCCGATTTTCGGGATTTCATTCCTTGGTTTCGGCTTGCACTCAATTGTTTCTCTTCCGGAACTCTTTGCCGCGGTCGTATTAATTTCTCTCGCCTTCATTTCTTTCGGGATGCTGATTGCTTTTTTTGCAAAAAGCCAGTCTACCGCAATTCTCGCTTCCCTCCTAATTATTGTTCCGATGCTTTTCCTTAGCGGGGCAATACTTCCAATAGAATTCATGAAGCCTTTCATGCAGCTTGTGAGCCGCGCAATGCCGCTTACCGCCGCAAATAATCTTCTCATATCCTTGGTTGTAAAAGGCGCGCCGATAATGGATTCTGCAGTTGAAATTGCGATTCTTGCCGGATTAATACTTTTGGTCTTCTGCCTGGTCGCGGTAAAAAAAGAATATTGACTGCAAAGCACGCAGTTTTGCGACCGACGGCGCGGCATTTGAAAGCAGCGTTTTAGCAGGCGCCTTCATACGAGTCTTTTATGCAGTAAGTTTGTTCGCTGCTGAAGGGCTCAAAATTTTTTCCCTGCATTGCTGTTTCCCATGCGGAAGCGCACTCGTACGCCTGGGAACAGCCGGTGCAGTAATGCATTTCCTGAAATTTTTGAGGTTCCGTTCCGACCATTGCAAAAGTTTGTGATGGTTTGTCCGCATCTGTTTTACAGTCTTGTCCGGCGTCAATATCAAAAATCAAAAAGTTTTCGTCATACCCTGCGTTTTCCCCCTCAAACTTGAAAGCCGCCTTGTATGTGCCTGACATTTTGAAATTTATTTCCCATTGGAAATTGTAGTCATTATTAGGCGGAATTAATTTTACTTCCTGCGAATCAAAATTTCTGTCGAGTTCAGCCCACTGACTCTCGCTTCCCTTATACAGTCTTAAACTGTTGACTCCGAACGCGAGAAGCTTGTTGCTCCTGTTTGAAGCCGTCACCTTTATTTTCACGTTGCCGCTTTTGTTTTCCAGCAGCCCAACCTTTTTTATTTCAGCCTGTGCAGGAAGTTCCCCAAAATAAATTCTGCAAACTGGCAGCGTTTCGTTCATTATGCACCTCACATTTGCCTCGATGCTTTGGATTTTTTTAAATTCTATTCTTTCATAATCCCAGTAAATTTTTCCGTTGCAGCGTTCCTTCATCGGACAGCATTTGTCCGGCGAGTTGCATTCGACCGCGACAGAAATTTTTCCGCGCTCGAATTCGGTTTTGCTTATTGTGTTTTCATTCATTATTGTTCTGCTTCCTATGCGCACCGTCTTGCCGAGGTACATCGGCGTTTGGGCTAGTTCCAGTGCCCCGCTTATTTCTTTTGACAAATTCGGTTGCGGAAAATAAACCCGGTAGATTCCGAAGAAGACCAGCAGCAGTGCGAGCGCAGCAATCGCGTAAACAACTATGTCAAACGGTTTCATCTTTTAGGCCACCTTTTCTCCGGTTCAATTGCTTTTACCTGCTGGTTTAGAACCCACTTTAATATTCCCGCGACCGCAAAAACGAATGCGAAAACGGCAATATAGCTGATCCAGTCATCCTGGTAAAAGAAAGAGTCCATGAATTCGCCCGCCCACAGTTTGAAGTTGAAAATCGCCCACGAAACGAAAAGTATTCCGGCGATAAGAAAAACCCATTTCAGTTTGCCCATAACAGAACAACAGTGAAGTAATACTTAAATTTTATTGTTTGTTTGTTTTCAGAATTCGCCTTCCTATTTTTGGCCGGGGCTTTCAAGCGAGACCCTTTTTTGGTTCGAAAACATTTTTCCAATTTCTTTGTCGGTTGTCGCATCCTCCGCCTTTTTGTCCGGCCTAATCGAAATCATTCTTGGAAATCTTAACGCAAATCCTTTTCCGCCTTTTTTGCAGCAGCTGTGCATCGGGCTCCTTGTTATCTCATCCGCCCTTACTTCGATAACATATTCCGGCTCGACCCAGTGATCTGGTTCGATTTCTGAAACAACGCGCGCCGGCTTTTTCTTTGAAGAAATCTTTGAAAGCATTTCTTCAAGCTGTTTCAGCATTTCTTCGCTCATCCCTGTTCCGATTTTTGCCGCACTTTCAAATAAATCCTTTTCCCGGTTGTACGCTGCAACAAGCAGGGCACCCAAACCGAATTCTGTTCTTTTTCCCCTTCCGGCATCGTAACCTATTATGGTCAAATCCACGGTGTCTTGAAGAAGCCCTTTGTACGACCTTTTCAATTTTATCCACGCGAATTTTCTCGCGCCCGCAATGTACGGCGCATTCAGGTCCTTTGCGATTATTCCCTCCAGCCCCTGCGAAATTTTTTCTTCGAAGAAATCCTCGAGATCTTTGGCGTTGCCGACTATTTTCATTTCGCTGAGCTTTATCACGTTTCCTTCGCCCAAAATTTTTCCAAGCTCCTCCCTTCTCTTGTGAAACGGTTCGTTCATGAAATTTTTTTCATTAACGCACATCACATCGAACAAAAACAAATTCAGCGGATATTCTTTAGCCTTCTTCTCAACTTCATATTTTCTTTTTCTTTGAATCGTTACCTGAAACGGGTAATATTCCTGCGTTTCTTCGTTGAAAGCCAGTGCTTCTCCTTCAACAAAGCAGCTTTTCGGTTTCAGCTGCTTTCGCACGGCTTCAATTATTTCCGGAAACATTTCTGTTATATCCTCGCTCTGTCTTGAAAAAATTTTCACTTCGTTTCCGTCCTTCGAAATCTGAAGGCGAAATCCATCGTATTTGGCTTCTACGGCGCATTTTCCAAGTTTTTTAATTATTTCTTCGGCGCTTGGCAGCCTTTCCGCAGCCGTCGGCCTTATCGGCGTTCCCGGCCTTATTTTTACTTTTTCAATTCCTTTAATTCCTTCTTTTTTCAGAATTTCCGCTATCTCGCCCAAATCAGAATAAACATTATACGCTGCTTCTATTTTTTCTCGCAACAAAACTTTTGCTTTTTGTCTGATTTCTTCTTTTCGTTTTTCTGGATTTTTTTCTTTCAACCTTTTTTCCACTTCCATCACAAATTTTTTTCTTTTCAATTCTTCTTCCGTAAAGATTATTGCAAACGCATCCATTATTGTCGGGTCCCCAACTCCAAGTCTTATACTGCCCAGCGGAATCCTTGCAATGTATCTCGCCTCCCTCGGGCTTGACGAGTTGAACAGTTCTGCGAGCAGTTTTTTCTTAAGCTCCTGGCTTCCCGTTCCTTCCGTTTGCGACATTTTTTTCAGGTTTGAAAAAACTTTTTCAAGTGTCAAATTCTGTTTGGCGAGCGCGGATTGCTGCCTTTTTTCAACCATTTTTTCCGCGGCCATTCCCATGTCCCCTATTTTGTTGAATAGCGCGTCAACTTCTTTTCTTGTAAATCCGGTTGCTTTCGCTATTGCTTCCGCAACAAGTTTTTCCCCGAATCCTATTTCCTTTCCCTCAAAGTTGGGCGCGATTTTTCCCTGCAAAAGGTAAACAATTTTTTTTGCCTCTTCTTTGGGCGTTTTTTTAAGCAGTTCCGCAAGGTAATCCGCCATTACAAGCCTTGATGATGCTCCTTCTATTTTGTCGAAGCACTCTGCCATTTCCGAGAAAAGCATTTTTATCACTCGCGAAAATTCGCGTTTAAATTGCATTGAATATTGTCCCCAAAAACATTTTTATACTCCTCCAGCGCTAATCTGTGGCATGGCGGCAGGCTTTGAGTTTCTCGCGGATTTTGACATTTTTTCCGGCGGCCTTGTGAGCGCGGCAATATTTTTCGCGTACTTTTGGGCTCTTACCTACATGTATGCAAGGGGAAGGCATGGCAAGGCGGATGAATTTTCGCTCACAATTCTGTTGCCGCCGCTTCTTATCGCTTTTTTCATGGCGGTTTTGAATTTCAACTCGCTCTTAACAGGAATCGCCGTTCTCATAACTTATTTCCTTTCTTTTAGGCATTACACAAAGGTTGAATATTCGGATTGGGCGAAGCATATTCTTGTTGTGCTGATAATTTTTATGGTTCTTGCGGTGTTGGATGACATGTTGCGCGTAATATTGTTCGTCTTTTTGCTCGGCTACATTTCTATTTCTGCGGAGCACAGGATGCACGAGAAGCGCAAAAAGGAAAAGAAGGAAGAGAAAGATTAGTTCTTCCCTGAATTCTTTTTAAAACTATCCACTCACAATTTTTCTGAAGGTTTTGCGAAGCATGCTCTACCGAGCAAAGCGAGGTAGTGTTTTTTGCCAGCGTTTTTGGAAGGCGTTTGCGAAGCATGATTCATCGAGCATCAGCGAAGATGAATCTTTTTGCCACAAAGCAAAAGCATAGCTTTTGCGTGCATGACAAAACTGTTGTTTTGCCATGGCCTTTATAAAAGGCTGGGGCATTAGTCTAGCCTGGTAGGACCGGTGCTTTGGGAGCATCTAACGTGGGTTCAAATCCTGCATGCCCCATTCTTTTTTTAATTTTTTTATTTTTGTGAATTTTTTTCATTTGGTTTTCCCCTAACCAAAAACAACTCTTTTTAAAACAAATTTCCCAGCATATTTGCAGTTGTTTTTTGTTTCGGAAAAGCATTTTGTTTTTTCGGATTGAAGAAAACAATTTATCAAAAAAATAATTGCCAGAAAAAATTTGAAAGGAGGTTAGTTTTATGAGTGAAACAAGAAATTATCTGTTTGCGGCTGCTCTTGGTGTCGTTGCTGTTCTGCTTGTTGCAGTGGTTTTCAGTATCGCGGTGCCCGAAGAAAAAGGGAATTCTGCCGTTGGAAAAGTCCAGTTTGCTGCAGCGGATAGCGCGTCATCTTCGGCGGATTGCGAACAGGAACAGAGAACGCTTTCCGTTTCCTCGACAGTTGAGAAAATGGTGAGCCCTGACGAAGTTGACATTACGCTGAGCGTTGAGACGCTCGCAACTCTCGCTTCAAAGAGCCAGAGCGACAACGCGGCAATTTCAACCAAGGTAAGGGATGCTTTGAAGGCGCTTGGAATCGCCGACAAAGACATTAAAACAGTTTCATATTCGGTTCGGGACGAATACGAGTGGAACGATATTTCAAAGAAATCCGAATTCAAGGGTTATAGGACAACGAATTCCATTCAGATAACTTTGAAGGACCTTACAATGGCGGGAAAAGCCATTGATGCGGCTGTTCAAGCCGGTGCCAACAAAGTGAGCCAGGTCGTTTTCGCGCTTTCAACCGCGAAACAGGCGGAAATAAAGCTCTTGGCTTTGAAGGAAGCGGCTGCAGAGGCGAAACTCAAAGCAGTCACAATGGCTGAAGGGCTTGGAGTTAGCGTTGGGCAGCTGATGTCCGCAAACGAGAATACGTATTATTACACACCTAATTACAGTAATGTAATGTACAATGCCAAGGTTGCAGGCGACAGCGCGATGGCTGAAACTCCGATAAGCGCGGGCGACGTGAGCGTAACAGCTTCCGTTTCGGCGGTTTTCGAGATTCAGTAAATAAGAGATTTTTTTTGAGGGGAGGGGAATTTTTCCCCTCACCCTTCTTTTTAAAAACAAAATCTTGCTTATTTAATTCGGTTTTTGATGAATCCGAAAAAATACAATTTGATCGTGGTAAAGGTCGGCACCAATACTTTGATGGGCGGCTCCGGCTTGAAAAAAGAATTTTTCACCGAACTCGTTTCGGAAGCGGCGGAGCTGGCCAATGCCGGAAAGAAAATTGTGATAGTTTCGAGCGGCGCAATCGGTCTTGGAAAGAGAAAACTGAAAATTGCGCCGAAAAATATTGCGGAACAGCAGGGCCTTGCCGCAATCGGACAGGTTGAATTGATGAATGAATATGTTAAGCGTTTTGAAACGGTTGGAATTGAGGCGGCGCAAATTCTGGTTTCACAGCACGACCTTCTCAATGAAACCTGCCTCAGTAATTTGAAAAATACGTTGGACTTTTTGTTTAAGCACAAAGTTGTTCCTGTTGTGAATGAGAATGATGTTGTTGCAATTGAAGAGCTTAGAAACGATGGAATGTTCAGCGACAATGATGCGCTTGCAGCCCTTCTTGCAAAGCAAATCGGCGCGGACCTGCTGGTGATCCTGACTTCGAAGAGCGGTTTGGTCGGAAGGGACGGAAAAATAATGCCTGAATTAAAAAATTTTGAGTCGGTTTGTGATATTGGCAAAAGCTCGATGGACGGCCGCGGAGGGATAAATTCAAAGCTTTCCGCCATCAGAACGGCCGTTTCTTCCGGATGCGATGTTTTCGTTTCCGGTCCAGATTCTTTCAATGGTTTTTCTTCTGGAAAGGCGAAGGGAACTTTTGTTTCCGCCGAAAGTTAAAAGCCTTTGCTGAAACCTTTAAATAAACTTTAACTCTCATATTTGCACCGTATTTGATTCTATATTGGTGGCCCGATGGAACAGCAAAAGTTTGACAAGGAAAAGGATTCGAGCGAGTGGTTCACTTGGATAATTCAGGAAGCCAAGCTTGCGGACATCCGCTACGGCGTGAAAGGGTTCCTTGTTTTCCAGCCGTGGTCGGTTGAACCAATGGAATTAATGTATAAATATTTGGAAGCAGATCTGGAAAGGCGCGGGCACAAGAAATATTGGTATCCGACGCTTATTCCTGAAAAAAATTTTTATTTGGAGAAGGAGCATGTGGAAGGCTTCTCCCCTGAAGTTTTTTGGGTTGAAAAGGGCGGTGAAACAAAGCTTGAAGAGCGCCTCGCGCTCAGGCCGACTTCCGAAACAGCCTTCTATTCAATGTTTTCTTTGTGGCTCCGCTCTTACAAGGACCTTCCGTTTAAAACCTATCAGCGCGCAAACGTTTTTAGGTATGAAACAAAATCAACGCGCCCTTTCCTGAGAAGCAGGGAATTTTATTGGATTGAAACGCACAACGCTTTTGCAACCGAAGAAGAGGCTTTCAAAAATGTTCTTGAAGATATGGAAACAACGAAGCGCGTCGTTTTCGGCGTTTTCGGAATTCCAACAATTGTTTTCAAGCGGCCGGACTGGGATAAATTTGCAGGCGCGGTCAACACTTTCGGCGCCGACGCAATCACCCCCGACGGAAAGGTTGTTCAGCAGCCGAGCACGCACATGTTGGGGCAAAATTTTTCAAAGCCTTTTAATGTGAAATTCGTTGACAGGGATGAGAAAGAGAAATATTGTTATCTCACATGTTACGGCCCGTGCATTTCAAGAATTTTCGCTTCGGTTGTGCTGACTCACGGAGACAATAAGGGTTTGCGTTTTCCGTTTGAAATCGCGCCGAAACAAATTGTAATTATTCCCATAATGGCTGAAAAAGAGCCGAAGGTTTTGAAGAAAGCGCAGGAATTAAAGGAAAAAATTGAAGAGGCCGGATTTAGAGTTGAATTGGACGCGGGCGACAACAAGCGCCCCGGAGAAAAATTTTATTTTTGGGAAATGAAGGGCGTTCCGTTGAGAATTGAAGTCGGCCCGCGAGATTTGAAAGAAAAAAAAGTAATGATTTACAGGCGCGACACCGGCGAAAAGAAAGCGGTTGCGGAGAAACAGCTGCTGAAAGAGATTGCAAATGAGGGAAGGTTCCTAAGCGAGAATTTAAAAAAGATTGCGAAGGCGCAGCTTGACAAATCAATCGTTGATGCGAAAAATATTGAAGATGTAAAGAAAATTGTTGGCAGAGGAATTGCAAGATGCGGTTTTTGCTCGGTTGAAAGCGGGGGCGCAAAATGCGCGGAAATTGTGGAGAAAGAAACAGGCGGCAGGATAAGGGGAACACGCATTGACGTTAAGGAAAAAGCAAACGGCAAATGTGTCATTTGCGGAAAGCCCGCGCAGGAAGTTGTTTACATAGCGAAGGAATATTAATTTCTGATTCTAGCAGAAAAATCTTGACAATTTCGCCGGCGAAACAAATAAATACTTGGCAAAAGAAGGAGTTGTTATGCCAAGACCAAATTTAAAACGAAGGCTCAGCCTTGCCCGACTAAGGGGTTCAAAGGGGCTTGGGCAGATTTTTACGCCGACAAGACAGGCGGCAAAGATGACACTTGTCAAAGGGCTTGCGTTGAAGCCAAAATCCAGATTGACTATAATTATGGGTGACAGAAATAAAAAATTCGGGGTTGAACTGAAAAAGGAAGCCACAAGAATGGGGGCAAGTGTAGACCTCATCATTGCAGAAAATGGCGGAAAAAATTGGGCGCAAGTAAAATCTTTTTTAACAGATTCCATTCGAAAAACGGACGCACTAATTTATGGGCTTGATTCAGGGTTTATTGTGAATGATAGGCTAGGGATTGATTTGCGCAGTGCCGGTGAGGCGCCAATGAAGGAAGCGAGGGAAGCGTATAAGCGAAGAAAGGATGACGTCGCTGTTCTGACAATAGGCGGGATAGGCAGCAAGTTTGTTCGCAGGCTTGCGAGGCATGATTTTGCAAAGGCGCGCAGATTGATATCTAAAATATATTCCAAAGTTAACGGGGCAAAAAAAATCACAATAACTTCCCCAAGCGGGACAAATTTGGTTGTTGAAATGGGAAATCACAAATGGATTAAGGGGGATGGAATAATAAGAAAAAAAAGCGCGAGCAGAAACATTCCTTTTGGCGAGGTTTTTGCGACGCCCGCAAGTGTGAATGGAAAACTTGTGATTGATATCAGTATGAACCCCGACTACTTTCCGGAACAGGCAAAGAGAAAAATTTTCGGGATAAAAATAAACTCAATCAATCCCGTGTTTCTCAAAAAGACTCCCGTCTCGGTTGAGATACGAGAAGGAAAGGTTGTGCCAGGGAGTATTGAATGCAAAAATCCTGAAATTAAAAAGGAACTTGAAAAGCACTTATTTTCTGAATCCAAATCTCCAAACGTGAACAATCTGGTTGGGGAAATTGGGATAGGTGCAAACCCGGACATACGCGCCCCTGTCGGCGAGTTCATTTTTGACGAAAAAATAATAGGAACGATTCACGTTGCATTCGGGCAAGGCTTTTCTGCAAGCGGAGGAAACTGGCAGAGCAGCGTTCACATTGATTCCCTTGTCAGCAAGCCAACCATTCATGTTGACGGAAAAATGATAATGGGCAATGGAAAGTTCGCGCGAGGCATAATATCCTAATTTGTTTTATATTTTAACCGACCAGACCTCAACTTTGCTTCCGTCGATTTCCCTGTCGTGCATTTTTTCGAATGTGAAACCTGTTTTTTGGTAAAGTTTTTTCGCGCCTTCGTTCGTTTTCTTCACAAGCAGGAAAACTTTGCGGAAGTGTTTTTTGTTGCATTCATGCAGCGCCCTTTTCACAAGTTTTGTCGCAACTTTTTGCCCGCGCCACGCATCTTCAACATAAATTCCGTTAAGCCTCGCCTCTTCGCCCAGCAGTTCAAACTCTGCGAATCCCATGAATATGTTTTCCTGGTATGCGGCGAAAATAAGAAAATTTTTGTCTTTTATTTTTTCAGAAATTCTTTCCTGCGGAATTTTTGTGTAAGGGAATTGCCGCCTTATTATGTCGTCGATTATTGCGACGTCCTCATCGGCCGCATTTTTTATTTCCAAAGGTCATCACTATCTGCCGTTTTCTGATTTTTTATTTTTTTAAATTTGTTTTTTATTTGTTTTTTATTCGTTTCAATTTTGTTTTTTTATTTTTTGATGTACTCAATTATTTCCCTTTCGCTTACGGCACATCCCGCGTATTTTGTGGCGTAGAGAGCCGCCTCAAGTTCCAATTTTCCGTGTTCGAGTTCCCCGTCAAATAATCCCTGCTCATATGCCAATGCGATTATATCCACGCTTCTGAACATTTTTATTCCGTCAAACATTTTTCTGAACGCCTCAAGGTTGCTGTAATTAACGCTTATTTTCCTGTTCTGCCTTCTCTCAAGCACCTGTTTCAGCCTTGAAGGGTTTTCTATGAGCGACCTTGTTGTTCTTTCATCAACGAATACGGCTTTTGCTCCGTGCAGCCTCGCTATTGCGAGCGCTTCCGATTCCCCGTATTGCAGTATTGTTATGGATTCGCTTTTGCTGTTGAAAATATTATTTGCGAGTTTTATTATTTTGTTGGTTTCATTTTCAAGTTCGGCCGTCATCGGCATTACTTTTATTATTCCCTCGTTCATGGTTTTTTTTATTCTCGCCGCGTTCAGTTCGAAGCGCCTGTTTTCAAGCGGTTTCCACACACTTTCGTCCGCAACCTTTTTTGAAATCAGCAATTCTATTTTGTTTGCCTTGATGAATTCCCTGAAAACATTCATGAGGCAGGTGCTTGAAAGGGTTATCATCGTTCCTGTATCTATCACCGCTTTCATTTCAATCCGCCCTCCGTCATTTCCCGCAATTCTTTTACCCTTTCCTCAATTGTTTTCACTTCCGATTCCTCGTCATGCATCGTCGTGAATCCTATGTAACTTTGAAGCTCTTTTTTGTTCGCGCCCGTAAGTTCCGCCGCCTGTGAAATGCTTAAACCGTAGCTGTATGCAAGTGACGCCTGCTTGACTTTTGCTTTTTCGTAAATTCCCTGCACGAAACGCCCCATCTCCATGTCGACTTCTTCTATGTGCTGTATTGTTTCTTTGAGGCGTTGCATGAATGCATTGTCATCGCCGCTTTCAATGGCTTCCATCGCCTCCGAGAGGTGCTGGACTATTTCGTTTTTTATTCTCGGCCAATTTTGGTGGTTTATTATGTGGTCCTTTGTTTCTATTTTGTGGAGCGCGTAGGATATTACGCCCAATTCGGCTTTTCCCAAGTTGTTTTCTATCGACGCTTCTTTTATGAGCCTGTTGCTAAGCCCCCTCATTTCCTGCGTGTTCCTTTCCTTGAATAGGCGCAGCGTTTCGCCCAAATCGTACGAAAGACTTTTTATCATGCAAGAAGTAATGCTTTATTTGTATTTAATTCTTCGCCTGCTTTTCCGAAAGGGCACGATGTGCTAAAAAAATGCGTTCTTAAATGAGCGAAACTATTACGACGGCGAGTTCGGAAATTCCATTCGAAATGAGCTGTATTGCGAGCGCTGAAATGAGCAGCCCCATTATTCTGGTGATTACTTTTACGCCTGTAACCCCGAGGCGCTTGTATACGCGTTGCGACTCAACGAGGACAAGATAGCTTATGGCGAATACTGCGAGTATTCCGAGCACAAATGCGGCAACGCCCACAATCGATTCCGCGCCGTTAAAGAGTATTATTCCCGCTGTTATTGATCCCGGGCCCGTAAGAAAGGGTATTGCCAAAGGCGTTATCGCTATTTCTTTTGCCTGCATCGCGCTCAAGTGTTCGTGCCTGCTGTGTTTGGTTCTGCTGTCGAAGCCGAGAAGCATTTCCATCGCGATTATGAAAAGCAGTATTCCGCCCGCTATTTTGAGCGAATAAATTTTTATTCCAAGGTAGTTCAAAATGTGCAGCCCGATAAAGCTCATTACGAACAGGGTTCCGGCCGCGACTATTATGCTCATGAATATTATGTTTTTTTTCTGCTTTTCGCTGAATTTTGAAATGAGCGGCAGGTACAGCACGGTCGCGCCCACACAATCAACTATCACAAAAATCGAAACGAATGTCTGTACGAAGTATTCAAGGAATTCCACCATTCAGCTCATCCAACCAATAACCGATTTCAAGTATTTAATACTTAGGGTTTTTAAATCATTTAAAGCAATATCTATTCAGTTGGTGTGTGATTGCCATGAAGATACTTGCGCCGCTGCTTTCAGGGGGGGAAGACGCGCCGGAATATATCAACGCGATAACTGCCGGAGCCGACCAAATAATTCTGTTGTCAGTCATCGACAAGGAATTTATGCGGAAAACAAGCGCCGCCATGAGCGAAGTAATGCATTATCACGCCCTTATGGAGCGCGTAAAAAAAGCGGTCGGTGCGAAAAGAAAGAAGTGTGAGGAGGCAACCGAGTGGGGCGCCACAATCCAGAAAATCACTTCGCTCGCGCTTTTGAAGCAGGTCGACAAAATTGTTTTTGTTAAACAGCGCAACCAGTTTTTCGAAAATATTCTGGATGAATTAAGGGAGAAGAAAATAAAATTTGAGTTGGTCGAAGTTAAAGAGAAAACCGAAGAGCAAAAATGATGAATGGTGGCGGAAATTTTGAAGGGGAAAAATAAAATTTTTATAGTATTAAAAATGAAATAAATATGGGATTTTTTGGCGTGATTGGTATGGGGAAGAAAAATATTTTTTTCGGATGCACTCTTGCAGAAAATAAAGTTATTGTTGATGATGCCACGCTGAAAGGCGCGCTTGTCGAAAAGGGATTCGGCGAAAGCAGGGGAAAGCTTCTTTTGCTCGATTTGGTTGAATCTTTGTTTTTGGTTTCAAAAGAAAAGATTTCCGTGTGCGATTTGAAGGGAAAAAAAGTTTCTGAAAAAAATCTGCTCGCCCTTGGCCTCAGGAACGACAAAAAGTTTTATTCGAAATTTGTCGTTTATTCGGATGTGCGCGAGCGCGGCTACTGCATCAAAACGGGCCTCAAGTTCGGCTTCGACTTCAGGGTTTATCCGAAGGGCGAGAAGGTCGGCTCAGCCCACACGCAGTATGTAATCAATGTCGTTCCGGAATCGGAAAGGCTCTCAATGCACCAGCTCAGCAGGATGACCCGTCTTGCAGGAAATATTCACACAAAAGTTTTGCAGGCGGTTGTCGATTCGGAAGACGCGGTAAATTACTATTTGCTTGACAGGGTTGTTCTGTAAATAGGTTGCTAAAAAATTTGTCCGCTTTTGAATTAGAAAATAATTTCTTGCTTGAATTAGATTCCAATTAGAAACAGGTTTTTGTTGGGAATAAAGTGGGGAAAGCGTTCCCTTGCGGAACACTTTCTCACTCAAAAAAGAATTTGTTTTTAGAAGTCGACGCCCCTTACCGTCTTTCTTCCGTTGGCTTTTGCCCTTGCTGCCGCGTCCTTTATCATTTTCGCAACCTTGTCGCTCAATGAGTCCATTACGTCTCCGGCAGTGTTGCAGCCTTCTTTCTTTATCGCTTCCTTTACTTTTGACCCTACTACTAATACTTCAGCCATGTTCAAAACCTCCACTAAATGCCGTTTGAAGCATTTGCGATTAATTTTGAAATCGCAAGGGTATATAAATGAAATGGTTCAAAAACTGGGTTTTGAGCGGTTTTAGAGCTCTTTTTAAAATTTTGTTTTTTTGGGAATTTTTGTTTTGCCCCTCTTTTTTAATACTTTTTTTCCATAATTGTTTGCCTGTGATGACTGCATATCGCTGAACCGTGATGAGTGATGGGCGAACTGAGGCACAAAAAATAACTTTCGGGCGCAAAAGAGAACTTTAAATACTTTCAAACCATTATTCTTGCAAATCATTTGAATTGGTATTATGGCTGAAGATGATTCACAAAAAAAGTCCGATGCGGAAAAACTCCTTGAAGAAAAAATGGCGTTGCTTAGGGGCGCGGGCATCGATATAAGGACTTCAAGAATGGAAGCTTCCAAGGGGGGACTTGATAATTCAATTGATTCGCTAAAAAAACCCAAAAATGCGGCGCTTTCCGAATCGAATGCTGCGAGGGGAAATTCTTTAAAGGGAAAATTTGACGACAAAATGGAGATGTTTAAGAGCATAAAAGCGAGCGGAAATTTTGACAAAGTTGTTAAGGTTGAATCGGCGCCGAAGTATTCATTTGAAGAGCCGAAAAGCGCCAACTCTTTTTCTGTTCGCCCGATAAAACTCGATGATTTGAATGATAGTTCATTTGCAAATGAAATCGAGTCGGAAGGCAAAAAGATAGTTGGGGAAGTTCCAAGGGTGAAAACAGGAATAACAGGATTTGACGAACTCATTGAAGGCGGCTTTGAAAAGGATTCAACAGTTGTTGTTGTGGGCTCGGCAGGAACAGGAAAAACTTTGTTCGGGCTTCAGTTTATTTATGAGGGAATTGTGAAATACAACGAGCCGGGATTGTTTATTTCATTTAGCGAAGACCGCGAATCTCTATTTTCTCACGCTCTCCAGTTCGGCTGGGATTTTGAAAAGCTTGAAAATGAAGGAAAGTTCAAGCTTCTTGTTTTCAAGCCCCACCAGATGACAAAGATTTTGGAGGAAGGCGGAGCGGGGGTGCGAGATGCATTGGTTGAGATGGGCGCTAAGCGCGTTGTTGTTGATTCGATTACAGTTTACGGGCTCCTTTTCAAGGACGAGTACGAGAAGAGGGATAAAACACTCGATTTTTTTAATTCGCTGAGAAAGTGGGAAGTTACTTCCATCGTTATTTCGGAGGAGGCCCCTGAAGCGGTCGAGAATGAAGAGGGGGGAATAGGTTTTATCGCGGATGCGATAATTTCGCTTTATTACAAGCATGACGAGGAAAAGGGGATAAGGGTTCATGCGCTTGAGGTCCTGAAAATGCGCGGGACGCGGCACACCAACAAGATATGCGCGATAAATTTTGAGGGCGGCGGCATAAGGGTTTACCCCGACGTTGAAATATTTTGAATTCGCGAACGCACGCTTCTTCTGGAAGGCTTTTCAGCGTTATTCCATTTTCTCCACTTCTATTGTCGCAACTTCGGAAAAGTCGTAAAATTTGCTGCACAACTGCTTTATGATTTCTATTTCGCCTTCAACTCCCGACCCCTTGACTGATAAAAGTATTCCGGTGTTGCCGTCGAAACTGAGCTTGTTGTTAAGATAATAAATGAATTTGTCCAGCACCTTCCTTTCAACGTACGCCGAGAGTGCGCTTATCGATTCGAATAAAACAAGTTTCCTTTCCGCGCCGCCCTCTCCAGCTTTCGGCAGTATGTTTTCCAGAATTATCCTTAAACTTGTCAGGTCGGAAGGATTCTCGATAAAAAATGTTTTGAAGCCGTCCACAGTTGTTTTTCCTTTTTTTCCCGAGCACATGTCGATGAACACAAGCTTGTCCTTTGCGATGCCTGAAAATTCTTCCGCGTGCGAAAACTGTTCAATTGGAATGCTCAGTGAAATCAGCACGCTGCTTCTTCCCATGTTTTTTGAATAATAATGGATTATATTTTTGACCGAATCTTTCAGTTGTTTCTTGTTTAGCACCGCCAGGGAAATTTTTCCCTCCGCCTCGACGAGCATCGGCTTCAGAAAAGAGAGGTTTTGCATCCAAAGAACAACGATATTTGTTAATAAAAACCTTTTTTCGGCGCGAAAATCCGTTTTCATAATAATTAATCGATTTTTAATTACTTTCAGTTATTGTTTTACAATAAGGTGGTTGAGTTGGAGGGAGAAACGCGCGCGCAGGCGGTTATCGAGCTTTCAATGATTCTGTCCGCGGCGGCGGTCGCGCTAATAATTATTTATGGAATTTATGCCAGCCAGATAGGGTCTGCTACATCCTACCGCGACCTTTACACCGCAAAATCAACAGTGCAAAGAATTGTAGGCGCTGCAAACAGCGTTTATGCTTCCGGCATTGGTTCGGAAACAAAGGTCCTCGTAGAAATCCCTATGTCGGCTGACTTGAATGCGAGCCAGATAACGGGCAAAACGATTTTGCTCAAGATTGGGGGCGGTGGCGGTGTGATTGCAACCTCGGACGTAAATATCAGCGGCGCGTGGAAGTCAGATTCATATTCTTACTATGCATACCTCTATTATGACGGAAATGTTGTCCAGATGACTTACCGCGACTTTGAAATAAGCAATTCTTCAATATATATTTTTTCGCTGAGGAATAAAACACCTTCAACCACTTTTAATATCAGGAACGGTTCTAATTCCACAGTATCATTTTGGTTGACGAAAAATTTTTCATACTCGGAAGTTTCGCTGGAAATGGATCCAAGCGATTATTCTTTTAATCTCGCGCCCGGCGAAATAAGAACAGTTACTTTAAATTTCGATGTTGGCGGAACCGCTTTTGGAAATTATTCCGGTGCAATTGATGTTACTGGGCAGATTGGCGATTCCAATCTTTCTAAGACAGTTTTTGTTTCAGTTGAAGTTTTTTCTGGCATAATCTACTACTTGGATACTAATTGGCAGACTTCTTGGGGTTTGTTTGATTTGAATTTGTCGGCGTATTTTAGGAGGTGTGTGCCTTCGGTTGAGCTTTGTTATGATGGTGTGGATAATGATTGTGATGGTTTGACTGATTGTGTTGATACGGTAGATTGT
>JAPLVR010000005.1 GCA_026397015.1 Candidatus Iainarchaeum sp.
AACGCGACTTCACAGGGAACAGTTAATCGAATTTATGAGATTAGGGGTTCGGTTTTGAATGGTGCAGGCGCAGCAGATATTACTCCAAAATTTAGACCCGAAACTGATGGGTCTGCGACAGTTAAGCAGGGGAGTTGGTGCATTTACACGACGCTTGGGGGCTGACCCACGGCCTTTTAAAAAAGGCCGGCGAAAAGGCTACGCCTCAGCCTTTTAGAAAAAGGCTGGCGAAAAGAGCCTAACGGCACAGTCTTTTTGTGAAAAAGGCTGGCGAAAAAACATATTTTCACTGAGTCGTCACATCAGCCCGGTTTCAATCGGCAAGTACAATAAAAACAAATGCTGGTTTTTTTTGGGTGGTTAGTTGAAATTGAAGAATTATTCAATTAAAAAACACTATTCTAATGATTATTGTATTGAGCAATAATGCATATTATTGTTCATTATGTTGAACAATAAATAAGATTATAAATGTGTTTAAATACACTAATAACATGATTTCAAAATCCGTTCTGGGCACAATAATCCAAGACCAGCTAAGCGAATTCAAAAGCCTGAAAGGCACCGTTCCAAGAACCCTATTCAAAAAAGCCATTTCATACGGCGGAGCTTCTGCATTTGTAGTCAAAGGAGTTAGGAGGTGCGGCAAAAGCACTTTATTAAAGCAAATAGTAAAAGAAAAATTTTCAGACAATTTTCTCTACTTCAACTTTGACGACGAAAGAATAACCAACTTTAAAACAGAAGATTTTCAAACGCTAATGGAAGTCTTCATAGAACTGTTCGGAGAAAAAAAGAACATGTTCTTCGACGAAATACAAAACATTGCAGGCTGGGAATTATTCGTAAACCGCCTGCTGAGACAAGGCTATCACGTTTTTATAACGGGCTCAAACTCAAACCTCTTAAGCAAAGAACTAGGGACCCACATGACCGGCAGGCACGTCGACATAGAGCTGTGCCCGTTTTCCTTCACAGAGTTTTTGAAAGCACAAAAAGTGGAAGCGCCGAAAAAAGGATTTTATTCCACAGAAAACAAAGTACTAATGTCAAAAAAATTTAAAGAATACCTTTCAAAAGGGGGGATGCCAGAGGTAATAGTATACTCCAATGAAGCCGTTCTCACACAAATACTAAACGACATAATACAAAAAGATATTGTCACTAGGCACAACGTAAGAAAACCATCAGAACTTAAGGCGGTTTTAAACTACCTAATATCCAACGCCGCAAACTCAATAAACTTTCGGTCAATGCCCAGCAACTTCGCCATAAAAAGCCCAAACACAATACAAAAATACGTCGAATACGCAGAAGAAACTTACATTGTTTTCACCGTGAAAAAGTTCGAAAGGAAACTCAAACAATTCGACAAAAACCCAAAAAAAATTTACTGCATAGACACCGGCATAATAACAAAAAATACTCCAAGCATGCGGGAAAAAGACGGCGACCTACTGGAAAACGTTGTCGCAGTCCACCTGAAAAGACTCGGAAAAGAATTCTACTACTACAAAGGAAAGACCGGCCGCGAAACAGACTTTGTAATGCCAAGAGAAAAACAGGCAATACAAGTGTGCTACGACCTCGACAAAAATAATACTGAAAGAGAAACCAAAGGATTGATAGAAGCAATGAAAGAACTAAAAACAAAAAACGGGCTAATACTCACCCTAGACCAGGAACAAGAAATAACCAACAAAAAAAGCAAAATAACGGCAAAACCGGTATGGCAATGGTTAATAGAAAACGACAATTATGAAAAAACCTAAACAATGAAATAACAAACGCAAGCCTATTCATCAATGCCCTGATTACCCTAACAAAAGATCTATAATCAAAAAATTAATTTGCGTGCAAAGCCTGGCCTTTGAGAACAATTTTAAACTTGAAAACACTTATATTTTGCAATAATAAATTGCAACGAATTACCAAAGACGGCGGGAATTTTGTGTTTGAAAAAAATTTGGGTTCTTTGAAGTGCCAGGCCACAATCGAATCGATGCTTATTCTTGCGGTAGGAATGGTCACCCTTCTAATTTTGACGGCATTTCTTTGGGATTCTTATACAACTTCTCAGGCGGCACAGCAGCAACAGCTGGGAAAAGACTTGTTGAACAGGCTTGCAAAGGAAATTGATGATGCTTATTTTCTTGGTCCGGGAACGGTGAAAAAGCTTATTTTAGTCGTGCCCTCGTGTGCCGACCTGAATATGTCAAGTTTTGGTTCAAGAACAATTATTCTCAATGTTTGCGGAGCCGACCTTATGGGCAGCACAAATGTGGAGGTAAGGGGCAGTTGGGCCAACGCTATGGGTGTCCACCAGTTTGTAATAACCGCCTTCGGGGATTTTGTTTCTGTTTCGGCTTCAAAGCTTGAACTTTCCCAATACCAGATAAATGTAGTGGTTTTGCAGGGGGCAACAAAGGACGTAAATATTTCAACGGGAAATGTTTCGGGTTCGCCGGTTAATTATGTTGTCTCAACCAGTTTTTCATATTCTGATGTGAATATTTCCGTTACTCCGGATGGCAGCCAAACTTATCTCGCGGATGAGGACAAAAATTTTGCAATTACGATTTCCTGCTCAGACGATGCGGTTGGCGCCTATTCGGGCCTGATAGAATTCGGCGGCGACGAAAATATAACCATCCCGCTGAACATTATATGCACTTCAACTTAAAACAGAGGCAAACTTGGGTGATTATTTATGGCGAAAAAAGCTTTGGATTCAAGGAAAGATTCGGGCGCAAGGGCGCAGATAAGCATTGAGTTCATGATGTCCGCAGTGATAATATCCATGGTTTTTCTTTTTGGCGTAATGATTTTCCAGAGCAGGGCGCAGATTAACACCAATTATTCCATACAGGGCAAAGCGCAGGAGGCGGCTTTCAGGCTCGCCCGTAACATAAATAATGTTTATCTGACGGACGACAACTCTTCTTTCAGCGACTATTTTTATTATGCCAACCAGCATTACACAATTAGCAAGGGTTATGGCAGCATAATGGTGTGGCCGGACTCGAACAATTTTGTTGATGCGCCCATAATACCTAAGGACTTGAATTTGACGGTGAGCGATTTGAACGGCGAAATATTTTTCAGGAAGCAGGACGGAAAAGTGATTGTGGGTTACAATTAAAGGCGAATTGGGTTGGTGAAAAATGAAAAAGTTTGGTAGGTTATTTTAGGGATTGATTTTATGAAAAAGTTTGTGTTAAAAGGATTTCAATTGAATTCGAAAGGGCAGTTTTTTTTCCCCGACCTGATGCTTGCGACAAGCGTCTTCATTATGGGGCTGGTTTTTTTCTTTGTTGCTTCGCAGCACATTTTTTTCCAGACGCAAGAGCTCGATTCAAGGAAGGAAATTGACGAGGCGGCGCATGCTTCGCTTGATGCTCTTCTGAGCATGCCCGGAAGCCCGGTCAATTGGGAGCACAAAAGCATAGATGATGTCAATGTTTTTGGCATAGTTTCTTCAAGGGGCATTATTGATTCTGTAAAGCTTGAGAAGCTCCGCGAACACCTTAATGGCGCAAATTATTCTTCAGCAAAGGTAAAGCTGGGCCTTCCAAAATACGACTTGCAGATAAGCCTTGTTGACACAAATGGGGATTATTTTGAGGAAGCCGGCGCAATTGACGCCAATGCGGATTACAAGTTTGTTTATGAAAGAATAGTTTATTACAACGGCGCGCAGTCGGTCCTGCGGGAGGTCGTTTCATATGAAAAGTAAGGGTTTTTTGATTTCGCTTGACGCATTTCTCAGCCTTACCATAAACATGCTTCTCATATTGATGGCTTTTTTTTATCTTTCCCAGGTTTCAACAACCTCATGGAATTCCGTTGACTTGAAGCTTATTGTAATGGATCAGATTGCGGTTCTGGAGAAGTCCGGAATTTTAGAAAACGCCGTTAAGCAGGGCTCTTCCGAATCGATTCTTTCGGGCCTTAACATGACTCCTTACTCCTTGTGCTTTGAAGTTTTGGTTTTCAATGGCGAAAACCTCTCAGTTCCGGTGATTCATGCGGTTAAGGCTGGTTGCCAAAAAAGTTTTACGGAACTCAGCGCCGTTGAAGGAGCATTTGTAGTGGTTGACAATTCTGATGTGAATTTTTTGGTTGCAAGGGTTTCTGGGTGGAAGAAATGATTTCAGGGAAAGGTTTTTTGTTCACGGTTTCCGTAATATTCTTTACTTCAACGCTCGTTTTTTACACGCAGCAGTATGTTGAAAACAACTTCTTCCGCGAAGAAGGAATAATAAATTCTTCGAAACTCGCAAGCCAGCCGTTCCTAAACAATGATATTAGTTTTGATTTGCAAAGAATTTTTGGCTTCACGCTTGAAACGGAATATTCCAAGGACCTGAACATCAAGGTTACCGGAACTTTGCCGCGCGGATTTGACGTGCAACAAAAATTAAGCGATTACAATGCATTCCTTTACGGAACTTTTTTCGGGAGAACTCCCGGAACAAAAACAATCGACCTGGCAAACCTTGCGGACGGGAAAGCCGAACTTTTTATCGGAAGCCTTGTTGAATGTGATTTTGATTATGACAATAATGTTGCATCGGTTTATCCGAAGACCGGAAGCACCCTCAGATACGTGGACCTAAACATTGATGCGAACGCAATCGACTTCAACAGGGTTGAATGGGTTGGTTCTACGCCGGAAGCTGGGGATGTTCTGTTGAAAATAAACTATGTTGATAACAGAAATTCTTTTTCTATAAACACATCAATAGGTCCGACGGCTGTGAATAAATTGGCAATCGTTTACAACGCCGCCAGCCTTACAGATATTAACGCATATGTGACAATTGGTGATGATGGCGTTACGACTTCGGCCGTGAAGATTGATACTGATGCGTCGCGCCAGCTGGATTACTCGCTTTTTGTTTCTTATCTGGCTTCCCCAGATACCAATTACCTGCCGATAAGGTTCAATGCGGGCATGACTTACTCTGAAAGGCAATTCAGTTCGAACAGCCCGATAAAAGTAGGGAACTAAAGAAATAAACCGGGAACCCGAATTAGCTCGGGCTGTGCCGGTTCACTTGAAAAAATATTTTTTTATGAGCAGGTTCCGACAAGGTCGCCCGCGCCCTGCTCTCTCAGGCTATTTATGTCCACATTGTTGTAGTCAATAGTAATGTTGTTCTTGACGAAGTTGTACGTCGCACCCGATGTGCATGCAGGGGCGGTGGTCAAAGAAATCGTTCTTGTGAATGTCGCGCTAGGCGCGACATTAAGTGAAGCATTTCTGTCACAGTCAAGTCCGGCTCCGCTGACACACATTCTAACAAAGTTTATCGTCGAGGCAGTGTTGTTTTTCAGTACTATAGTAAGACCGTTGTTTGCCGACGACTGAACATGGTTGATGATTGCGAATGGCGTGGCGCTTTTCCATTTAATGTCAGAATCCGCTTGTCTGAGCCCTCTTCCGGCGTCAGTGAACTGGAATAACAGTGTGACGACCACAAGAGCGATTACTACGATTATTGCGAGTATTATGAGATACTCGACTGTTCCCTGCGCTTTTTCATTTCTCTTCAAACAAAACACCCCGCGTAAAAACATTAGTCTTTTTTACTGTCAGATATTGTTCTTTCTCCTATTTAAATGTTACTGAGGGTTTTCTTTTTGCCGGTTTTTGCCTTTGCGGGGTGTTTGATTATACAAACGCGCCCAGAAGGGAACTTACGATATTGGTCATTATTATGAACAAGCCGATGCTTCCGATGAAGAGGAAAGGGGAATACTTTAATCCAGATATTATTTTGTCGCCGCCGACTATTCCGATGAAAACGCTTGCAAGCACCGAGTTGCAGGTGAGCAGTGCGAATGCAATCGTTCTCATGAAATCAGGTTCGATCGTTATTTTGCCGCTGCTAAATCCTATCTGTGCAGTTACCTCGCCGCTAACCTGTGAGAGTCCGCCCGCCTGATTTTGTATCGAGGACATTATTGTTAGAAATTGCACGCTTACCGCCAAAAGCATTGGCGATGCCACTACGACCACAAACACTATGAAGATGGTGTACATTCTTGTGGATGTAACTAATTCCTGTTTCAGTTTTTCAGTTTGCTTTATGTCCTTTGCGCTTGATTCTATGAGTTCAGAAAGATGACCGCCCGAAACCAGCGCCTGCGCAAAGAACTTTGAAGTTTCCCTCAGTATGTCGGAATCTACTCTGTCCGCGATGTGCTTGAGCGCCTGTGAAAACGATTCTACCCCCAGGCTTTTTTGTGTTGCAACTTTTATTTCTTCGCTGAGCGGACCGAACTCGGGCCTTACGGCTGCTCTGAAAGCCGAAAACGGAGTCATTCCGCTTTTCAAATTGCTTGCGACAAGCATTAAAAAATCCGGCAACGCATTTTCAACCATTTTTTTTCTTCCGTCGATTGCGTAAGCGATGTGGAGATATGACAGAACCAAGACGGCGACAAAAAATATTGCGAACAAACCGAGTTGCATGAAAATAAGCGTTTCCCCTCCAAACACGGTTTGATGAAAATTGGTTCCATAAATTGAGTCTATTATGGGGAATATTGTTTCGGGCAGAAGAAATCCTATGAAGCCGAAAAGGAGCGCCAGTATCAGCCTTGATCCTGCCCAAACTCTTTCATCGTCTTTTGAGCCCGCATATTTAAGCCATCTTTTTGCATAGTTTTTCGTGAGCGTTCGCGGTATGAAAGAGGAAAATATCAGCGCAGCATCTCTAATTATCGGCGCAATATTCCCAATCATTACCTGACCACCCTTGGTGTTCTTGTTCTAACGAACATTATCATTCCCATCTGGACCATTATTGAAAGGATTACGATTGAAATTATTATTTCCTTTCCAACACCCCCTCCGCTGAGCGAAGAAATTATTACGAGGAATGTGACTCCCAGGGAAGGAAGTGCGGCTGCGACTATGAGATACATTAGTATCCATAAATTTAGTTCGGCGGCGTATGACTTTATTGAATCCATTTGGTTCGCTATGAGTGAATCAACCTGGACGGCGAGAGCGGAAACCATCGAGCCTCCGCCTTTTATTGTCGTGATAAGCTGCCAAATTGTTTTTTTGAGCGTTTCTGATTGCGTTTTGAATGCCAATTTTTCAAGCGATTCTGTTTCTCTTGAGCCCGTGCTTATGTCCCCAACAACGAAACTGAATTCCTTTGAAACGGCTCCGTAGTTTGATCTTGAAATGCTTTTCATTGTTTCGAACAGGCTGACTCCGGAACTTAGCTGTATTAACATGCTTCTTATTGCAAAAACCAGCTCGCTGTCGATTGCGCTTGCCAGCTGTCTCGCCCTCATCTTCGGATAAAGCATGAAGTACAAAAAAAACCCTATAAACGCAAACACTCCGAAAATTGTCATCATTGAGTAAACGCCCGGTCCGAGCTGCTTGTTTATTATCAGCCCGAATGCGGAACCCGTAAAGAAAAAAAGCACCCCGTAAAAAATTGCCGAGAGAAATGAGGCAAGGCTGTATCTTTCAATGTCGACTTCTATTTCCGCTTTTTCCAAATCGTATTTGAGCGAGAAAACCAGTTTTGCGAGCCACGCTCCTATCCACCTGTAGTCGCCCCCCATTTCCCTTACCTTTGAAATGGGAAAAATCATCATGGGGACTCTTTCCTCCATTATGCCACCTTGTACGCTTCTTCAACCGGCGCGTTTTTTTTCGCCAGCTCCTTTATTTTTTCCGGGTCGCTGTAAAAAAGCTTCATTATTTTTCCTACCGATTCCATGTTGTCGATTTTGCTGTTTCTCATCCAGTCAAGAATTGTTTTTCTGTCTTCAAGTTCCCCGTAAATTTCTTCCTCAGTCATTCCTGTGTGAAGGTTGAGCAGCGTCAAAAGTTTTACTGGCCTGTTTAATCTCTCCCAAGAATCCTCTCTCGGAACCCATTTGTAAATTGTGTTTACCTGCAATCCCTGTCCTGTTGCAGCCGGCTCTATTTCAGCCAGTTCATAAGTCCTTCTTTTGTTTGTTTTTCTATCCCTGTACTGGACAAGTATCAGGTCAATGAGTTCTATCTGGACCGAGGGAATGCTTATCGGCGGTTCTGAAAGCCTCCTCAAAACCTGGTAGGCGGAGTTGGCGTGCATAGTGGAGTAAATGCTGTGGCCTGTTTCAACCGCTTCCATTAAAACTTCGGCCTCTTCATGTCTTCGGATTTCTCCGACTATTATTCTGTCTGGTCTCATCCTGAGGCTTGTTACCATCAGCTCAAGCATTTCAACTTCCCCCAATCCCTCCGGGTTCCGCGGCCTCGTAACCAATGGCACCCAGTTCCATTTCAAATAACTTGGGAGTATTAATTCCCTTACATCTTCGATTGAGATGAGCCTGTGATATGACGGCGTAAGAGCAAGCAGCCCGTTAAGGGTGGAGGTTTTTCCACTCGCCGTTCCTCCCGCAACAAGAATGTTCATTTCGTATTGTATCGCAAGCCAAAGCAGGGCAGCCATTTCACTGTTCATTGAATGGCTTCTCCCGATAAAATCAATAATTGTCCAAGGCCTTCTTGCAAACCGCCTTATTGTGAGCGTGTTTCCTTCCGCAGAAATCGGAAACAAAGTTGCATTGACACGGTCGCCGGAGGTGAGGTGCGCATCAAGTATTGGATTCAGGACGCTTATTTCTCTCCCTATTTTTCTTCCTATCTGCGCCGAATAATTTATGACTTCTTCTTCCGATTTTATTATTATGTTTGTTTTCAGCCAGCCGTGTATTATGTGATAAATTGTTACTGGCGTCTTTGACGAGTTGATCGCGATTTCTTCAAGCATCGGGTCCCCCATTAATATGTCAAGGTCGCCCAGCCCGTACATTTCATGAAGCACTATTCCCCCGAGCGGTCTCAGTAGTTCTTCCGGAGTATTCGGAAAGTATTTGAGCATATGCAAACTTACCTGTTCGAAATATTTTTTCTTCAGCTTCCTCGCCTTCGACTGGTCAAGAATGTCTTCCAGTTCTATCGGCGTGCTTTCGGCAACTTCCCCCTTGATGTATTCAAGAAATTGTTTTGTGTATTTTCCGACTGCGGGAACTTCGAGACAGTAGGTCGGCCTCACTTCTCCGGTTTCCGCAATTATGGATATTTTTGCGGGAATGAAATCTACGACCAGGTCGTACGATTCCACCATTTTTCCTTTCGGCAGTTCCTTGAGCCTCGAGGTGATTTCTTTTTTCAATTTTATTCTCGGCTTTTTTTGTATTCCGGGAGGATACTCAATTTCGATTATTCCGTCGTTTTCGAAAAGCCTCGCTATTTCCTCGATTTTTTCTAGCGATATTCCTATGTAATCAACAAGTTTTCCGGCGTCGACTTCCTTGTAAACCGAGAGCAGCTCGAACATAGTGTCAATCGGGGTAGTAATTTTTTCGATTTTTTCCGAAATTTCTTTTGCACTGCCAAGGCTTTCCTCTCCGAGGAGAAGTTCCGCGTTTTCTTCGGTCTGTTCGCCTCTTTGCACCGGAGTTGTAGCCTCTTGTTTTGGAATTTCTTTTTCAGCGCCCGCAGTACCCGTTGCGTTTGTTCCTTTCTGTTCTCCGGCCGAACTGTTCCCGCCTTCCGTTTGCGCCTCCCATCCTTCAAAATCGGTTGCAAGGGGCGCCTCGATTTGTTCGGTTTCAAACCAATCAGGGTTTGTTTCAGATAGGTTTGAGGATTGGCTTCTCTCCTCAAGATTTTTTTGTTTGAGCCACTCAAAATCGGCGGGCGGCTGTGTTATGAGCCCCTTTCTTCCATCCATTCCGAGGAAGGAATCTGTTTGCGTGCTTATTTTGTAATCGTCAAATTTTTTTCCCTCGACAAAATTGGGTTCGCTTTCACTTAACTTTGGCTTTTCTTTTGGGGTCGCGAGTTCCTTTAACTTTTCAAGCGCGCTCTCTTCCTTTACCCCTTTTTTTCCGGCGCCGGCAGCGTCACCTCCTTCGGATGCCGCTGAAATCGGCTTCAAATCTGATGGCACCTTTCTTCCTGCCGCAAGCTTTTTTAGCTCGTCCAGCTGGCTTGACGCCCCGTCTTTTTTTTCGGGAAACACGACCATGAGAACCACTGTTTCGCGCGCTTCTGGCTTTGCTATAATTAGTTCTTTCTATTTAATAAAGTTGCCTGATTTATTCAGGCGCCGTTGCTTTCATTAGGGTGTGTTTAAAACATTTTTTCTTCTTTATTCAATCATGCCTGCAGCGGATTACAGCATGGGGCCGGAGCGTTACGAAAAATTGCAGAGGCTCCTCTCGGACCAAAAGAGCATCGCGCTCGAGATAGACAACCAGTTGAAGCAGTTCGAACAGCTTCAAAGCGTTCTGTCCGGCCAGTCAAAAATTTCCCTTGAACTGGACAGGCAGCTGCCCGAAAAAAGCGGTCCCTTTCAGGCGCTCGTAAAAATTGCGCCCGAGACCCTGGGTGATACCCTCCTTGTTTTGGTGAAAAAAATAATTTCGGGCGGCAAAACACCTGCAATAGTTCTCACGACCAAGAATTACAAATTGATGTCCAGCGTGCTGATGGAAGCCGGAATAAATTCCGAAAAAGTTTTTATGATTGATTGCGTTACGAAAAATATTTTCAATGAGAAGGACAAACGAAATGTCGTTTTCGTTGATTCCTTGGAGGATTTTCCGCAGCTGGGAATAAAGATAATCAATTTGTTTGAGTCCCGTTCGGATATTGTTTTTATTTTTGATTCTCTCGACATCATGAGTTTTTACCACTCCAATGAATCCATTTTCAAGTTTGTCCACTCCATGACAAAAATTTTGCGCAAAAATTCCGCTGCAGGGTATTATCTTTTCGGGAGCAATTCCCTCGCGCCGCAACTCTCCCAGTTTTTTGATTATGCGGCGGAAATAGGGCTGTGAAAAAATCAGTTTCAAGCCGGTCCGGCTTGCACAGAAAATGCGCCGTCGGAATCGGCGCGGGCTAAATATTAAATATTGCATGCGCGTTATTATTGGCATGGAAACCCAGAAGGGAACATACGTAGCGAGAAGAACGGTTTACTCCTTTTTTCTTGCGGCATTCGCAATAATTTTTTTTATAATGATTTACTGGGCAAGCTTTGAGCAGTCCTTGAAAATCGGCGACCCCATGATGGGGGTAAAAGGGTCAAAGGCCGAGCTGAAAATTGAGATAAGAAACGAATCGAATCACGCTATCAGGGATATTCAGGTTTTTGTGAAAACAAACGACAATGCAAGTCCGAACAAACAGCTTGTGCAGTCATTTCCGGTGCCCGATTTGAATGCTGGCGAAACAGCCGCCTTTTCCCAGGAGCTTGAGATTCCTGACAATCTTTCATATGTTGTTGAGGTGCGGGCGCCTTTTAATAGAACAATTTCAATCCCGTTTACTCTTGATGATGTTACGGTAAACCCTGTATCTATAGAGGTCGGGCTTTCCGAAAACGGCCCGGACGATTGGCAGATGAGCGTTGGAAAAGAATATTCTCTGACAAAAAAGATTTGCAACCGCGCGCGGGATGCGTTGTCGAGCGTCGGATGGGAAGAAAGCATTAACGGAAATTATTTCGAGGAGCCGATGTTTCCGACCGCCTTTTCCCTCGAAATACTGCAATGCAAATCATTTGTTTCCCGCCTTACGCCCACGACTCCCGGCATGGCAACATTTAAATTTAAGGTAATTGTCGGCGAGCTCAGGAAAGAAATAGAAAAGCAGGTGCAAATAGTTTCTAAGTAACAATAGATACAAATAAAGCATTAGCGGTAAATTATTATTTTAGAAATGTTTATTGATTTCAAACGCGGCATCGAAGCGTTAAACAAAATTTGTTTTGAGTTTGTTATAATCAGTTGTTGCAAGTGGTTTTTATGAAAATGGGCCAGCAGGATTCGATAATTGAAATAATCCAAAAAATGGTCCGCGACGGGGAGCCGAGGGACAAGATTGTTCAAACACTAATGGATTTGGGAATCAACGAGGAACAATCGAAACGCCTGCTTCTGATCGCCGAAGCAGACACATTCACTCTGCTGAAAAAGGAAATAAACTCCCTTGTAAATGAAGGGATGGAATCCCAGCGAAAGGGCTTTGAAGAGGTGATTCACGAGGACATCGCGAAAGCTGAAAAGGACGAGAAGGAAAGGGTCGTTGAAATTGCCAAAGTTGAACTTAGGGATGTTGAAAACGAAATAATAAATAAAACAAGGGATTTTGAGGGGCGGGTCGACAAAACGATTGCTTCTTCCGAAAAAACCGTTAACATGGTTAAGATTGCGATAGATTCGATTCAGAACAGGATTTCGCAGCTTGAAATTGACTTGGAGCAGATTAAGATACACAAGTACAGGCGCGGGGGAAAGGCAATCTCATACATACTTTTGATTCTCGGGGCGCTCACGCTTTTTTCAAGCACCGCCCTTCTCGCGCTTAATTTTTACCAGCTTGACAGTTCGCAAATGATGATGATTGCGGTGCTTATACTTGCAAGCATCGCGCTCATGTTCGCATCCGTAATAAGTTGAATTTTTTTTCTAAAAATCTCATCCTGTTCTGGCGCAGGTTTAAAAATTTGCGCAATTTTTTAACCGGATGAATAAGTTATTAAAGCATTCTTTGGATAAAATTTTCCGGACTGGAACGGTGGGCTTATGGCAGGAGAAAAACAGGAAATCGAAGCTGATTCTGAAAAGGCCGTTTCAACCGCGGTTGAGGCAGAAGAAAAATTAATGGATGAAAAAAAGCTTCCTTTCCCCCGCGCAACCATAACAAATATTGTGAGAAAAAATATCTCAAAGGGCAAGCAGTTGAAAGGAAATGTAAAGGACGAGATGAACCTGTGGGTCGCAAAAATGATTGAACGCATTGCGAGAAAAATGAATTCTCAGCCCTACACTTTTGTAAATTATGAAATGCTGAAAGAGGCGATAGCGCCTTATGAAAATATCCAGAATATTAACGCGGAAAGGGAAACCTTAATGAAGAAGCTGAAAAGCATTCGCGAGGAATGCGACCTGATAATAACGAAGATTGATGAAACCCACGGTTCGAAGGCGATAACCCTTCCGCTCGACCAGGAAGATTTGCCTTTTCCAAAAGCGACAATTACAAACAAGCTGAGGCCGCACCTCGATTCGGGCAAAACAATAAAGGGGCCGGTAAAAAAAGGGCTAAATTTGTGGCTCGGAAAGATTGTTTCGCGCGTTGCAAAAAAAATGGACTCATACCAATATGCCTACATCGACAGGAGCATGTTCAAGGAATCCGTTGAAGCGTATGAGGCCGTCGGCGAAATAGAGCTTGAAAAGGAAAGAATTATTCAGCAGATGGAATCAATGAAAATCGCCTGCGACCTTTTGATAATGGAAATCGACAGGAAGTTCCGAATCTAAAAAAATATTCTAAAAGCGGATTTTTCCGAAAATAAGTTTTTTTATGGGCTTTTTGGAATTTGAATCAAAGGTTCTTTCGCTCAAAGATGTTGGACGCACGGGCTGGAAAATTCGCAAAGTCAAGAAGCCGGAAAGCGTCGCCGACCACTGCTTTTCGGTCGCGCTCCTTTGTAAACTTTTTGCCGAAGATGAAAAACTCAATGTCGAAAAATGCGTTTCACTCGCGCTCGTTCACGACCTGCATGAAAGCGTTTGCGGCGACATTTGTTCACGCGAGTTCGAACACGAACAGGAAATGACAAACGCCGAAAAAGAAAGAACGGAGCTCGCCGCGCTTGAAAAGCTTCTTCCAATCGCCCCTGAAAATAAAAAAGCGCTCCTTTCAAGAATCGCGAAGGAATATTTCGCGCAAAAAACTCCTGAGGCAAAGTTTGTGCGCGATATGGATTTGGTCGAAGTGTGTCTGCAGGCGCTTTACTACAAGAAAAACGGCCGCACGAAAAAAGATTTGTCGGATTTTTTTCGCAGCGCCTCCCGGAAGATAAAATCTAAAACGGCAAAGGCCCTTTTTGAAAAGATTTTGGAAGAATTCAATCAAGTTTGATGCCCAAAATTTTCCTGACCTTTTTCGCAACCGCTCCGTTCGGGTTGTAAAACAGAAAGCTTTCTATCTGCCCGATGTTTTTCGTCCGCTGTTTTAATGTTGCTTTCTCAAAATCGATTATTACCGGCACAAAAAAATGATTTTTTCCGGTTTTTTTCTTTGCCACAAGAATGTTTTTTCCAATTTGGAGCTGGTTATGGCTCAAGTGAACGGAATCAAGGGCGAGCAGCTGCCTGTAAAGTTCTTTTATGAAAAAGTAAAGCTGTTTTTTTGAAATTTTTTCAGCATCCTTTTCATTTTCGCCGAGAATCCAGTTCAAGAAACTTTTTCCCTTAATAAATTCCATCGCAACAAAATTGTTTTGTTCATTCGCAAGAATTAATTTTGGCCCGACGCCGGCAGAATTCGCCAGCTTCAAAAATTCGCCCTCTCTTTCAGCAAGATTCTTCCGCGGGCTTTTTTCCCGCACTTCTTTTACAACGCATTTAATTTTTTTTGCGCCGATTTTCGCTTCCGCAAGCCAAACATACGAGCTCCACCCTTTTCCTATCAAAGAGATTTTTTTGAATTCGGTTTTAATTTTTCCCATTTGAACCAAAAAACTTGTTGGCGGGAAAGGTTTATATATTTGAAAAGGCGAAGAGTCGGTATGCCTGCGAAGATTAGAAACTGGTTGAGGAAGACCACAGGGCGTTCGAGGGCTCCCAGTGCGGCATCAAGTTATCAGCCCCATCATATCGAGAAGAGGCTGGTCGGAAAAATTAATGGCCATGGCCACAAGGGCCCGTCTCCAAAAGTTCTCGAATTTAATAATTATGACGCTATCAGATACAAACGGTGGGCGGAAAGAGAGGAAGTCGGGCTTACGGAAGCCCAGTTAAAGCATGTTCAAAATTCCATATTGAGATATAGGCGAAGGTACCCGGCGGGGGGCAGCGGGGGCATCAAACCCACGGAAGAAATTATTGAAAGGGCACTTAAGAGATCAAAAAGGGGCGGCAGCTCCCATCGCTGATTTTTTTTATTTTTTTGATCGTTCCACAAGATTTATATTCATTATTTATAGGTTAATAGATTAGAAAGAACCTATTTTTATCATTCGGTTGAAGGTTGTTAATGCGGTTTTATTTGGTAGGAATAGGGGGTTTTAAGTTTTAATCTGTTTTATGGAGGAATGATTTTATGGCTGAACAGGAACAAAGCAACGCTTTTATGAGCGAGGGAACTAGGAGGACGAGGGGGAAGGATGCCCAGCGGATAAATATTTTAATCGCGAGGGCTGTCGCGCAGGCGGTTAAGAGCACTCTCGGCCCGAAAGGAATGGACAAAATGATTGTTGATGATTTGGGCGATGTAATGATTTCAAACGACGGGGCGGCTATTCTTGGAGAAATGGCAATCGAGCATCCGGTCGGAAAAATGCTTGTTAATGTTTCAAAGACGCAGGATGAGGAAGTCGGCGACGGCACCACCACAGTAGTGGTTCTTGCAGGCACCTTGCTGGAGAAGGCGGAAAAGCTTCTTGATGACAGCATCCATCCGAGCGTAATAATTAACGGTTACAGAATCGCGGCACAAAAAGCGAAGGAATACTACGCCGAAATTGCGGAGCCTGTTGATTTCAAGGACAAAAAAACTTTGGAAATGATTGCGCTCACTTCAATGACGGGAAAAGCGGCCGAAGCGGCGGAAGATTTGGCGAAGCTTATTGTTGAAGCCGTTTCAAGTGTTGCCGAAACAGAAGGCGGAAAAATAATTATCGACCATGATAATATAAAACTGGAAAAGAAAACCGGCGCATCTTTGAGTGATACGCAGCTGGTAAGCGGAATCGTGATTGACAAGGAAATAGTTCACACCGCGATGCCGAAAACAGTTTTGAACGCGAAAATAGCTTTGCTTGACATAGCTCTTGAAGTTAAGGAGCCGGAAAACGACGCAAAAATTGAGATTAGTTCGCCTGAACAATTGCAGGCCTTCCTCGACCAGGAAGAAAATATGCTGAAAGACATGGTTGCAAAAATAAAAAAGAGCGGAGCCAATGCGATTTTCACACAGAAGGGGATTGACGATTTGGCGCAGCACTTTTTGGCGAAGGAAAAAATTATCGCAGTTAGGAGGGTAAAAAAATCCGACGTGGATGCTCTTGCGCGCGCTACCGGCGCCTCCGTCGCCACAAGCATGAAAGAACTTTCACCAAAAGACCTTGGCTTCGCGGGAAAAATTTACGAGAAGAAAATCGCGGGAGACGCAATGGTTTTTGTTGAAGGGTGCAAAAATCCTAAAAGCGTTTCAATCCTGATAAGGGGCGGAACGGAACACATTGTGGATGAGGCGGAAAGGGCTTTGGTGGACGCAATCGGCGCGATTTCTGCAACGATAAGGCAGGGAAAAGTTCTTACCGGCGCGGGAAGCTGCGAAATGGAAGTGGCAGTGAGACTTAGAAATTTTGCAAGAACAGTGGGCGGAAGGGAGCAGCTCGCGATTGAGGCATTTGCCGAAGCGCTTGAAATAATTCCGCGAACTCTTGCGGAAACCGCGGGGATGGACCCGATTGACTCGCTGGTTTCGCTGAGAAGCAAGCACGCGCAAAAAGGCGGAATTACTGTCGGAATAAATGTTTACAAGGCAAAAGTCGAGGATATGAAGAGCGCGAGGGTTCTTGAACCCCTTGCAGTAAAAACGCAGGCCATTAACGCAGCTGAAGAAGTCGTTGGAATGATTCTGCGAATAGATGACATCATTCTCGGTTCTTCAAAGAAATCCCCGATGATGCCTCCGGGCGGAATGGGCGGCGAAGAAGGAATGATGTAAATTAATTGCCCCCAAATCCCAATTTCTTTTTTTCTTCTTATTTTATTTTTATTTTTTTAATCGCGTTTTCCAGTTGCTTTTTATTTCTTTTCTATTTTCCTTTTTTCATGGATGCTCTGTCCGCCAAAAAAAAACAGCACAAAAAAAAGAAAGGAAAACTTTTTGTAATCACGGGCTCTTCCGGCGTGGGCAAAACAACAATTGCCAGATCCGTTCTTGCAAAACTTCGGATTCTGAAAAGGGTGGTTACATGCACCACGAGGCCGTCGCGCGCGGGCGAGAAAAACGGGGTTGATTACAGGTTTTTTTCAAAAAGCGGTTTTCAGGAACTTTTGAAGAAGAACGCATTCCTCGAGCACGCGGTTGTTTACGAGAATTATTACGGGAGCCTGAAAAAGGACGCGGATAAAATAATTAATTCGGGCAAAAGCGTTTTGTTTGTGGTTGATGTGCAGGGTGCGAAAACGATAAAGGAAAAATTTCCCTCCGCCGTAACAATTTTCATCAAGCCTCCGGCTTTTGAAGCGCTGAGAAAGCGCCTTGAAAACAGAAGCAAGGATTCAAAAGAAATAATCGAGGGGCGCCTCCGTATAGCAGAAGAAGAACTTTCCCGCGCGGATGAATTCGATTATTCGGTTGTGAATGACGACCTCAATGAAGCCATTTCGGAAACCAAAAGAATAATTGAGAACGAAGCCAAAAAGTAAAATTCAATAAGTTTAAATAAAATTCGCTCAACTTTATTTTCAGTTGAAGTGTTTTAAATGGCAGACATTTTTTCCCAGACCGGCGATGCGCTTTACTCCGCGTTTGCGCAGCTCGCAAATTCTTTCATGCAGATTCTGCCCGGATTGGCAGCGGCAATAATTATTTTTTGCGTCGGCTGGGTTGCGGGAGTGATTTGCAAAAGAATAGTAATAAAGATTTTGCAAAAAACGCGCGTTGACGACTGGATGAAAGAGCAGAATCTTGTAAGCGCGATAGGAAATAAAAAAATTTCCGCAATTGCCGGAAGCATAGTCAAATGGTACATAATAGCCGTTTTTATTGCGCAGGCGGCCGAGCTTGTTCAGTTGAAGGTTTTGAGGGAGTTTGCGACTTCGGCGGTTTATTGGTTTCCGAATCTGATTCTAGCCGGCTTAATAATTCTTGCAGGGCTGATACTGGGCAGATATGTAAGAAACGCAATTGAAGCGACGAAGCACTCATTCAAACGCACCGTCGGGCTTATACTGGAAATTTTGATTATTTACGCCGCCATTGTAATGGCGGTCCAGACAATAAAAATTGACGCGACAATTTTGATAGTTGCATTCGCTCTTGCTGTGGGCGGTTTTGTAATTGCAATCGGAATCGCCACGGGAATAAGCTTCGGCCTTGCGCTGAAAGACGAGGCTAAGAGCATAGTAAAAGAGCTGCGCAAGAAGTGATTCCAAAAACAACCTTTTAAAATCTCTTTTTTCTAATTTTAATTAGCACTTGCCGAGCAAAGTCTATCGAGCAAAGCGAAGATAGACTCCAAGTGCCAACTGCTTGTGCAGTTGAGCTGGACGCGTAGCTCAGCCTGGTAGAGCATTAGTCTTATACACTAAGCGTCGGCGGTTCGAATCCGCCCGCGTCCACTAACCTTTTTAGAAAAAAGGTTAGCGAAAAAAAGCCTTCGGCACAGCCTTTTTTTCGAAAAAAGGCTGGCGAAAAAATTAACGAAAAAAGTTGGCGAAAAAATTAACGAAAAAAGTTGGCGAAAAAATTAACGAAAAAAGTTGGCGAAAAAATTTGGCGAAAAGAAGTTGGCGAAAAAAATTATTTGAGTGATTGAAAAATGGTTGGAACAATTAAGCCCTATAATTTGCAGGAAGAGGAAAAGGTCATCGCTTTCTGGAAAAAAGAAAACGTGATAAAAAAGGTTAGGACGAAGCAGGCAAAGGGAAAAAAAACTTTTTATTTTATGGACGGGCCGCCCTATGCCACCGGGCACATCCACATGGGCACGGCTTTAAACAAAATAATGAAGGACTGCGCAATCCGTTCGCAAAGAATGCAGGGCAAAAAGATTTTTGACAGGCCCGGCTTTGACACGCACGGCCTGCCGATTGAAAATAAAGTGGAAAAAAAATTGGGTTTTAAAACTAAAAAGGATATTGAAGCTTTTGGAATAGAAAACTTTGTGGAGGAATGCAAGGCATTCGCAACTGAGTTCGTCGGAACAATGGGCGAGGAATTCAAAAATTTGGGCGACTGGATGCCTTATGATGATTCGTATCTCACGCTCACCAACGAGTATATTGAGGCGATTTGGCACACGTTCAAGAAAGCCGATGAGCAGGATTTGCTTTACCTTGGAAAATATCCTGTGCATGTGTGCCCGCACTGCGCGACCGCAGTCGCTTTCAACGAAATAATTTATGAAAAACTTTCCGATACCGCCATATTCGTGAAATTAAAACTCGCTGACGAACAAAACGCTTTTTTGCTTGTGTGGACAACTACTCCTTGGACCCTTCCGGCAAACGTGGGGGTAATGGTTCATCCGGCTTATGAATACGCTTATGTGAAAATGAGCAGCGGCGAAATTTGGATAATGGCGAAAGAAAAAGTCGAAGAATTGATGAATGCTTTTGAAGCGGGTTATACGATTGAAAAAATTGTGAAAGGGAAAGAACTTGAAGGAAAAAAATATTTGCCGCTCTACCCGAACGTTTTGAAGGATGAAAAGCAAAAGGGAAAAGCGTGGCGCGTAATTTTAAGCGACCGCTACGTTAACTTGGAAGAGGGTTCAGGGCTTGTTCACACCGCGCCCGGACACGGAAAAGAGGATTATGACGCCGGAACAAAGGCGGGGTTGCCTGCCGTAAGCCCCGTTAACATTGACGGAACATTTTCTCCCGAAGTTGAAATGTATGTCGGCATGCAGGCGCGCGACGCAAATCCGCGAATAATTTCGGAGCTGGAGGGCAGAGGGCTGATTGTTTACAAACATCAATATTCGCACGATTACCCTTTGTGCTGGCGCTGCGATTCTCCATTGCTCATGATTTCAACTCCGCAGTGGTTTTTGCGAGTCACAAAAATAAAGGAACAGATGCTCCGCGGCAACTCAAAGGTGAAATGGGTTCCCGAATGGATGAACGACAGGATGAAGAACTGGCTTGAAAACATAAATGATTGGCCGGTTTCCCGCGAAAGATATTGGGGAACGCCTCTTCCGATTTGGGTTTGCGAATGCGGGAAAAAAAAAGTAATCGGTTCGATTGCGGAACTGAAAAAAGAGGCGAAGCTGAGGAAAAATGTTGAACTTCACAGGCCTTACATTGATGAAATAAAAATTAAGTGTAGGTGCGGCGGCGAAATGGAAAGGGTGAAAGCCGTTCTGGACGTGTGGTTCGATTCTGGAGTAAGCAGCTGGGCAAATTTGGGTTTTCCCCAAAGCAAAAAACTTTTTGATGAATTCTGGCCCGCCGATTTGAACATTGAAATGACGGAACAGGTGCGCGGCTGGTGGAACTCGCAAAGCATCCTTTCAACAATCTCATTCGGAAAGCTTCCGTACAAGGCCGTTTCTGTTCACGGGATGGTGCGCGATTTGGGACACCAAAAAATGTCCAAAAGCAAGGGCAATATTGTTACGCCCGAAGAGATGATTAAGAAGTACAACAGGGATTACCTTCGCCATTATTTGCTCTCGCAGGGAAAGGGGACGGATTTCAATTTCGACATTGGCGCGATTTCTGACGTTGGAAATTTCTTCAATACTTTTACAAATTCGCTCAACTATGCAAAAATGTATTTGAACATTGATTTGGAAAAGAAAATAAGCGGAGCTTCGGCGAAGAAGCTGTTGGAGGAGGACAGGTGGATTCTAAGCAGGCTTGAAGAGCTCTCGAAAAAAATTATTTCAGCATACAACAATTACGAATTTTTTAAGGCGGGAATCGCGGTTGAAGAATTTGTGGATTTGGAGTTTTCAAGGGCTTACCTGAAATTAATAAGGAACAGGATTGGAACGAAAACCCAGAAGCAGGCAGAGCAAACAGTTTCTTATGTCATTTCCGTTCTGCTGAAACTTTTTGCGCCCATTGCTCCGCATGCTTCAGAGTATTACTGGCGCGAGTTCGGGGCAAGGCAAACCATTCACCTGGAAGATTTTGAAAAAATTTCCGGTTTGAGAAATGAGGCTCTTGAAAAAGAGTTTGAGCTGGTGCAAAGCGTGGCGCAGGCGGTGTTCTCGCTGCGAACCGAGCAAAAATTGCGTTTGAGGTGGCAGCTGGAAAAAGTTATTGTTGAATCCGATAAAAAAATTTCCGGGCTTCTGGAGGTTCTTGCGCGAATGTGCAATGTTAAATCAGCGGAAAATGGAAAGAACCCCGGCAGCGGGTTTGCCGCAAAAGATTTCGGTGCGGGAAAAGTTTATCTGAAAGTTTCTGCATCCCCTGAAATGAAGGAAGAGTGGGAATTGAGCGAGCTGCTCAGGCAGATTCAGGATGCGAGAAAAAAGGCGGGGCTTAGCCCGGGCGAAAAAGTTAAATTGGAGATTGAGTGCGGTGATAAAAAGTTTTTGGAAAAGAACAGGAAAAAAATTGAGGAAAAAACTTCCGCCGAAATGGTTTTTGTTTCCGGCAAAAAGCTCGCTCTGCTGGTTGAGAAAGAATTTTTTTTCGAAATAAAAAGATAAAAGCCTGGAAGCTGATTTTAAAATAAAGAACGGTTTTAAACCAAAAAAACGACCTTAAACTAAAAAATATTTTAAACTCTCGTTATCAGCTTTATCACAACTATTGCCACTATCAAGATAAAAGTTATGCCGATGACAAAGTAAGGGCTCAGTTTCGGCCCCTTTGTGTCTGCGTCAAAAAAACGTGTGATTCCTATCGCCGAACTCGGCCCAGGCGTCGCAGCTTTACTTTTTACAAATTTCACCATAAAAATCATTCTCCATTGAAATGTTCAAAATCAATAATTTCTTTGCAAACGCTAATATTAAATATAGCTGAAGATTATAATATATCAATCATTCAGCGCATTGAATATGAAGCAATTGTAAAGGGGAATTTTTAAAAAGGTAGTGATGAAGGAGCCGTTTTTGCGGCGTGCGTTTTCATCTCCGTTAAATTTGTTTTGATGTTTTGAAAGTTGGTTTTTATGAAGAATGTTGACCTTTACGATATTGCGCCGAAATTGATAGGGGTCGTGCTTTTGGGCACTCTTCTTTTGCTGATTCTTGTTTGGGCGGGCGTTGTCCGCTGCGGCAGTTTCCCTTATCTGTGCGATGTTTACTACACAGTTGTTGGCTCTCCGCGAATAGCAATCATTTCCGGAGACGAAGGTTTGGGGGACCCGAATGCTTTGCAGACAATGCTCCTTAACCCTGAAATTGTTGGCGCGGAAAATGTTTCAATCATCGGCATCGAGGCGGTCGGACTGGCGAATCTGAAAAATTACAAGCTTGTTATTGTCGAGCACGCGAGAAAACTTTCCCGTGAACAGCTCGAAATGTTTATGCAGTATGTGAACCAGAGCGGCGGGCGCCTTGTCTGGGTCGGCGATGCAGGTGTTGAGCCGACGGATGATGAGCTTGAAAGGTACAACGATTTGAAGGGAATAATTGACAGCGATGTGGGTGATGAAAATCTTCCGGCGCGAACAAAAAATGATTTGTCTGAAGCAATGAAAACAGCTTGGGTCAGAATTTCCGAGAATGCAGATAGTTATTCCATAACGGATTTCGGCGCATTTTTAGGCGTAAGGTACGTTGGCAATTATTGCCAGCTGAGGGGCGCAGCCAGATGCTCCGAAAATCTTTTCACCGCGGGAACGCTTGTGCCTGAAAGCACTGGCAACCATCCTCTCATCTACGGAATGACGCCTTCGCTGATTTTCAAAACAAGAAGAGACAGGGATTTTTCGGTTGTGAAATCAATACCAAACTCAAACACAAATCTTGTTCTTACTCTTAACTTCGGCGGGAATGTCGTTGCCGAAAACAAAACCAATATCGGAAAGGCCGTTCCTTTCATAGTCACTTCGGGTTTCGGCGAGCGCGTCGCATATTATGCGTATCCCCTTGAGTATATGGTGCAGGACAACAACGCATTTTTGCTGATAAAACGCATGACTACCGGAATGTTGGGGCAGTAAGTGGGCAGTGGGAAATGCGTTTGGCAATTATTTTAGCGCGAAGCGCAATTGCTGAGTTGAAGGTTAAGTTTATTAATTAGGGGCAAGTATTAATCTTATTGGCCATTCGCTTAACAGCGAAAGGGTTAAAAAGAACAAAAGCAAAGTATTATTTAACATTTTTACTGGGATGGGTGAATAAATTATGTATCCTGATGAAGGTGCTGATGCTGCGCCGGTTGGCGGAGGTAGACGCGGAATGAATTTCAATTTGGAAGGTTTGGTTCCTCTAATTATATTGGTTATAATAGGGGTGCTCTCTCTGAACTATTTCGGATTTGTTGAGTTTCCTTATTTGCCGAGGGGCGACTCGCATATACAAGTGCTTGTGATAGGAAATCCTTCGCTTGGAGAGAAAACAGTTCTTGATAACAGCGGCGACTTTGTCACTTACACTACTAGGGATGCAACCACATTTTACTTCGGCGCTGAAGAGGAGCTGTCTCAGTACAATATAGTAATACTGGACCAGTCAAATTCTCCAGCTAAAAGCGTAACAACGGCTTTGGGAAAAGCGGTTGAAACATACGTTAAGAAAGGCGGAAAATTGATTGTTGTTCAGAATTCAGGAATTTATCAGGATGTCGGGCTTTATGGCCTAACGGCAATTGATGTTGTCGGATGGAAAGCCACATTCGGAAATATTATTCCTGCGGAATGCCCTCTTGACCAGGACACTATTCCAACTTGCCAGGAAAGCAAGGCGGAAACAGTTGCAGGCAGAATATATAGGCAAGACATCGACCACCCGATAATGGCGGGAATACAGATGAGCCCTCCGGGCGGAGAGATGCCATACACTATGGTTGTTTACCCTGTACAGGCTGCCGAGGGCGCAAAGACAATCGCTTTCATAAAGAGTGAAGTTACTCCGAAAGCGTACCCTGCAATCATAGAGAAGAAAAGCTTCCCTCTCGGGAAAGTAATTTACTTCAACTACGATCCGGGTCTGTCTCCAGGCATATTCAGGAATACATTGGAATACCTGAAATAAATAAACGGCTTTTTTTGTTTTGGGAAGGGTAAAGCTTCCCAAAATTTTTCTATTTCAGCCTTTTTCTAAAAGGCTGGCGAAAATCGCCGCTCAGTGCGGCGAGTGAAGCCTGTTGGCTTCTGTATTTTTTTAGTTGTTTGCTTTTTCATTTTTCTATTTTTTATATTTTCATTTTTTCTCCCTCTTTAACTTAATTTCTTTTTGCGTGATTTTTTTCTTCCCCAACAATCCATTTAAAAGCATTTTTTTCTTCGGTTTGGTAAATCAACTGTTGTAAAACAACAACTCATGGAGGATTCTATATGGCTGTGAAAAAAGAAGCGAAAGTTGCGAAGGAACTGAAGGAAGCGAAAGTTGCGAAGGAACAGGAGGCTGTGAAAGAGCCGATTGAAGAGGAAAGACCGAGAATGCATTCCGCATCGGACAACATGGTTTTCGTCGGAAAGAAAGACACAATGGCGTATGTGCTTGCGGCAGTTACGCAGTTCAATGCCGGCGCAAAAGAAGTGACAATCAAAGCAAGGGGAAGAGCCATTTCAAGGGCAGTTGATGTGGCGGAAATAATCAGGAACCGCTCGGTGGAAGGCGCAAAGCTCGTTTCCATTGAAATTTCGACCGAAGAGGTTCAAACGATGGACGGCAGGCCTTTAAAGATTTCAGCCATCGAAATAAAGATAAAAAAATAGCTCTAAAAGGGCTGATTTTTGTTAACGGGGCATTAAGGGCGAAAAGCCCTTTTCAGCCCCGGTTTCCTATTTTTGTTAGGAAAGGCAAGTCCGCAAAGTCGGCGGATTTGTTTTTCTAAAGACGAAAGGTATATAAATGTCATGACACTATCATGATATCGTATGACATCTCATGACACTAATGAATACGATGCGCAAAAGCTGTTAACTGACTTGAACGCGGTTAAGCGTATTTCTCCTGAGTTCAGCGATTTGAGCATGGATATTCAGGACGTGTTAAAGGAGTCATCCAATCCATCATTTCTTGCGGCTCTTCTCTATAAACTAGTTAAGGAGAGGGAAGAGACCAATAGAGTCCTTAAAAGCCTAGAGATAAAATTCGAAAAAATTCAGGAAATGCTTACAAAATCTCCTAGCTCCCACACAAAGTTAGAGATCGCCGTGCTTTCTGAGCCTGACCAACACATAATGCAAATGGTTACAGAACAGGGAATGGTTAGCGCTCAGGAAGTTCAGGCACGACTTTCCTACAAAGGAACTAATGCGGCCTCACAGAGGCTGAATAAACTTGCGAGAGAAGGGCAATTGAAAAGGATTCGCTCGGGAAGAAAAGTGTTATTTACACGCTGATTCTCCCAACCCACACGTTAAAGCGAATCTTTGGAAATGCCCTTCCCTCCTTTGCCTCAGCCTTTTTTCGTAAAAAGGCTGGCGAAAAACTAATTTCGCAAAAAGCATCATCTTCGCTGTTGCTCGATAGGGCTTGCCTTCGGCATTTTTCAAAAAAGGTTGGCGAAAAACTAAAATGGCGAAAAACTAAAAGTTGGCGAAAAAACATTTTTTTTGGCACTACAAAAAGTTTTATACTAGTTAGAGGCTTATCTAATCCGGATGAAAAGAATTTTTTTTCTGCTGCTGGTTTTTGTGCAGTGTGTTTATGCCGCGTCAGCCAGCTGCAGCAGCTACGGCTTCAGTGCGGAAACTGTCAATCAGTCTTTCACCGCAACCTCGACAAAAATGGATTTCAATGTTTCATGCATCATTACCTCGCAAGTAACTTCTTTAAGATTTGAAACAATTGACGGCAAGCCGATTTCGGGCTCCGCAGTTCTTCCGCCTGATTGTTCAATAATTCCTTCAACTGTAAAAACTGAAATCAATACAATCGAAGAAGGCACCTACGCCGCAATATTTTCCTGCAAAAATGCCGACCACAATTCAACCCTTTTTTTCACAATCCCGAAACAAAATCCTGCCGGCCTCTCAATTCCGGATTCAAACATGGTTTCTATTCTTTTTGCTTTGGGTTTTGTAAGCATTATTCTTGTGAGAAAAAGCAGAAGATAATCTTCGACAAGTTTGACCAACTCTTTTTTATATTAGAAAAGCATTAAGTAGTTGTATGCGAAAAATTATATCGAGTCTTTTAATCTTACTTCTTTTTCTCGTTTCTGCTTATTCTGGGGTGGAACAATGTGCTAGCGGTTACTTGTATAGGAGAGAGTTTTGTTATAGTAGTTGTGGTAGTGGGGGTTGCTGCAAAGATAAATGGGGTTTAGATACAGACAATGGATTTTGTGCTCTTAATTCAACCGTGGCAACTAATATATTAAGAAATCAGTTGGGTTATCAAGGAAGTTTATGTAATATTGGAATTTTTTGTGATGATTTTTATCTTGGATGTAGCAGTACGCAACATAAAGTAATAATTTGCGCAAGAAGCACCCCTTCATACAATGTAGGCTATTGTGGTTTGGTGAATGGCGGTTGGTCTGGTTGGAGTTATGGCGGTTGGGGTAATGTTGGTGGTTGTGGGAGTTATCAGTCGTGCAAGCAGAGGCAGGATAGGGCTCTGACTAGGAGTTGTAATAATCCTTCCCCTGCGTGTAGTGGTGCGGGTTGTTCTGGAAGTTCGTCAACAACCGAAACGCAGTATTTGAGTTGTGGTTCGGTGAATGGCGGTTGGTCTGGTTGGAGTAATAATGGTGGTTGTTCTTCGTGTGTGCAAAATCAGGTTAGGTCTTGTAATAATCCTGCTCCTGCTTGCAGTGGTGCTGCTTGTTCTGGGTCGAGTTCGCAGAATGTCAGTTGTGGTTCGGTAGCTGGTGGTTGGTCTGGTTTTGGTTCTTGGCATGATACTTCGGGCTGGGGTGCGTGTTCCGGTTGTTTGCAGTATAAGTCTCAGCAGAGGGACAGGAATTGTACTAATCCTTCTCCTGTTTGTGGCGGGGCAGCTTGTTCTGGACTTAGTTATGAAACCCGGTCAATTTCTCAGTCCTGTGGTGCGGTGAATGGTGGTTGGTCTGGTTGGAGCGATAGTGGTACTTGCGGGCAGTATGTTGCATGCAAGCAGAGGGAAGCGAGGGCTTGTAATAATCCTTCTCCTGTTTGTGGTGGTGCTGCTTGTTCTGGTTCGAGTACGCAGGACGTTAAGCCTTGCGGTCAGGGGATTTGTTCACCGGGTAGTCCGCCTCAGACGCAAATTTGCGGGCGTTGCGGCACCCAAAGCAGGAGTTGTAACAATACTTGCGGCTGGAGTAATTGGGGCCCGTGTACCGGGGAAACAGGGATTTGTTCAATTGGGGAAAAAAAAATCGGCAATGAGGAATGCGGTATTTGCGGTTTTCAATGGCTGGTTTGTGACGGGTCCTGCCTGTGGGGGAATGGAAATTGTGAAGAAGTTGGTTGCGGCAGCGGAGGTTCCCTGAATTGCCCAGAAATAGGAATTGAAGCAAAACTGGCAGGCGCAAGCATCAATGCAGGAACCGGAAGCACGCAGCTGGATTTCAACGTTGATTGTGTCGTGCGTGTAGATATTAATGAGATTTCTTTTGAAGATATCCAAGGGCAACCGATTAACGGCGGTTCTATAGATGCTCTTCCATTTGGTTGTTCAAAAATCTCTTCCAAAATACAAACAGAAATTGACACAAATGCAGAAAAGAATTATGCGATAAACTTCTTTTATCTGAGCGGCAAATGCAGCAAAAAAATTTATTTTACAATCACCGACTTGAAGGAAACTTCAAACATCCCGGATTCAAATATTGCCGCTGTTCTTTTAGCCTTGGCATTCGTAAGCGTCATCCTGACAGGAAAAAGCAGAAAATAATCTTCAACAAGTTTGACCATTTATTTTTTATATTAGAGAAGCGTTAATTATGGCATGCAAAAACTTGTTTTGTGTGCCTTATTTTTAGCCCTGTTATTGCTCTTTGTAAATGGTTATGATTGCGTGGATAGTCAGGGAAATTGGCTTCCAAATTTGGCACAGAAAATAGACCTTTCAGACTACAAAAATTGCGACGGGACGTCTCCAAAGTGTGGAGACATTGGGTTGTGCGGAAGCGCAGGAAGTTGTACTGGTACGGAGGTAACTGACGCTTGCACATATGACACGCCTTTAAAGAATCGTCCTTGTTTTAAGGGGGCAAGTGACTGCGAGAGGTGCCCATTTAGCAGCACGGTACTTTGCGGAAAAAGAGTTTACTGCGACACTTTTGGCACCCATGCATATCTTTGCACAAAACAAGACAATGGATGCAACAGCAGCTCATACTGTGCATGCACAATCCTTGGTGACTCAGCGTGTTGCAATGATTGTGGGATAAACAATTGCAATAATGATGGTGTCTGGAGCGGCTGTAGTTCAGTACTGAATTATTATTCAGTAAATGTAACTTGCGTAGGGGGTACTCCGCTGCCCACAAGCTATTATACCTGCAGTTCTGGAACATCCGGTCAAGGAATCTGCAAGTCTGGATTACGCGATTGTGATTTGGGAGGGTGGTGGCATATTGTCGATAACCAAGTTTGTCCAAGTGTCGAAACTTGTAATGGTCTCAATGACGACTGTGATAGTTCGATTGATGAAGGAACTAATAAACTTTGCCGCGATGCAGATGGGGATGGTTATGGGAACCCAAATAATTCTATAATGACAGTTTGTACTCCTGGAGTAAGGGCAGGGGTTGGTTATGTTTGGGATTGTTCTGATTGTAATGATTCCAATCCAAGCGTGCACCCGGGGGCGCCTGAAAACGTTTGTAACGGTGTCAATAATGATTGTGATGCTTCTTGCGACGAGGATGTCTTGCCTATCCAAAGTGATTGCGTTCAAATCGGTGAGTGTGCCGGTGCTGTTAAGCCCTGCAATTGCGGATCGTGGGGGGCCTGTTCAAAACTTCCACAAACCGAAATATGTGACGGCAACAAAGATAGGAGTTGTGATACTTATATTACAACTCACAGCCCTGTTTCAAATCCGCTTTCAGGAGGATTTGAGTGTGCGATAGACCGTTGGCTCGCAACAGACGCCACAATTTCTGGGCTTGTTTACAAAGGTGAATGCACTCCTGGCTGTAAAATCTGCATGAACAACAACGTAAACAGCCTTGTTCTTTCCAGCAATCCTGTTGACACGAATAATGTTTTTGCCCCCGCTTCGACCCAGTTCAGGGCGGATGTTTCCGCAAACAGCCCCAACAATTGTGTGATTGCTTTCAGGTACAGGCTTTTTTACAACGACGCCGATAATGTTGTTGATTGGGACGAGAACAATTTGATTATTGGGTCTTCTTCAAAGATTCAGTATTTGGAGCATGTTTGGCGTTCTCCTATGAAGAATGATTTTGTTTCTTTTGGCTTGAAATGCATGGATATTAATTCCCATTACAAGGTTTCTTCCCAAGTGAGGGACCAGAAGAACGGGAGAAACATCAGCGGTTCCGCATATACTGTTAATGATTGGGTGGAGTCGAATGTTCTCACTGTGAAAAATACCCCTCCCACAATTCCTGCCATTAGTCTTGTGAAAACAGGGTTGGGTACGGGGTCGAGCGCATTGGTTTGCACTTTGAGTGGTTCAGGAGACCCTGATGTTGATTGTAATTTTCAGATATTAACGTATTATGCGAGGATTTTTGAAGAGACTTCGCCCTCGGGCGACTTTGAGAAAACCCTTCCTGATGGAACTCTCACTTCTACTGTTCATGTGGATACGAATTATTGTTGTGAAGGATTTGCGGGCGACGGCGACTTTAATTCTTCGAGGAGAAAAAGCTGTACTTCCTATCAAGTAAGTCCTGTTCCCATACCAACTTGTGGTGATTATGGGTTACGTGCCGTTCTTGATGGTGCGCGAATAGGGGAAAACAGGGTCGATTTGGATTTCAATATTTTGTGCCTCTCGGATGCAAACATTTCTTCTGTTAAGTTCAAGGACACCGACAGCAAGGTTATTTCTGAAAACATTCTCAACCCGCCCTTTATTTGTTCCTCTTCGGTAAAAAAAATTCTGACAGGAATGGATTCGAATGCGGAGGGAGTTTATGAAGCAATCTTTTCATATGCCGGCTTGGGCTGCACAAAATCGGTTTATTTTACAGTCATCACTCCCGAAAGCCCGATTTCGAATATGAGGGCAGTTCCGGATTCAAACTTTTTAGCCGTTTTTGTCGCGCTTCTGGTTGTGGTTGTGATTATTTCAACGGGCAAAAAGAAATAGTTTCATAAAAAGATTACTTAAACAATTTCAGGAATTCTTCTTTTTCCATTTTCAAGTCCTGTTTTATTATTTCAGCCTTTTTGCAAAAGGCTGGCGAAAACCACTGCCTTGAGGCAGTGGATGAAGCCTGTTGGCTTCTGTGATTAAACCAGTGGAAGCCGCACACTTTAGTGTGCGGTAATTCGCCTTCGAGGCATAAGCCGATTGCTTCTTTTGTTCTCCAGCAGCCGCATTATTTAACACCACTTTTAGTAAAAACACCAATTTTTATTCTTTTTGGTGTTAATTGTTTTTATGTTTGTTTCAAAGCGTAAGATTGGCAAAAAATATTATTTTTACTTAGAGGACCGAATAGTTGGCAAAAGAGTTAGTTTTTCTTTAGGGCGAAAAGAAGGTGTGAACAAAAAAATTGGCGGGGCCTTTGATTCTTTGGTTCAAAAAACTGCTTTAGAAAATTTAAAGATTTCTCAAAAAAGATTTGATGTCAGTTGTTTATCTTTGAATGAATTACTTGCTCTTGAAAGGCTAAAAGTTGATTATTCGTTATTGAGAGATTTTTTTCCCAAAGAATTTGAATCCTTTAAAGAAGATGAGTTTGTCAGGTATGCGCAAGGGAGTGCAGCTGTTGAAGGCAACTCTTTGAGTTTGCAGGAGGCAAATTTGGTTTTGAGCAAGGGGATTTCAATTTCCGGAAAAAAAGTGGATGAAATAAGGGAAATCGAGAATATGCGTTTTGCCGCAGAAGCATCAAAGAACATAAAGGAAATAAATGAGAGGAACATAAAAAAAATTCATTCAGCAATCATGCGCGGCTTTGATGATAAAAAACCCGGGGAATATCGTGACGGCCCGATGTTTATTACTGGTTCAACTACTAAGCCGCCTAATGCAGAACAGATTCCGAAAGAAATGGGGAAATTATTGGCTTGGCTTAACAAAAACAACGAACGTAACCATCCGGTTGAATTAGCGGCAGAATTTCACGCTCGTTTTGAAGAAATTCACCCGTTTTTGGATGGCAACGGCAGAACGGGAAGGGAATTTCTTAATGTAATGCTTCAAAACGCCGGTTATTCAAGAGCAATAATAAACTTGGAAAACAGGCAAAACTACGTTGTTTTGCTTGAAAGGGTCCAAGCAAACAGAGAATGCGGCAAATTTTCAAAATTTATTTATTTGTGCCTGGAAAAAAGGGCACAAGAAATAAATAATGCAATAAAAGAAAACAAACAGGCGATTCTAAAAAAACTTTTGAAAAAGGCGGGTTAAAATGAAAAAAATGGGTGTGAACGCATCCCACTACCAACAACGAATCTCTAACTACCAGCCAAGTGGAAAAGAGTTCGTTTTCTTTGCCGTATTTTTTGCAACACAACTAATTAACCGTAAATAGTGCCTTATTTTTGAGTGGTTTAAAAAGGCATTTGATTAGGGTTTAAAAGCTTTGCTGGTGCAAAGATGATAGTGGGTTGGGCAGCTAGGTGGCTGTTTTAATTGATTTTTTGGGGGTAATTAAGGTGGGTCACAAGGGTTTGGGTGAAGTTTTTTCAGTAGTATTAGTTTTAATCTTTTTAATTTCGATGTCGGCGAGCGTTTTTGCTGCAAGTGTTACTTCATCACCAAGTATTGGTGGTACAAGTGTGCATTCCCCTGGCGATGTTAATTGGTCTGGAGTAGCAAATATTTACGCGTCGGATAACGCATATGCAACTTCAACAGTTGATGACTATCAACACACACATTACTTAACCGCAACTGGTTTTGATTTTAGTTCGATACCAACCAATGCGGTAATTACTGGAATTACTGCAACAATTGAAAGGAAAGTTAGTTCCACTTCAGGGGGTTCTGAAGTTCAAGATGATCATGTGAGAATTATAAAGGGTGGAGTGATACAAACTTCTGCTGATGATAAAGCTAGTGGCACACATTACACAACTAGTGACGTTAGTGCTATTTATGGTGGAGCAACAGACTCATGGGATGCAGGGTTAACTACCACTGACATAAAAGCCTCAAACTTTGGTATTGCTCTCGTTTCTGAAAAAGCTAATGACGACAGTGGTAGCAGAACAGTTTCCGTCGATTATATTGCTGTTACAGTAACCTACACAATCCCGCACACAATTACAGCTTCTGCTGACGCGGGCGGAACTATTTCGCCGAGTGGCGCAGTCTCGGTTGCGGACGGCACAAGCAAAACCTTTACAATTACTCCTACTTCGGGGAATGTTGTTTCGGACGTTCTTGTCGACAGCGCTTCACAAGGACGAAGCAACAGTTATACATTCACCAATGTCACTACCGACCACACAATAGCGGCGAGTTTTGACGACGGATGGTATGCTCCGAATGCGAATGTAAATAGTACGTTTGAGTATGCGGGTAGAGCGTATATATCAAACGATAGTTATGCCGACACGGACCATAGCAATAGAATTGTTGAATACACTACATTTAACATTCCAGCAATTCCTGTCGGTGCCACAATCAACGGTATTGAAGTGGCTCTTGAAGGAAAAACAACTGGAAGAAATTTGACTGTTGCGCTCTCAAAGAATGGAGGCAGTTCATATGGAGCTACCACCTACAATACTGTGTTCGCATCTACCGATAAAACTGTAATTATAGGAAACCCATCGACTACATGGGGCCAAAGTTGGATATCGAATAATTTTACTGATGCTAATTTCAGAGTAAAGATCACGTCAGGAAGTGGTAGTTCGAGTACTGTTTCGTTGGATCAACTCCAAGTGAAAGTTTATTACACTTCGGACGCAACTCCTCCAACTATTGATCATGTTGATGACATAGTTGCGGAAGCCACAAGCGCGGAAGGCGCTTTGGTTACAATTACTCCTCCGATGTCTCACGACGACGTGGATGGAGATATTCCATCATCTTGTGATTATGCAACGGGAACGTTCCCTTTGGGGACAACAACTGTTACTTGTCAAAAAACAGACAGTGCCGGAAACGGGCCAGTTTTTGAAATATTTACCGTAACGGTGCAGGATACTACAGATCCTGTTTTGACCGTTCCTTCTGATATTACTGAAGAGGCGGTTTCTGCTGCAGGAAACAATGTTTCGTTTTCAGTGAGTGCGACGGATCTTGTTGATTCTAGCGTAAGTATTGTTTGCAGTGCCAACAGCGGAGATTTGTTCCCTATTGGAACAACAACTGTAATTTGCACGGCAACAGATGATTATGCAAATTCAACAATAGAAACATTTGATATAATAGTGCAACACTTAGCGGGGCCGGAGATCACGGTTCCTTTCGATATAACCGTTGAAGCGGATTCGTTAGGCGGCGGCACAATAGTTAATTTTAGTGCCAGCGCAAACGATGTTGTAGATGGCTCGGCAACAGTTAGCTGTGTGCCTGCTTCAGGATCAGTATTCCCGCTTGGAACGACAGTTGTTTCATGCGATTCGACTGATTTACACGGCAATACTTCAGTAAAAAAATTTAGTGTAATTGTTCAGGACACTAGCGCTCCGGTATTAGTAATCCCTGGGGACATTACTGAGGAAGCAACCTCATCAGCAGGTGCTGATGTAATATATGTTGTTACTGCGGTTGATGTGGTAGATGGTTCAACTGTGGTTGACTGTGTGCCTCTTTCAGGATCAACATTTTCTTTAGGAACTACTACAGTAGATTGTTCAACAAGTGATGCAGCATTAAACACTGCAACAGGATCGTTTAAAGTAACAGTTGAAGACACAACTGCGCCTGACTTAACTGTTCCTGCGGATATTGTTGAAGAAGCAACTTCTCCGTTGGGGAATAATGTTTCATTCATAGTAACGGCAACGGATCTTGTTGATGATAGTGTGGATATTATTTGCACTCCAGCTAGTGGGGATTTATTTGCTATTGCAACTACTTTGGTGAGTTGTACTGCAACAGACGATTATGCAAATCCAGTAACAAAAACATTCAACGTAACCGTGCAAGATACTATTGCACCGGTTTCATACATTACTAATCCAACAGGAATCAAAACGGTTCTTGATGGAAAAGTTATAATTTCCGGAACGGCTGAGGACAGCGGTTCTGGAATAAACAGGGTTCTCATCCAGATAATGGAAGACGGCGTTTTTGTTCATTCAGGAATAGCTGACGGAACAGCCGATTGGGCATATACTTGGGATGCAAGAGGCCTTGCAAACGGAAAAAGTTATTTGATTAAATCGGTTGCGGTTGATAATGCAACTAACGTAGAGCCAGACGCGAACGTGTTGATATTCAAACTTGATTATTCAACACCGACAATAGATAATGTGTATCACACAGTTGCGGGAACGAAATATGTTTTGGTTTCAGGATATCTTGATTTCCAAAATGTTGATTACGATGTAGAAATAGTTGATTCGACAAATATCGACGGGTCTGCATTGTACACATTCCCTGTAACAACCGATGAAAACGGTTTCTTTTCAGTTGACATCGACACAAGCGCGTGGGATTTAAGCAATCTCTATATTGCAAAGGCTGTTGGGGGAGAAAAATACGTTTCTCCGACAGAATTGACAGGATTGTATCTGAGCTATCAAGTAGAAGCGTTGAATGCAAGAATTGATGTAACGAACGCAAGGCTTGACTTGGCAGATGCGAACATAGTCGATTTGTGGCAGTTAGCAAAAGATTTGAATGCTGTTGACCAGAATTTGCAGGATCAGATTGACGCATTGAGCGCAAGAGTGAATGACCTGAGCGGCGAAATAATAATTATTCAGGGTCAGATTGCGGACATGAGCGTCGAAATCGGCGAGATTCAAGCTCACTTGGATTTAGTTGATGCGGATCTTACGGGAATTTGGAGTGAGATAGTAAATATTAAAGATCAAATAGAAGCGATGAATCATGGAACAGTTAACATTGAATTTAGGCAGAATACAATGAAATTGGATGTTTCCGGTGAAGCTCCGATTGGTTCAACAACAGTAACATTGAAATTTTTTAAATCAACCAGCCCTTCAACACAATATGGTTCGGCATATACGACTCCGGTTGTAACTAGCGGGGCAAATGGTAATGCGTATCTTTTTACGCAAGCGAATGGAAATGCTATCAATGTATCTGCTTTCGATCCGGCAATCTACAACCTAGAAGTGTCATTTGGAATGCCCGGCGGAGGATACTTGGTTTACACGGTATTCAGTGAACTTTTGCTAATCGAAACTGAATCAAGGACAACGCAGTTGGAAATTGATGTGGACACAATCAATCAGCAAATAACTGATTTAAATGAACAAGACGCTAATTTCCAAATACAACTAAACAATGTTTACGCGCAGTTGGCAGTTCATGACCAAAATATAATCGATTTAGCGCAATCAATTAGCGACATCAATACGGCTCTTAATTCACGAATCGATGATTTGAATTTAGAGCTAATCGCGCAGGTGGCAAGGCTCGATGCACGAATCGATGCGCTTGATGCGAGACTAACAGCATTAGAAAATATTGTAGATGCGATGAATCACGGAACAATTTCACTGAATTACAGAAAAGATTTAGACAGATTAAGAGTTAAAGGTGAGGCTCCGGAAGGCGCTGTAACCGCGATAATTCACATAAGGGATTTGGACGGGACAACTGTTCAATCAGATGTTTCTGTGACGGTTGATACGACTGACAATTCATACACAAAGGATATTGATGTTAGTTCGTGGTCGGCGCAGGTTTACGACATCGGAGTCGAATTCAAAGACTCTGGAGACGCAACAATAGGGCAATGGGTTAATGCGCAATTTTATGCATTGGCTGTTCTTGCGGATTTCCAGGGATTTGGCTTCATTGAAGACAAAACTTTCGAGTATTTCTTGGTGTTGCCAAACACAAGAGCAATTGCCTTTGACTTTGGGGCAATAACCGAAGGTCAATATGATTTCAATTTAGTTCTGAGCAACGGAATATCAGTAAGCCAAATGCTTTTGAGTTCGCACGTTGCGAAGTACAGCGGGCAGGAATTTAACACAAGGTTTGTGCTTCCCGAGAAAGGAAACTATTCCGCGAATTTAATTGCATATAATGGGGACACGGCGGAAACTATTGTAAGCAACGACTTCAACATTGAAATTGTTGATATGTTCGATGCGTTAAAAGGAGAAATAAATATTTCTTCTCCGGCTTACAACGATAACGTGTATTCAGCGCAAGCGAATACGTTCTACACAAATGAGGACTTTAATTTAGCTGCGGTAATTGGGACAACAAATCTTGGTTCCTATTGTGCAGTGAGATTAGTCGGAAATGATGAGCAATTCTTGGCCGTGCCGTCAATTGCAAACTATGTTTGTTCAACCATGGCGTTCAAAAATAGAATGCTTGGAGATCTTGAAGGGCTTTTCTTAATTTCAGTTGAAAGTCCTGTGAACAATCTTGTAAAAGCGGATTTCAATTTGGGGATTGATTATACGAAACCAAGTTTCCCAGATTCAAACGCAGAAGCAATAATGCCAGCTATTGGTGCTTTCAGCGGAGTATTGCACATTGATGTAAATACTTGGGACACTTTGTCAGGTGTTGACACGGTAGTAATTGAAATGATTGACAAAGATACTGACGCAGTCGTTTCTTCGGCATATGCCGATTATAATGCTGCTACTGGTTTTTGGAATCACGATTTCAACACAGTATTTTTGGGAATACCTGATGGGGCTTACGACATAAAGACAATAGTGACCGATGTTGCAGGAAACTCTGATAATAGGATTGTTGATCCGGGTGTTGACAATACCAAGCCGGTAATCAATTCAATCGTGTTTTCAAGTAACCCAATATTAAGAAATTCAACGGTAACAGTTGACGCAAATGTTAGTGACAACTTTGCAGGGGTAAAAGAAGTTAAGGCAGTTATTACTGATGGAAGTACTGTCCAGAATTTGGTTCTTTCGAGAACAAGCGGCAGTATTTTGAGCGGTATTTGGTCTGCAGACTTTAACGTAGATACAACTTGGGATGCGGGAATATACACTATTGTTGTGGATGCAAATGATTTTGCAATACCATCAAATAGTGCTATGTCCTTGTCCGGGAATGTAAACGTGTTGAAGAACTATTACTTCAACGTTTCCGACCAGAGCAAACAAATTGCTTCCGAAACTACCACAACATTTGCTGTTGATGGCAACTTCAGGGACGATTTGGGAAATGTTCCTGCTGCGAACACAATCTTGATAACAAGCAATGTTGTTTCCGCTGTAAGTGTTCAGTTCGACGGGAATGGTTTGTTCACAATAACCACAAATAGTTTAAATGTGGGAACATACTACGTTGATTTGAACTACAATACAAATGATTACAACTACACTGCAAGAGCCACTTTGAGTGTAAGCAATCCTGCTCAACCGGCAGAAACTGGCGGTGCAGGCGGAGGCAGTGGCGGGATACCATCAGCTCAAACATGCGCATCATTCACATATTCGGATTGGGGTGCGTGTAGTGCAAACGGACAACAGACAAGAACTGTTGTTTCTGCTTTGCCAAATGGGTGCGTAGATGGGGCTCCTGTACTAATACAGTTATGCACGCCTCCGGCAACTGGGGGAACAACTCCTGTGACTGGCGGAGAAACAACTCCGACTGGTGGAGAGACCACTCCTACTGGTGGAGAAACAACTCCTCCGGTAGCAGCTCCTCCAACCGGGCCGACTGGTCTCTTTGAATTGGGCGCCAATGCGGAAACCCTTGGAATAGGCGCACTTGCAGTGATACTGCTCGGCGGCATAGGGTATTTTGTCTGGAAAAAGAAAAAATAGTTATTTAAAACGATGAAGGGGGTCGGGTTTTCCGCCCTTTCATTTCTCTTTTTTTAATTAATTTCTTTCCTTTTTTTTAATTGTTTTTTTCTTGTTCTTCTTAGTTTTTTTTAATTGCGCTTCTTTTTTTGGGGGTTACAAGGTGTAACCAAACGGAGATGAATAAAATGTCCGGTACAAATTGTACATGCCCTTTCAGTTGATACGGGGGGGAACCTTATTTTGGGACGGGTAGAGTTTGGCAGGCGCCAAAAGGTTTTTATATACGCAGAGTATATATTGAATGTATGGTGGTGTTGTATGGTACAGGCAATGGTAGATATCCCGAAAGAAGCGAATCAGATTTTGAATATTGTTAAGGCAAGGCATAACTTGAAGACGAAAAGCGACGCGATTTCATTGGTGGTCAAGGAGTATGGTGCGAATCTGCTTGAATCTAATCTTCGGCCGGATTATTTAGAAAAACTTGCAAATTTTGAGGCAGAAAAGGGAGTTGCTTTTAAAAATATCGGCGGGCTAAAGAAATTGATTGAGGGATAAGGCATGCGCTCTTATGAAATTCTTCCTTCGCTGCTTAAAACGCTTCAGAAATTATCCAAAAAGAATAATTCGTTATATCTGCAAGTCATGAAAAAGATCGAAGAGATTATTGAAACGGCGGATGTTGAGCATTACAAAAACCTTCGGCACGACATGAAAGAATTGAAACGCGTGCATGTGGGACATTTTGTGCTGGTTTTTGAGTACAAGAAATGGGAAGATAAAATAATTTTTAAAGATTTTGACCACCACGACAACATTTATTGTTGATTATTTTTAATTACTCCTTTTTTTGCGGGTTGAAACTTTTTTCGTCGCTTGGCGTAAATTTGGGTTGGTTTAAAACGGGCAAAAGCCTTTTCCTTTTTTGATGCGCAAAAAGCCCAAACTTGTTCTGTGTAAGAAGTAAGCCAAATCAAAGACTATTTACACAATGCTATCGCGAGAGGCTTTGCACTTTTATTTGGTTTTGAGCCGGCGCGCATTGTAGTTTGAACGAAAACGACATGACGGTTTGATACTTTTTTGCGTTGAAAAATAATTTAGGTGCAAAGCCATCGCGAGAGTAATAATTAAATACTTCTATTCCCTCTTCTTATAATGCCTGAACAATTTTCAGCTGACTTTTCGGAAGAGGAGGCCGTGCTTGGAAGGGATTTGAAGGACCTTGAGCAGTACGGCAGCAAGGGGACCGCCTATTTGGGGAAGGTCGTTTTGTCTTCCGGGGAAAAGCCGGTTTTGGGAAGAAAGGTTGTTGTCGACTTGGCGAAGCCGCACCTGATGCTTATTTGCGGAAAGAGGGGCGCCGGAAAGTCGCATTCATTAACAGTTCTGATGGAGGAAATGGCAAGGCTTGACCCGAGCGTCAAGATGAGGATTTCAGCGATTGCAATCGACACTGTTGGAATTTTTTGGGGTTTAAAGATTCCGAGAAAGGATACTGCCGAGCTTGAGGGCTGGGATTTGGTTCCCGAAAAAACAGATGCAAGAGTTTATGTTCCGAAGGGGCAGCTTGCATTCTATCAGGAAAAAAATATGCCTGTGGACGGGGCATTCACTTTGAAGTGTTCCGAATTGGAGGAAACCGAGTGGATGGCTTTGTTCAAATTGAAGTGGACTGATCCTGAAGGAGTTTTGATTTCGAGGGTCGTGCAGAGAGTGAGGGAAAAAATCGGCACCTATTATGGAATTGACGATTTGATTTCTGCTGCAAAAAGTGATGATGAAGCTCAGTCGGTTGCGAAGCAGGCGGTAGTAAACCGTTTTCAAGTCGCAAAATCATGGGGCTTAATCGAAAAGGAGGGAACGAAAATACTTGACTTGGCTGCTCCGGGGATAATTACTTTGATTGATGTTTCTTCTTACAGGCAGACGCTTGGCACCGAGGGGATAAAGGATATTGTGGTCGCGCTTATTGGAAAAAAATTGTTCGAGCAGAGGATGCTTTTCAGGAAGGAAGAGGAAATAAAATTGATTCAGGAGAACAGGAGGAGCAGCAAGATGCCCCTTGTTTGGCTTTTGATTGATGAAGCGCACATGTTCATGCCCCGCGATGAAAGCAGTATCGCGCTGAACATTTTGCTGGAATGGGTTCGCGTTGGAAGGCAGCCCGGCCTCGGATTGATTCTCGCAACACAGCGCCCTGAAAGAATTCATCCGGATGCGATTTCCCAGTGCGATATTTTTATTTCCCACAGAATGACTTCGCAGCCTGACATTGCGGCAGTAGGGGCCTTGAGGCCGAGTTATTTGCACATGGATTTTGATAAATTATTCGCCGAGATGCCGCGCCAGCAGGGCTTCGCTTTGGTGATTGATGACAATACTGAAAAAACCTGGATGATTAAGACGAGGCCGAGGCTCTCGTGGGATTCGAGCGTCACTGCGACCGCGTTCATTATTTAACTTTTTTTGTTTTATTTATTTAATGCCGAACAAAGTTAGGCATTTGGCGGCGTTTTTTCGCCAGCCTTTTTTCGAAAAAAGGCTGATGCACGGGTTGGGGAGCGGTCAAACCCGCCAGGCTTAGGACCTGGTCGCTTAGTGCGTTCGGCGGTTCGAGTCCGCCCCCGTGCATTTTTTTTCACCGGCATTGACCTCTGAAAAAACTTATATCTCCTTCGATTTTTTTGATTTCTTTGGATGCCGGTTATTGTTTTTGAAAAGAAGAAGCCTCCTGATGGTGCCCAAAACCCGAGTATTCTGGAATAACGATACAGGTATGCTAAAAAATTTTTTTCTTTTAGGCGGGTTTATTAACTTTTTTCAGCCTGTTATTTGGGTTTAATTTTTTGTAGGTGAAATCTGAATGGTTACAAATGAGTATGGTGGGAAGAATGCAAATGCAAAATTCGTTTACATGTTTGAGGAAGGAAAAAAGGAAATGAAAATGCTCCTCGGAGGAAAGGGGGCGAATTTGGCGGAGATGACAAACACTGGCCTTCCCGTGCCCTACGGTTTCACCATTACCACTGATGTCTGCAAATATTATTATGCCAATAAAAAAACTTACCCTAAAGGTTTGGATGAACAGATTTTGGTTGCAATTAAAAAAATGGAATCCAAAACCGGGAAAAAATTCGGTGATAAAAAGAATCCGCTGCTTGTTTCTGTGCGCTCTGGTGCTCCCGCTTCGATGCCCGGAATGATGGACACGATCCTGAATCTTGGAATCAACGATGTTGTTGTAGGAACAATTTCAAAAAAATCGAACAATGAGAGATTTGCTTGGGACGCTTACAGAAGATTTATCACAATGTTTGGAAACGTTGTAATGGGAATAAAACATTCAAAGTTTGAAGAAATAATGGATGAGATTAAGCGCAAATACAAGAAGAAACTTGATACTGAGTTAAGCGCGGAAATGTTGAAGGAAATGGTTGCGGAGCAAAAGAAACTTTACAAAAAAGAAACAAAAGAAGAATTTCCAACCGAGCCCTTGAAACAACTTGAAAGATCGATGGGTGCTGTTTTCGAATCGTGGAATACAGAAAGAGCCGTCATCTACAGACGCCTAAATAATGTGCCGAACGATTGGGGCACCGCAGTTAACGTCCAAGAAATGGTTTTCGGAAATATGGGAAATGATTCAGGAACCGGCGTTGCTTTTACCAGAAACCCTTCAAACGGAGAAAACAAATTTTACGGCGAATTCCTGATGAATGCGCAGGGCGAAGACGTTGTAGCCGGAATAAGAACGCCGAAACCGATTCACGAGCTCGGCAAAATTTTGCCAAAGGCTTACAAGCAATTGGTTGAAATAAGGGGCAGGCTTGAAAAACATTACAAGGACATGCAGGACTTTGAATTTACGATTGAAAATCAGAAACTTTTCATGCTGCAGACAAGGAACGGAAAGAGAACTGCGCACGCCGCGGTGAAAGTCGCAGTAGATATGGAAAAAGAAAAATTAATTTCAAAAGAAGAAGCTGTTCTAAGAGTTGATCCTTCCTCTTTAGACCAATTACTTCACAGGCAGTTTGACCCGAAGCACAAATATGCTGCACTAACAGAAGGGCTTCCTGCTTCTCCGGGCGCTGCTGTTGGAAAAGTTGTTTTCACCGCAGAGCATGCAAAAATGCTTGCGGAGGAAGGGGAAAAAGTTATTTTGGTTCGCATTGAAACCTCGCCAGAAGATATTGAGGGAATGCATTCGGCGCAAGGCATTTTAACCGCGCGCGGAGGAATGACTTCTCACGCCGCAGTTGTGGCGCGAGGAATGGGAAAGTGCTGCGTCGCAGGCGCGGACGAAATTGTGGTTGATGAAAAGGCGAAGCATTTTACCTGCAAAGAAACAGTTGTAAAAGAACTTGATGTTATTTCGCTGAATGGCTCCACAGGAGAAGTGATTGTGGGAGAATTGCCCACTGTCGAGCCGACCCTTTCTGGCGATTTCGGAACGTTAATGGAATGGGCCGACGGTTTTAGGAAATTGAGGATAAGGACGAATGCCGACACGCCGCACGATGCAAAGGTTGCGCGCGGCTTTGGCGCGGAGGGAATCGGCTTGGCGCGAACAGAGCACATGTTTTTTGAGGCGAGCAGAATAAAGGCCGTGAGAAAAATGATTCTCTCAAAAACTTTGGAGGAAAGAAAAGCGGCGCTTGCGGAAATTGAGCCTTTCCAGCGCGAGGATTTTGAGGGAATTTTCAAGGAGATGGATGGCCTGCCCGTAATAATAAGAATGCTTGACCCGCCCCTGCACGAATTTTTGCCGAAGGAAGAAAGGGAAATAAACGAGCTTGCGGATGAGATGGGCATTGAGGCGAAAAAAATCAGGGAAACGATTGAGGCGCTTCATGAATTCAACCCGATGCTCGGTTTCAGGGGTTGCAGGCTTGCGATTGTTTATCCAGAAATTATGGAGATGCAGGTGCGCGCAATATTTTCCGCCGCCCTTAATGTTCAAAAGAAAGGAATAAAGCCGCTGCCTGAAATCGAAGTTCCTTTGGCAGGCGCAGTGAAAGAATATGCTCCGCTCCGCGATTTGGTGAAAAAAGTCTCAAAAGAAATCGGCGCGGAAGGAAAAGTGCATTACAAAGTTGGAACGATGATTGAGGTGCCGCGTGCCGCCCTTACTGCAGAAGAATTTGCGAAGGAAGCGGAGTTCATGTCTTTTGGGACAAATGACTTAACTCAAATGACCTGCGGCTTTTCAAGAGACGACGCCGGAAAATTTTTGGGGCCTTATGTCGAGAAAGGAATTTATTTGAGGGATCCTTTCCAAACGATTGACCAGGAAGGCGTCGGCATGCTGATGAAAATGTGCGTCGAGAAGGCGCGCTCAATAAATCCGAAAATCAATATCGGGATTTGCGGCGAGCACGGTGGCGACCCGGCCTCGGTCGAATTTTGCCACAGAATCGGAATGGACAACGTCAGCTGTTCCCCTTACAGGGTCCCGATTGCCAGGCTTGCCGCGGCGCAGGCTGTGATAAGGGAAAAAATTTTGGGAAAAAAGAACGTAAAGAAAAAGTAGTTATACTTCTTTGTCTGCAAATATCTGTATGAATCCGAAGCGGAGGCCTATTTTTGGAAAGCCGCGGAAGGCGAAAACTTCCATTAATTTGGTCGGCAAAATTATTCCAATTGTCAGGCGCAGGAAGTATCGTTTGCTTGAAAACTCTTTTTCAATGCGGGATGCGCTAATAGTCAGGGATGCGATGAAGTACCTTCTCAAAATTGGGGCGAGGGTTCCAACCATCAGTGATATAGGCCTTTTTAAGAATCAGCCAAAAACTATTCATGAGGTTGTTAAAATGAATACTTTGCCGAAGGTAATGTCCTATGATTTAATTAGAAGTGTGGCGCCGCAGGCCAGCAAAAAGTGTTTTAGGGCAGTGGATTTGTTTGCCCATTTTGGGGTGCATTCGCATTTGGGTTTGTTCAGGGAAATGGGTTATCCCGAATTCACGCTTCAATATTTGGAGGGCGAGGGGTATCTTGAACACCGGCGGAAGGATTTTGTGATTCCTGCGGAGGAAAGGCTTCTCAAGGACGCGCTGGCAAGCGCCGAAAAAAAATACGGGAGAAAAAAAATTGGCGAGTTCAAGAAGCGGTTTGAAATAGTCGAGTTTTACGACCAAATTTCCACCGGTCGTTCCTAAAGAGGTTTTTGTTATGAAAAAAATTTTTAAAGTCGGGGCGAAAAAAATTTCCATAAAGGTGCGCCAAACAAAATCGAACGCGGCTTCAATAAGAAACGCGGCTTCGAGGAGAATCGCGGCTTTAAGGAGAAACAAAATGGTCATTGTTCCGGTTTTGGGGCGCAAAAATTACGGATTGTCTTCAGAAACAGTTGATTTGTTGAAGCGCACAATGAAATATTCAATTAAACTTGGAATGAAGATGCCTACAATAAAAAATATCGGGCTTTTCAAAGACAATCCGATTACGCATTTTAATATCGCTTCGACTGGAAAGTTTCCGAAACTGATTAATCTTCCTGTTTTGTACGAGTTTGCGGAAAAAATGCCTGCGCGTTCTTCAAAAATGGTTCGCATGATTGGCAACATGGAGGATGAACTTCTTAGAGGCCTAACCAAAATGGGTTATCCTGAATTTACTTTGCAGAATCTGTTTGACAGGGGCTATTTTGAAAAAAGAAAATCCGGATGGGCGTCTGTTTCGGAAGAGGCTATGCTGAAGCAGTCATTGATTGATTTGGAAAAGAAATATGGGAAAAAAGAAGTTGTCAAGCTCAAAAAGAGGCTTGGCATCGGAAAAATATTTGAAGAAATTCTGCGAAGCCACTAAAAAAAAGTTTCGCCGGACCGGAAAGGCCCGGCTTCAAATAATTTAAATGGAAGAAATTTTACTTTCCCGCCAATTTGTTTTTCTTTACGTATGCCCAGATTCTCTTTGTCATTTCGCTTGGTGCGATTTTTGTTGAGCCGAATACGCTTTCAACGCTGTCTTCACAGCCCTTGAAACATATGGAGTATCCTCCGAATGCTGCTTTTTTTGCTACCATTTAATCTTCCCCCCTTTGAAAAGTTTTTTTCTAAATTTAGTAAATTAGCTTGTTTATTTAAACTTAATCGTTTGGCCGATGCAAACATTTAAACTATATTCTGCAAAACAGTCTTTCGGGCAGTGATGAGGTAAATTCCAATAGCCCTTATGGGGTTATAAAATCTGATTCTTCCGTGAAGCAGGGGTAAGTAAATTAAGCGAATTTGTTTTTTGGCCGGTCGGAGTATTTTTTAAAAATATTTGTGGGCGCGCCAATTTTCTTTTTCCACCTCGCATTTATAAAAGATTTCTGCAGGGTCGCGAAATAAATAGCAATAAATACCAGTTATTTATTTTATGCCGTGTGAAGCGTCTTCTTATTGTATTGTTTTTGCTTGCCTTTCTTGGCACGGTTTTTTCCGCCAATGAGTCTACGGCGGGATTAGGATTTTTAGAAAAATAAATTTTTTCCGAAAAGTGCAATGGACTGTTCATTATGGGCTGAACAAGTCTGCCTGATTTCCGGATTCGTGTATAAAAAGTTGGTTTTATTTCTTTTTTTTGATAAGTAACGACAGCTGTTTTTCTATTTTTCTCAGCTTTGTGGAAAGCTGTCTTTCTCTCATTGCGTCTTCATCGAGATAATTTTTCATCTGTTCCGGGCTGTTCAATTTGTCCATGGCTTTGCTCATGTTGCCCACTATTATTCCGAGGAAAAGGTTCATGATTACCATTGTTGCAATTATTATAAATGAAATAAAATACAATGGGCCGCCTACAGGGTAGGCCGCATTTGCTGGCACCATTATTGTGTTCCAATTTTCAAGTGTAAGTATCTGAAACATTGTGAACCCCCCTTTCCAAATCGAACCAAAGTGTTCAGGATCAGCTGTGTTGAATAATGAAACCCCTATTACGGTGTAAATGTAAATGATTACAAAAAGAAGCAGCGCAACGAATACCACTGAAGAGATGCTTTCAATAAGCCCCTTAACCACCGGTCTGATATTCGGGAATGCTCTGAAAAGTCTGAATGTCCTTATCACCCTCACCAATCGGAGAACATAAATCGCCTTGTCTTTGAGCGGGATAAAGCAGGCCAAAACGATTGCAAAATCAAAAAGATTCCAGGAGTCTTTAAAAAAATTAAATGGTTTTTCTTCGGCAAAAATTCTAGTGATTATTTCAATACAAAAAATGGTAAGAATCGCCCCCTCAAGCAAATTAACGGTTGGGTACCATGGAGAATCTAATGGCATGTTAAGACTGAACCCGACAAGTATTGCGGAAAAAATGATTACGGAAAGAACTGTGTAATTGAATGCCTTGGAATCAACTATTGGTTTTAACTTTGCCGACAAAGACTTCCTGTTCATGCCGTGTTAATTTTGTTTGAAGTTGGTATTAAACCTTTTGGTAGGACAGGATGTTTGCCGTAAACCTTTGGGCATTTCATAGTAAATGCATCTAAACTTGTGTTTTTTCGTGTTTTGTGGGTTTATCCATTTTTAATAAATTATGTCTGCATAATATATTCAAAAGCCTTTTGGGGTACATTTTTTTTAGTTGTCTTGTTAAGCAGAATTAAGCAAATTAAACAAATTTGTTTTACGGCCGGTCGGGGTGTTTAACAAAGTCCTTTTTATTGTTTTTCCCTCAGTATTATTTTGTGTTTTCGTGATGAAGTAAATCCCTGATGAGCGTAAGCTGTGATTATTTAATCCAACTCTGAAAAACACATAAGGCTTAAAGAATTAGAGTTTTATAAAAACCTACAAGGGTTTTCGGATTTAATGAAGTAAATCCCTGCGGGGCGGAGGCTGTGACGATTTAATCCAACCCTGAGCCCATAATTTTTGTTTCAGGCAGTTCATCCGATTAGGGAGATTATTTTCGAATTAGCGTTTATTTTCTTCTTGGAGCTTTCGGGCTTTGCTGGCTGAAGGCTTTTCTAAAAAAGTCTTTGGTGTTTTCCCACCAGTAGCGGAGCCTTCGCTTCTTGCCATTTGGACCCACGGTGTAATATTTGCGTCTTCTAAACATTCAGATATTGCTGCCTTCGAAATTTAAAAAGCTTTCGCAGGCCTCACAAAAACAGTTTTTTAAAACTTATTTCCTGTGCCCTTCCAATTTCCTCGATTGGGATTTTTTTCAATTCCGCGACCTTTGAGACGATGTCCAATAATTTGTGCGGGAATGCCTGTTCATTGTTGAAGCGGAAGGGCGAATCCGTTTCAAAGAGCAGGTTTTCAAGCGGAAATCGCGTAATGTCCTTTTGGATTTGGTTGTTTTCAAGGATTGCGAGTCCGACCGAAACGAAGTAGCCGTTCCCGGCGGCGCGTTTCATGAGCCTTTCCGAATCTACAAACGAATGCAGAACTGCCTTCTCCGCCTTTTCCGCTTCAAGCGTTTCAAGGACTTGTTTTTGTGCGAATCTTGAATGGATGATGAGCGGTTTTCCGGTTTCGTTTGAAAGTTCGATGAATTTCCTAAAAATTTCGATTTGTTTTTTTTGCTGCTCCGCTTTTTTTGCGAATTTGAAATCCAGCCCGACTTCCCCTACTGCAATGGAAGTTTCCTCTTTTATTTTCGACTTGAAAAAAGAAAAAGCCTTTTTCAGTTCTTCATCGTTTAGTTCCATCGCTTCCAGCGGGTACAATCCGATAGCCGCTTTTATTTCTGGAAACATTTTTGCGAGCGCAAGATTTCTGGCATTTGAGTCGAAGCTCGTGGAGCAGGAAATTATTTGCGAAATATTGTTTTGTTCCGCTTTTTGGAGCGCCTCCTTCAGCTCCTTTTCGGAGAGCATATCAAGGTGGCAATGGACATCGTAGAACATTTCATCTTCCTCGGCCGATTTTAGGCATATTCGTCAATTAACTTGCAAAGCAAAACAATAAAAAACTCTTTCAATTCAACCTTCTTTATGCATGTGAAAAAAACACTTATTTTTTCGGCGGTTTTTGCGCTTTTCCTGATTGCGGGGTGCGTGCAGTTTAAGGAAAATTTTTGCCAGAGCAGCAGCGGCAGTGATGATGTTTGCGGGGAAAAAACCGAAGTTTATTTTTGCCCGGAAGATGATTGTGCAAACAGGCTGATTGAAAAAATAAATTCCTCGAATGAAACAATCAACATAGCGATTTATTCCTTTACATTGGATTCGGTTGCGGCTTCGCTTGTTGCGGCAAAGCAGCGCGGCGTGCAGGTCAAGGTTTTGTTTGACGACAGCCAGATTACCGAAAAATCTGAGGATACAACGCTTCTGAACGCGGGAATTCCGGTAAAACGGAAAAAGAGTTCCGCTTACATGCACAACAAATTTTGTATAATCGACGGAAAACTTGTCGGAACAGGTTCTTTCAATTATTCGAAGAACGGGCAGACTGAGAATGACGAAAATTTGATTTTTATTTTGAGCAAAAAAATTGCAGGGCAGTATCAGGATGAGTTTGACGAGCTGTGGCAGGAGACGGATTAACATGGCGTGCGGCAAATTGCTTTTCGGGAAAAAGACGGCTGAAGATGCGCGGGAGATTTACGAGCCGCACGAGGACTCATTCCTTTTGGAGGGCGCCATTTTGAGGGAAAATTTGGCGGGAAAGAAATGCCTCGATTTGGGGTGCGGTTCCGGAATCCAGTCGAAGGCAATGTTCAGGGCGGGCGCGCATGAAGTTTTGGCGGTTGATATCAACAAAGTTGCGCTGAAAGAAACAAAAAGAAACACACATTTTCTTGGACAGCGCCCTAAAACCCTTCGCAGCAATTTATTTTCCAAGGTTAGAAAAAAATTCGATTTCATAGCCTTCAACCCGCCTTACGTGCCGAGCGAGGCTATTATGTGGAAAGATGTTGACGGCGGCGAGCGCGGAAGGAAAATAATAGACCGCTTTTTGGCGCAGGTGGAAAAGCACATTAATCCGAAGGGAGTTTTGCTTTTGGTCGTTTCCTCCCTTAATGATGAACGTGAAATTGTCGAAATTTTGCGGAAAATGAAATTTGAGGTGAGTTTTGCCGCCGGACAGAAGATTTTTTTTGAAACGATTTTTGTGTTGCGGGCGGTCAAAAAATAGATTTTTTAAGGATTTAAAAGTGTGTGAATGTTATGCCTTCAAATGTTTCTTTCGAATTTGCGCTGGCGCAAAAAAAATATGACGCTGCAAGAACTCCCGAGGAAAAACTGATTGCGCTGCAGGAAATGAAATCAGCCGCCCCCTCGCATAAGGGTGCGGAGAATTTGCGTTCCGAAATAAACAGGCAGCTTTCTTCTTTGCGCGCAAAAATGGAGCGCCAAAAGAGCCAGTCCAAGCGCGGCTCCGCGCCGACAATTTACGTTAAGAAGGAAGGAGTGGGGCAGATTGTTCTTGTCGGCCCGCCTAACGGCGGCAAGAGCTGGCTCCTTAACAAGATTGTCGGAAGGGAAATTGCGGAAGTTACGCCATATCCTTTTGCGACAAAAATTCCAGTGCCCGCAATGTTGGATTATGCGGGCGGCAAAGTTCAGATTGTCGAGGTGCCCGCAATAATTCAGGGTTCCGCGCAGGGCAGGGCGCAGGGAAAAGAAATTCTCTCAATAATAAGGACCGCCGATTCAGTCGTTCTTGTCTGTTCGGAAGAGGAGAGGCAGATGCTTGTGAATGAATTGGCGCTTTCAAATATTGTTGTGGGGCGCGACCGCCCGAGAATAGAAGTCAAACATTCCGAGTTTCAGGGAATCCAGATTTCCGGAAAACGTTTTTTGAATTTTCCTATCGGGCAGCTCGAAGGCTACCTGAAAAACATAGGGTACTCGAATTCCAGCGTCATAATTTCCGGTCCGATAAATTCCCTTACGGATGTTTCCGAGGCGATGAATGAAAGGCTTACATATAAGCCGTGTCTTGTAGTAAATCCAAATAAAATTTCCGACCATGATTTGCTTGATTTGCGCGACCAGCTTTTCCTTTCCCTTAATAAAATTCTTGTTTACACAAAAAAACCGGGGCATGATGCCGAGATGACCGCTCCGCTTTCGATGCAGAAGGGTTCAACGGTAACGGATTTGGCAAAATCGCTGCACAAGGATTTTGCAAGAAATCTGAAGTTTGCGCGCGTCTGGGGCTCCGCCAAATTTCCTGGCCAGCGCGTCGGTCCAGAATACGTTCTGAAGCACCGCGATATAGTTGAAATTTCAATTTAAGCCGATTTTGCAATTTGAGTTGTTTTGCTGAAATGATTTGAAGATGCTGGGCCGGGTTGAAGATTTCGGTGCGGTTATTTGGCGCTGCCACTTACTTTTTCTCCTTTGCCCTGGCTGATGTAAAGAAACGCCGCTATTATGAAGATGACCGCCCCTATCGCCGCAAACAAAACGGAATAATCCGGTTCGAAGAATACGCTCAATTTTTTTTCGAAATAGTGCGGTCCGCTCTCGTCCATGTATCCATAAGCGAGGAATATTTTTTGTTCGCCTGAAATGTTTTGCGGCGCAACCGCCTCGAAGTTCGCGCCCCTTTCCCCTTTTTCTCCGAGATCCTCAAATGTTGCAGCCTGGCTTTTCAGCGTGAATCCCTGTGGCACTCTGAGCTCCGCCATTATTTTTTTCACGTTTTTTTCCTGCGGCGCGGAAATCATGAAATCGACAAAAACCCCTTGTCCCTCCGGAAAATTTTTTTTGCTTGCAGTTCCCTTTACCGAAACAGCGCTTTCTTTTGCCGTTACGACTGTTCCGATTACGTTTTCAAGCGGCTCCTTTTCCCCGTAGTAAACAAATATGTTTGATTTGCTTTCATCGAGCGAAATTATTTTTACTTTTAATGCAAGCTCTTTTGTTTCCCCCGCCCCGATTGGGCTGATTGTTTTTACCATCGAACTCTGTTCTTCAGGGTCATTTTCATTCAGGAATCTCAGTGTTTTTCCGCTTTCCATTTTTAGGAAAATCTTTTCAATTTCCGCGCCCGAGTCGTTATGGACTTTTATTTTTAATATTCCTATTTCATTAATCAGCAGTTCTTTCCTGTCGGTTGAGAGGCTTATGAGGATTTCCGCGTTTGCGAAACCGATCAGCATTAAAAGCGCTACCGCCGGCAAAAGAATTCTTGCGCTAAAATTCCTCTTCATTTTCCCCTTCCTCTTTCTTTTTTTTCTTAAGGTAGAATGTTTCAAAAATGTACAGGCCGAACAGCGCCACCGCCAGAATTATTATTGCTTGTATTATTAATTCTTGCGGGAACTCCTGTGCCTGTTCTTCGATGCCCTGTTTCAATATTTCCAAAACATTTTTTTTCGCCTTTGCCGCCGCAATTTTTGCCTCGTCGTATCTTCCGCCGTTGTAATTGCTTACCGCATTTTTCCAGCTGGTTTTGAGCTGTTCAACTTCATCCTTTGCGACCCAGAAGCTTACATTTTCTTCAAGGAGTATGCTTTCAGCCGCCTTGTCAAGGGTTTGAAAGTTCTGGTTCGCCTTTGTTATGTCCTTGTCGCTGTTGTACATCAATTGCCACGCCTCGTTCCTTTTGAGCCTTGTCTGCAGCGTGGAATAGTATGTGTCGGCTTTGCTTGTCGAACTGAAAACCCCGTTTACTTGGTCCTTTATCAGGTCGCTTGCGCTGAACACCGAGTCGAGCACCCTCGCCCTTATCGGCATATCGAGGTTGCTGTTCAATGCGCTTTTTGTCGAGATGTCGATGCTTGTCAGCGGGCTTATCCCTTCTTTGAGCGAATTTATTTTTGAATTTAAATTTTCGTAATTCTCCTTCAGGCTTTCAACCTCCGTAAAGAATTCCTCGTATTTTTTTTGGTATTCGGAAATCTGGTCCGTTGCGGGCTTTTCAAGGAATTCGGATTCAAATGCCATCGATTCCTCAACCCTTTTTGAAAGTTCGTTGCTTTGTTCCGCGACGCTTTCATAGCTCCCCATCAGCGCATCGGCGGGGCTCATAAGTTTTCTCGCTTCGTTGTCGCTTACTTTTTCAAGTTCGGTTTTCACCATGAGCACTTTTGCGGGCATTGCCGACAGCTCCTTTGCCGCGTCGTTCAGCTCGCTTTTTGTTGTTGTTGAAAAGCCCCAGCTTGCGCTGTAATTGTTTCTCAAATCAGCCATGCCTATTTTTACAATTGCTGCCTTTATCAGGTTCCTTGTTTTCACGGCGCCCGATTCGATGCTTCCGTCCGAACTCTTTACAGGGATATATGCATTTGTGCTGTTTTCAACAGTCGCTATTACAACCCAGTAGTCGGCTCCCGAGTCGATTACCTTCACCGCCTGTGTTGATTCTCCGCTCGAGATTAAATTGTTTGTAACTGAAACAATATTGAACGCCTCTTCGAATGAAATCGCATAACAGGCGCCGCCCAGCACGAAAATCATCGTGATTATCAGCGCGATTTGGGCAATTTTCCTTTCCAATTAAACCACGTATAAGAAATGGCTTCCTTATTATTAAAACCTTTCTTAGCTGCTTTCGCAGTCTTTTTTTTGCGGCTAAATTGTTATTTTTGTTTTTCCGTATGATATTTTTTGTATGTTGTGCATCAGTTTCAGTTCTGCTTCCAGATTCTTCAGGGTTTGCGGCGCAACCGCTTCCTTTGTCGCGTCTTTGAGCGACAGGTTCGCGTCCTTTTTCGCCTTCCATATTGCTGAATTGAATTCTTCCAATTCTTTTCCAGATATTTTTGATTTGAATTCTTTTGTTTCCGGAAATTTTTGTTCGTGAATATTTTTTCCGAACAATTCTTTGTAAATGAACTGGTTTATTGCCGGATTTATGGGCGCCATTATTTCAAGCACTATTTTCAAAACCCCGCGAAGCGTTTTTACCGCAGCGTTTCTTTCCGCTTCGCTGAATTTCACCTTCGCATCATTGTTGTACGCCCTTCTCTTTACCACTTCAACGTAGTGCGAAGCAAACTCATTTTTCACAAAATTTGTTATCCTTACAGCCGGGTTGTGGAAGTCGTACTTCGCGTACCTCTCCCTTGAAAATTTCTCGAGTTCGTGCGCCTCTGAGAGTATCCACTTGTCGATTTCCATGCGCTCCGCGTTTTTTTCCTGCGCGGGCGTAAGCTCAAACATCGAAATGAATTTTGAAACGTTCCACAGCTTTACAAGAACCGTCCCCGCATTTTCAATTCTCTCAAAAGAGCACCTGAAATCGGTTTTTTCCAGGTTTCCTTCAACCGCCGCCCATAACCTGAAAGGTTCCGCCCCGAATTTTTCAAGGATGTCGTGCGGGTCTATTCCGTTGCCCCTGCTCTTGCTCATCTTGTACCCTTTTTCATCAACTATATGGTAATTTATCCAAGCGTCCCTGAAAATTACTTTTCCCGTGAGCAGATAATCTTTCAGCAGGGTGTAGTACAGCCACGTTCTTACAATTTCTTTTCCCTGCGGCCTTAATGTGCACGGCGAATTCTTTTCAAAGAATTTCGGCACCCTTTCATAACCCAGTATGTAAAGCGGCGTTATGCTCGAATCGAACCAAGTATCAAACACCCTTTCCTCGCCCCTGAATTCCGTTCCCCCGCATTTCTTGCACTTCCCGTTATACTTTTCCTTCCAGGGTTGCACGTATTTTCCTTTTTCCGCCAGTGCCGCCTCCCCGCATTTTTTGCAGTACCACAGCGGAATTTCCGTCGCGTAATACCTTCTCCTCGAAATGGGCCAGTCAATTGCAACCGAATCAATCCAATCCAACAGTATTTGCCTCGACTTCGGCGCAAAGAATTTTACTTTCTTTGCAATTTCCTTCATTTTTTCCTTGAATTCAAGTTGTTTCAGATAAAATTCGGGCATCTCAATAAATTCCACGGCTGTCCCGCTTCTTTCGCTTACCGGCGTCCTGTGTTCGTTTGTGGGCGTAACCTTTTTCAGCAGCCCTTTGCTCCGCAATTCTTCAACCATTTTTTCCCTTGCTTCCGCAATCTTCATCCCTTTCAAAAATCCTGCGTTCTCGTTCATCGTTCCGTCTTTTCCAATTGTCACAATTCCTTTCAGTTTTTGTTCGATGAAAAACCTTATGTCCGTTAAATCCCCGTATGAGCACATCATCACGAGCCCCGTTCCTTTTTCCATTTCTGCTGCGGTGTGCGCCTTGCACGGCACCTCTTTGTTGAAAATCGGCGTGATTAGTGTTTTTCCGTTCAGGTGTTTGTATCTCCTGTCCTTCGGGTGGAATATTACCATCGCGCATGTGCAAATCAGTTCCGGCCTTGTCGTCGCGATTATTACTTCTCCCTCTTTCCCCGGCACCCCTTTTACCCTGAATACTACTTCGTAGAATTTTCCCGCCCTGTTTTCGTAAACGATTTCCGAATCAGCGATTGTCGTCTGCAGTTTCGGGTCCCAGTTTGTTGCTTTTTCATCTTCGTATACGAGCCCCTTTTTGTACAAATCAATGAATGTCGCCTGCGTCACCGCCCTATAGCTCGGCGAATCCGTTTCATAAACTTCGCCTATTTTTTCCCCTTTTTTCCAGCTGTTGAAAGAGATTCCGCATTTGAAGAACGAGTCCATGCTTTCCATTGATGACTCTTCCAGGAGCTTGTGGCAGTATTCGGTCGCCGCTTCCCTAGAAATTTTTGTGAAATCAACATTGAATTTTTTTTCCGCCCCTATTTCTATCGGCAGGCCGTTCCTGTCTAACCCAAGCGGGAACAGCACCTCGTGCCCCGTCATCCTCCTGTATCTTGCAAAGAAATCCATCAGTACGTATCCAGTCACCTGCCCTATGTGCACCGGCGTATTTACATACGGCGGAGGCGTGTCGATGGAATAAACCGGTAATCCGCTGTCTTCCTTGAAGTTGTAGCAGCCGCTGTTCCTCCACTCCGCGAATATTTTTTCGCCCATTTCTTTCGTGAAATTCTTTTCCTTTATGATTCCCATTCTACAACACTACTGCTTTTTCAATTAAAAACCTAATCCTCGAAACAAATATAAACTCTGTTTGCGTATTCGGTTGCGGATGAATAAGAGATTGCTTTTGTTGTTGCTTATTGTGTTGGCAGCATTCCCTTTCGCATTTGCAAACCCTATTAGCATTACAGACCCTATTTTTCTTGCCTCGGGCTTGATATTAGTAATTTTTGCAATTGATTTTTGCGGGGATTTTGTTGCTGCATTTTTTGCAAGCAAACTTCTCGGCGAAAAAAGAATTTTCGAAGAAGTTTCTATAAAGCAAATGTTCTCAATGCTGCTTGCAATAGCAATTCTTGGGCTAATTGTAGATTTTATCGCAATGATTATTATTAGCTCTTTTAGCATTTGTAATCTTATGGCCCCGCAGCAGTGTCTTTTGCCTTATGAAAATGGACTGATCGGGTTTATTTTTTCTTTTGGCATCGCTTTTGTGCTCTTATTTGTAACTGATTTTTGTATAATAAAGACTGCGAAAAAAATAAGTGTAAAAAAAGCGATTAAGTATTCTGTTATTTTAGCAATTTTAACAAATCCAGTGATTGCCGGGACTATTTTTTCAACCGGTTTTTTTATTATTAGCGCAGTGGTTATCGTTGCGTTGTTTGGTTGGGTGTTTGAAAATCAAAAAAAACTGGCGAGTAATGATGAGTCCAGAATTTTTTCTAAGTGGGGCTGGATTATTTTTATTTTACTTATTGCAGGAGTGTTTTTGTTTTTTGTCTCGCCTATTCCATCACCTCCTAATGTTGGTTCAGCGAGAGATAATATTGCGAATACTTTGAATGCCACCAAAAATGGCGGTTCTCAAACAAGCCAAAATTTTGCTCTTGTAAAAGGAGATGCTCTTACAGGTAAAGATTTTAGCAAATGGGGGTTTGACCAGCATTCATTGGTTTTTGCGACTCGTGGAATTCCTGAAGGTTTGATAGAAGTTGCGACTGCTTTTGGGGATGAAGGATTTTCACAATTTACTTATAAGAGCCCGACAAAATTTAATGCAAAAGCGGCCGTTTATTGTGAGGCGACAGGCAACGTTTTGAAAGACGTGATAGAGGATAATAATTTGAATGCCGGTGGAGATATTGTTGGTTTAGATGGAATTTCGCTTTGTGGAATTGATGAGAATGGGGGTATGTATCAGCCCTGTTGTCTGGTTGTAATTAAGCGCGCCTAAAACAAGTTTCCTTTTTCGCCTTTTCCCCACTGTTTTTAAAGAAAACGCCTTCAACGTATTTATTGGATTTCTATCAGCTCTCATCGGAAAACGTTTTTGCCGAAGGCAATCTCTGTCGCGCAAAGCGAAGGCAGGGCTCTTAACCAGCCTCTAAAAAGGTTTTGCGTAGCAAAATCCATCGAGCATCAGCGAAGATGGATTTTTTCGCCAGCCTTTCTAAAAGGCTGGGGTTATAGTGTAGCGGTATCACGGTTGGCTCCAGACCAACAAACCGGGGTTCGAGTCCCCGTAACCCCACTTCAATTTTTTTGTTTTAAGTTATGAGATAATATTGTTCCCTTCTCCTTTCCAGCAGTTCGCCGCCCTCTTTCAAAAATTCGCACACGGCTTTTGTAAATACTTTTGAAGTTTTAATGTTTTTTGCCAGTTCCTCAAGCTTCTGGTTCGGATTCTTTTTGAACGATTCGAGCGCCTTTTTCATTATTCTGTTCAGCAGCCATCCTTCCATGATGTAGTAGTTTCCGTCGAAGCTCTTTACCCCCCTCAGTTTTCCTTCCTTTATTTCCCTTTCATTTTCCATGCAGAACTGCCTGACCGTCTCGTCATTTCTCACTACCAGTATTCCGTCCTTTTCGAGGCTGTATTCCTTCTGGTCCTTTTCAATGCCCGCCCGCTCTTCAATTTCTTTTTTTATTTTTGAAATTTCTTCCGTGTTCCCTTTCCCTTCTCCCGCACCCTCATCCCTGACCCTGTAGACGCCTTTCTGATAGCTCTCATTTAATTTGAACACAAATATTTTTCCTTCCGCAACCGATTGCAGTAAAGCTTTTTTTTGTTTTTCGTTCAGCCTTCTCTCGAACTTTCCTTCGACCAGTTCGCCCAGGTTTTTTTCTTTTTTTACCAGCCCGATTACCTGCTCTTTTTCTTCCGCGAGTCCATCGATTTTTTTCTCTTTTTGTTTTTCCTTTCCCTCGATTTCCTTGTCTATGAGCAAAAAAATCCCTTCGTTATTCGGTATCAGCGAGTATTCCTTTCCTTCTTTCAGGAATTCTGTTTCCTCTTCGTTCAGAATGAGTTTCCCGTTTTCCAGCTTTGCCATGTTAAATTAACTAAATTGAAGAGGTTATTTAAATATCTCTAAACTTTCGTCTTTTGCTGTGGGAACTGCGGCGCGGTTGAAAGCAGCGAACCGGAGATTTGCAGGGGCATACTTGATGCGATACGCAGGCGGTTTGACGGGGTGTCTGCAGTCAATCCCGAGCCGGCAAATAGAATTGCCGGCGTAAGGGAGGTAGTTTATTTTGGCTGGCGGAATGGCCGCTGATTGCGGTCGAAACCATTAAATACTTGTTTTGGTCTATTTGTTATTAGCGGTTCTTATGACATTTGACAAGAAAATTGTTTTTGCTTTGGTTGCTGTTTTGGCTCTTTCTGTTTTTGTTTACGCCACTGTTCAGGCGCCCGCTGCCGGAAGTTCTGTTGAGAAATGGTTTGCGTATTTGAATGCGCGGATTGTTGAACTTTCCACAAATGGTGGAAGCGTTGTCCCCGTGGATTCTGGGGACAATTCTGCAGTTGTCATTCAAGTAAAATGCACTGGTTGGGATGGCAGCCAGAAGTTTTGCGGGACGACCAAGGACGTTGGTTTAAAGGAACATAATGTTTGTTTTACCTGCAGTACCGAGTCAAGTTCCAGAAATATTTTAGCTTCGCTGGATGGGGTCAAACTGGATTGTAGCTGGGATCCTCTTATCGATGGAATAAAGCCCTTTGATTTTACATCTGCACAGTGCAATGATGCATCAACCACTTTTGGGAATATGTTGCTTTATATTTCGCTAGTTGGAAATCCGATAATCCATACAGTTGGTGAAGGGGATAGTGAGCAAATAAACGATGTTACTATGTCTATAAAGGCGGTTCATTATTCCTATTATAATCAAGGCGACTAGAAGAGCGCCCGTAATGAGCCATTTTTGGCTCGTTTTTTGCCCAATCGCAACCTTTATAAACCTTGAACGCACCAATATATGCGCAAGATAACTTTGATTAATTAAGAAGTTAATTAAGCCCCTTTGTGTGGGTTGGGGGCTTTTTTGGATTAACCAAGGGTTGTTTTTGTTGTTTGAATTGGTTTTTTTATTGTGCGGGAAATGGGTTTTATGGGTAAAAGATTTGCAGCGCTTGCGGTTTTGCTTTTCGCATTAATCCTTGCCGGCGGGGCGCACGCTTTCATCGTTAAAGTTCCAGGAGAAATCGAAGTCATCGATCAATCCGCAATAAAGATTGAAGTAATAAACGATTCAAGTGAAACGAAGGATTTGTTGGTTAATTTTTTCGCAGCCGGTTTGGCTTCAAATGAAGTCGAAATAAAGGCGCCTATCGAAGTTCAGGACAATTCAAACGGAATAGTTTATGTGAGGGTTTCAAATCCGTCAAATGATTCAAGAAGGGTGAGCGCAAGGCTTGAAGTTCACTTGGGAAACGATGTTGTGAAACGCGACATTATACTGATTTTCCCTGAAAAAGCGGTTGGTGAAAACGGCACATTCACAGGTTTTTTCGGCCTCTGGGGCGGCGGATTTTTGAACGCAATTGCAACATTGCTTGCAACAATTTTTATTATTTTGCTTTTAGTTGCAATCGCGATAAAGGTGGCAGAGTAGTTTTGGTAATAAAAGTTTTTGGTGTTGGAAAATAAAGGGGTTGTTTTTATGGAAAGAAAAAGTTTTTTGAGGATTGGAGTTTTGCTTTTGGTTTTGATTATATTGCCCCTAATTGTGAATGGCTGGACTTGCGGGCCCACTTCACAAGGTTATAGTGGTTATTGTGACTGTTTTGCAGATGGATCCAATATAGGTGGGACGGCAAGGTCAGATAGGGTCGTTTGGCCATCTGCAATAAATCAAAAATGCACATATTTTGGTGTTACAGCGGGATCCGCAAAATGCTTGCTCGCGCTGCCTAGTGCTGTACAATCCGCGGCTAAGACTTATTTTGGCCTTACTACATTGTGTGGATATGGACTTGGCTGTGATACCCCTGATGTGGGTGAAGGCCCTCCATCCTACCTCTGCACAAATAGAACATATAATGCCGCATGCGGGTATATTGGGTATCCTAGTATTTGTTGCCAGCCTGGATCTATCGGTACACAATCGTGTGGGAATTGGAACACTGGTACTCAATCAAGAACATGCAGTTCTGATGGGGCCGGTTGGGGTGATTGGGGTCCCTGCCTGAATCAGGGTGTTTGCACTCCTGGCAGTGCTGAGACGAGGAATTGTTCAGTAGGAATCGGAATCCAGTCAAGAATATGTAATTCTTCTTACCAGTGGGGTTCATGGACAGGAAATTGCACTCAACCGGTTTGCACTCCCGGCGCTGTTGAAAATAGGAATTGTCCAGTTGGAGTAGGCACTCAATCAAGAACATGTAATTCTTCTCATCAATGGGGTTCATGGGTAGGTTATTGTAATACTGATATTTGTGTTTCGGGGCAGATACAGACAGTTGCCTGCGATAATGGCAGTTCAAAATCTAGAACTTGCCAGTCAAACGGGCAGTGGGGGGTATTTGGGGATTGCACGGGCGGAGCGGTTACTCTTGTTCCTGAAGTGAACAATATTTGTCTTCCTCGGAAAGACAGCTACGGAATTGAATTAAAATTGGGCAACGACAGCGGCGAAAGGAAATGCTACGATTTCGAGGCCGAAACAGAGCCCTACCTTGACGCTACGCTTTCTCCAAATGAAACCGTTTGTGTTAATAACCATGAAACAAGAACAATGACTCTCTCAATAAACACATGGGATGCGGATGAAGACGATTACAACATTTCGGTTTTCGCCGAGGGCGATTCAAGCTTGTCTCTTCATTTTGATGTAAGGGTCGGCGACTGCGAGGACGGAAACTTTGATTTAACCTGGAATTCAAGAAACCTTTGCAGGGGCGAAAAGGAAACAGTAAGGGCAACGGTTGAAAACAACTCAAACTTTTCAAGAGTTGTAAAGCTTTATGCCGAAAACGAAATGATGCTCCCTTACTTTTCAAGAGAAACAGTTACCGTTCCTGCAAACGGAGAAAAGGAAGTTGATTTGATACTTAATGCAAGGTTTGCGCCTCTCGGAAAAAAAACTATTTTCCTGCGCGCGACTTCTGGGAATGTTCACATAGAAAAATCCTGGGACACGGAAGTGGTTGACTGTTCCGGCATCACAAGAAAAACTTTTTTTGTGGAAGCCCCTTTTGGATGTTTTGACGTGCAGAAGGGAAATGATTTCAGCAGCCGCTTTGCAGTAAGGAAAACCTCCGAAAATTGCAGCGAAAGGCAGCAGCTTTTCTTTTATCTAACAGGAATGGGCAATGTGCTTTCCGCAAATGCCGCGTGGTTCGGCTGCGGTGAATCAAAAACAATTGATTTCAAAATAAGCGTTCCGGTTGATGCTGAAGCCGGCAAACAATATCTCGTTGCAAAGGCAACCGACGGAACCTTTTCGGACGAAAAACAGATTTGCATAAATGTTGTCGGTGCGAGCAATGCCGAGCTTTTGCTTAAGGAAGATTCGAAGAATGTTGTTAAGGGCTTTTCAGGAATATTCGAATTGGAAGCGAGAAATACCGGCGATTTCAACGAAACGTTTTCGCTTGAATTGCTTGAAATTCCAAGCCAGGTAAGTGCAGTCCTTTCGGAAACGAATTTTTCCCTTTTGAGGGGAAATTCAAAAGCAATTTATCTTACGATAACTCCGAGCGATTCGGTTTTCCTCGGCCTTCACAAGCTTAAAGTGAAACTGAAGACGCCGGTTGCAAAAATTATCGAAGTTCATTTTAACGTGGTTGAGCGCGCCTCGCTGCAGGAGCTTGAAATATTAAGCTACTCGCAGGAGCTCTCCCTTGAATCTTTCGGAAGCGCAAGATATGAATTGATTCTCAGAAACAATTCTGCGGGCACATTGCGCGATATAAATATTTCTTTTGAAAATGTTCCGCGCGACATAAACATTAACGGGGCATTGATTTCAGAGCTTCCAAGCGGCCGGCTGGCGGATGCGGCAGGAATCGTAAAAGCGGGCGATATTAACGGAAGCTTCGAAGTAAACGTGGTTGCAAAAACAGGCAACCTCATTGTCAGAAAGAAAATTCTTCTTTCAATAAAGCCGGTTGAGAGGATCGAGCAAGTCGTGCAGGATCAGAATCGAGACACTTGGCAAAACCCTTTGGCGGGCCTCTTTACTCTTAGCTTTTTGGGTGACAACGCAGGGCCTTTCGCAGGCGTTTTCATAATCCTGCTTTTGATTTTAATAATTATTTTGGGCATTGCGCTTTTCCTTGACACGCAGGTTTATGCACAGCAGGAAATTTTTATGCTCGCATTCGAAGAGCCGAGCGCCAACGCCAAAAGGAACAACTCAAATTCGGGGAGAAACCAGCCCTGGGTTGATAACACCAACTAATTCGGTGGTTTTTCTGCCAAAGGCACTTTTTTAATACTTTTTTTCTCTTTCTTTTTTATTCCTTTTTTGGTTTTGGCGGGCGGTGCAAACATGCTTGAAGATTTCCTTGAACAAAATTGTCTCGACGCAGAATTTTTTTCCTTTGAAGACGGCGTTTCTTTCAAAAAGGCTCTTTTTGAAATGCACACTCCTGCCTCGTCGGCGGTAAAAATAGAATTTTTTCTCGCAAATTCGGGCGAAGGGCTCCTGCTAATTTTTCCGCACAATTCAAAACCGGATCTTCAAAAGATTAAGAGGATTGCGGGTTGCGAAAGCATTAGCCATGCCAGTGCGGATGAAACGCTCGAATTTGCCGGTTATGAAAAAGGTTTTCTTCCGCCGGTTTCGATTTACGGCGTGAAAGTTTTTTTGGAAAAATCCCTTCAGGGGAAAGAATTCCTGTTCTGCAAAGTGGGCGAAAACGATTACCTGAAGATTTCTCCCGATTCTGTGGCCGAGGCAAATGAAGACATAAAAATAGAATCTTTTTCAAAGCCCGTGTAAAACCCTGCTTCAAAAAATTATCCAAAGGCGCCCAAAAATTATCCGAAAGTGCCCAATATTTCTTTTATCGTTTTCGAAAGCAGCTTTATTTCCTCTTCAGTGTTGTAAAAATAGAAGCTCGCCCTCGCCAGTCCCTCGCTGTTGAGCGATGACACAATTGGTTCCGCGCAGTGCATTCCGCTCCTTACACAGATGTTTTCCATCTCGCTCAGCGCCAAAGCCAAATCGTGGGGCGAAACCCTGCTCGAATTGAAAAGCACGATTGCGCCCTGCTTCCCTTCATCTTTCGGGCAATAAAGTTTAATCGATTCAACCGCTTCCAGCTCTTCAAGCGCAATTTTTGTGAGGCCCTTCTCCCTCTTTTCAATTTTCCTCATCCCGATTTTTTTCAGGTAATCAATCGCCGCTCCGAAACCGTACGCCCCCCCTATATTAGGGGTGCCCGCTTCGAATTTGTAGGGCAGTTCATTCCAGCTCGCCTCGTGCCACGAAACGCTGTGTATCATGTCCCCCCCATACATAAAAGGTTCCAGTTCTTTCAGCAGCTTTTCCTTCGCCACCAGCGCCCCGATTCCGGTCGGCCCGAGCATTTTATGCGCCGAGAATGCCAAGAAGTCCGCCTTCATCGCTCCGAAATTCACTTCCTTGTGCGGAACCAGTTGCGCCCCGTCAATGCAAAGCAGCGCGCCCTCTTTGTGCGCCTTTTTTTCAATTTCCCTTATGTCCGGGAATGTTGCGACAGTGTTGCTCGCCCCGGTTACCGAAACCAGTTTTGCCCCCCTGACTTTTTCCTCAAAATCTTTCATGTCAATTTCATAATTTTCGTCCAACCTGGCATACTCAAGCTTAACGCCAATTTTCTTTTCCAGAAATTGCCACGGCACGATGTTGCTGTGGTGCTCCATTTTTGAAACAACTATTTTGTCGCCGCGCTTGAAATAATTCGAATTCATCAGGGAATACATCACGAGGTTCATTCCTTCTGTAGTGTTTTTTGTGAAAATTGTTTCGTTCTTCCTTGCGCCCACGAATTGTGCGACCTTTTTGTGCGCTTCCTCATATGCTCTTGTCGCCTCCTCGCTCAACTTGTGCAGACCCCGGTGAATGTTCGCGCCAACATTCGAGTAATAATAATCCACCGCTTCAATTACTTGTTTCGGCTTCAATGATGTCGCCGCATTGTCCAGGTAAACGATTTTTTTGCCGTTGATTTTTCTTTTGAGGAGCGGGAAATCTTCCCTTATTTTTTCAACATTCATAGCATAAAATGTGGGCAATAGAGCTTTAAAATCTTAATCACTCATTTTTATTTATGCTTTTTGATTTGCACCTGCATTCGCGGTACAGCTTGGATGCGCTTACCAAGCCCGAAACCATAATAAGGATTTGCAAAAAAAACGGCTGGGGGGTTTCAATTACCGACCACTGTTCGATGGATTCCTATGAAGGTGCCGGCGGTGCCGCAAAAACCGCAAAAAAGAAAGGGGTTTTTCTCATTCCTGGGGAAGAAATACTTGTCTTTGAAGATGGAAAGATTAAGGGTGAAGTAATCGCTTATTTTTTGAATTCTCCAATCGAATCGAAAAGCTTTGCCGAAATCGTTGATGATGTGAAATCGCAGGGCGCACTGCTCTCATGCCCCCACCCATTTGACTGGCCGAGGCGCAATTTCAAGGAGTTCCCGAAACACTGGAAAAAATTCGCCTGCATGGAAACCTTCAATGCCCGTGCCTACTATAATCATTTAAATAAAAAATCCGAGGAATTCGCCGAAGGAAAAAAAATTGCGCAGCTTGGCGTAAGCGACGCGCACATCCCCGAAGAAATAGGCAACGGCCTCACTGAAATGAACGCCGGAACGGAAAACGAGTTCAGGAAAGAATTAAAAAAGCAAAGAACCAAGGTAATTGTTAATGATTTTGCAACAGTGTGGCACCATTTCCAGACGCAGTTGGCGAGAAGAAAAATTGTTTCGCCAAGGTGAAAATAAAAATTAAATTTAATTGGCGGATAAAAGATGATTTCAAGGTTGAGGCCGAAAATGGGTTTTCTTCAAAATGTTCTTGCGGCGCCTTTTATTTTTCTCGGAATCGACCCTAATTTGATTTCTGTGTTCGGTTTGGTGTTTGCCGTTATCGGCGCTTATTTTGTTTATTCCCAGCAGTGGCTTTTCGCCCTTGTTTTTTTCATTCTTGCCCCTTCGATTGATTTGATTGACGGAACAGTTGCGCGTGCGCTGAGAAAAGCCTCCCCGTGGGGGAATTATTTCGAAACGATGCTCGACCGTTTTGTTGAGTTCGTTCTTCTCGGTTCGTTCGTTTTCATTTTTCCTCTCGCCTCTCTTCTCGCTCTCGGTTTTTCCATGCTTGTGAGCTACGCCAAGCCGCGTGTCGGCCTCATAATTATTACCGATAACCGCGATTGGCCCGGTGTCGGAGACCACGCGGACAAATTGTTATTGATGATGTTCGGTCTGGTTTGTGCTTCTTTTGGTTTCGTTTTTGTGATTGAGTATGTGCTTTACATTATTGCAACAGTTTCGCTTGTAGGTGTCGTTCAAAGAATGGCTTATGCGAATAAATTGATTAAAGAAGCTGAAAAAAAAGGAACGCTTCTTCCTTACATAAAGAAGGGAAAATCACGTTAAAGATTGAAAAGTGTTGTTTATGTTTGTTTGTTTTTTGGAGTGGTAAAAATGGAGTTGTCTTTTGGCGATTGGCAGAATGTTGATTTGCGCGTCGGCCTCATTGAGAAAGCCGAACACATAGAGGGAAAATCCAAGCTCTATAAGCTTACCGTGAGTTTCGGCGCGGAAAAAAGAACTGCAGTCGCGGGAATAAAGCCCTATTATTCGATTGAAGGGCTTGAAGGAAAAAAAGCGGTTTTTGTTTTCAATTTGGCGCCCGCAACAATCGCCGGTTTGCAAAGCACCGCAATGATTCTCGCGGTTCAAACCGCCGACAAAACCTACAAAGCAATTTTTGTTGATGATGCGGTAAAAGAAGGAGCCCGATTGGAATAATCGCGTGTAGTGCCCACGTTTTTTTGAATAACTTTTTTTATTGCCTTATGCAAGAATCGAAACCAGATACGGGAGCGCTACTAATGTTCCGATTGTCGCTCCAAGGTTTGTAAGCGCCGCAACTATGAGCAGGTGCGTAACTTTGTTTTTGTAAAATCCGCTTATTGAAGAGATGTTTGAAAGATTTTCAAAGTCAATCACTTTTGGCGGATTGAATCTTGTTTCCGCCAGCGCACTAAACCAGCCCGCGGCAAGAAGCGGATGGAGGGTAGTAAACGGCGCCGCCAAAAAGGCGGTTATTATTGAGAGCGGATGCGCCCTTGCAAGCAGCGCCCCTATTGCAGAGCATCCGCCTGTAACAAGAAACCATGCTGCCAAAACGCTTACCGTTGTTTCAATTCCCTTCACCCAGAATGCGTATGCGACCATCGAGATAAACAAAAACGGAATTAGGTATCCTATAATTGCGAAATAGTTTGTCTTTTTCGGCGTGGTTTCAAGCTCAGTAAGATTTACCTTTTTGTCCTCCAAAATCGTTTCTTTTATCCCTTTCAGATGCCCTGCCCCCACAACTGCAACAATTTTTTTTGCAGGGCTTCTCTTTATCATTTCAGCGATATACAAGTCCCTTTCATCAACCAGCACGTGTTTTATCGAAGGCAGCTGCCCCCCGAGTTCCTTCATTAATTTATTCATCACGTCTTCCTGTTTCAATTCCTCTATTTTTTCGGCCGTTATTTTTTCTCCATAACCAAACATTCCCGCAATTATGGAATAGCCGAGCTTCAATTTTTCGATAAGTTTCATTCCGTCAAAAGCCCTTTTCAGCGTTATCCTAACATCCCTGTCAAGCAGCTGTATAGGGATTTTTTTTTCCTGCGCTTTTCTCACGGCCACAAGCATTTCCGCGCCGGGCTTCACCCCTACCTTAATTCCGAGCTGCTTCTGTATGTTCGAGAGCAAAACATTCAGCAAAAAAAGATGTGTTTTTCCGCTTTTTACCACTTCAACAATGTTCATTTGCTCCCATTTCTGCCCGGAAAGCAGTTGTTGTATCCTTTCCTTGTCGAGTTCAATCCCTATTATGTCCGGATTTTCCTTGTCAATGGTTTCCTCGACAAGTTTTATCGATTCCTTTGAAATGTGCGCAGTTCCAACAAGTATTATTTCCCTGTCTTTCAGTTTTATTCTCTCAATCATCGAATAATAAAAAACATGCAACTCTTTTTAAATCATCTAATTTTTTTGAGCCACCCCGCCACAAGCGGGTTCAGCATTTTGTAGATTTCCTCGTTGCTGTGCTTTTCTTCTGACAAAGTATAATAAGGAAGCTTCTTTGAAGAAGGATTAAAAATCAGTCCGCGCGGCTCAAAGCATTTGCGGGAATTCGCGCGCAATAAGACTTTTTCAGTTATTGCGGCTGTTTAATATTATGAGCGCAATTCCCGCTATTACGAAAATTATCCATGCCTGGGGAAAACTCTTTACCGGCTCCGGCAAAAGGCTCGATATTGTCGGGCCTATTCCAAGTCCGATTAAGAATAATCCCGTTTGTAGTTTAACCGTCATGCCACAATAAACGCAAAAGTAGTATAAAAGCTTGTTGGCTTTAAAAATTTTCCCGAATTTTTCCGGTTTGATTTTATTTTTTTCCGCAAAGGCACTCTTTTAAACACTCTTTTTTTATGATTCAATTAGCAGCATCATGGAGTGATGTTTTTTATTCTTTGGAGTGGTTGAATGGCTTTGTTGAGGGGAAGAAATTTTTCCGGAAGGGATTCTGTTCCGGTTTCCGGGTTGATTGTGCCGCTGCTTACCCCCATGAACGAGGATTTTACCGTTGATTTGTTCGGGTTGAAGAATCACGTTTCAAAGCTGATGAACAGCGGAGTGAAAAATTTTTTGACCGCGAGCACGGTCGGCGAATTCAAAAATATTTCTTTGAATGAAGAATTGGAAATAATTGAGAATGTTGTCTCAACGGTCGGTTCGAAAGGAATCGTTATTGCGGGCTGCTGTTCCGACACAACTGAAAGCATAGTTGAAAGGGTTCAGGCGGCTGAGAGAGAGGGCGCCTATGCCTGCGCCGTTAATGTCCCCCTTACCGCCCTCACAAACGAGGTTTTTTTTATTGATTTTTTTGACGAACTTTTTACCCAGACGCATGCAAAAATTTTTCTTTACAACGATCCCTTTGTTTTCAGGCGCAACATTCCGATTCTCGGCCTCAACAAGCTCGTGAATTGGGAGCGCCTTCTCGGCGTAATAGATTTTTCAAACAGCCAGCCTTACTTCAGGGAGCTTTGCAATTTGCAGGGCATGAAAATTTTTCAGGGCAATGACACCCTTTCCTTTGAGTCGCTGCGCGGGAATTGTTCCGGCCTGGCTTCTCCGATGTCAAACGTTCATCCGCAGCTTTTTCTCGGCATAGTTAAGGATTTCCGAAGCCTTGATATGGTGTCAATGATTCGCCAGCAGGGCGAAATAAATTCTCTCGCGGAAAATTATTTTCCCGCGCAGAAAAAAATTCAGGCGTACAAGTATGCCCTTTCCCTGAAAGGGATAATGAAGGAATGCCACTCGAAAGGGCTCGAACCGCTGACCGTGAATGAAAAAGAAAAAATGGAAGAATATGTGAGGCAGTTCGCCTGAGGCAAATTTATTTGATAGAAATTCGCCCAAGGGAAATTTGGACGCCGAAATTTTGCCGACCGCATGATTCGATTAAATGTTCATAATTTTTTGTGCGGACGCAAACATTTAATACAACTTAATTCCTACTATTATTTGTTCTTATTGCAAGTGAAGTGTGGGTATGTACGAAATAAAGGCTGTTGGCGCTAGGCAGATTTTTGATTCCCGCGGCAATCCGACCGTTGAGTGCGTTATAAAAACCGGTTTTGGCCGTTTCAAGGCTTCCGTTCCTTCCGGCGCCTCAACAGGAACAAGAGAAGCGGTTGAGTTGCGCGATGGCGGAAAAGAATTCAACGGTTTGGGTGTTTCCCGCGCTGTTCAAAATGTGAATGAAATTTTGAGTGTTGTTGTTAAGGGCAGGGATTGCAGGCGCCAAAAAGAAATAGACTCTCTTCTTGTGAAAGAGGATGGCACGCCAAACAAATCCAAGTTGGGCGCGAATGCGCTGCTTTCGGTTTCGCTCGCTGCCGCGAAAGCGGGCGCCGCCGCCGAGAATATGGAACTTTACGACTATATTTCGGAACTTTCTTCCCGCAATCCGCTGATGCCAGTTCCCGCCCTGAATATTATTAACGGCGGCAAGCACGCAGGAAACTCTCTTGACTTTCAGGAATATCAAGTCCTTCCCGTCGGCTTCAAATCTTTCAAGGAAGCCTTTTCCGCGGGCGTCGAAGTTTTCCACCAGCTTAAAAAAAATTTGGAAAAAAATTACGGAAGAAGCGCGATTAATGTGGGCGATGAGGGCGGCTTCGCTCCGCAGTTGAGAAAAGTGGAGGAGCCCATTGACGAGATTTTGAAAGCGGTTGAATCCGTCGGGTATGCGAAAGAAATGGTGATTGGTTTGGATGTCGCGGCATCCTCTTTTTTTATGGGCGGAAAATATTTGATTGAGAAAAAATCGCTCGGCATCGTTTCAATGCTCGAAGAATACGAAACCCTTTTGAAATACTATCCGATTGCTTCGATAGAAGACCCTTTTGCAGAAAGCGATTACCATGCTTGGGAAGAAATTGTGAAGAAGTTGGGGAAGCGTGTCCAGATTTTGGCGGATGACTTAACTGTTTCCCAGGAAGCATTGGTTGCCGAAGCAATTCGGCGCAACAGGGCGAATGCCCTTCTCCTGAAAGTTAATCAGGTCGGAACTCTCACGGAGGCTTTGGAATCCGCCGCCCTTGCGCACAATTCAAATTGGAATGTCCAGGTTTCCCACAGGAGCGGCGAAACCAACGGCACTTTCATTGCGGATTTGGCGGTTGGAATCGGCTGCGGCCAGATAAAGTCCGGTGCGCCGTGCAGGGGCGAGCGCCTGGCGAAATATAACCGTTTGCTTGAAATCGAGGAATCTTCCGGCGCCCTCTTCGCCGGCAGGAAAGCGTTCAAACCGAAATAATTAAAAATTCTCAAGCTGAAGTAATTGATTTATTAATTTAAAGTACTTAATTTGTCGGGCCAGAATAAAAGGGTTATTTTGTGAAAAGTTTTTTTGTAAAGGAGTTTTTTTTATGACAAATATTAAAGCCAGAACATCAAAGTTATTTTATGTGAAAAAAAGCTATCTTGGAATAATGCTCGGAATCGTGGCAGGAATCATTGATGTAATTCTAATGCTTGTTCAAGGTCTTACCTGGAATGCAAATCTTTCCGCGTTTTCCCTTTGGGTTGTTTCCGGTTTTTTGATTGCAACCTCTGACATTGAATTTAAGGATTTTAAGATTAGGGGCGGTGCAAAGGGGGTGCTTATTTCATTCCTGGTTTTGTTGCCATCCGCAATCCTTATCGGCTGGAAAGAACCCTTTTCTCTTATCCCAATTTTTGTGATGACCTTAATTTTAGGTGCCTTGTCGGGTTTTATTATTGACAAATACGGCAAATAAAACTGCCAATTTTTTTGATTTTCTTTGTAAGAATGGCAGGAATTAAATTAGTGGAAGTTATTTAATCACCAAAGTTTATTTGTCTAAAGTGCTGGTGACGTTTGACGAAAAGAAGCTCTTAATTTTGCTGTTTTTAAGCCATTTGGGGCGCAAATACGCGCTTTTTTTCGTCGATTGCCTTTTTTCAGTTTGACGGTAATGCTTATATATGGCTTTGCTCCTTCTGCTTTCAAAGGGAGGGGTTGTAACTATGGCCTCACAGAAAATTGGAAACTATGCTTTCCTGATAGGTATCGTCATCGCTTTGGTGATGGGTATCGCAGGTGGCTTAGGATTGCTTCAAAGCGTTGGAGCATACGTTCCATTAGTAATGGTAGTCCTAGGTTTGATAATAGGGCTAATGAATATACACGACAAGCATATCTCCGACTTCCTGATAGCAACTGTTGCTATCATAATGGTTGGAAGCACGGCTGCAGGCTTGCTCACACTCAACGAAGTGGTTACTCCACTTGGAACCATCTGCCAAATGATAGTTGGTTACATCGTTGCGTTAGCGGCTCCGGCAGCACTGGTAGTTGGCTTAAAGCAGATCTTCAATTTAGCCAAAGATCAGGTTGCTTAAATCAGTAAATAATAAGGTTATAGGCGCGCAAGGGCCTCTTCGGATTCCTGCCGCCTCACCTTTCTTTTTTTATTTTCTTTATTTCTTTCTCTTCCATGCCCAGGTGCCTAAAGTCAAGAAAATACCATTCTTTTGCCGAAATTTCCCCTCCGAGTAAAGGTTCCAAATCCTTTTCATTTGATTCCTACCCGATTCAAGAATTGCTTAAAACCATCCAAATCCTCGCTTTCGGAAAGGACTTCCAAGCCTTCTCCGTAACGGTTTCCTGGCCAAAAAAAGTCTCTCTAACTGATGCTGCCATTGCTCACCTAAGGCGCACCGTTCAGTGTGGACTTGTGAAGGAAGCAGAGCAAAAACTGGGCAAAAAGGCTGATTTTCGCTCATTTGAGGCTGAATTTTTGATAGATTTCAACAAAAATAGGGCATTTTTGCGCCTCTCTCCCCTATATATTGAAGGGAAATACCTCAAGTTTTCCCGTAAAATCGCCAACACTTCCAAGCCCGGTTTCGAAAGCGTCGAATCCCTTCTCTCCTCCATCATTCTTCCCGCTTTCAAATCCCAGTTTGGCATCCTCCACGGCGCCGGCAGGGAGGATATTGATGTGCTTATGCTCGGTTCCGGCCGCCCTTTTATTATTGAGCTTCTTCAACCCGAAATTAGAAATGGAAATTTGAAAAAATTGGAAAAATTGGAGAAAGAAATTAACTCGAAATTCGAAGGAAAAATTGCAGTAAATTCTCTAAAATTCGTTTCAAAATCAGAGGTCGCGCTTCTCAAAAACACCCAGCACGAAAAAATTTATTCCGCACTCGTTTCCTGCTCCCAAAAGCCCGACCTAAAAAAACTTGAAATTCTGCTTAATAAAAAAATTGAAATTTCTCAGCGCACCCCGCTTCGCGTTTCAAAGAGGAGAAGCGATTTGGTGCGAAAGAAAGAAGTCGAGCTGTTGGAAATCAAAAAAATTGGCGATAAAAAAAATGATAAGAAAAATTTTAATTTTAAACTAAAATTGAAAACTTCACACGGCACGTATGTAAAGGAATTTATTTCGGGCGACGGCGGCCGCACAAGTCCGAGTGTTTCTTCTATTCTTGATTCGAAGTGCGCATGCGCGCAGTTGGATGTACTTGAAATTTTGTAATATTAGTAAAAATTTAGGGGTTTCAAAATTCAAAAAAATTCCCAATATATATATACCAGTTATTGCAACCATATTAATGTAAATGAAAGCATTTTTTTGCTTTCAAAAAAGGAGGACTTAAATTGAACAAAATTTTGATTTTGCTGGTTGTTGCGGTTCTTGCTTTCACAATGATTTTCGGCTGTACAGGCACTGGAGCAAACACAGACAACAACACGGCAAATAATGGGGGAACAACTCCGACAGGAAACAATTCAAGCAATCCGGTTAATGGTGCAGGCACTGGGGAAATTCCGACGCCGCCAGCTTTGCCGGAGTAAGGGGGAATGAAGAATGATGAAAAAAATTATTTTTGGGTTATTAGTATTGATGTTGGCAAATATGGTTTTTGCCGCAGAGTATATGGTTACAGTAAAGGGAAGGCTTGTTACCCTCACAGGGGAGACGGACATTCCATATGGTCTTAGTGCAAGTGTGAACGGGGTTAATCAGTACCCTGAATCAGGAACGAATTTGAATGAGGACAGGTCGTTTGAGTTCAAGGATATTTCATTTAAAGATGGCGATAATTTTACAATTTATCTGATGAGCAGTTGTTCATACCATCTTTTCAAAATAGAAAATCAAAACGGGGAGTTTGTTGTTAGTGATATTGAGGATTCTCCGAAAGAAGTAAAAAGAACAAGTTCTTCAACGATTGATTTGGGGAACCTTGTTGAAGATAAGTCTGGAAGAATACAATTCAATTCAGACGTAGTGGCTTCGGTTTATTTGCCTGCTGCCGGTGGAACTTCGGCAGGATATACTGGGTACCTGTCTAATGCCTTAATACCTGGGAAAAGTTATGAAGCTGAAATTTATGATGATGCAGGAAATTTAATTATTACAAAAACTATTATGAGCAGCCCAGATTATTGTAAAACAACACTTTTAACAAAAAGTGGCAATGACATAACAGTGAGTTATTGTGATAATGATCAATGCGGCACATCATCTTCAGAATACTTTGATGTTTTAATAAAAAAGGGCTGGAATCTTCTAAATATGCAAAGACTTGATTTTAGTCAAACAAACAGTTGTTCAGCAAGTATTTTGGGAATGGCTTTGTACGCAAAAAGCCTTCCAGGGTATGTAATAATCAATACTCCAGAAGGACTTACTTACACTAGTGGAACTGTGTACAGGTATACGCCTGCCAATGGGGCGGAAATAATTCAAAAAGAATTTGCTTTAGACACATACTCTGCAAAGTCTCCGGGAGCTTGGTTATATTCAAATGCAGACTGTACTGTAAAAGCAAGAAAAATAAAGGCTCCTGAAATATCGGTTTCTGACTTGTCTAAGTATGAACTGACTACTGGCTGGAATCTAATTGGGGTAGACAGGTGGATGATTGGAAAGAATTTGCGGATAATATTTTCCAAGTGCGATTTGAAAGCGGTAAATGTTTGGAATGAAAATACTCAAAATTGGATTTCTCCCTCAAGCACTGTCGCGGTGAATGATCCGGCTATGATGGACTCAACATTATATGAAAGCGCACTTAACAGGGTGATTGTTGCAAAGGTTGCGGCGGGTTGCTACTTGACTGATTTTATTGAGAATTCTATAAGCCCGCCGGCATTGCCTCAATAATTAATCAGAAGCGTCCCTTTTGGGGCGCTTTTTTCTTTTTTTATTTTTAACTTTTTTCATGAAAAATAGGTTTAAATATTTTGTCATACAAGCGTATTACAGCAAAAAGTTTTGTTTCGGGTGTTTTGATGGAAACGGTTATTGTTCAGGCGAGGCTTCCGAATGGTTTGGTAAAGCAGGTTGACAGTTTGGTTTCGGGCGGGCACTACTTAAACAAATCCGAAGCGGTAAGGGACGCTTTGAGAAAATTGGTTCTCGAAAAACAGGTCGGCTCCATTCCCAATACTGGAAATTCGGTAAAAGAAGTCAGGGAAATGCGGAAAAAGCTTTCAAAAAAGAAAATTTCTTTGAAAGAATTGAATTCGTTGTATTAGCAGTTGTATTCATGTATCTTCCTCTGGCTTTTCCCTATCCCCTTTATTTTGCTTTTCTCCCTTTCCGAATCTATTTCAAAATCGTAATGAAAATATTCGAGTTTGTAATTGTGCAATAATTCAAGCGCATTTTTTCTTATCGTCGGCGCCAAAAGGATTCCGCGTGTTTCCTTTCCCTTTATTTTCTTCACCTGTTCCATATACCGCTTCAATTGCGTCACGGCGCCATAATCCGCCTCGCGCCGCTTCAGCTCAATTACCACGAGCCTTCCTTCCGCATCCTCCGCAATGATGTCGCAAATCCCCTTCCTGAATACCTCTTGCTGATTTACAGGTTTCAATCCGGGTTCCAGGAAGGAAAGGTCGTCCATCAGCGCGTCATTTAATTCCTTCTCCGAGCCGCTCAGCCTCAAATCGTTGCTTTGCGGCAAATCGTAATTTTGAACATCTTCAATTGAGTAAAAGAAAGCGTTCAGCCTTTCCTTCGGTTTGAGTTTTGTCGCACCGAGAACCAGAATATTTTTTTCCGCATCGGCTTCGCAGGAGATTTTCGCGTTCATCATATAATTCGTCGGCCTTATGAGCCTGTTTTCGTGGATTGAAACCGAATCATCTGATTTAATTAGCACAAGCCTTTTTCCGCGTGGCAGTTTTGATGATGCCCTTCCTTTATATTCGACGTAGCATTCTCCAACAATAGTACAGAGATGCTTGTTTCTCAGCGAATCAGAAATTTTTTTCTGCGCTTCTTCGAGTTCCACAAAATCAACTTCTTTTTCGGATAATTAACTTTAAAGTTTGATTTGTGAAGTTGGGAATTTTTTCACTTTCTTTTTATCCTTTTGAATCCGGAGCATTCAATTAGGTTTAGCTTTGCCTTTTTTTCAACCTTGTCAAGCAGAAGGTTCATTCCCAAATTGTCTGATGGGATGTGCCCGGCTATTACTATATTCATGTGATTTTTTTCAGCTTCTTTTTTCATTTCTTTACCAACGTGCATCGCAACAACTGTTCCTATTCCTTTTTCCGCCAGTTTCTTGTATGCGTCCTGGTGGCTTTCCGTTCCGCCAGTAACGTCCACGTAAATTTTTCCGCATAAGCTTTCCTCGCTTCCGACAAAAATTAACGGCCCGATTTTTTGCTTCATTCCTTCCTTGTATTCCGGAACCTCCTTCAGCGCCTTTATTATTTCTCCCAGCGTTTCCGGTTTCTTTTTTTCCAGAAGCCTTGTCAGGTATTCCTGTACATGGTTGTCCGCGGGTGTGTGCGTGTTGAAGTAAGGTATTCCAAGCAATTTTGTCGCCTGCTCTATCCTTTCCGCGTTAAGCGCCGAAAGGTTCTCGCCCACTTCCTTAATCCTTTCCCTCATTATGGCTTCCGCCTGATTTACGGGAACGCCCGCCATTGTGAGCGTGTCAATCTGCAGGTGCATTACCTCGTCCAGCCCCATTAACGCCCTTCCTTCCGGATGGTGCGCCCAAATAACATCAATTTTTTTTCCCTGTTTGTTCAGTTCGTTCGCAAGAAGTATTTCCCCTTCCTCCATATCAATTCCAATAAGGGCCGTTTTCACTTCTTTTTCGGTGTCGTAAAGTATCCTTGAATCATCGTACGGGTTCCATAGTGTTTCCTTGTCGAAGTATCCCTTGTCCTCTTTCTCCATTTTTTCAAAAGCTTTCTTTCTTTTCTCAAGCATCTGTTTTATTTTTTTCTCCCCTCGCGGGTCCGCGTTTATGCCCTCTTTTACGCATAATTCAAAAATTTGCTTTACTTTCATTTTCCCACCTTTCCTTCCGCTGCCAATCCAGTTAATAAGAAAGTGGCAGCGAAACCCTATAAAAAGTATCTATTTCGCTGCGTTCTTGGATTAAAATTTTTATTAGGTTAAAATTTTTTATTCTTCCCTTTTCAGCATCGGCAGCCCGGTTGTCTGATTTTCAATTACCTTGTATCCTGCCGGAAGTTCTATTCCGTCTTCACTTTTTGAGGAAAAGAAAAACAGCCTTCCTCTTGAATGCAAATAATATTTTTTTCCCCTTGAATTTGTGTGTTCATAACCCATTATTATCACCCGAATAGATTAGTTTGTCCGCCTTTAAAATCCTTTTGTTCCTACTAATATTTTTAAGTCCTTTGGTTTTGTTCGGGCAATTTTTTGGGCGGGGGTGTTTTGATGGAAATTCTTTCAAAGTTGAAGAAAAAAACAACCGTGCAAATCAGAAACGAAATTATTCGTTTCCTCAACCTGGAAATGCCACAGCGCATTGCAATAATTTCCGACAGCGACGAGGACGGCATTACCTCCGCCGTTCAAATGAAAAAGTTCCTCGATTCACAAAAGCACATTTCAGAGGTTTTCTTTTATGACCATTATGCTGATTGGAATTCGGGCGTCGCAGATGAACTCTCCGCTTTCTCTCCCCAAAAAACAATTTTTTTGGATTTGGCGGATGATGTTGTTTCAGGCATACTTGCGGGCGCCGGCTCTTACACCGGAAAATTTGTTACTCTCGACCATCATCAGCGCAGGCAGATAAAAAATAATAAATTTGATTTTATTTTCTTCAAGCCGGATGATTTTTCCGAGGTTGAAACTTCTAAGTATTCAACTTCAAAAATTGTCCACGATTTATTTGGAGGAGTTGATTGGATTTGTGCGATTGGCGTAATAGGGGATTATGCTTTTGTTCAATGGAAGGATTTTTTGGAAAAGATTCAGAAAAAATATTCCCTTTCTTTTGAAGACCTTTCGAATTTGGCGGGGTTTGTTGCAGCCACAGAACTAATGCATACAAAAAGAAAGCCTGAGCTTTTTTCCCTGCTTTGCAACGCCAACTCTCCAAAAGAAATTTTTGATTCCGAAATGTTCAATATTAAAAAAGAATATGACGGCGAAATGAAGAAATTGATGCGCAGGTATAAAGAGGATTCCGTGTCCTTTGTTTCGCTCGACCTTGTTTTTTTCGAGGCAGACAAACGCCTTTCCAGCAAATTCATAAATATTCTTTCGGGCGCAGACCCCCACACCACTTTTGTAATCTATGAAAAACCCGATGTAGAATATAAGGCTTCTTTCCGTCGCGGCGATTTTAAGGTTAATTGTGCCGAGCTTGCGCGCTTTTCGGTTTCAGAGTCAAGGAATGGGCGGGGCGGCGGCCACATTCCAGCCGCTGGCGCAACTTTTTCCCCAGATTATTTGGAGGAGTTCAAGGGAAGGGTGAAGCAGTTTTTGCGCGAGAATTATAAAAAATGATATTGACTAAGTTCTTTGCAGATATTTTTTTGGAGGGATTTTATGGGAAGAAAAAAGGTTTTGAAAAAAGTTGATGAAAATGATGAGCCGATAGTTGATTCGGCCGAGAGCAAATCAGAAAGCAAAGAGCTTTCGGACGATATTTATGATGAAAAGCAGTCGGAAGCGCAACTCGAAGAAGACGAAATAAGCCCTGAAGAAGCAGGCTTTATGGAGGGCTATGAAAGTCCAAACATGATTCACTGCAAAAAGTGCAAGAAAAAATTGAAAGCAGTTGACTTGGAACACTGCAAAGAAGTTGTTGAGGGCGGCGAAACCGTTTGGCTCTGCAGCGAGTGTTGTGAAAATTAGCGGTCTTTTATTCGATCGCGGTGTCCCGCCAATTTTCTTTTATCCATCTTTCCGCTCGCCCCATGACTTCCCCCCAGCCCAGCCTTTCCAGTTCTTTTTCAACCACTTTTCCTTTGTGGGGATACTTTGATTTTTGCGCATGATTAGAGCCGAAGCCCTGAAAGTAATGGACCAGTTCGTGCATCAAAACATAATCCAAAACATATTCAGGCACATCAACGGATTTCAGGCGCGAATTTATTTCTATTATTGAGCCGTATTCCTTGTCCTTCAGCGGCTTTATTTTTCCAAGCACGCTTTTTGACTTTCTTCCCCATCTTATTACAAATAAATTTGTTACGGCTTTTTCCGGAAAGTTTTCCCTCACGAGCGCCGCCACTTTGCGCGCCAGATAAGAATCATAATCCGCGGACGACACCATGCACAATTTTTTTGGCACAGTTGTTTTAAAAATCGGCCTTTTATGGCGTGATTATTTCGAGCTTTGTTTTCTTTTCCCCAAGGTCCGTTTTGATTGAAATAGTATAGCTGCCGGAAAATACTGTTGCGTTCGGATTGGCTCTGACAATACAGTTCGCTTTTCTGTAATCGCCCGGAGCCACATTCGGGAAAGTCCCCGTTGAAGGATAAATCAGTATTTCCTCAGAATTTGTGTCAACATTGAAAGTGATGTCCGCGGTTTCTTTTGAAATATTTGTAAGAGTAAGTCTCAGCAATGCCTCTCCTGTCGAATCTTTAGTCAAATCAAGCGGATTGTTTGTCCAATCAGCCCTTATTGGCTCTGAGAATATTCCGCCGTTTTGCGATTCAAAGAAAGAAAAAAGCAGGAAGAGAATTATTGCCACAACAATCATCGCGATTATTGCCACTATCGGATTTTTCAGCCTGTCAAAATCGATATCCGGCAGCGTCGGCACCGGTATTGTCGGCAACGCAAATTTCGGACCGTACAGAGACATTCTAAAAATAGGCTTTTGGCTTATTTAAACCTTGCCCTTCCCCCGATTTTTTCTTTTAAGGCAGCGTGAATAGCTGGTCGTCTTCGGCGTAAAATATTTTTGCCCTTACTCCCGCGTCAAGCCATGCGTGCGCGTATGAAAAACTCGCCAGCGCGGTAAGAAAATCGCCCTTTCCCCTGAAGTGCTTTCCGTCACTGAAGTAGTTCTTTGCCATCCCCAAAAAGTCTTCCCCTATTTTTTTTTCCCTTTCCGAAAGCTCCTGCGCGAATTTTATTTTTTCGAGCGCCTTCGCGGTAATCATCTCGTATTTTTCCGTCTTTTCCTCAAGGCGGTTTTTTTGTATTCTGTTTGAAAGTTTTCCACTGTGTAAAACTTGCAGCGCCTCCTTTTCCTTTTCAGTAAGCTTTCCGCAGACTATTAAGCTCTGCGGGAACAATTTTTTCACTTCTTTTGCCCCTTCGATGTTTTCCTTTCCGATTATTATTTTCTCATTTTCGGCGCCGAGGGCCAGTAGCGCAACGAAACTCCAACCAATTTTTTCATTTTTGCCTGAAGCGATTTTTTCCAATACCTCAATCGCTTCCGCGCAGTTCATCAGCCTTTTTTCCTTTTCATCGTTTTTGATGTCAAGCAGGCAGACCGTGTGCAATCCGATTGACTGGTTCTGCTTTATTTGTTCGTAAAATGAATCCGGCTCGAAATTTTTTGCGTGATAGCAAACCGTTGCGGTTCTTCCAAACCTGTATTCGTCAAGCCCGCTTTTTGAAATCAAATTTGTGATGGAAATTCCGGGAATCACTTTTGTTTCGACTTTTTTTTCTTTCGCGTCAATCAAAAGTTGGACATGGGTGGTTGCGGTAAGGGGGTTTCCAAACACAATGAGCGCGACTTTTTTTTTCTTCGCCGAATCGGATGAAAAGTCGAAACCGGTTTCAACACTTTCCCTGCTTAAGATTTCTATTTTTTTATTTCGGCCGATTTTCTTTTTCAATTCGGCAAGCGTGCCTTCGCAGTATTGGGAGGTGTATTCCTCTGCGAATATTTTGTCGCATTTTTTCAGGGTTTCAACCGCTTCCGCTGTGATGTGCCCCGGTTTCAATCCTATTCCAATCAGGTAAAACATTTTTTTCACCGCAAAATTTTACACTCATTTATATTATTCCGAGCTTGAACAGGCTCGCCAGCCCGGTTGCAAACCCTATAATTGCAATAATCACTTTTACAAATCCGACAACATTTTTTCTTTTTCCGTTTTCCTTCAGGTAATCGTCAAGGCTCCAGCAGATTAGAACGGCTATCGCCAGCTTTACTGCGACAAATAAAATCGGGCTGATTTGGATTATGGCGTTTGAAACGAAGTGCTGTTCGCTGAAATTGAAGAATGTTATTGCGACAGTGCTCGCGATTCCGTCAATCGCCTGTCCTCCCACTATTAAGAGGTTCATTTTGTCCGAAAGTATTTTGTATTTCGTGAATTTGTTTATCACGAAACAAATCGAGTAAGCCGCAATCGGAATAATTATTGCAGTTGCAATGAAAGCAGGCCAGTTGTTGAATCTGCTTAGGTTGAAAAGCAACGGTGCGGCGCAAATCACGGCCCCAAAAATAAAAACCCTTTTTTCGTCCAATTTTTTCCAAACTGTCCCGATTGCAAGCCCCGCAAGAACAAGCGCGAATGTAAGAAGCCATATTCCGGGGGTAAAAAACCAAAAGCCCAATTCGAACGGATTTGCGGTTTTTGTTATTCCCTCGATAACAAGCATTCCCGATTCGATTTGGTGCATTACGACGCGCAGCGAAATGCCGAACAGTATGTAGGGCAGCATCGCTGTAAAGAATTTTTCGCCAAATTTTATTTTTTTTCTGAAAATAAGGTAGATTGTGATGCACGTGAGCGCAAGCAGTGCGATGTAAATGCTTGTGTTAACTATGTTGTACCCCTGAATTTCGGGGTTCATTACAGGGGTTATGAAATACTGGTTGAGAAATTCGCCGGGATTGAAATCCATAATTAGGTTTAAATTAGCACCTTTATTTAATTGTTTTTATGGACCTGAAGGATGCTCTTGCAAAGGGCCTCTCAAATAAAGAAATGGGCTTTGCGCCCCGCGCCTTCGATTCTTTCGGCAATATTGCGGTAATTGAGGTCCCAAAACAATTGAGGAAAAAGAAGAGATTGATTGGCGAGGCTCTGTTGGAGGCGAATCCGCGCTTCGAAACCGTTTGCTCGATTGAAAGCGATCACGCCGGAAAATACAGGGTGCAAAAAGTCAAAGTTATTGCCGGTAAGAAGAATACGATTGCGACTTACAGGGAGAGCGGCTGCGCTTTTCTCGTTCCGCTCGGAAAGGTTTTTTTCTCGCCGCGCCTCGGCGCCGAGCGCCTGCGGATTGCGGGGCAGATAAAAGACGGCGAGTTTGTCGGTTGCTGGTTTTCCGGCGTTGCGCCGTATCCGGTTGTTTTTGCGAAGCGTTCAAAAATGGGGCGTGCGGTTGCAATTGAATTGAACCCTGTTGCGCACGCCTATGCAAAAAAAAATTTGTTGCTGAACAAGGTTAAGAATGTTGAATTGGTTAAGGGCGATGTCAAGAAGCAGTACAAAAAATTTTCCAAATCATTTGACAGAATCGCGATGCCGCTCCCCCACACGGGATATCAGTTTTTGAAGGAGGCTTTTTTCGCAATTAAGAGGGGCGGCACAATTCATTTTTACGAGATTGTTGAAAAGGAAAATTTTGCGTTGCCCGAGAAGCAAATTTTTGCCGCGGCGAAGAAAGCGAAAAGAAAGGCAAAAATTGTTTTCAAAAAGCGCGTGAGGGTTTTTTCGCCTTCAAAGGAACAGGTTGTTTTTGACATAAGAGTTTTAAACTAAATCGCGCTTTCTTTTTCTTATGGCTTTGAATTTGGTCTTTCTGGGCCCCCCAGGCGCGGGAAAAGGCAGCATTGCCGAGGCAATAGTGAAAAAATACGGGCTGGCGCACATATCCACCGGCGAGCTTATACGCGCAGAAGTCGCCGCCAAAACAGCTTTGGGAAAAAGGCTTGAAAAAATAATTAACGCTGGAAATTTAGTTTCAAATGAGGATGCGAAAAGCCTTGTGGAAAATAAGGTAGGAGGATTGAAAAAGAAAGGAAATTTCAAAGGGATAATTTTTGACGGTTATCCGCGTTCGCTTGTTCAGGCGGGAGGGTTTGAAGAGTTGCTTGGCAAGTTTAATGAAAAAATTTCGGCGGTTGTTTATATTGAGAGTTCCGAAGAACAGATAGTAAAAAGGCTTTCCGCGCGCTGGCACTGCCCAAAATGCAAAAAGGATTATAATATGATTTTTGGTCCTCCGAAATTGAAAGGCAAGTGCGACATTGATGGCGCAAAGATTGTCAGGCGCGAGGATGACGAGCCGGAAATAATAAAGAAACGCTACAGGGTATTTTTAGAGGAAACCGCGCCGGTAATCGGATTTTTTGAAAAAAAAGGTTTGCTGAAGAAGTACGACGGAAATGCGCCGCTTCGGGAAAGCATAGCGAGGGCGGAAAAAATTGTTGCGCCGCTTCTTATGCAGCCCTGAACTTTTTCAGATTAAAACTTTTGTGAAAAAAGAGTTTTTGTGAAAAAAGAGTTTCTTTATCAGCCTTTTGGCAAAAGGCTGGCGAAAACCGCCGCCTTCAGGCATCGGATGAAGCTTGTTGGCTTCTGTCCTTAAACCAACAGAAGCCGCACACTTTAGTGCGCGGTAATTCACTGCACGGCATCCCACAGAACATTGTCTTTTGCGTTTATTACAAATCCTTCAGCCGTTATGTTTGCAGGGTGTATGTTCTTGCTGTGGTCGGATCCGCGCATTTTTCTGATAAATATGCTTCTGTTTGGCGGCGTGAAATATAGTGCGATTACGCCGTCGGCGACGAATTCTTCGACTCCGTAGGCGGAAAAAACCGATTTTTTTGGTTTTGTTTCTGCAGTTAGCAGTGTGGTGCACCCGAATGCTTTCAGCCTGTCGCAGAACTGAAATAATGTAGTTCTCAGGATGCTCGCGTCTATGTAGGCGCCAAAAACGGTTGTTGAATCTACCACCAGCCTTTTCGCCTTGATTTCCTCAACTCTTTTTTCAATTTCCCTCAACTGTTCATCAATCCTGTTTTCAGTAAGGTCCTTGTTTTTTATGTACCCCAAATTCAGCCTGTAAATATTGAAAAGCCCTTCGTCCTGAAGTTTTTTTATGTCCCACTGGAAGCTTTCCATGTTCCAGCTTATGTCGCGGACGCTTCCTTCAAGTGTTACAAAAAGCCCGGCTTCGTTGTATTGGCTCGCGCCATTGTATAAATATTGTGTTGTAAAAATGGTTTTGCCAGTTCCTGTCCCGCCCGAGATCAGCACGTTGCTTCCTTTCGGGATTCCCCCCTGTATCAGCTGATCCAGCCCCGAAATTCCCGTTTTTACCCTTTCCAAAAAGACACCCTGATATTTTCCAGATTTTTTACTTTTTCCTTTTTCTGCCTTGAGAATAATGGATTAAGTAGTATTTAATCCTTACTAACTTTGCCGGCGGGCGCCTGCAAAGAATTAAAAATAATGGTAATTGTAATCATTGTTGAATATGGTGAAAAGGAAGCTGGCGAAAAAGGAAAAAAGGGGTTCCCGTACGGCGAAAGAAAATGCAATCGCTTCAACTAAAGAAAGCAGGATGGCGCGGGCATCAAGAAATGATTCCGTTGAAGTTGAAAATGCGGCGGCATCCGGCGAAGAAGAAACATTTGAACGTGATTATTCCCAAATGGATTTGGTTGACCTGATTGACCAGCCGGCTTGGAAAACAATTCTTATCGACTTGGTTAGGACCGAAAAAATGGATCCGTGGGATATTGATGTTGCCGAGCTCGCCGAAAAATATTTGAAAAAAATAAATGAACTTGAGCAAAGCAATTTGCGCGTTCCGGCAAACGCCATTCTCGCCTGCGCAATTCTGTTGAAAACAAAAAGCAAGTATCTGCACCTCGGTCCGATTGAGGATGAAGAGGATGAGAAGCCTCTCTCCGAACAGCAAAGAACGCTGATGCTCGGAGAAATCCCCGATTTGATGGCGAATCGCGCCTTCAGGGAGGGAAAAGTTACTCTTGACGAGTTGGTTGCAAGCATTGAAGGAATAATAAACAGCAGCAGGGCCGGAAGAAATGCAGCAAGGCAAATACCACGGATAGAACTAAATTTTGACACGAGCACGATAGAAGAAAGGGTTTCCGAGATACTTGAAAAGATAAGGCAAAAAGCGGATTCACAAGGGGTCGTGATGTTCCGCAATCTTCTGGGCGGATCGGATGCCAGCACAATTGTTGATACTTTTGTTCCGGTCCTTTTTCTGGTGAACAGCGGAAAAATAATTGCGTATCAGGAAGAATTTTTCGGCGACATTTTTATACAGCTCATTCCTGAAAGCGAGTGGCGCAAAAAATGATTTAATTTTCAGTTCCCATTAACAGGCAAAATATTAAATACTTCAATTGCCTTACATCTGGCATGGTTTCAAAAAAAAAGCGCGCCAGGCGTTCATTCAGAAGGGCGCCGGCAAAATCGAAAGAAACTGTGCGCGTGAAAACTTTTATCGTTGAAAAGCCCGTTTACATTAAATCCAAGGGAATGATAGGGGATGACGACGACCCTCCGGGAAAATACGATTCAAAATGGAGCAGGTATTTCCGCAAAAGGATGCCTCCATTTGCAAGGGCTCCAAAGGGAAGGGGCGGCGAAAATTTTGCGGAAGAAGATGATATCGGATCTGATGAAGCCGAGGGTAGTCCGGAAGGTAGCACAGAAGAATATCCTGAAGATGGCGCCGGAGAACCAGGCAATAATGAAATGGCGGAAGATGAAGGCGGTGTAGAAGATTTTGCCGGCGAGGACATTCCAGAGGGGGATGTTGAGGATGCGCTAAATCCGCCTTCTTCCAGGCACAAGCGCAGCCATGGATTGTTCCAAAACAAGTGGTGGCTGAAAGGGATTTTGAAAGGGGTTGCCGTTTGGCTGATAATTCTTATTCTCGCTTATATGATGGATTTTTTGAAAATGGTTAATGTGGAAGGGTGGAAGAGCTGGTTCGGCTTCCTAATTTTCCTTATCATAGTCTTCCTGGTTTATGAAAAGTTTTTGAAGGGGAAAGCAAACATTTAAGTCGCGCCTTAAATTTTTTTAGTTTCATAGCTACTTTGATTCTTGGATTTTTTTAGCGCTTCCTCGATTCTGCCCTGGTCAAAGCCGGATATTATTTCGCCGTCAATTTCTATTACCGGCACGCGCACCTGCCCGCTTTTCTCAATCATTTCTTCCGCCTTTTTTCTGTCGGTCCCGACATCGAAGTCTTCGAATTTTATTTTTTTGTCTCTAAGCCAGTTTTTCGCCATTATGCAGTACGGGCAGGTCTTGGTTGAATAAACTTTTATTTTTGCCATTAAGCCACCTTCTTTTGCCTGAATAGTCGGGTTCGTTTGGTATTAAAAACTTTTTGAATTTTTTTCGTTTTTCTTTCCGACCATTACAAAGAACGCGTTTTCCTTCTTGAAGAGCCATTTTATTTCGTCGATAAGCGGTTTTTTGAATTTTGGTTTTGAATTAACAAATTCAATCCCGTTTTCGCGGAACCATTCGAGCACCTCTCCGACAGAATGGTAGCTTTCATGCACCTGCCCGTACTTGTCCGCAATCCATGTTTCGTTTTCCGGTCCACCAAAATATTTTTTTCCAAATTCTACTCTCTTTCCGATATTGTTGCCGCAAAAAAAACCAATAAATGTCCTTTTCATCCTCAGCCGCAGCCGCGAATATTTGTTGTACAATCCCACAATAATTATCCCGCCGTCTTTCAGGTTTTCGGCGCATATTTTGAATGCGCGTTTTGCATCGATTGTGTGATGCAGTGAGCCGAGCGCAATCACCACATCAAACTTTTTTTTGCTTTTGAATTCAAAAACATTTTTTTCCTCGAATTTTGCGCCGCTTTTAACAGTCTTTTCCAATTTTTTTGCCCGCCCTATTGACGCGCCGCTGAAATCTATTCCCAGAACTTTGGCGTCCTGCAGGGCAATTGAATTTGCAAGTTCGCCGGTGCCGCACCCTACGTCAAATACTTTTTTTTCTTTCCAAAAGTTTTTTTCCGTCGTAAAAATTTTTGAAACCCATTTGTGGTATTTTGAAAGCATTTCTCCAGACCCGATTTCTCTGGAAGGGTAGGGCCATTTTTCGTATAACTCCCTTACAAGCCCTTCAGCGGCTTTTTCATTTTTCCCGTATTGCATGGTAATGATTATTGGGTTGTCCATAAAAATATAAAACCGTTCAGACAACTGATTTTTAGCCATGCGAACCAAGGAAAGAGCGCTGAAAATTCTTTCTCTTCTGGAGAAAAATTATCCCCGTGTGCCGAAGCTTTTTCTTTCACACGAAACTGACGCACAAATGCTCTGCGCGATTATTCTTTCCGCACGCAACACTGACAAACAAACCAACAAGGTAACTTCAAAACTTTTCAAAAAGTATAAAATTGTTTCAGATTTTGCGGGCGCAAACGCGGCAGTTTTTATGAATGAGATTTCATCAATCGGCCTTTACAAGTCAAAATCAAAAAATATTATTTCTTCGTTTAAAAAAATAAGGGATGATTTTGACGGAAAGATTCCCCAGAAAATGGAAGAGTTGCTGCAGCTGCCCGGCGTCGGAAGAAAAACGGCAAATCTTGTTCTAGTTTCGCTTGGAAAAATCGAGGGCATTGCAGTTGACACCCATGTTGCGCGCCTCTCCTGTCGCTTTGGCTTGTCGAAAAGCAGAAATCCCGATGTGATTGAAAGGGACTTGGTGAAAATTTATCCGCGGAACAAGTGGTCGAAGATAAACGGGCTTTTTATTTCCCATGGCAGAGCAGTTTGCACCGCGCGGAATCCTAAATGCGGCGAATGTTTCCTAAATAGGGCAGGGCTTTGCCCGCGCATCGGCCTCGCCGACCCAATTTGAGGTATTTAAGCAATAATATTTAACCTGTGCGGACGAAAAATTAATGCGATTCGAATGATTAGAAAAGAAGATTTGTTGGAGGAAATAATCGGGAAGAATCCAGAAGTTCTTCCCGTGTTGGCTCAAGCGGGCCTTCACTGCATCGGCTGCCATCTTTCTGCAAGCGAAACGCTTGAAGGAGGTTGCAAAGCGCACGGAATGAACGATTCTGAAATACGCGGGCTCGTTACAAAAGTGAACAAAGAAGTTTCTAATTTTGAAAAAAAGCCGAGGGTTGAATTCACAAAAAACGCTGTTGCAGAACTTGAGAGGCGCGTGAACGAGAACGGCAAAAAATATGTGCGGGTTGTGCAGCTCTTTGGCGGCGAATTTGATTTTGATGCCGTCGACGAAAAAGACGGCGAGGATATCGAGTTAAAACCCGGTTCAGGTGTTGTTGTTCTGCTTGGCCCGCGTACGGAAAAATTTTTGAGGGAAATAAAAATCGACTACGATAAAGGAGTAAAGGATTTTGTTGCGGCAAGGGCTGCGAAAAAATAAGGCGCTTTTCTAAAAATTTTTTGTTTTCCGCTGCTTTTTCTATTCGGTCTGCAGGAGTTCCAACGCGGTGTGTGCCGCTATCGCCCCTTCTCCGACAGCTGTGCTGATTTGGTTCAGCGGCTTTTCAATGCAATCGCCGGCCGCCAAAATTCCTTTTGTGCTTGTTTCCATTTTGTTGTTTACAATTATCTGCCCCTCGGCGCTTTTTTTCACATCAACGAATCCAGTGTTCGGTTCTTCACCCGCATAAATGAACGCCCCGTTTGCAGAAATCACTTTTTCTTCTTCATCAGGCAGTTTCAGGATAATTTTTTCCAAAAATTTTCCGCCTTTGAATTCCTTTACATTGGCGCCGAAAATGGTTTCTATTTTTTTCGCTTCAACAAATTCCCTTGCGGGCTTGTCTCCCTTAAGTTCATTTGATGTGCAAATAATCGTTACTTTTTTTGCAATTTTTTCCATGTAAAGCGCTTCATTGAGCGCCATATTGTCGCAGCCGATTATCGCGACTTCCTTTCCAGCATAAACCGGCCCGTCGCAGGTTGCACAGTAATGCACTCCCTTGTTCGTGAATTTTTTTTCTCCGGGCACATTCAGCCATTTGCTTTTCGAGCCCACAGCAACAATTACGACTCCGGCACGCACATTTTCTTTTTGTGTCAAAATTTCTTTCTCTTTTCCAAAGTCATTAATTTTTAGCACGATTTCCTGCATTATTTCGGCTCCGGCTTTTCTTGCCTGTTCCTTGAGCCTTTCCATTAGGTCTGCTCCGCTAATTTCTGAAAAACCCGGGTAGTTTCTTACCTTTCCTGCCAAATTTGCTTTTCCGCCGACTATTCCTCTTTCAATCACAAGTGTTTTTAGTCCGTAATTCGCGCAGTAAAGCGCTGCGCTCAAACCCGCCGGTCCGGACCCTATTATTGCCACATCAACTTGTTTCATAAGGGAGGTTGGGTGGAAAGTGCTTTTATTTCTTGCCTCTTGCGAACCAGCCAATTGTCAACCCGAAAATAAGTGTTACCGCCACTATTTCCGCAAGCAGCGAAGGATCAATAGTTTTTTCGGGCGGCAAAATGTTTGGGCATTCCGGAAGGGCGTTTGTGCTAAGCATTTTTTCTTCAACGGCTGTGGGAAGGGCTGCGCCGGTCAAGTCTTTGTTCGCGCTCAAAACATTTCCGCCCTGCGTTTCGAGTGTTGTTTGCGACTGCAGCAAAATGAAAAGAAATGCCGAAAATGCCAATGCGCCGATGCAGAGCATCACCAAAATTTTCGCCTCTTCAAACTGCTGCGGCGCAATTATTTGTTGCCCCTTTTTTGTAAGAGAATAATATTTCCATTTTCTTCCTTCGTCTGTTAAATCAATCAGCCCCGCATTTCTAAGGATGTCGCAGTGTTCCTTTACTGTTGAGGCTCCGAGAGAGAGTTGGCGGCTCAACTCGCTGAGCGTTTTTCTCCTTTCGCGCAAAGTTTTCATGATGCTTACCCTGCTCCCGGCGGCAAGCGCCTTGAAACTGATTCCATCGAGAACTATTTTTTGGTCCATCTCAATCCGGTCCTTTATTGCAGAAACATTCTGTCTTTTTGTGTTTTTAAGGGTTTTGATTTTGTTCGGTTTTTTAAGCGGTTTCCGGCTTTTTTCCGGGATAAATTAAAGTTATGAGCGCGTAGTAAATCCCCGCGAGGTTTCCCGTAACAAGCCCGGAAACAAAAAGCACGAAAAGGAAAGCGACTATGGGATAAATTATCCACGCATAAGGCGCAATTTTTTTCAGCGGCAGTGCGTTTTCAATCGCACTCGCCATGTCCCCGCTGCCGGCATTTTTTGCGAGTTCGTTTTGCATCGCAGTCGTCAAAGTAGCCCTGTATTCATCGGAATTTATTTGTTCATTTATTGCATCCGCCATTGCAACGTAAGCAATCGTGTCCGCGTCTGTTTTTTCTCGTAGAACGTTAAATTGTTGTGTGCTTCCAAGTTGATTGAGAAGCGCTTTTTGTGTTTGTATTGTCGCATCGATTTGCGCGTTCATTATTTGCTCTTTCAAATTTCCCTGGTCGCCGACAGTTGCATTGATTAAATCGGAAGTGAAATTCGCTTCATACTCCTTGCTGTTTGCGGAATTTATTACTATTAAATAAATGAAGAAGCCTATTGCGGCAAACAGCGCGATTTTTCCCGCGGCTTCGCTTCCTGCCCTGAAACTCACAAATACCTTCAATTCCTTTTCCCTTGCTTCAAGAAGTTTTATTCCGATTGGGATTCCTATGCATATGAAAAGCGCCGGCACCAAAAAATCCGTTAACTTGAAAATTATTGCCCCGATTGCGGCGCCGGCAATGAAGCCCGTTTCCGCAAATATTGTTGCATAAAAAAATGAGTTGTTTTTGCCGAAAAATTTTTTCGCAATCATGAGAATTATTGCAATAGACAGTGCGCTTATCAGGAGGAATATTCCAAAGTTCGCGCTGAATGTCAGCTGGGTCAGCGGAATGACGTTGAGCGTGTTAAAATTGCTTATTTTTATTCCTGTTAGGGAAAAAGTGAAAGCGGAAACAATCAGCGTTATCGCCAGAACCGCCGACAGGATAGCGCCCTCAATTTTTTGTTCCATGCAAAGAATATTGCTTACCTCTATTTAAGGTTTTTTCTTGCAGGTTTCTCCTTGGCAAAGAACGCTTAAAAATTCTTTGCCCCAGAAATTCTTGTTGTTTATGGCTGCGAAAAAATCTTCAAAACGAACTGGCTCCGCGAAGGAAAAAAAGGAAAACGCGGGTAAAGCGCCGGTCGCGGAAAAAAAATTTGATTTTGCATCGGTTGAAAAAAAATGGCAGTCGGAATGGGAAAAAGCCGGCGTTTTTAAAACCGAAGAAAATTCGAAGAAGCCGAAAATCTACGTTCTTGAAATGTTTCCGTATCCTTCCGGTTCCGGTCTTCACATGGGGCATACACTGAATTACACAATAGGAGATGTTTTTGCGCGCTTCAAGCGCATGAACGGTTTCAACGTTTTGTACCCGATGGGTTATGACGCCTTCGGCCTTCCGGCGGAGAACGCGGCGATTAAAGCAGGAGTTCATCCAAAAAAATATACTGAAGAGTCGATACAAACTTTCATGAAACAGCAAAAGGGATTGGGCCTAAGCTATGATTGGAGCAAGCTGCTCGCGACCTGCAATCCTGATTATTATAAGTGGAACCAGTATTTTTTCCTCAAATTTTTTGAGAAAGGCCTCGCTTACAGAAAAAAGGCGGCTGTTAATTGGTGTCCAGATTGCGAAACAGTTTTAGCCAATGAGCAGGTTCATTCAGGAAAATGTTGGCGTCATGAAGAAACAGATGTTGAGATAAGGCACCTCGAACAGTGGTTTCTAAAAACGACATCTTACTCGGACGAATTGCTTGAATGCATTCCTAAACTTCAGTGGCCCGCGCGCATAAAATCTATACAGGAGAACTGGATTGGAAAAAGTTTTGGGACTGAAATTTTGTTCGAGATAAATGGAAAAAAGTGGCCGATTTTTACAACGCGCCCGGACACAATCTTCGGCGTCACTTTTATGGTTGTTTCTGCGCAACACCCGCGCTTGAATGGACTTGTTACTGCGGCACAGAAAAGAGAAGTCGATGATTTTTTGAGGAAAATAAAATCCACAAGCGAAAAAGACACTACTGAATTGGAAAAAGAAGGCGCATTCACCGGCAGCTATGCGACAAATCCTCTTACAAATGAGAATGTTCCGATTTACGCCGGCAACTTTGTTGTCGCGGATTACGGCAGCGGGATGGTGATGGCCGTTCCCGCCCACGACCAGCGCGACTTCGAGTTCGCAAAGAAGTATAATATTCCAGTTAAGGTTGTGATTCAGCCGAAGGGAAAAAATATTTCTGCGGAATTAATAGGGGAAGCTTTTGTTGATGAAGGCGTTTTGGTTAATTCCACAAAGTTTTCCGGCTTGGAGAGCAAAAAATCAATTGAAGAAATCACCGAACATTTGGAAAAAATCGGTTTGGGAAAGAAAACAGTAAATTACAAGTTCCGTGACTGGCTCATTTCGAGGCAGCGCTACTGGGGTACGCCAATTCCAGTTGTGTATTGTGAAAAGTGCGGGATTGTTCCAGTTCCAGAAAAGGATTTGCCCGTTTTGTTGCCTGAAAAAGTTGAATTCGGAAAGGGAAATCCTCTTCTTTCGAATAAAGAATTTGTAAATGTTAAGTGCCCGAAGTGCGGCGGCACGTCGAGAAGGGAAACCGACACGATGGACACTTTCTTTGACAGCAGCTGGTACTTTTTGCGCTACTGCGACAACAAAAACTCAAAGGTACCTTTCGATAAGAAGAAGATTGAATATTGGATGCCTGTCGACCAGTACATCGGCGGTGCAGAGCACGCGTGCATGCACCTAATTTATGCCCGTTTTTTTACAAAGGCTCTTCGCGACTTAGGGTTTGTTTCTTTTGACGAGCCTTTTACAAAACTTTTCAATCAGGGAATGCTTCACGGTTCCGACGGGCACGTGATGTCGAAGTCGCGGGGCAATATCGTTCTCCCGGAAGAAGTAAGCAAAAAATACGGGATTGATACCGCAAGGCTGTTTTTGCTTTCTCAGGCCGCCCCAGACAAGGATATGGGGTGGAAGGAGGAAGGAATTGAAGGAAGCCTGCGCGCAGTTATGAAAATAGTTTCTTATTTTGAAAATCCGCGCCCCGGCAAATCCAGCAGGAAAATTGAAAGCAAGATTCACAGGGCAATACGCAACATTACTTCAGATATAGAAAATTTCCGCTACAATTTTGCGATAATAAACCTGAGAAAATTGTTTGATGCTATCGAGGGCGAGGAAAAAGTTTCAAAGGAGCATCTCGAAATTTTCTTGAAGCTGTTGCATCCGATATGCCCGCACATTACCGAAGAATTGTGGCGCGCAATCGGAAATAAGGCTCTTGTTGCGTCTGAAAAATGGCCTGAGTGTGATGCAAAGCTGATTGATGAAAATTTGGAAAGGATTGAAGCTGCTGTTAGTTCGCTTCGCCTCGATATTTTGCGCATCAAAGAACTGGCGAAGCTTGAAAAGGTTTCGAAGGTGAGAATTTTCGTGGCGCAGGAGTGGAAGTGGAAAGCGCTAAAAATAATTGTTTCTGTATGCGATGGCAGACCCGATTTCGGCGCGGCAATGAAAGCTCTTATGGCGGACCCTGAAATAAAACAACATTCCTCCGAAATCCAGCCCTTCATTAAGGGCGCGCTTTCGAGATTGGGCGAGCTTTCAATGCTTGAAAAGTTCGACGAGGTTTCGGTTTTGAAGGAAGCGGCGCCTGTGCTAGAAAAAGAATTTGGAAAAATCGAAATAATGAAGTCCGAGGAATCGGCAGAACCAAAGGCAAGGAACGCTTTTCCGGGAAAGCCGGCGCTGATTATCGAATAAATTATTAAGGTGGTTTGCTTTTAATGGATTATTTTGTGGATAATAAAAGTGGTTGCAATGGCTGATGAGGGCGATGTTGAGGAAGTTTTGCTTCCGAGGATTGAGCGCGAAAAAATTTTGGAGGCGGCGCTTTTCATGTCTCCGAAGCCCATCTCCCTGGAAGAGCTGAATAAAATAGCTGAAGTGAATTCGCGGCTTGAAACCAAAGCCATGCTCGATGAACTGATTCACTTTTACTCCACCAGGAAAACCGCGCTTGAAATTGTGGAGCTTCCGATAGGATACCAGATGCGCGTGAAGCCAAATTATGAATCAAAAGTACAGCATTTGGCACAGGATTCAATGTTCCATAAGGGAATAATGAAGACGCTCGGGCTTATTGCATACAAACAGCCGATTACGCAGGCGACCGTCATAAAGTATAGGAACAACAAGGCTTACGATCACCTGAAGGCGCTTGTTGAAAACGGTTTTGTAAAGAAAGAGCCGCAGGGGCGCACCTTCATCCTGACAACGACTACAAAATTCATTGAATATTTTGGAAAAGATTTTAGCGGAAAGAATTAGGGTTTGATTTTTAAAGAATTATTTTTTTAAAACAGTTTTTTTTGGTGCGCCTTTTTCAGCGCGGCTTCGCAGTTTTTCCAGAAAATTCTTGAGAACGGCGGAAGCTTTTTGTGCTTCTCGACGTATTCATTCAAATATTTCTGGGTTTTCGGGTCCGCAGGATATCCCGAGCCGATGTCCCCGAATTTTTTTGAGAGTTTTTCAATTTCATTGTCGCGCTTAACTTTCGCTAAGATGCTTGCCGCCCCGACAACGACATATTTCGAATCCGCCTTGTTTTCCGCGGTTATTTTTATTTTTTTGCCGGTGTATCTTCTTATGCGCGCCTCAAAACTTCCTTCGACCGTATCGGGGCTGTCAATGAAAATAATTTCCGGTTTGTGTTTCAGGGAATTAATCATTTTTCCGATTTGCATCGCTTCGATTTCATTTAACGAATAGCGCACCATCAAATCGTTTATTTCAATCGGCTTCAGCACAATTGTTTTGTGTTCGGCGGATTTTTTTTTCACAATCTTTTCCAGTTTTTTCCTTTTGTTGGGAAGCAGCTCTTTTGAGTCCCTCACCCCCTCCTCTCGCAACTCCTCCTCCGCCCCCTTTTCCATTACCACGATGCTCAGCGTCATCGGGCCGAAGCACGGCCCCCTTCCCGCCTCATCCACTCCTGCTATTAACATTCAACCACTTTTTGCACGGCTTAAAGTAAGTGATGCGGTTGTTAATAAAAAAGAAGTCGTTGATAAAAAGAAATGTTAAATAAGCAGAGTGATTTTCTGTTTATTCGATTCTTCCGAGCGTGTCTTTCAGCTTCGCAACTTCCCTGTCGCAGCCGTTGCATGCGTCGATTGCGTCGAGGCAAGCACCCCTGTTTATTTTGTTTCTTTCTATTGCCGCTGAAGAGCCGTTTTTAGTTCTCAATTCGTGGAACTCTGCCTTGTAGTAATCGTAAGCCCTTTTTGTTGCATCCAAAGCGTTGCCCCTTTCTCTGTCGCTGGCCTTAAAGCCCTTGTACAGATTGCACAACCCGCAGTTTTTTCTCGCGATGACCAAAAGGTCTGTTATGTTCTGGGCTCTCATAATAACTCTAGATTATGATAAAGTAATATAAATCCTGCAGATGAGGCGAAATCTGCTGAATAAAGTCGGTTGGTGTGGCTGGTTGTTTTGGTCAAAATTTTTTTTAGGGGCGTTCGAAAACCAAATGGTTAAAAATTATGCCGTAGGCTTTGATGTTATGGCTGAACCGGATTTTTCAAAACTTGGGGGCTTGGTGCCTGTTGTGGTCCAGGATTACAAAACCAAGGAAGTTTTGATGGTCGCTTTTATGAATCAGGGGGCTTGGCAAAAAACTCTTGAAACGGGAAAAGCACATTTCTTCAGCAGGTCAAGGAACAAGCTCTGGCTTAAGGGGGAAACTTCTGGGAATTTTCAGATAGTTAAGGAAATCCTGGTTGATTGCGATTTGGACACCGTTTTGCTTAAGGTGGAGCAGTTCGGCGGCGCAGCTTGTCACACCGGATACAACAGTTGTTTTTACCAGAAATTAGCCGGCAAAGAATTTGAGATTATTAAGAAGAAAAGGGTTTTTGACCCGAAAAAAGTTTATGGTGGTTGAAATGGCGGGAAAATTAAAGTTGGGAATACCTGCCGGGAGCCTGCAGGAAGCCACGATTCAGCTTTTCAAGAAAGCGGGCTTCAATATTGCCGTCAAGGAGCGTTCATATTATCCGAGCATTAATGACGATGAAATTGAATGTATTTTAATCAGGGCGCAGGAAATACCGCGCTATGTTGAAGAGGGTGTTCTGGATTTGGGTTTGAGCGGGAAAGATTGGATAACCGAAAACAATTCCGATGTGGTAGAAGTCGCAGAATTAAAATATTCTAAAATAAGCAAGGGCCCGGTAAGGTTTGTTATCGCCGTTCCCGAAAATTCAAGCATCAGGTCTGTGAAAGACCTTGAGGGGAAAAGAATTGCAACCGAGCTTGTCAATGTTACAAAAAATTATCTGAAGAAAAATAAGGTGAATGCGGAGGTGGAGTTTTCGTGGGGCGCCACCGAGGTGAAGCCGCCGAGACTTGTAGACGCGATTGCCGAATTGACCGAAACTGGGAGTTCGCTTAGGGCGAACAACCTTAGGATAGTGGAAACGATTATGGAATCAACTACAAGGCTCATAGCAAACAAAGAGAGCTATAAAGAGAAATGGAAAAAGGAAAAAATAGAAGATATCAGGTTGTTGCTGCAGGGCGCGCTTGATGCCGATGAAAAAGTCGGGCTAAAAATGAATGTAAAAGAAAGCGATTTGGATAAAATAGTCGGCTTGTTGGATGGCATGAAGAGCCCAACTGTTTCTCACTTACGCCTAAAGGGTTGGCTCTCGATTGAAGTAATAATGTCCGAGAAAAGCGTAAGGGAGCTGATACCAAAATTGAAAAAGATGGGCGCGCAGGACATAATCGAGTATCCGCTGAACAAAGTAATCCATTAAAATGCGGTTCTGGCGCAGTAAAAAAAAGAAGGTTGCCGCCTTTACGCGGCAACATCTATGTTTAATCTTTTCTTCAGTTCCCTGTACCTATTTCTGATTGTTACTTCAGTAACACCCGCGACATTCGCGACTTCCTTTTGCGTTCTCCTTTCTCCCTTCAAGAGTCCGGCGATGTAAACCGCTGCTGCCGCAACTCCTGTCGGGCCCCTTCCAGAAATTAGTCCTTTCTTTATCGCTTCTTCCAAAATTTTTCTTCCCTCTTCCTGCACTTCTCCGCTCAGGTTTAACTCAGAAGCAAATCTTGGAATGTAGTGAATAGGGTTTGTCAGTGGAACGCCCAAATTCAGTTCGCGTACAAGAAATCTGTATGTTCTTCCGATTTCTTTTTTTGTGAGTCCGCTTGCTTCTGCCATTTCGTTAAGCGTTCTTGGAACATGGTATGTTCTGCACACTGTGTACAGCACCGCTGCCACAACCGCCTCAATCAGTCTTCCCCTAATGAGCCCCTTTTTTACGGTTTTTCTGTAAAGCAAGGCAGCAGCCTCAACCAGTGTTTCGGGTATGTTCAAATATGAAGCAACCCTTCTCATTTCTGTAAGAGCGATTGAGAGGTTTCTCTGCATTGAGGATGAAATGCTTGCCCTCTTGTGCCACTTAATTAATCTGTACATTTGCGCCCTGCTTTTGCTCGAAAGTTTATTTCCCCTTAAATCTGTTCCGCGCCTGTCAATCATCGTTACAAGCCCTTTGTTTAATTTTACATATTTCATCGGGCTTCCAGTGCGCGCGCTCTTTTCCGTACTATCACCATCAAAGCTTCTCCACTCTTTTCCAGAATCAATCATTGCGTCTTCTGAAACTATGAGGCCGCATTGCATACAAACCGCTTCTCCCTTAGAAGAGTCCACCTTTATTTTTTTGCTTCCGCACTCTGGGCATTCAAGAACCAAATATACCATCCTCCTACCTGCTCACCATCAAAGACTGACAAAAGTCACCAAATAGCGCTTAATTATAAAAACCCCTAGCAAGAAAGTTTATAAATGTTTCCAAATCGGGCCTTTTTTCGTCTCTTTTTAACTTTTGGGAATTAATTTAAGCCCGCGTTACGGCTTCCTTGCCGCGTAAATTCCTAAAACTTTATTGAATCCTTTCTTTCTTGCAACCGCGATATTTCAAAAATTATTCAAAAATAGCGTTAACGACGCCGTCCTGTCCTGGTCTGCTCGTTACCTTCGCGAGCTTTTCTTCCGCGCCGACTTTTATTCTCAGCACCGCCCCCTTGGTAATGATATTGGTTCTTGCAAACAGCCTGTTTGCATCGTTAGTTTTAACATTAATCACTTCATATTTTTTTGTCTTGTCCGTTTTTTTATCCAAAACGTTCACATACTTTACTGAAGTAACTCTGACCTTGCTCGTGTTTCCGATTCCTTTTTTCGTTTCCCTCTCCTCTTTTCCGCATTTTGTGAGCGCCGCTTCTCCGCCTTTCCAAACTTCCTTCTTGGTGCACCTTCGCCTTGTAGTCCTCATGCCGCCCGAAGAAAGCCTCTTTGATTTTCCGTGCCACTCAACCATTTACTTCACCTTTTAACCGTAGTAATGCCCACCGGATTTAATACTCTTAATTGGGGCAGGTTTTTAAATGTTTATTTTAGAATGCCAAAACCGAGTCGCAAAAACAAAGGCTTTCGAATAAGCCCTCAAAAACACAGATTTCTGCACGAAAAATGCCAAAGCAATAACCTTATATTGGACCTGCAAGTAAAAATAATTAGCAAAGTGATTCTTTTTGAAGTGAAATTTTTTCAAAAAACAGGATTTGATTGCGATGAAAACACCGGCTTTTATTCAAAGAATTCGCGCCGCAAGACAAAGAAGGGCGACAGCAAAAAGCGAAGGCAGAACAGCGGTAAATCGCAGAGCTTCTGCAGTGCACCGCGCAAATCTCAAGGAAAAAGTGGCAGAGACTAAACTCGATGTTGCGCGTAGGGAAGAGCGCTCCGCAGAAAGACTGCGGGATCATACAAACGAAACAGACGATGGCTCCTGGGGCAACTTCTTTTTATGGCGTGATGACATGGTGAATTTGTACAACAAAACTGAAGCGCGCAAAAAAGCAAAACAAAGGCTTAAGGGCAAGGAAGCGCAGGCAACCCGCGCCCGAGAAAAGCTTGCAGAAGCAGTTGAAAAAAGAAAGAAGCTTCCTGTTTGGATTAAGTCAAACGAATATATTAAAACAAAAGGATTTCCAGGCAACAGGGCGACAACTACCCGTGCGCTTTTGCGTTTGAAGCGCAGGCAAAAAAAACTGACTCCTGGAGAACGTGAAGTGCTACAGGAAATTGAGGACAATCATTGGCGGGCAAGAGGCCGCAAAAAAGGTGAGATCAGGATCAGGAGGATGAACATAATTGCCGACAAAGTGAATGTTTATAAAGAAAAAAAATAATTTTTTCACCCATAATTGCTCTTGAAACGGCAAATCATTTTTCCATGAATTTTTCGTTTATTACCCTGAATATCTGCTTCGCCTTTTTCTCGCCCAAATTTTCCACTTTCTGGAGTTCTTTTTCGCCCGCGTTTGCAATTTTTTTTATCGAGCCGAATTCTTTCAGCAAATTTTTTGCCAGCATCGGCCCGACCATAGGGATTCCCTCCACAATAAATCTTTGCTGTTCCTCGACAGTTAATCCCTTTCTCCCAAACCTAATCCCTATTTCTTTGTCGCGGCCAAGCTGTTCCCTTTTTGCAATTACATAAACGAACTCGGCCGTTTCCTTTGCATCCCGCGTATTTATTATCGGCACCTGATAATCGAGTGCGATGCTCGTAAGCGCCCCAATAATCGCATTTCTGTGAATATTTCTCAGCGTGAAAAGTTCCTGCATATTTCCCTCAACGATTAGAAGCGGTTTTTCATAACTGTTTCTCAGCGCAATAAGCTGCGAGAAAAGCCGCCCGTCAATCATTGAGTTGATGAAGTCCTCGACCGTTTTTCTTTCGACGCAAACCTCTCTGCTCAGGACATAGTCCCCGACTTCAAGCTGTTTCGTTCGGACTGCAACTTCCTTTCCAACAAGCTCTCTTATTACGGTCGAGGCGCCTTCTCTTGAATCCGCAAAAATAATTATTTTGTCGCTTTTTTCCATAAACGAATCAAGTGTTGTTTGTTCTAAAATGTTTTTCGTTTCTTCGGCCGCATTTCCAATCATTTTCGTGCTCATTCCTTTTAGTGTTTGTTTCATTCTTTTTTCTTTTCCTCGCGCCGCCCAGTAGAAAGCCTCATCTCTAGTATTCCTCGCCATCAGCACAACCATTTTTCCTTTCCCAAACCTCCCGGTTCTTCCTCTGCGTTGTATTGTTCTTATTTCACTCGGCACCGGCTCGAAAAAAATCACCATCTCAACGTCCGGAATGTCGAGCCCCTCTTCTGCCACCGATGAGGCCACCAGAACATTGTGTTTTCCTTCTTTTAGCGCCACCAAAATTTCCTGCTGTTCCTTCTGGCTCATTCCTTTCTCTCTTCCCTTCGTCGCCTGCCCGATGAATTTTGTCGCCTTTATTTTTTCCTCGGCGTTCAAAAAGCCCGTTACTTCTTTTATCGAGTCGCGGTAGTGGTTGAACACTATTATTTTGCTGTTCGGCTTTTTCTCAAATTGTTCCAGAACAATTCTTTTCAGTTCCTTGTATTTCGGGTGCTGGATTTTTTGTTCAAATAATTTGTTTGTTATTTTAATTGCCGTCAAGATTCCCTCGTCGGCCATTATGTGTTTCGCCGCCTTGCTTTGCCCCCTTCTTGCCTCCTCGCCCATTTTTTCAAAGTAACTTTTCAGCGTGCTTATTCCCTGCGTTTCAATCAGTTCCTCGGCGTGTGCAACTTTTAGCAGCGCCGCGCACGCGCTTGCCGCGGAATACAGGCTCGGCTGCGTCTTTCCGTGCCGCATAAGCCGTTGCCTTATTTGGTGCTGCATTTCAAGTATCCTGCTTCTGTTGTAGTATCTCTTGTTCTCGGTTTTCGCCACTCCCAGCTTTTTGAGCAAAACGAGCTGCTTTTTCATGAAATTTTCCAGCAATTGTTTTATTTCAACAAATTCGGCGGGCAAATCCACTTTTATCCAGTCAATTTCTATTTCATTAACGTATTCTTTTACATCAAAATCTTCCGGATTTTTTATTTCAATGTTTTTTATTGAAAGGTTTCTGCACACGTCCTGTATCTTCTCCTCTTCGCTTCCGGGTGACGCTGTCAGCGCAAGCACAAGCGCGCGCGGATTTTGTTTTTGCAATTGCAGATTGATGAAAACATATGCATAATCTCCGACCGCCCTGTGTGCCTCATCAAAAATAACCAATCCAAAATCTTCGAGGGAAAGGTTTCCGTTCAGCAAATCATTTTCGATTGTCTGGGGCGTCGCGCTTATTATGCTTGCCTCTTTGTAAATTTTTTCGCGCTCGCCTGGCTTCACCATTCCGGTAATTGCGCAAATTTTTTCGGACCCGATTTGAAGGAACTTTTTGAAGCTCTTGTCGTGTTGCACTACCAGCGGTTTTGTGGGCGCCAAAAAAAGTATTTTACTGTTCGGAGTTTCTTTAAGTATGTGCGTCGCAAGCATAACCGCGACAACCGTTTTTCCGAGCGCGGTCGGCGCAACAACAAGAGTGTTTCCTTTTTCAACGATGCATGAGACCAGCACTTCCTGGTAGAGCCTCGCCTCTATAGTGTCCGGCTTGACCAGCGGGTGAGAAACGAAGGGCATTAAGAGTTTGAGCGAAAATGGTTTCTTAAATCGTTTTGCGGTGTTGTGCCGGTCAGAATTTTGATTTGTTTGCCGAATTGTGTCAATGCCCTTTTTTCATTTTTTTGCCGCGCGGTTCAAAACGCCCTCTCATGAGTTGCCTCGCTTCAGCTTCCCGCCTTTTTGCCGCCATTCCATTTGGCAGGTTTTTTGCCGCTTCAGCTATTTTTACCTGTATTTCAAGTTTTGCTGCGCCCCTTACAGCGCCCCTCACAAGCCCCATGGCTTTTTCTTCCCTGTGGCCGAGTGCCCCTACTAGCCCTTCGGATTCCGCGTACTCAATAAGCTTTCTCCTTTCTTTTTCCGGCGTTTCCGAGCCGGGCCTTATTCTCGTAACTTCACGAAGATATTTTCTCTTTTCATTGTTAAAAATCCTTAATTGTTTTGGCGTGAGTTTCTTAAGCAAATAAGGATATGTTGGATGCGGCCACCATTTAGGAAATTTTACTCTTCCGGCTTTGCTTGGCATAATTCCCACAGATATAATTTTCACCCAAAGAGGTATTTAACTGTTTTCTTTGCCCTCTTCGGCTTTTTTCCACTTAAAAGCGTAGGTTTAAGTTCTTTTGTATTTCTAAGGTATAATATTGTTTTATTCAGCGAAAGGGTTGATTTTATGGGCGAATTGCCGTTGGCGGCTGTCGATAGGATTGTTCGAAAAGCGACGGGCTTGCGCGTGAGCGAGTCCGCAGCAAAAGAACTTTCCATTCATCTTGAAGACGAGGGGATGAAAGTTTCGCAACAGGCTGCCTTGTTCGCAAAACACGCGAACAGAAAAACCATTACGGATGAGGATATTAAGCTTGCCGTGAAGAAATAAAATTTTTGTTTATATTTTTTGAGTTAATTTTTTCAATTTTTCCTCGTAGAAACTTTTTTATAGCTCAAAGCCCTACTGTTGGCAGGTTTTTTATGGCAAAGGCAAAGATGGGTCGTTTTTGGGGAGTGTCGAAAAAATCCCCCGGGTGGAAGCCCGTAAGGATTCCAAAAAAATTGATGAAATCTCTTGGAATCAGGAAAGGGGAAAAAATTTCAGGCATTTCCGGAAAAATCCGTGAGGATTCGATTGTCAGGAAATATGTCGATGGCTTGATTGACAGGCAGTCGCAGGGGAATAATTTGGAGGAAAGAATAGACAACAGGTTGCGGCAGATTTTGCAGAGGAGCAGTGCAATAAAAAATGAGCGCGCGAGAAGACTATTTGAAGCCTCGCTTGCGGGCAAATTAAGCCTATTTGAAGATGTTATTCTGAACCACAAAATCGGTTTTGACAGGCGGCCGGTGAAAGATTTTGAAAAAGTGGTTGTCGAATATAAGGCAATTGTTGAATTCCGGAAGGGAAACCACGGATTCCCCCCTTCAAAATAAAAACATTTTTTGCCCATTAGAAACTTTTTTATAGCTCAAAGCCCTATTGTTGATAGGTTATTTTGACGGGTGAAATGAGTGGCGGACAGCGGGCGCGTTAAGGAGTATGAAGGTTATCTTGCAAAAGGCTACGAGCCGGACAAGGACGATTTGGTTTGCGAATATTATTTGGAACCCGCGAAAGGAATTACTTTTGAGGGCGCCTGCCAGCGCATCGCCTCCGAATCGAGCATCGGCACCTGGACGGACATCGGCACGATGCCGCAGGAAATGTTTGACAGGCTCTCGCCAAAAGTTTTTTCGCTTGATAAAAAGAGCGGCATAGTAAAAATTGCTTATCCGAAAGAATTGTTCGAAGAAGGCAATGTCGCCCAGATAATGAGTTCCGTTGCCGGCAACGTTTTTGGAATGAGCGATGTTACAAATTTGAAGCTCTTGGATATTGATTTTCCAGCGGATTTTATCAGGCATTACCACGGGCCGCATTATGGAATTGAAGGAATAAGAAAATTAATGAAAGTTTATCACAGGCCGTTGGTCGGAACAATTGTAAAGCCCAAGCTCGGTCTTGACGAGGAAAAGCATGCGAAGGTTGCTTATGAAGCGTGGATGGGCGGTTGCGACATTGTAAAGGATGATGAAAATCTTTCTTCAATGGGCTTCAATAATTTTGACAAGAGGGTTAAACTTACTTTGAATGCGAAAAGGAAGGCGGAGAAAGAAACAGGCGAGAAGAAAGCGTACCTTCCGAATGTTACCGCACCCTATAACGAGATGGCAAGGCGTGCGAGGCATGTCGTTGCGAATGGCGGCGAATTTATCATGGTTGATGTGCTTACAGTCGGATGGTCGGGTCTCCAAAGCCTGCGCGACTTGAATTTGAAGGCTGCTTTTCACGGTCACCGTGCCGGCCACGCGGCTTTTACCCGCAACCCCAAACACGGAATTTCAATGCTTGTTATTGCAAAGCTTTGCCGCCTTATTGGGATTGACCAGCTTCACGTGGGCGGAATTGTGGGCAAAATGTACGAGGGCAAAGAAGAGGTTACAGCTGTTGGCGAGGAAATCGAGAGCAAAGTTGTTTCCGAGGATTTTGCGCGCCACCGTTTGCAGGAAAACTGGCATTCTTTAAAACCAATGCTGGCGGTTTGTTCCGGCGGCTTGCATCCTGCGAAAGTCCAGCCGCTGGTGCATGCGATGGGCCGCGACATAATTATTCAGGCGGGCGGAGGAATCCACGGCCATCCGCAGGGAACAATTGCGGGCGCAAGAGCGATGAGGCAGGCGGTTGATGCGGAAATGCTCGGCGTTGAGGCAAAGGATTATGCGAAGAGCCATTTCGAACTTGCTGCAGCCTTGAAGAAGTGGAAGAAATAGCACAGTTTTTTTTCCCCATTTTTTTTATTAAAATTTTTTTCCCAGATTTTTTCGTGTCAGTGCATCTGCCCCGTCTTCCTTTCCTCTTCGGCTTTTTCTTCGAGGTAGCGCATGTACTCGTCCATAATTCCCCTTGTTTGTTCAATTTTTCCTGTTTCCATGTATTTTGAAACGTTTTCCAAGAACGCATTTGAACCCATTATGTAGGGCATGAGCACGAGGTCCGCGCCTTTTTTGTACAAATCGAGCGCTTCGTAGAAGTGGTGCGCCGTTGCAAATACCACAATTTTTTTGTTCGCCTTTTTGGCTTCTTCCATGAAGCGCACCTCTTTTTCATGTGTTGGTATTGCAAGCACCAGCAGTTTCGCGTCTTTTATGTCTATTTTTTCCAGCATCTCGTCATTATCAGGGTCGCCGTAAGCATAATTCATTCCCTCTCTTATTCCATTGCGCACGGTTTCCGGGTTTGAGTCGAGTACCAGTACCTGCTTATAGGGGTGCAGCGCCTTTGCGAGCGTTCCGCCAGTCATTCCGCTTCCGACTATTATTATGTGGTTTTTCAGCTCCCATTTGTTCGGCAATTTTTCAAGAGAATCGATTTGCCTGTTGAAATATTTTTTTAGTTTCGAGAACTTTTTATGATTCGGCACTTTTTTTGCGTGCGAATGCACGAACGCCGAGAGTCTGCTCGAAGAATTTGCGATGTAAGGTGTTATTATCATTGAAAGCGCCACAACTGCAATGATAAATGAGAATAGTTCGTGGGAAAAAATCGGCTCCCCGTTCATTCCAACTGTTGTGAGTCCTATTCCCGCCAGCACGAATCCGAATTCAGAAACCTGCCCTAGCATCATCCCCGTTTCGGTAGAAATTTTTGTGCCATAACCAGAAAGCAGTGTGAGGATAAAAAGCACCAGCGGTTTTATTGCGAATATTGTAAGAAGTATTATCAGCATAAGCAATGGGTTCAGCGTTCCGAAGTGGAAGTTGAGCTGTATTCCGAGGGTTACGAAAAATATTGTTACGAAAAAATCCCTGAGGGCGCGCATTTTTGAGAATATTTCTATGTTGTAAGGAAGAGTGCTGAGCGCTATTCCGCCGATGAAGCCCCCTATCGCTATCGGCATTTCAAGTATCACGCTCAATCCGATGAAGAAGAATGCCGTCGCGATTCCGGAAAGGAACAGCAATTCTTGTTCCTCCGCCGCTTTTTTGAAGAGTGGCGGAAACACTATTTTGTTCAGCACAATTGCCGAAAGTATGAGAAGAACGCTCTTGCTAAGTATGTTAATGAGAATTGAGGGTTCTCCGAAGCTTGAAATGTTTGCGAGCAGCGGAAGCAACAGCACAACAAGAAAATCTTGTATCAGCAGCACTGCAATCATTATTCTTCCTTTCAGCGTGTTTATTTCTTTTTTATCTGAAAGTATTTTCACAACTATCATTGTTGATGAAAAAGCAAGTATTGTTCCGACGAATATCGCCTGTTCAGCTGAAAGCAAACCGAGCGGAACGGTTAGCAAAAATATTGCGCCTATTATTGCCGCCACCTGCGCTATTGTTCCTATCAGCACGTCTTTTCCCAAGCTGAAAAGTTTTTTGATTGAGGTTTCAACGCCGACTGAAAAAAGAAGGAAAGCGACTCCCAATTCCGATAACAGAGTTGTTTCAGGGGTCATCGCGTGTATCCCTATTGTTTTGAATGGCATTCCAAGCGCGTTGAAATCAACGCTTCCCAGAACCAGCGGCCCTACTATTATTCCCGCGACTATGTATGCGAACAGGCTCGGCTGTTTTAGTGCTTTCAGCAGCGCACTCATGAGCGCCGCCGCAATTACTATCAGTGCGATGTCCCAGAAGAGTGCCATCGAAAGTATTTCCGCCGCCATGCGCCAATAGTATGTTTCAGCAGTTTAAAAGATTTTTCATTCGAGCGGAACGGCGGTCGAGCTTCCGTCCGCATTATCAATTACCTTTACGCCGAACTCTTCAAGTTTTTTCCTGAGCAGGTCCGCCTTGGCGAAATCTTTTTGTTTTCTTGCTTCGCCCCTCTCTGCAACGAGTTTTTCCGCTTTCGGGTCGAGTTCGAAAAACTTTTTTTCGAAGTTCAAAACTCCCAAAACGGAATCAACTTTTTTTAAGAAATCGAGGGCTTCCTTCGCCCCTTCCGCCCCGATAGAATTTTCATCAAGCAGTTTGTTTGCTTTTGTTGCAAAGGAAAAAATAAAGCTCATCGCTTTTGGGACATTTAAATCGTCATCCATTGCCTGTGTAAATCCTTCAATCGCCTCATCAACAAATGTTTTTACTGAATCGTTTTCAATTTTTTCGGAAATTCTTTTCAGCCTCTCAACAAGGTTTTGCAGCCCGGCAATTGTTTTTTCAGAGTCTTTTACCGAAGCAAGAGTGAAATTTAGCGGCTGCCTATACTGCGAATTTATCAGAGTGTATCTTATCGCCTTTGAATCCAATCCCCTTTCCAGCAAATCCCTCAGGGTGTAGAAGTTTCCCAGGCTTTTTGACATTTTTTTGCCGTCCACCATTAGGTGTTCGCAGTGCATCCAGTATTTCACAAACTTTTTTCCCGTGGCGGCTTCGCTTTGCGCAATCTCATTCTCATGGTGCGGGAATTTGTTGTCCACTCCTCCGGTATGTATGTCAAAGCTTTCCCCCAGATATTTCATGCTCATTGCGGAGCATTCGATGTGCCAGCCCGGCCTTCCCTTTCCAAGCGAGGTTTCCCAGAAAACTCCGCCGTCATTTTCATCCCATGCTTTCCAAAGCACAAAATCCGCTGCCGAATCCTTTTCGTATTCGTCGTGGGAAATGCGCGCCCCGGCTTTTAATTTTTTGACATCGATGTGCGCCAGCTTTCCGTAGTTTTTGAATTTTTTTACGGAGTAGTAAATGCTTCCGTCGTCTCCTCTGTACGCGATTCCTTTATCGAGAAGCTTTTGAATGAGTTTTACCATTTCCGCGATGTGCTGCGTTGCCGCAGGGTAATTGTCCGCCGGGGATGTGTTGAGCGTTTTGATATCGTCGAAGAACGCCTTCTTGTATTTTTCTGTGTGCTCGCTCAATGCCATTTTTTCTTCGTTAGCAGCTTTTATTGTTTTGTCGTCCACGTCAGTGAGGTTCATCACGTGCTTTACTTTGTAGCCTTTGAATATCAAGTATTTTTTTAGGATGTCTTCCCAGCAGTATGCCCTGAAATTTCCTATGTGGGCGTAATTGTAAATTGTCGGGCCGCAGGTGTACAAACCAACGGTTTTTCCAAGCGGCTTAAAGTCTTCGAGCGAATCGGTCAGGGTGTTGAAGAATCTCAGAGCCATAAGCAGCAGAATTCTGTTGTTTAGTTTATTTAAACGTTACCTGAAAGTTGAAAAACGGGGAAGTTGAAAAGCTGGGAAGTTGGAAAGAGGGAAAGTTGAAAAGTTTGAAAGTCGGAAAACTGGAAAGTTGCAAAGTGGGAAAATCAGAAAACGGAAAGGTTGAAAAGTCAAAAAACAAAAAATTCAAGGAATTAGTTTTTTTGAAAATTATTTTTCGGCGTTTTCAATCTTCGTCGTATTCATAGTCTTCGTTATCTTCGCCGCTTTCTTCTTCCATTTCTTCCATCTCCAACGCTTTGCTTTCAATAAGCTTGAATTTGCCCGGCTCCTTGCATATTATGGTAAATTCAAGGTTGCATTCAGGGCATGTTACCGCGTCGCCTTCCCCGAATTCCTCGAAATCAACTTCAAAAGGAACTTTGCAATCAGGGCACACTTTCTTCATAATTTATTCCTGCTGCCTGTATGTTTTTTAAATGTTTTTGTTGTTCACTGCCAAAATAACAAATTTGAGTTAAGAAGTAAAATTAGCATATATTCCGGCTGCGCAACCAAATGAGCCAGAATTTCAGAGGAATGCGCTGCTTAAAGCAGAATTAATGAATATGAATAACAGGCCGTGCACTATGAAAAGAAGGGCCCACACAATGACCGCCTTCTTATTTTCGGCGTCTAAAATTGTTTTTATGAGCACAAACCAGTCAAACAGGAAAACGAGCCCTACTATGCATATTAGGGCGAAAAGTACAATTGCAATCGGCACCATTATTTGGGTGTTTCCCAAACCGGCGATTACGAAGGCGCCAACCGTCGCTATGATTCCCGCGATTACAAAAAGCCCCCAGAGAACCCCTGTTGCGGAGGCGATTTGCGCCAGGCTGAGTTCTCCGAGCTTTTTCTTTTTGAACATGAAATAAAAAATCCACACAAGAAGGCTTAGCACAATCCATTGCATTATTGGCGTGGCAAAGTTTATTACAAACTGCAATGCGCTTCCGGTTAGAATCAACCCGCCGATTCCGAAAAGCAGGCCTGCAATTATTGCCGTTCCGACAGCGGCGCCGAGATTTTCCTCGGCGATAGCGTTTTCAAAAGCCTCTGTCGGCCTCAAAAAGGACCCCAATGCCATAGCAATCATATAAGTGGTGTGAAGTTAATAAATTTATTGTGCTGCCGTTCGGCGGGGCGTGCAGCTGTTTCCCATAATTAAATATTTTTCTGCAGCAAGCAACCATCGGAATATTTTTTGCCCTTTTTTGAAGCATTTTTCAAAAAGCCGTACTTTTTGAATCCTATTTTTTTGTAGAGTTTTATCGCGCCGCCGTTTTTCGGGTCGGCCCAAAGGGTAAGTATTTCAATTTTCTTTGGCATTTTTTTTTCGGCTGCCAGAATCAGTTTTGTCGCGACTCCTGCCCTTCTGCATTTCGGCAGTACAAAAAGGGAGGTTACTTCCGCAACGTGGGAATGAGCGTCTTTTTTTGGCGTGATTTTTACATGCGCGATAAGTTTGCCGTTCAACAGCGCCGCAAACCTGAAATTTTTCCCGTCCAAAGTTTTTTTCAATTTTTTTTCCGCAAGACCTTTTTTCCCCCATTTCGGGAAAAACTTTTTCAATTGGGAAATTGTTTTGGCGTCCGCGGAAACTATTTCTTTTATTTCTATTTTTTTAAGGCAATCCTGGCTTTTGCGGCATTCACGGGAATATGCCCCGCGCTCACTTTTCTTCATCCTTATCAGCCACTTTTGCATCCGCTATCTTGTTTGAAGTGTGCGTTCTTGAAACATCTATTATGAAATTATTGTGGATTACATCGCGCCCTATCAGCACGGCATAAGGGAGCCCGGAGCGGTCCTCTATTCCGACGCCCGTTTTTATTTTTTTTCCTTTGAGGATTATCGTCGCCTCGGCAATCGCCCTTCTCACATAGCCCTTGGGCGCGCTTGCGCTCCTTATTTTCACGCTTGAAATTATCGGGCCTATTCCAGCGCTTGCCGCTACCCTCACGTCAACGCTTGTTCTAGTTGCACCGGTGTCGCAAAGGGCCCTTTTTATAATCGATTTCTTTTTTCCCTTTATCTTAACCAGTTCGACAAGCCCGATTGTTTTTTTTCTTCCCGACATTTCAACCGATTAGAAATATGTTTTTGTGTATTATTAAGGCTTTTGTTTTCAAAGCGCTTTGCCTTAAGAAAGGTTTTTATTAAGTAGTCGCGCTATGAGTGTTTGGTTAACTTGCTGCCAGTTCACGCGGATTTTTCACCCAAACGAATTCTGCAGCCGGCGGGTAATTTCCAATGAAGCTCCTTGTAATCGCTGAGAGAAAAAAACACATCGAACCGTTTCTTCCGGCCTTCGAGTCCAAGGGTTTTGAAGTAAAGTATCTTCGCATATTGAAAATAAGTCTGGTGAGCAAGCATCGCGCAACACTTATCAAATCGCTCGGAGAAAATATTCCGAAGTATGACGCGGTTTTTCTCCATGCGCGCGCCTCCCTCGCCCCTTTTGTCGAGCCCCTTCTTGAAGAATTTTCATCGCGAAAAATTTATTCGAATTCCATGCCCGGCTCCTATTACATCGGCATGAACGAACCCTTCAAATTCACAACTCTCGCCCTCGGCAACGTGCCGATTCCCGACATTATGATTGCGGGGTCATCTGGAGGCATAAAAACAATTTCAAAAAATGGCAAGTATCCGCTGATGGTAAAGGCTCTTGTCGGTAAAACCGTTCAGCAAAAGGTGGCGGTGAACAATGCCAAAGAATTCGAAATTTTTTTGAAGAGCATTCAGGACAACGTGGATGCTTTCATTCTCCACGAGTATGATGCATGCGATGTAATAACATGCGCCGTAATTGGGGAAAAAGTTTTCGCGGTAAAGAGGAAACTTTTATCGGGCGGAGTTTCCGAATTGAAAAAAGGGAAAATTTACAAGCTTTCGGACGCCGAGAACGGCGCGGCAATCAAGGCGGCGCAGACCTGCGGCTATGATATCGCGCAGATTGAAATGTCAAACGGAAAAATTTTGGATGTAAGGCCGAATGTTAATTGGAAAGTGCTAAGTGAAATTTGTTCGGAAAATTTGGAGGAACATGTTGCGCAGTTTTTCGCGGAAAAACTTCAGAAACTCGGCGTGGAAGAAGGCGTCGGAGATGAAATTGGCGTCATAAAAAGGATTTTTTCAAAAACAGTTTTAGGGAAGTGGTTAAAATGACCGCGCAGAAGCAGAAGGGGTTTTCAGACTTGGCCCCTATTGAGGAGGAGCTGGGCGCCGACCTCTCGCGAATTGAAATTGGAAGGAAATCCGGCGGCAAAGTGCCAAAAAAATTTGACGCTAAAAAAAGTTTTCTCATAATCGGCTCAAAAACCTACAAGAAATCTACAATTAATTCGATGATCGGCGAGAGCAAAAAACTTTTTGACAGGGTTCTGTTTGTTCCGATAAACAAAGTGCAGATAATGGTTTCAAGCGGCAGGGCTTCCCTTTGCTACAAGGGAAAATATCTGATGGATTTTGACGCGATTTATCCGCGCTTTTCTTCCAGAGATTATGTACTCGGTGAAGCAGTTCTTAAAGTAATAGAAAGCAGCAGCGCCTACTGCCCTGTTCCCCTTCGCGCCTACCAGATAACCAATCACAAGTATTACACCACGCAGGTCCTTTCAAACAGCGGAATCCCCGGAATTCCCACGACTCTTTTCATTTCCCCCAAATATGCGGAATACCTTGTGGGTGAAACCGGCTTTCCGATGGTGATGAAACTCATTTCGGGATTTGCCGGAAAAGGGGTCGTTTTAATAAACGATAAAAAGCAGTTGGAAAGCATCCTTGACACCGTTCACCTTTTCGAGGAATTTATTTGCACGCAAAAATTTATTAAGGGAAAAAATTTTGATGTGCGCTGCTATGTTATCGGCGATAGCGTAATTTCGGTCAAGCGGACAGGGAGGAAAGGGGAGTGGCGCGCAAATATTTCCAGGGGCGGAACAGCAGCGGTAATTGAAACAAGCCCTGAGATGAAAAAAATCGCCCTTAACTCTGCAAGGGTTCTCGGCATGGACATTTGTGCGGTTGATTTGATGGAGTCGGGAGGCAGATGGGTTGTGATTGAAGCTAATTTTATGCCCGGCCCATTCATGAAATACCTCGGAGGAATGATAGTTAAGGAATGGGTTGAATTCATTCATGAAAAAGTAAAGGCGCAAAAACAATTCGGCTGAATTTTTTTAAATTATTGGTTTATTTTTTCGGGCGTTTGAAATGAAAGGCAATGATTATCGGCTTCTCGACCAGAAACTATGCGCTCTCGCAAGCTCGATAGAAGCGAACCTTTTGTTGTATGTGAACCCTCAAAATCTTGATCAGCAGAGACATAAATTTTTTGAAGAATTCGCGAACGGAAACGAATATGCGCCTGTTTTTTCATATGTTGCTAGAAATCCTCTTTACAGCTACTTTTCAATAAGCCCCACTTTTGAAATATACAAAAGGGAATTGAACGCGCTGCGCCAAAATCTTTATGGTGAAACGCTCGACCTCATATTTGATAAAAAAATAGTCGACCTTTTTGACAGGATGGAGCTGATAAGGAGCGCTGGCACAGAAAACTTTTCCAATAACTCCGAAAAGTATTACGGCAAGCCGACTCTCAAGCTTATTTCACTTGCCCGCGAGATACTTTCGAAGGAAATCGCCCCGGAAGAGAAAAATGTTTCTTTCCCGCAGGCCGAAAAAATGGTTTCCGATTATTTGAAAAAATCAAGATTAAAATACAAGGTTGTTCCGAGAGAATCATCGGCCTCCCTTTGTTCTGTAAATGTCAGAACAAAAGAGATTTTTTTATCCCCAACCGCTTTTTTCGCCGAAAGCGAGATAAGGCGCCTGATTGTCCATGAAATCCGGGGGCACATATTCAGGTATGAAAACGGGCTTCTGCAGCCGTACAAGCTTTTTGCGCGCGGCCTCTCGAAGGAAACCCTCTGCACGGAAGAGGGCATCGCGGTTATGCTTGAAGAAAAGGAAGGGCTAAATGTTGATGTTCAGCTGCGCGAATATGCCGGCCGTGTTTTGGCGGTGCATTATGCCTCACGCAAAAATTTTTATGAAACTTTTTTGGAGGTTGCAAAATTTTTTCCGAAGGAAGCCGCATTTACCCTGACGGCAAGGGCGAAACGCGGGACATTCAGTCAGGGCGAGCCGGGCGCCTTTACAAAGGACATCCTTTATTTGAAGGGAAAGGTTGTTGTAAAAAAGTTTTTGAAGAAAAACAATATTGAAGACCTTTATTTCGGCAGGTACTCAGTTTATGACGTTCCCCTGGTTAAGGACGTTTCAGGATTGGTCAAGCCGAAATATCTGCCGCCTTCAATTAAAAAATGATTTGATAAATTATTTTTTATGATAGAAATTAATGATTTTCGGAAGCTTCTGAAATTCAAGGAGTTTCCGTTGCATTCTTTTAAGAAAATAAAAAAAATTTATGGCGTTAGAAAAGGAGACAGTGTTCTGATTTGGTGCGACACAGGGTCGCAAAAGGAAAAAGTTTCTCCGCGCTTGGGGAAAACATTTTATGCCGAGTTCAAAAAAATGGGTTGCGATGTCTCGTTAATAGTTGGGAAGAAGCGCAGCCGCATGGGGCCGGCATCAAAAATTGTCACAAAGGCCGTCCTTTCACTCGAAAAAAAAGATTTGTTTGTTTCTGTTGGTTCCACGGGGCCGGGGCACATTATTCGCAATGGTGCGCACATAAGTTTCAGGAAGCTAATGGGGTCCAAAAATTTTAAGGTGTTTTCCTGTAGCGGTCTCTCCGGTCTTAAGGAAAAAAATATTGACGCTTTCTTTTCCAGCTTTGAACACGACCAAGGTGAAATAAATTTGCTGCACAAAAAGCTTGTTCCGCTTTTTAAGGAGGCATCTTTGGTAAAAATTGCGTGCCCGCTTGGCACAAATGTGGAGTTCCGCTTCAGCCATAGGGAAGTGCTTTCGAACGATGGTAATTGGCGCAAATATTCCACAAATTATCCGATTGGGGAAGTTTACACCACTCCGATGGAAGATTCTGCAAATGGAATTGCTTTTGTTTCAAGCTTCCGCATAATCGGCGGAACCGTGCTTCCAAAAAAGGCGGTTAAATTTGTTTTTAAGAAGGGGCTGCTTGTGGATTCGAGCAGCAGAGTTGTGAAAAAAAATCTGCAGGAGCTAGTTGATTACAATAAAAAGAAGAAAATAAAAAATTACAAAGATGCGCCGCGCACAATTGCGGAATTCGGAATCGGAACAAACCGCAAGGCGAAGATAGTGGGTGCGATGATATGCGATGAGAAGGCCCTCGGCACCTGTCACTTTGCAATCGGCGACAACAAGCAGTACGGCGGAAAGAATTATTGCTTCGGACATTTTGACAATGTCATCGCAAGTCCGACGGTCTGGTTTGACGGCAGAAAAATAATTGAAAACGGCAGGCTGTTAGTCTGAACGGATTTCTTCCAGCAAAGAGGGCATTTTGAAATGCCATTTTAGTATTTCTCTTGCCCAAATCGCGAATTTTTTTTCGTTTTTATTTAGCATGGCTCGGACTTTTTCCGGAGGCAGAAATTCAATTTTTGATATTTCGCCCCTGTCAAAATTTATTTCACCGTCGTATTCAAGCAGATATATTTTTGAAATCATGTTGTCGTTTTTTCCGTAGCGGAACCTGATTTTTGCGATTTCTTTTAATTTCGGATTGGCAATTCCAAGTTCTTCTTTCAAGCCCTTTTTAGCGGCCTCATCAAAAGTTTCCCCGCTGCTTACATGTTCTGAAATGGAGGTGTCATATTTGTTTGGAAATTTGTCCCTCGCCTTTGACCTCACCGGCAGAAGCAGTTCCCCTTTTGAATTTTTTATCAAAACATGGATTCCCCTGTGCCAAAGCTTTGAGGCATGCACGGCGTTTCTAGGTTTTTTTCCAATTGGCTTATCGCTTTCGTCCACGACATCAACCGTTTCAAAAGAACCCTTCAACCCAACACCTTATTTTTTATCCCTAAAAAAAGCTTCGATGTCCCTATCATAACTTGCTTCGGCTTTTTTTGAAAAGTAACACGCCGGCAATTCCCCCCGTTTCCGGTGATATGCGATGCACTCGCAGCAGATTCCCTTTCTTTCGCATGAAAATGTGCAATTGCATTTTTTAAGGTTGGATTGCTTTTTGCATTCCATAAATGTGCTATTTATTCAGGCTTTTCCATTGGCCTTGGTTTCATCAATGTCCAGAATGAATACGGCGGCGGAAATTACTGTTGTCCACAGCCCATTTTTGTTTCCTTCCGCCGATTGGCAGTAATGGGTCGTTTTAATTATTTTTCCGCTTGTCCTGTACACCTGCTCCCTTTCTTCCCAGGCGGTTTCAGAGTTGAATTCTATCCCAAGTGTTGTTGCAAGCATTGTTGCAGCCAAATCCTCTGCATAATCCCCTGCTTTCTCGTCAGTTTCCCCGAATGCGTGGTGTTCCGATAAGTAGCCGTAGTTTTCGCTTTCCTTCGGCACCGCCAGCCCTATTGCGGTCGAAATGAGCCTGTTCGGCTCGCATGTTTCATTTTTTGCCATTACGCAGAAAACAATCTGCCCAGGAGGCAAAAGCTTAAGTCCTTCATCTTTTGGGATAATTTTGCATTTGGGCGGAAAGATGCTTGAAACGTAAACGAGATTGAATTTTTCTATTCCCGCGTTCCTGAGTGCGGCTTCGAAGGACGCGAGTCTGTCCTTGTGCACTCCCACCCCTCTCACAAAAAAAACTTTTGACGGAATCATAAATTGCCATACCTGTTAATAAGGAATTAATTTAAAAGCTTAAAGTTTTTTTGCAGCGCCCTTTTCCGCTTTGAAAATTTTTCCATGGCCGGGAACAACATAGTCAGCAATTTCTAAAATCCTTTTGCGAGATTCCATTAATTTGCCCATATTCAATTCTTTTGGGTGCGAGTTGTCTATTTTGTTGATATCAATTTTTTGCTCTTCCCCGTCAGCCCACCAGAAAACATCGCCAGCAATAACATAAACACCAGCATTTGTTTTTACAACAAGCGAACAATGTTCTGCAGTATGGCCAGGTGTTTCGATAACAAGTGTATCAGAACCCAATATTTTTTCATTGAATTCAAGCTGCATATCCTTTTTATACATTAAATTTTCAAATGTTATAATGTCTGCATTTTCAAAGATGCCTGCCAATAATGTATGATCTATGTGACCATGGGAAAGAAAAACGAAATCTATTTCAGATGGTTCTAAGTTTTCAGTTTTCAATGCGTTTAACAGTTTTTCTCTGTTGCAACCCGGGTCAACAATTATGTTTTTGCCATCGGATTTAACCAAAATCGTTGTAGAACTTGCTAACCACCCGTTTCTAACTTCTTTAGCATATCCTTCAATCAAAACTGTTACATTTGCCAAAAAATCACCAATTTTTTTAAATTCGCCATTTTTTTCGCCAGCCTTTTTTCTAAAAAGGCTGTGATGCAGGGGAAGAGATTCGAACTCTTGAAGGCACTAAGCCACTGGATAACTCAAACCCTTTCACTTTCGGCGGAGTTTTTCGCCGACCTTTTTACGAAAAGGCCGCTTGAGTCCAGCGCATTTGACCGCTTTGCTACCCCTGCTTTGCGCACATTTTGTGACAATAAGTAACGATTTGGGGAATGCTAATAAAAACCTTGCGAGCGCCACAGATAGAATTTGTCCAAGTGTTTTTTGTTTTTCGGGCGGATTGTTGCAAAGAACTTTTTTGCGTTTTCCTTGCCCTCAAGCCTGAGCGCGTATGGTGCATAATTTCCGTTGTAAGGCCGCTCTTTGTAGATGTTAAACTTAAGGTCTTGAATAAAAAGTATTTGTTGAATTTGTTCGGCAAGTTTTTGTGAGACTGTTTTAAACTGTATTACTGGTCTGTGGCGTTTTTGTTTTTGCCATTTGCTCGCATTGAAGTTGTAAGATTTTTTGAAATAGATGCATCCGTCAGTGTCAAACAATCCCCTAATAAAACTTGTATGCAGTTGCGGGTCAGAAACGATGCTTGGTGAGACAGTTACTTTGTTGCATTTTTTTTCTATTGGCATTCCGGATGAGATAATTTTTTCAGTAACTGCCTTTTTTCCAACACAAATTCCATAAGTGCCCCAATATGAAAAACTTTTTGGCGAAACATTGATTTGAAATACTTTTTTGAATAAGAATTTAATTCGCGCGTCATAATATTCTTTTTCGTCTTTTGGGTTGCCTGTGATAAAAAGTGAAACTCCCGTGCTGCCTTTGCTCATCCAGCCGTCGCCGGCAAAAGCTCCGAGTAACTCCGCAAAGTACTTGCTCTCCATAAAAAAATGTGGTTTGCTGCGCATAAATACCTTTCGAGAGTGCCATGCCTGTCAACATCATTATGGCGCCAAAAAATAGTGAACATTTACTGGACATTTATTGCTGCCGTTTGAACGCAAAAGGAATCTCTTTCGCCTTTAAGTCGAGGCTCTTAATTAATCGGCTGAATTCTTCGTAATATTCTTTTTTGTGAATTATTGACAACGTTAACATTTTTGTTTTGCCGCTTTCTTCATAAGAAACTTGAATTGTGATTTCTCTCATCGTTCCAAAAAAAGGCTTGCATTCCTCAATTTTTTCCGGGAAAGCTTTTTCCATGGCGTGCCAGCCTAACACAATTCCAATTATTTGTGAATAAGAAATTTTTTGTTCAGTATCTTTAACCAGAAAGAGAAAGTTTGGATAAACATAGCCAATTTCGTCTTGCCCAAAAATTATTTTGTTCCTGTAATGCCCCCAAAAAGCATAAAATAGAACATATCCGCTAAAAAAAATCAGAAAATAAAATACGACCCAAATCGCAAAATTCATGCCGTCGATAGTGCTTCCTGCAAAGCCAGCCGCTGTAAAAATAAATCCTACAAGACAAACCAAAAGAATTACGAAACCTGGGATGCCTGCGACCAGCAAGAGCAGCCAAACCCCATCCTTCCAGAAATTGGTTTTGTAAACTCTTCCAGAATCCATTTTTAACGCTTCATGAATTATGAAATGATTGTCAAATAAAATAATTCCAAATTGATAACAATTAATTTTATTCAAATTCAAGCAAATCGTTGTATTTTATGTTCTGGACGCCTTTTGCTCTTACAAAAATAGTTCCTCCCCTATTTTCTTCTATCTCATCTACTTTTTTGCTTCCTACTCTTAGCTCCGTAATTCTTATTTCGCCTTTGCCGATTTCGGACTTCATCCCTTTTTTCAGGGTGCCGGACTCAACCATTCCCGAAACCATCAGTGTGTCTCCTACCTCGTACTTCCCATCTACCCTGAAGACGCACTGTCCGGAGCTTTTTTTTGAATTTGAAAAATATTTTTCGTCGTCAACCTTTCTAAGGCTTATATTGTCAATTGTTTTCGCACGGCTCTCGTTTTCCTTTGCAGCCGTTTTTTTGTGGTTCGGGATGCAGACGCCCAGCGGCACGCTTTCCTTTTTCCTTTCTCCGATTCCGAAAATTCCCATCTAACAAGTTATTGAAGGGAAATAAATAAAAACTGCTTTTTCTCCTTCCTGAGGGGTAGAGAAACCCTTTAATAATAATAAAGGGAAATATATACAGTTTTGCATGAAACTAGGGATTTTTTTTGGTTTTTTGGTTCTGCTCGTGCTGGCAAATTTGGTGTTTGCGGCGGATTCCAACGATGTTTTGATATCTGATGTGAATGTTTCGCCCGCCGCGCTTTATGCCTCAAAAAACGACCAAACGGTTACAATCGATGTCAATGCCGGCAATTTTACCGATGGCTCGCTTGACATGAATGTTCTCTTGTTTTATAATGCCGCCTTCGCAGATTCAAATTCGGTTTTGATTGATGTAAACACCTACAAAATAGTGCAATTTACGATGGTTATTTCCGGAGGCACATACGGGAGTCAGACAATTTTGGCTTCCCTGAACCCGGTTGAAAATGAATCTAATGTGGCTGACAATAATTATTCTGAAGTTGTTTCATTTGAAAAAATAGATGTGAATGTTTCGTCCGTTTCGCCTGCTGTCGCATCCGGTGCGTTGAGAAAAGGCCGGCGCGCAGAATTTAGTGTAACAGCCATTAACAGCGGAACTTCTGCAAGAGATGTAAATGTACTTTTCTATTCAAACGGAATCCTCGCGGATTCAAATTCCATTTTGGTTGCTTCAGGCCAGTCCAAAGTTTTTACTTTCACAAAAATTTTTTCTGATTTCAATAATGACCTCAACTTTGTTGTCATTCCTGATTTACATGAGTATGAAACCAATGATAATAATTATTATTTGCGCTACGTTGTCCTGTCGGACCAGAATGATGCCAAAATAACAGGGGTTTCCTTCCTTAACAGCAGATACTCCAACAGACAGCTGAAAGACACAAATTTTTTGATAGCTGTCACCGTTGCGAATATTGGGTCCGGCAATTTTAACAGCGATTTAAATGTAAGGCTTTATGTTGACGGGAATTATTCCGATTCGAATACAATTTCAATCCGTCCGGGCGATTCTAATGTTGTGTACATTACAAAAAACTTTTCAACGGTCGGAACATATGACTTTACTTTGAGCATCGCCCCTTTATCGGATGAAACGAGCCTCTCGGACAACAATTCTTCGGCCGTTTTTGTTATTGACGGCAACATGGCAATCCTTCACGCTGTTTCATTTTCTGCAGGCGTTTATCCTGACACCAATCAAAGAATTGATTTTAACGCAGGCAACTATGGCCCCACCGCCAATTTAATCCTGCGTCTTTTCAACAAAGACACTAACGCGCTTCTTGATACGGAAACGGTCTCGATGGGCAAGAATGATAATAACTGGTTGAGCCTTTACACGGGATTTTTGTCTACGAACGGGGTAAACCATTTTACCGCATCGATTGGCAATCTTGCCAACGAATATATCTATGATAACAATTTGAACTTCAATATAACAGTTGGAAGCATTTATTCGGGCGATGTAAACCACAGCAATCCGACCAATAATCCCGGCAGTGGAGACCAAAATAACTTCACGCCCGGAACGGTTGAATCAAATTCAAAAACTGCCACAGTTGCCGCTGATTTGAATGCAGTTTCCGCCTTGGAAAGTTATTACAGCTCCGCCGAACTGGAAGAGGCAAAATCAAATACGGCTGATGCGAGTTTCACACGAGTCATTGTCAACCTTGCCACTACAAGTTCCACTGGAAGCGTTACGTATAAAACAAAAATAAAGGTCCACATAAACAAGGCTTTTTCATCTAGTGTAAAAGAATTGAAGGTCGTTGAAATTATACCAAAAACAATTGCTTCAAATTCGAGCAAAATAAGTTCCGATATGAACTTCAAGGTTCTCAAAAGCGACCCGATACTAGAGTTTACTCTTTCCCCGAGCCAGGATGTAGTGTATTATATTGATTCAAATGTAGACACCAACGCGATAAGCGATTTTAATTCGCCGATTATTATGAAAATCACCCTTCAAGAGCAAACCCTGACAGATGATGGGGATGCAGACGTTCAAATCGGCGATACTAATAAAGATTCAACTGACCAGAACAATTTAACTGGTTTGGCGGGAATTCTTTCAAAGCTCGGCATCGGGGGCAGTGCAAATATTGATTTGATTTCAAAGATCGGTTTGTTTGTCGTCCTTATTATTGCCGCGATTTTTGTTGTTTTCAGAATAGCTTCAGAAAAGAAAAAGAAAGCTCAGGGCATGTCCTCAATCACAATGACCAAATCAAAAATGGAACTCCCTAAATTGGGTGCCAATTGGAGCGGCCTGCCGCCCCTTCCTGCCAAGCAAATTCCATTACAGGAAACTTCGAACCAATCTCAAAAGCCTGAAATCGGACAACAAAAAACCCCTCTTTCAAAACCTTTTGTCTGGAAGCCTTCGGCTGAAAAGAAAAGCATTTTTGAATCGTTAAAGTCAAAGCTCTCTTCGATTTCAGTTCCGAAAATGGCCGTTCCAACAGTTCAGGCGCAGCAGCCCCAGTTTTCGGCGCAGCAGCCGCAGCCGGTTGCGTTGCAAATAGGCAAGATTGCCGAAACCGCGCTGGACAACAGCCCGAGTTCAGGAATTCCTGAGGAGTTCAGCCAGTGTCTGGACGCGATTGCCATTGCCGAGGCAAAACTTAATTCAATCGGAACTGTTTTTTCAAGAAAGATGATTTGCGAATCCTATATTGACGCGAATAACGCGCAAAAGGAAAGAACAAAAATAATAATTCAGGTCAAAAAATCTTTTTTGAAAGAAACGAAATCCCTGAATACCATTGAGGCGATTCCAAAGCAAATACTGGCAGATATCTCAAAATTTAGGTCAGATTCCGCTTCAAAGTTTATCGGGGAAAATGTTGTTGAATTTACTATTGGCATTGATGATGACATCGTTTATTACATCGATGAAAATGTCGGCGTGAACAAAATAATTCTGTTCAAGTCGCCACTCATAACAAAAATAAACAGTTCATGAAGAGGTGTTTTTGTGAGCGTTCCAATAATTATGAAAACCGGTGTTTTTACTTTAATTGTTTGCCTGATTCTTGCCTTTGCGGCGCTAATTTATGGAAAAGTTGAAGTTTTCGTTTATTCCGCCCTCATAGTTATTATTTTCTTTCTGGTGCTTGATACCTTTGAAAGGGAAGCCGTTCGTTTGGGAAAGAAAGTTTAAACCCTTCATTTTCCAAAAAAGCCATCTTTTTAAATTTCACCTGCGTTAATTTTATTGGAGTTTGCCAAGGGCAAGCTTCATCGAGCATCAGCGAAGATGATGCTTTTTGCAAGTCTTTGAAAAAGGTTGAGACGAAATAGTTTTTCGCCAGCCTTTTTTCGGAAAAAGGCTGTGCTGGGATGGCAGAGTGGTTAAATGCGGCAGCCTGCTAAACTTTTAACAAAAGTTTAATCAAAAATGCCCCCCTTGGGGGCGTAAACTTTTGGAAAAGTTTAATCAAAAAAATTTGCGGCGAGCTGTTGCCCTACCGGGCGCCCGAGTTCAAATCTCGGTCCCAGCGTCGAACTCGTAGTTCAAAAACTTACAAAGAGCTCAATTCACTTTAAAAAGAACGGGAACGCGTTTCTGTTCGGGAAAACAGGTGAATTGGATGGAAAAAGAGTACGGTTTTCATGGCTACGACCAAAAATTAGGGTATTTGTTGCAAAGGATAAACCCGGAAAAACACGGTTTTGATGAGCGCCAAAAAGTTAAGAATGTTCGAATTGGGCCCCTTAATTTGACGCCTAATAACAAGGTTGTTCTAGAACGGTACTATTTGGATTTAGTTAACGAGGGTTTAACCAAACCCAGAATTCTTTCTTTGTTAGACCAGACGAGCAGGATTCTTGAATGGTTGAATAAGGATTATGACAAGGTAATGGAAGAGGACATAAAAGGGATTGTTTCGCGTGTAAGAAACGCCGATATAAGCGAATATACCAAATCTGATTACCTTACAAAGCTAAAAAGGTTCGACAAGTGGTTCCATGGCGGCGAAGATTACTCACCCCTTACCAGAAGAATTCGAACCACGGTTAAAATGAAGGACATGAAATTGCCTTCCGAATTGATAAGCCCTGAGGAGGCAGAGCAACTAATAAACGCGACCGATACGAGCCGCGACCGAGCCCTAATACATTTGCTTTGGGAGAGTGGCGCCAGGGTCGGCGAGGCAGCGAATCTTAAAATCAAAGACCTTGAATTCAAAAAAGGAGAATGTCGCGCAATCCTCACAGGCAAGACAGGTTCAAGGCGTGTCCTATTGTTGGAATGTGTTAGAGATATTCAAAACTATGTAAAAGTGAGAAATGCAAAAAGCCCCGAAGATTACCTTTTTGTTTTAGAAGGCAATAGAAATAAGGGAAAACAAATAACATATGGTGGCGTTGCCAGGGTAATTGATGACATTAAAGAAAAAATCAACATGAAAAAAAGACTTCACCCGCACCTCTTTCGGCACTCTCGTGCAACATACTTAGCAAGCAAAGGACTTAGCGAGGCTCAACTCTGCATGATATTCGGGTGGATAATAGGCTCAAAGCAAGTCCGCACATACATTCACCTATCAGGCGCACAAGTGGAATCTGCATACAAAAAAATTTACGGAATGCAAAAACAGGAAGAAACAGAACCACAATTAATTAGATGCCAAGTTTGTGGAGAATTTAACCCGCCAAAAAACGATTCCTGCCAAAACTGCTACAACCCACTAACAATACAAGGTGCCCTAAAAATAAAACAAGAAAACGAGCTCCTCCAACACGACAGAAACATTTCACAAAAAGTTTTCGCAGAAGCATTCCGCCTTGTAAGCGAACAAAAAATAAGCATAGACGAAGCACAAAAACAAGCAATCAAAATAATCGCCCAACAAACACTCCAACAAACAAGGTCAGTACCTGCAC
>JAPLVR010000004.1 GCA_026397015.1 Candidatus Iainarchaeum sp.
CACTCAGCAGACAAAAAACGCTTTGGCATAATACGCCAAAAAAAAGAAAACAGAATCATAACAACCATGTCAACCAGAATGACCCTACACAACTACATCACAACAATCCTACACCCAACCTAATTCTGTCCCAGAGTCCCCACAAAAAACGGTGTAGAAATCTTTCCACCTTTTAAGTAGGGTTTCCTTGTTTTGCCAAACAAACCCAAATTCAGGCTTCTTTTTTCCCCACTTTTAGGGCTTTATAAAGGATTTCTACAGAACCAGTGTATGGGGTAGTGTAGAAATCCTGTGCTTTTTAAGTCGCCTTGCTTTTTTAATTTGCAAAGTGGGCAAATCTTTATTTTTCGTGAAAAGGTTTTTAATCGGAACAGCCGTAATTTCCTTATGATGCGAAAACCCCAAAAACCGCCGGAGGGCGCAAAAAAGCCGGAAACAGCGGATATGGCAGCTTGGCGCAAAGACTTTGAGAAGATGAAAGTGGAAGATCATTTGGAGAAGCTTGCGGCGCTCGGCCTTGATGATGAGGACCTTAAGGAGTTCAAGGAAATGAAGTCCGGCGTGCCTATTGAGAAGGAGATTCTTGCTGATGAGGGGTCACCGGCACAAGAAGTTCAAAAACCCGTTAAAAAGGCTAAAAAGTAGCTTTTTGGGGGTTTAAGCTATTTTTTGAAGGGTAAAGGTTTATATACAACATACAGGGCTATATATAGGAAAGCTAATTTTTAATTCGCTTTGTGTGGAGTAGGTGAGCTATATGGAACTAGATTACGGAGTAGATGAGAGGCTGAGGCTGTCCCTTCTGGCGGAAGAGCAGAAAATGAGATCTAGGCAGCCTGAAGCGTGGACTAAGACAAAGTTTAGGAAATATGCAAATTTTGGCAGGAATAGGAAGAAGACTGCCGAAGAAATCCTTGGGTTTCAGCCGAAAGCCAGGAAGTAACTATTTTTAGAGTTATTTAGGCGATAATCTGGGTTTGAACATGTCGCTTCAAACCCGTTCTTTTTTTTGGTTGGCGCTGACAGGCGTCAGTATTCGTGGATGGCCATCAAATCGGGTCTGGTTTTGTTTTTCAAGATTATGAAGGTATTTGTTTTTCTGATAAGACGGTTTATTTTTTCTGGAAGCACCACGTGAAGATTTGCAAGAGAATTGCTGTCTTTGGTCCGCGTTACGACAATTATTTCGTTTGAAAGCGTCGTAAAAACGTCCTGAATTTCCTTTTCCTTCACGAGAATTTTTACAAGTTCCTCCTCCTTTCCGGGCGCAGATCTGATGACTATTACTGCTTTCATGCCCAAGCCGATTTCCTCATATCCTTTTGGAGTAAGGACGGGCACTTCTTTGATTATTACCTTTTTATCCCAGAGCCTTTTCCACCTGTTTGAAATGGTGTTTCTGTGAACATTACATTTTTCCGACAATTCGGTTAGGCTTATTGAAGGGGTTTGCATTTTTTCAATAACAATTGATTTGTCAAGAGAACTAAGCTCAACTATTTCACTCACCCCGCATTCAACCGAAAAATAGTGTCTTTTGTATTCTTTCTTTATGAAATTAATGTGCACATCCTCAAGTATGTCTCCAAAAGTTTTCTCGATGTTTGTTATGAATTCGTTCAGGCTTTCAAAGTTGCCCCCCATAATTTTTATTGCAAAATCATAATTGCCTGTGATGTAGGCTATCATGTGTACCTGAGGGAATTCAAAAATTTTTTCCAGAAACATCTGCTCGTCAAAGTTCATCCTGTTTACGGTGACAAAAACCCACCCCGCCTTTCCCGAGCCGAGGCCTGCGAGATTCAACTTGTAATTTGTCCCAGAGAAAAATTTTTCGCCTTCAAGCTTTTTCATGATGTAGTCAACGGTGCTCTTCTTCAGTTTCAACCGTTCATGAAATTTCGTTTTACCACGCTGAATTCCTCCTATATAAGCCGATTTCAATACCCGTTTTTCAAGCCCCGTTGCCAAAATTTCCCCTCTTTCCATAAATCCATGGCCACATACAATATGTGCTTTTGGAATATATAAGACGAAATGGTCTTGCACATTGCATGTTAACTTTCATTAGTTAATTTTACAATTGTCAAGTGCAATTTTTCATAGTTTCACAATATTTTCAATACTATCTTGTGCGTTGTAATAATATAGTTAATTAACTGAGGGAGCACCAATATAAGTGATAAAATATGTGGGGGGGAAAAGATTATGGAGCAAACGTTGTTTCTCAAAGGAGTCGCACTGTTTGCCACCATGGTTGGTTTGCAGCAGTGGCTCGCACAGGGCGTGTTGATTACTGACATCGTCTTCATAGGGCTAGTGACTGTTTTCCTAGCAACATTGGAAGAGGATTATATGAAATACAGGAAAAGGACGGAAGAGAAGAAAAGAAATGGAAAGTTCGCTGATTCCGGGGCGGAAAGGACAGTGAACATAGAGATAACTGGTGAGCCGATAAGATACAATGTAAAGCTGGGAAAAGCACTTGCATAAAAACCAGTAGTGGCGGCACAACGGCGCCGAAGGCATGCCGCTTAATGGAAAAATTTCAGCTGTTCTTCCCTCCCACATTTTTTCAGGCTGCATTTTTTTGGGAAACAAAGCCAAAGCAAGATTTTTTTATTCCTTCGCAACCAAATATTTCTGTTGATTTGAAATGGGCTTTCTTTTTATTGACATAGAATCATTTGTGGATCCAAAAGACGAAAAATCGGGCCTGAACCCCTTTCACAAAAATAGCAAAGTTATTGTAATTTCTTACAATTATTATTATCACTCGCATTCGCCTTCGCCGGGCGAAATAAAAGAGCCAGAATTTCTTTTTGAATGGGTACTTGGTTCCGAAAAAAAGCTTTTGCACGAGTTCTACATAAAATTAAAGGAGTGGCACGCGAAAGATGATTTTCTAAAGATTGTGGGTTTTAATCATCTCGCCTATGATTTGCCGTATTTGTTTTCACGGATGCGTGCAAACAAAATTGCCGATGAAAAAGAGCTGTTCAACCTTCTTTTTACAAGCGCGCGGCACATCGATCTCGCCCAGTTGGCGATGCCCATTTCAAAACTCACAAAAAATGACCGCGACTTTAGGTGCATTTCCCAGAAAGCCATAAATCACTACTTCGAAATACCGGTAAAAGAGGGAAGCGGAAAAGACCTTTCAGAATTTTATCTGAAAAAGGAATTTTCGAAAATAGAAAAATATTGCAAGGAAGAATTTACCTTCGAATTGCTCTATCAAAGCATCCTTGAAACATTTCTGCATTAAAAAAACCAAATTTGCAGAAATAAAGTCTTTTGAAGGTTCGCGCGGCCTTGTTTTTTAATGAAAAATTTTTGAATTTTCAAAAAATCCTTAAAATTTTTTAAAAATTTTTTGAAAAAATTATGTATTGAGAAATTTTGAAAATTTATTTTGCCAAAAAAACGGTTTGCCTGAATTGGCACACAGGCTGAATAAAATCCAAAATATACATAAGAAAATTTTTTTGTGCGGTTTTCAGATTTTGAAAAAAGCTCAAAAAACACAAATATACATAAAAAAGGGGCTTAATTTGCCTTTTTTTTCAGTTAACAAATTCTAAAAACCAGTTTTTTTTGAAAATGGGCAAAAATTAGGCTCATTTTTAGCGAAAAGTATTTATATATGGTTGGTCATATGTTCTGCATGCCTCAAATTCTTGAAGAAAAAAGTGCCAGAGAACCTGCTTCAGACTTTGAGAAAGCAAACCTCTTATGTGAAATTCTCTCTTCCGGGGGCAAGTGCATGGATAGCAGATTACCCGCGTTCCAAAAAAATTTTAAACATTAATGGACTTGCCTCCAAACCCGATTATCCCCTCCCCCCTTCAGCGCAGCGTTTGCGACGCTTGTGTTTTTTTAATCGTTTTTTAATTGTTTCCAGACCAAATTCAATCCGATTAGGATGAATATTATAATTACAGGAACGCCCGGGGTCGGAAAGACGACTCTTGCAAAGCTTTTGGCCAAGAAACTCAAGATGAAGGTTTTTAACGAGAAGAATTTCGCGCTCAAAAACCGTATCGGTTCCTTTAATGAGGACAACGAACTCGAAATCCCCATTAAAGTGTTTGAAAAAAAGGCAAATCTTTTCCTGAAAAAAAATGACCGCATTATTTTTGAAGGCCATACGCTTTGCGAAATGAAACTCAAAGTCGATAAGATTGTTCTGATAACGATTCATCCGGAAATTTTGGAATTGCGCCTGGAAAGTCGGAATTACAAAGTGGAAAAAATAATGGATAATGTTTTTTGCGAGGGCATTGATTATTGCAAAAAAAAGGTTTTCAAGAATTATCCAAGAAATAAAGTCATAGAAATAGGTTCGAGGCAGCATGTGAAGGAAACTTTTTCAGACGTGCTAAAAAGTTTGGGCAATGTAAATGCATGGGGGCAATTTGGATTTCGCCGAAAAAAGGCAAAAGAAATGGTTTAAGAACATTTATTTCAGTCTATTAACTAAGCAGCAGAATCGGAAATGGACAGAAAAAAGGTCGGTAAAAATGGGAAATTCGGTTTTTAGGATAAGCGCATTCTTTGCAGTTCTCTTACTGCTGATTTTTCCGGCTTTTGCCTTTGAAAAAACTTTTTCAGAACTTGGATACCCCGGCTTAAATGTCGAAACAGTGCGCTCAACAAACTGTTCAACAATCAATTTCAGCGTTCCGCAGGAAACCTTGAACAGCGATTTGTTTCCGATTTTTTCGCTGAAAATGGAGTATTACCCGATGCTTGGCGGCGATTCAAGAATTACAATAAAATTGGACAATTCCAGAGAAATAAAAATTCTTCCGATGGATTTTTCCTGCGATGAAGAATGCTGGGCAAGAGTGTCTGTTCCAAAGGAAGAGATGGGAGCCGAGAATTCTGCCGAGATTTGCGCAATAAGCGGAAAAAGCACCTCTGAACTTGTTCTCCTGTCAGAATCAAAAATAGGCTTTTACGATACGCCAGTTTTCAGCCTGAGGAAAGAATCTCCGGGCACAATACTATTGGGCCAGAAGGCAAAACTGAAAATAATTGCAACCAACTCCGGATCAAAGGACGCAAATGTTTTCGTTCAGTTCATAAGCCCTCTTACAAGGGAAGCCATAGAAATTACAAGCTTTGATGTTGTCGAGGGAGAAAGCTCCGCACGCACCGTCATAAAATCCGGCGAAACGAGGGAATTTGTTTTTTACATAAAACCGACTCTTGCAAGCGGATACAATCTTCCGGCAGCTGTTCTTTTCTTTGAAAATGTTTTCGGCGAAGAGCAGAAAGTCGTGAGCAATCATCCTCAGCTTGAAGTAATTGAGCCGAAAGACGTTAAGGTTGTGATTGTTGCCTCGAAACCGGAAGGAAAATCATTCTCTTTTTTAGTAGAAGTCAAAAACAACAGAATGGTTCCTTTTCAAGGGTTGTTAAAAATTTCAAACCAGGAACTTGTTGAAGGGGCTATTTCTCCAATATCCGTTCCGCCGAATTCCGATAAGCAGTTTTCATTTGTCGCAAAAAACCTTTCGGTAGGGGATTACTCCATCTTTGCAACGGTTGAGGACGAAAATGCTTCTTATAATTCAAACACGGTTGCCTTCGCAATTTCCGGAGGGGGCCTCCCGATAGAAGTTTATTTCGCAATATTCGGCCTAATTGTTTCGGCAGTCCTGCTATGGTACATCTACAGGTATTGGAAAGAAAATTACTGAATAATAAGTAATTAATATTATTCCAGTGCCGCGATAGAAGGAGTAATCTTTTTTTCGGAATATCCCCGAATTGTTTTCAAAAATCTGCCCCTTTCAATTATTGAGCCGGCGGTTTCATGCGTATATCCAAGCGCCCTCAGATAAAGGTAATCATATTTTTTGCCCCCATATTTCCTGTGCGCCCAATCGCCGATTTTTCTGCCGATTTTATATGAAATATCCGGTTCCTCTATCTCGTTCGACCTTTTCCAGTTCAGCTCCTTTTGGGTTATCCCGGTATACAATTTTTCCCTTGGGACAAGTCCCCTGTCAATAAGGTATGCGCGCTGAAAAGCTTCCCCAAACGGAACGCTCACAAATCGGCCGGTTTCCTCTTCAATTGCATGCGCAGTTTCATGAACAACCATTTTTGTCACAAAATTTTTGTTGAACAGCAATTGTTTCAAATAACTTACCCTGTTTCGCGGCTTGACATTCATTGCCTTGTGAAGCCTTTTTTTCTTCAGAAAGTGATTGTAATAGTCCACAACTTCCCTAAGTTCTTTGCCGGCCTCTTCCCGATAAAATGCATCCGCTATCGACATTTCTCCTATTTTTCTTTCCTTTATTTTTTTTAATGCCCTTGCACGTCTGGCAGGCGGCAGGTGCCTTAAAACTTTTTCCAAAATAAAGTTTCTTCCGTCTATGAGTTCTTTCTGTATTTTTGGCGGAAGCTCATTAACGCCGATTTTGCTACCATAAATTCTTTGCCTCCTTTCCGCCAAACCCGTTCTTCTCCTGATTTCTTTGACTTTTTGTGCATATTCTTCTTTTGATAAAGGCATTTTCGCTTGCTCTTCAAACCGTTGAACTTCAACTTTTGTTCTTTCTTCAAGCCGTTTTCTCCACAAAGGGGATTCTCTAAAAAGAATGTAACTCAAAAATCTTTGTCCGCGGTTTCTAACGGTTTTTGCGGTTGTGCCCGACTGCAAACTTCCTGTTCTAAAACTTAGTTCGGTCGGAGAAATCGTTTTTTTCTTCACTCTTGTCAGAATTGCCCTTCTTTTTTCAGGGCGCACTCTGAATCTCTTTAATTCCCTGTCAAGTTCGGCCCAGTTTCCGAGGATTTTTGCTTGTGCCGCCGGTCCCATTCTCTGTACAGGCTCCCTTCTTTTAACCGCCATAGATAGATTACCTTGTTAGCCATTTATTAAGTTTTTCATTCGGGAATTCATTACGGGTCTTTGGCGATGGTTACATGAATTGGGTTTTCTTCGCATTGGCTGCGCCGATGGCATATGCTTTCAGCGAAATTTTGGCAAAATTTTTTCTAGAAAAAAAAGTTAAAAACGGCGCCACACTCCTTTCGGCGATTTCAATTTTCCGCATAATAATGGCGGTTGCAATCCTTTTAATTGTCCCAATTTCTTTTTTTGAAATTTCCATTTCGAGCTGGCTATTGGTAATTCTTCTTGGGTTTGCGGCATTTGCCCATTACCTGTTCCTGCTCCGCGGCATGGAAAAAGAAGACGCTTCAACTGTTGTTGCACTTGTTTTTGTTTTCCCAGTTTTTGTCGCGCTTTTAGCAACTATTTTTTTGGGGGAGCAGCTTTCGCCGCTTAAATGGTTCGGGATGGTCGCAATTGTTGTCGGCGTCATTTTGGCATCAATAAAAAAGTTTGATAAAAAAATAATTTTTTCAAGCGTTCTCGGATTAATAATTCTCTCAGCCTTTTTTGAGGGAATAGTTGAAATTCTTGACAAGGTTTTACTTTCAGAAATGAATTTTTGGCACGTTTCGGCATTCACTTATATTTTCCTATCCCTGTTTTCATTTTCCTTTCTTTTGAAAAAAAAGAATTTCGGGGACTTCAAAAAATTTGTCGGGGATAAAAAAATTTTGGCATTTGTCGGGTTGAAAGAGCTTATTGCGATGGGCGGTTTTTTCGCATTCCTCATTGCCGCCTCGACGACTGACGTTTCAGTTGTTTCGGCGCTATTTGCCACGCAGCCATTCTTTGTTCTGGTTTTTGCAATTATTAGCACAATATTTTTTCCCAAGTTTTTGAAGGAGTCGGTTGAAAAGAAAACGCTTTTGGTCAAAATCGTTGCAATAATTTTTATAGTAGTTGGGGCGATAATTATTTCAGCATAGGTGATGATGTGCCGGCACCAAGAAAAAAGGGAAAGCTTCCAAGAAATTATATTTTAGTTGCGGCAAAAAAAGTTTTTCCGGAAATGGTGCGGTTGAGACGCAATATTCACAGCCAGCCGGAGCTTAGTTTCAGGGAATTTAAAACAACAAGGCTTGTTTTGGGCGAATTGAAAAAATTAGGGATAGTTGGCAGGGTGACGAAGGCAAAAACAGGAGTAATTGCAACAATAAATGGTTCTGGAAAAGGCAGAACAATTGCAATAAGGGCAGATATGGATGCGCTTCCAATTCAGGAAACTACAGGGCTTTCATTCGCCTCAAAAAGAAAAGGCGTAATGCATGCATGCGGCCATGATTCGCATATCGCAGTTTTGCTTGGTTTGGCTAAAATTTTGACGGAATATAACAGGCGACACGGTCTCCCCGGAAATATACGCCTGATATTTCAGCCAGGCGAGGAATCGGGAAGCAGAACTTATGGGCCCGGTTCTTCATTTATGGTCAATGAGGGCGCTATGAAAGGAGTTAGTGCAGTTCTTGGATTTCACTTTATATCAGAATACAAACTTGGAAGGGTTCATGTACGAAAAGGGATAAGGGACCAAGCAATTTCCTTCATAAAATTTTCGATTTCTTCCGATGGCGGGCATGGAGCGTCAAATAGCGAAATTCCGGACATAGTTGCAATAAGTGCAAAGATTAGGGCAGATATTGATAGAATTTATAACCCGCAGAAACCCTCCAAATTAAGGGCGGTTTCGTTGCGTTGCGACCACGGCCAAGTTTCTGGCACAGACAGATTTAATGTGATGCCGACGGGCATAACACACACGCTTGCATTTAGAGCATCGGTTCCGGAAAAAGAAAGAACCAGGATTTTCAAAAAATTGCTGACAAATATCAGGGGGGCGTATTTGAAAAATGGAAAACCCTGGAAGCAAAAAGGGCTTCGTTTCAGAATAACCTCTATCGAATATGGGTTGCCCGCGACTGAAAACGACCCAAAATTAGCAGAACTTGCAAAAGAAGTTGCAAAGGAGCACCCTGATGTGAATGCAATTTATTCACGTCAAACAGTCGGCAGCGAAGATTTTTCAGGTTACACTCACAGCAAGCTTGGAAGGATTCCGGGGCTTTACATTTCAATCGGCACAAGTTCGAAGGAATTAATTAAAAGGCATGGCGGCAGAAAGCCGGACCATCATGAGTCGTCATTCGATATTGATGAGAGGGCGATGCGCATAGCCGTGTCGCTGCTTGCGGAAACATGCATAAGATATTTGAACAAAAGATAATTTACGGCAAAAATTAATTTATGGTAAAAAGTCATTTGGAGTAAAAAATAATTTAGTCCTCATCCCAGCTTTTGATTATTATTTTTTTGCTTTCATCCAGTCGTTTTTCCCTTTTTCCAAGTTTTTGCTTCAAAATGGCGGCAACGATGATCACCGCAATTATCGGGATAAATCCGGCAAAAGGGATGTTTTCGAATGCGCCGAGCCCCATAAGCCCCGTTCCGCCAGAAAGCGCGATTATTGCGCCGGTATATTGATTCGAATCAATCAGTTCCCTGCCCCTTAGGAGTATTTCTTTTTCATATCCGGAATCAATTCCGGTGTTGTACGCCTTCACCGCCTGCCTTTTTAACGAATCAATAGCGTCGTTCAATTCCACAGATATTTCCTGTAAAGTTCTTTCTTTTTCTTCAGTTGTTTCGCCTGAAGAATTCAAGTCAATAAGAGTTAATTCGATTTTTTTCAGCCTGCTGATTGTTATCGGCTGGATGAATTTTGCCCTGATTAGGCTTTTCTCGTCGGCTGAAAGTTCGCCGGTAAGAAAATCGATTTTCTTTTTGCATTCTTTTATCAGTGCGACCATTTCTTTCGTAATTGTGCCAGAGTTTTTTTTGCTTTCAAGCGACGCTTTTTCAAGCATTATTTCATCATATGTTTTTTTCATTTCAATAAACTGTTTTTTTCCTTCAGAAGGGTTGATTGAAATCTTTTCGTCAAATATTTCTTTCTCCGCAAAAAACTCTTCCTTTAGAGAGTCAATTTTTGATGAAGCAACATTAATGTCTTGGATTTCCTTCCAATATTTTTCGGCTTCAGTGGAAAGCTCTTTGTCGATTGAAAAACTTTTTTCGTTAATTATTGCCTGTGCCTTCGAAAGTTCCGCCAAGGAGTTCGAGTCCATCTTCTCTTTTGCGCTTTTAATTATGGCATTCATTTCTTCCGCCTGCTTTTTCAGCCCGAGCTGCGCCATTTCGGCGGCGGTTTCTTTCATTTCCTTCAACTGCGAATTTATCTTTTCCTTTGAAAAATAAATCAGATTGAGCTCTTCTTTTTGCTTGTTGAGTTCCGCCAACCTGGCGGTCGCCCTTTTTATCAATTCTTCGGCCTTCGGAGCAATTTCTTCGCCAAAATCAAGTTCTAAAAATTTATTGATTTCATTTGCAATTTCCTGTTCGCCGAAAAAATAAAGCTCTTCTCTGAGTTTTGCCAGCGCTTCGGAATAATAATTAAAAATATTGTTTACAATTAGGAAAACGCCGTACTCGCGCGACTCCCGCGATAAAAATTTCTGTTCCTTCAGCACAATCTTTTCGTTTATCACCTCATGATTTTTTCTTACCTTTTCTTCATCATACACTCTTGCTTCTTCAATGAAATTGTTCAGCGGAAAGGACAAAATAATCGTTCCGTTTAACTCGCCATCGAAATTGTTCGATGCCTTCACGGCATAAACAAGCTCTTCCTTTTCGTAATCTACTTTTCTTTTTTCCAGGAAAACAGTCTCAATGGAAATTATGTTGTCTGCATAAAAAAAGGCGCTTATTTTTGATTCTTTTGAAACGGTTTCAGCCGCAAAGGAAATGCTCCCCCCCGAATCCGAAAATGGAACTTCATTTTCATTTACGAGAACAATCGTTTTCGATGTGTTGACCGGCTTTTTGGTTTGTATTATTATTTTTGGAAATGTTTTTTCCGTTCGAAGTGAAATCTTTTTCTGAAAAAGGCTTTTTTCGTTTGATGCAAAAACCACTTTTATTTCTTCATCAATTTCGGTGGTTTCGGTGGAATAAAAATCGATTTTCACGCCCCCGTTCGGAAGCAAACTGAAAAAAGCTGTGCATTCGTCATTTTCACAGGAAACGCTTTCGACACATCCGTCTTTTGAAACAAGAGAAAAATTTTTCGCCTTGAACTTTACCTGAAATTTTTTGTTTACTGCAGAGAACGGATTTGAGATTATGAGCCTGCTGAGCGAATTGAAATCGCTGTTTGTTCTGGGCAGTTCTCCGCTGAGCACAACCAATTTCGTACTTTTTTGGGCATATTGGATAATTGAGTCTTCCAGGCGTTCGCTTTCTTCCGCAAGCGTTCTCTTGATTGACTCATTTAGCGTGTCTTTCACTGGCAGTACCTCCGTCATTTTCAATTCTCCGGCAGAAAAATATTTTTCGAGCCCCAGAACTTTTCCCTTGAGAGATTCTATGCTCTTTTCAAGTTCTTTTTCGCCTAGCAATCCCTGAACATCTTGAAGCCCTGAAAGGGTTTCCTTTAATTTGGAATAATTTTGGCCCAGTTCGCGGAGCACATAATCCCCTTTCAGGTCGTTTTCAACTTGTCTTTTTATGTTTTGGCACGCTTCATCAAAGTAAAGGATATTTTCTTTCGTGACCTCTTCGGATTTCAGCTCGTCAAAAAGATTTTCAAGTTCCCTAAGTTCGGTTTGCTTGAATATTGCTTCGAGGTATGAGAAGCATTCGCCGGTTGAGTCAATTTTTTTTGCTTCGAGTTTTTTGTAATCGCGAAGCCCCTCATGCAGAAGTTCATAATTTTCAACCGCTTTCTTGCAGTAACCGAGTTTTTCAATTCCTTCTGTGCCGATTGTTTTTGAACAGAAGAACAAAACGTCCTTATGAAGATTTAGAAGCGAAGTGTTATTTGTTTCTACTTTTTCCTCTTTTATTTGTTTCATCTTTTTATCGCAGGCGACGGAAAGATTTTCGGCAAATTCGGATTTTTGGAATTCCAGTTCCTGTTTTATGCCGATGAAGTTGTTTAATATTTTTTTCATTGAGGAGGCTTCTTCTCCGAGCCGTAACGAACCAGCCGCCTTTTTTTCCCTAAGCTTAAAAAAATTCTGGTCATTTTTTTCAAAATTTTCCCTGATGCTCGCCTTGGTGCTTACCGTTCCGGAAAGAAGCTTTGAATAAAGCTCGGAATATTTTGTGATTTCTTCCAATTCCTCTAAAAGTTTTTTGCAATTTGTGCGTTCATTTTCCGTTTCCTTCCAAAGGTTTGCGGAAACTTTTTCAGAGTTTTCTAAATTTTTGCTAATCCTGTTCATCAGGTCGGCGAATCTTTTAAATGCCGAATTTTCGGTTCCGCCTAAATCGGAATAAAGTTTCATGAATTCATACGCGGGGAATTGTTGGAGCGCCGAAATACTTTGTGTTGCATAAAGCCTGCTTTCGATATAGCCAATGCCTGTTTTGTAGGTTTCGTAAATGAACGGGAACCAGGCGGTATTGCCGAGCCCCAAGTTTTTCAACAGCGTGCCCTCGGCATAATCGTATGCGCTCAAAAAGAAGGGCTTTTTTTCCGCCAAGTTCTGGAGCCCGTTTCTTGCTCCGGAATCGTTGAAATTTTTTGCCCGTGCGAGATAATATGAAACATACGTGTCGCTGTTTGTTGTGCCGCCCTCTCCGTTTGCAAGTTCTGAAATTATTTGCCGCAATTCTACGAGCGACCCGAATAAGGCCTCCTCTTTTATCAATTCGATTTTTTCCTCTGAAAGAATTTTTTCTTCCTGTGCAACTATTTCAAAGCTTTTCTTCATTCCCTGGTCGAGTTCAAAGAAGGCGTTATCGAAATAGAAGCGGAGCTGGTTTATTGAACCCGGCAAAGCGCCTGCATCACCCACGGAGCACAGGCCCGAAATATTGCTTAATTCCTCATTCGCTTTGTTGAAGTAAAACCAGCTGCGCGCAACACTGTTTTTCGTTTCATAGAGGGTTGCCTCCTGAGCGTAACCAAGGTCCGTGCTGAAAAGCGCATTCACTTTTCCATAGCATTCCTGTTCGGTTTTGCACTTTGGCACATAAGAGTAGCTTTTGCTCGCCATCGAATAGCAAAGATTTTTTTCATTTCTTGACATTTCGTCGCAGCCGCTTATCAGAAGGAGGGAAAAAAGCATGGCTGCGACGATTGCGAAGGTTGGTCGCGTTATTCGCATAACGAAGCCTCTGCTTCCGCGGTTTAAAAAGATTTACAAAAATTCGGCGATTGACAATAAAATTATTTAGCTTTTCGAGCAAATGTCAAGGAGTTCCTGTGAAGAAACATATTTATGTAAGCACTGGTTTTCGCTGCCCAGAATTTTTTTCGCGGAGAGGCAGTCTATACATATCTTCGGCTGGACTGTGCAATAATTTTCATCTAATCCACACATGAATGGAGTGACAAAATAATGCCCGATTAAAATCCCTCCTGCAAGAACTATTATTAGGAGGATAATCTTGAATGGGTTTCCAACCGCCCCTTTTGAAAGCCCCTTTGAAATTCCGCCGCCCCGCTTTCTCGAAACAGCGACGTAATCATCGTCTTCCATATCTGCCAATGACATGAGCAACATAAGGGTTTTTGTTCCTTAAAAACATTTGCGAGCAGAAATTTTTTTTAAAATTCAAATTTTTTTAAACTTTATTTTCGAATTTAAAAATTTTTTTTTAGCGGAGCAAAAGATTTCGGAAAAAAACAACAGTTATACATAACTAATTTTTTTGGGTTTTTTTTGTTTTTTTGAACGATTGGGATAAACCGGAGGTCTACATAAGGGTTTTTGTCCGAAAGGGGGTTAGAAAAGCGCTGGGGAAATATTTATAAGCAAGTTAGACATTTTTATTATTGTTAGATTTTTAACGAGGGGTGCAAATGTACAAATACACAATCGCGAGGCAGCTTGCGACTAAGCGAGTAATAACCAACAGAGGGGATGAAGTTGGAAAACTTTCCGATTTCATAGTTAACGAGACCACTGGGGACATAGAGTCTTTGGTTGTCGAAGTTGACAGGAACTCCAAGGTTATAGCGAGGCTTGGAACAAAGGACAAGGTAATGGAAATCCCATACTCTGCAGTCACAGCAGTAAGCGATGTTTTTATTGTTGACGAGAGAGAAATCATAGATTCGGGAAGCGGCCCAGCTGAATAATTATTTTAGTTTCAGCAGCAGTTTTCCGTTCTTGAGGTCGATTTCCTCAAGAACGTCGTCTATGGCGTTGATTTTTTCCTTTATCTCCTTTGCCACCAAGTTCTTTGCCTTAGCCTTTTGAACCGCAGAAATTATTTCGCTTATTTTTTTGTAGTTCAAGTAAATTTTTTCTCCCTTCTTCTGGAGTTCTTTTTCTTCTTCGATTAACCTTTCAATCTCATTTTTTTTCGCTTCAATCGCCTTCTCCGCAGGCATCGGGTTGAATTCCTTTTCCTTCTGTTCACCCTTCTTTTGTGCTTCCCCAAAAAGACTTTTCACCAGCAGGCTATTGAGCGCGGAATTAATGCTTTCAAAGACTATTTCCTTTTCCAGCCCGATTTCAGCCGAATAAATCACTTTTTTGTTCAGGAACGCCCCGCATTCTTTTTCCGAATAAATTTTTTTCACCTCTTCAAGCACTTTTTTTGTTTCCTTTTCTTCCGCTTCGGCCGCATTTTTCTTTTTATCAAACCCGTTTTTTTCGAAAACGAATTCGATTATTGCCGGCGCGGCATTTAGCAAATCGACTGTTGCCCCGAAAAAAGTTTTCCTGTTTGACTTTAATTTTTCGAAGAAATCCTTTTCATTTTCCTCCAAAGGGTTTGCTCCGCGCGAGCTTGGCGGCCTGTAAATCTCGTCCTTCTCAAGCTTCCTGTCCTTCCACTCTTCCTTCCACCTCGCCTTTATTATTTTCATTTCCCTGTCGCACAAAATAATATTCCCCTTTGCAAACAGTTCTAGGACAAGAAAATGTTCCGGAAACTCGAGCACGACAATCCTGTCAACCCCTTTCTGCGTTATTGAAACAACTCTTTGGTTGAAGAGATATTTTTTCAAAAGAGAAGGGTAGCCGGAAGGTTGCATCCTTGCTGGAATCGAATACTCTGAAATGAAAAACGAATTCGGGGAAATGACCAGGTCTTTGCCCCCGTTTTTCGTGTGAACCTTCATTTTTATCCAGTGGTTTTCCAGCACCTGAACCTTGTTCACAAAACCATTGACCAGAACCTGAAGCTCTTCAACAAGATGCTTCAGAGCAAGGTTGCTCAGCGAAATTTCTTCCATAACATTCAACTTTAAAAAAGAATTAGGTTAAGCGGGAATAAAAGAGTATTGATTTTTCGGAAGAAACATTTATTAACCTAAGAAAAGAAGAATTTGTAATGGCGGAAAAGATGGGTGCGCGCAAAGAAATCAAAAAAAAGTCGAAAGAAATTTTTTCGAGCAGGTGGTATCCTGAGGGATTCAAGTCGCTTGCAAAAGAGGCAGGCGTTGTCGAAAGTTATTCGAAAAAAATTTCAAAATATCAGGGGGTGCCGGTCGTGGTTGTCGGCAATGAAAGAACGGGCGTCCCTTACACTTGGACTATTGACGACTGGCAGGAGCAGGCGAAAAAGCAGCTTTCGAACGAGCAATTTCAAAAGTTTATGGTTGATTTCAGGAAAGAAAGAATGCGGTTGAAGGAAGATTTGGCGGCGGCTCACAGCGCATCCCAAAAATGGATGGATGCCGGATTATTGAAGAGCATGGTTCTTGTCGTATCGCGCCGCTTTCCATCATCGGGCGACAGCGAAATAACAGGTTTGGAGTGGCGCAATTTTGAGCGCGAAAGAAAAGCTTTGTTTAAGCGGAACCCTACTTTCATAATCGTTGACGCATCGCACATGAAAAGTAAATCTGACCCCAGGGCATTTAGATATCTTTCCCGGAACTTTGAGGCATTGAAAAAAGAATTTCACTATCTGTATCCCAGGCGTTTTATCAGGACTAGGACAAAAAAAAGGATGATACTTCTTAATCCGACTTCAAGGCGGAACAAGTTGCCGGCGTGGCATGACGATGATGAGTTAATTGTCGGCATCAGTCCGTGGATTAAAAAAAGCAGAAACAAATTGGATGGGTCAATTGAGTTGCACAATCAGCGCGCCAGAAGGATTGTAAGGAGAGAGGCGCGCAGAATGAGGGGCGCATGAAACGGTGCGGCGCAACTGCACACCACTTTTTTTTGTCCAAATAATTAGTCCTTCAAATATTTTTTCATTATTTCAATGAGTTTCGGCCGTGTAAAAAGCTTTTTGGCAAAAAGTTTCCCCTGCTCAACTTTTGTCATGTTCCCCTCGCCGATCATTATCGCTTCCTCAACAGTAATGCTTTCAGCCAAATAGTTGAAATCATCGTCTGTAAGTTTTTCGAGCAGGTGCCTTCCCTTCAACCGCCTTTTCAGATGGTTTCCCCTTAACTCAAACCATTCCTTCGTGTATTGTTTCAAAAACTTTTTGGAAAAATTATTTGCTTTCAGCGCTTTCAGGGCAATTTTTCCCGCAAGGATTCCGCCTTCCATCGCTATTCCTATGCCGCCGCCATGAACGGGGTCAACCATATGCCCCGCGTCTCCCGCAACCAGTAAATTGTCTGCCTGCATTTCTTCCAGGAAACCGCCGACTGGAATTACGCCTGCATTAACTTCAATTATTGAGCCGTCTTTGAGCCCCGACTGGGTTTTGATCCACTTATCCAAATAATACTTAGCAGTTTTTTCCTCGAATGCGCCGATTCCTATTCCGACATTTGCTGTTCCTTTTCGCTTGGGAAAAATCCAACAATAACCACGCGGGGCCACACCTGTTCCGAAGTAAAGGTGCAGTAAATTCTCATCGTAGCCGCTTATGCCAGTCATTTCATACTGATAACCGGAATCGGTTTCGCGCAGATCAAGTTTTGTGTTCAAGTCAAGCATTTTTGCAGTCAATGAATCAACGCCGTCGCATGCGATAACTAATTTTGTCCTGAACTTTTTTATTTCATCGTTAGCTTCAACCAAAAGTTCGACTTCACCCGTTCCTTTTTCATCCCCTTCGCTTTCCCTTTTCAAATCTTCCTTTCTTTTTGCGCCGACCACTTGATGTTTCATCAAAATTTTTGCGCCCATCCTCACCGCTTCGATTGCCAACTCTTTTTCAAAAATTTTTCTTTCTAAAACATATCCTAAAACTTTTTTGTTTTTCATTTTTATGCTTTTTCCGTTCGGAGAGTAAAGCTGCGCCCCCTTGATTTCCTGAACAGCCCATTCTTTGTTCGGTTTCAAATTCGAGCGCTTAAATTCTTTCAAACCCAGCCCTTCGGCGCATCTCTTCGGGCACCCGATTTCCTGTTTCCTGTCTAAAACCAAAACTTTTGCTTTCCCATTTGCAAGTTCGGTTGCGGCTTTCAGGCCCGCAGGGCCAGCGCCGACAACAATAACGTCCCAAACTTCTGGATTCGCTTCCTCGTTCATAGTTTCCACAATTTTTATTTTTAGTTTTTTTTGTGTTTTTTGCCATTTGTTTTTTTTCCACGATTTTTATTTTTTGTGTTTTTGCTATTTGATTTTTTCTTTTCATTTCTTTTCCAGGCTCATTGCGCCCACGGGGCAGATTTTTACGCAGCTGCCGCACGAAGTGCACTTCTTTTCATCGATTACGATGCGCGTGTCCTTCAAAAGAATCGCCTGAACGGGGCAGACGCCGACACAGCCCCCGCAATACAGACACTTGTTCGAATTGTTTTTTGCAACCAATCAATCACCAGACTTCGCTCCAGTAATTGGCTAATGTAAGCTTTAAAATAATAATCGGGGCAAGGCTTTTTGGAGATTTGGGGTTTGAGTTTTCGTATGTTTTCTTGATACACTGAATTAATTTTTAACGGCGGGAAGCATTAGTTTTTTTCCGAAGCATGCGTTTGGCAAGAAGAAACTTCGCCCTGAGTGTTCTCGCAGCGATTCCAATGGCGCTAGCCTGTTCTTTCGTGTTTTCGAGGGTTTTGTATGAAACTTTTTCACGAAGATTCCTTGCAATGGCTTCTTCCGAGGCCTTTTTTTTCCAGTCGGGTTTTCCTTTCCCAGTCAGGAAATGCCTTTGCCCAATTGCCGCAATTTTCATAAATACAATTTATTTTTTAAAGTATAAAAAGGTTTTGCGGATTTCATCTGCCCAATCTGCGGTTCTTTAGTGCGTCGGCAATTAACAATGCGGCTGCAACTGTCAACCCGGTGATAATCCCATCCTTAGTACTATCCTGGTTCCACGTTTTTTGCAACTTTTTATTTATCAAATTTCTTTCTTCAGGTTCCAATATTCTATTTGCGGTTACAACCGCCGTTTCCAATCCCCCATATTTATACGCCTGTATTATTTGTGCTTTTTTGTTCTGAGGTAGCAGATTTGCTATTTCATTTTTTGTTTTTTGAGGAATCTTTTCCATTATTCTTTTCATTCCCCGCGAACTTATTTTCTCTCCATTGCGTATTTCCTGTGCTTCCATTTGTGCCTTTCTCAGAATCGCCCCTGATTTCTTTTGTAAGCCCACACTTTCTGCAGCTAATTCATATTGTGCTTCAATTGTTTGTGCCGGCACTTTTACTATGCCCAAACCAAGCGTTGCCGCAGCAGTTCCGATCAAAATTTTTCTACCCGCCCTTTTTATGAATCCTGGTCTTTTTGTTGGTTTCAATCAAACACCTTATTTATTTTTCATCCTTTGAACTTAATAAATATACCTTTTTGAATTAATAAACTTTTTTTTCAAAGCGAGCTTTTTTGCTGGGCGCCTTACGGGCTCGGCCCGTCGAGGAACTGCTCGTACTTATCCGAGTTGAATCTGTAAAGGAAATTTTTTATTTTTTGCCCGTTGAAGGAATATTTTTCCAAAACACTTTTTTTCTGCCCCAAAAATTTTTCGAAGTCGTGCTTCTGCGCAGGATCAAGAAGAATAAATTTTTCGCCGATTTTGGTGGTTACAAAAGCGTGCGTTCTAAGGCTTTCCAGCTCCGCGATTATGACTTCCGCTTTGCCGTCTCCCATGGCTTTCATTATTGAACAAATGAAAACAGCCAAATCCTCATCGTCCGCGACCTTTTGTTCGAGAACCTCTTTAGGGCTCATCCAATAGTTGAGGTTCAGTTCCGCGTCAACGAAAGTGATTTCTTCCCTTACAAAATTAAAAGCCGCTTTAAGTGCGCCTTCATATTTTTCCTCAAACAGGTAGCCTGCGCCCATGAAGTCCTGTGCCAGGCTTTGGATACTCAGGTCTGTGCCGTCAACCAGCGCCTTTATTTCGCCGATAGTGCGTTTTTCCCTCTCGTTTATGATGTCGCTGTACTTTTGAAGAAGAAATCTGCACAATTTGAGTTGGTTTTCCATCTTTCAAAATCCTCTTTTCCCAAATTTCTGTTCAAAAACGCCGTTAACTGTCCAAATGAAAAAATTTAGTATATACATAACTATTTGTTTGGTAAGGCTTAAAAATTGCTTTATTTCGGTCTTTTGGGGGCTTCCAAGCAACATTCTATACCATTCTTTTATACCGTTGTGCAATCCTCTTCCCTTCCACCCGCACTCCCAAAATTCCTACACATGCCCCCCTTGCCCTTCCCATCATGAAATTTCCAGAAACAGCGTCTCAGGCGTTTAAACCCGCTAAACGGTTTCATTTTCTAGCGCCCTTTACAGTTTTTCGGGCTAAAAATAGGCGCTTTTCCGGCTTTTACTCAACGAGAATAACCTGCCTTTTCATTGCGGTTGAACCAAATTCTTCCAGTGCCTTTAGCTGCTGTGAGATGCCCTGATTTGTCTTCTCAATTTCCTTTTCAATTCCGGAAATTCTTTCCCTTATGCCGTTTATTTCTTTTTCAATCTCCTTGAGCCTTTCCTTTTCATTTTCAACCGCTTTTTGCGCCGGATTTTTCTCAATTTCCTTTTCAATTTCTATCTGCCGCTTTTGCGCCTCGTTTATTTTCCAGAAAACGTTTTCAAAGAAATCAAAGGCGAGAAGCTCTTCAAGCGCGGCAAGCCTTTTTTCCTTTTCCTTGTCCTTCAGAACTATTTCTCCCCCCTCAATCGCCTTCTTTATTTCCTTCAAAACTTTTTTGAATTTTTCGGCCTTCGGATCCTTTTTCATGGCAAGCAGCGGGTTTACAATGAAGGCGTCCATTATTTCTTCCTCTTCTTTTGGAATGCGCCACCTTCCGGAACCTACCAATGACTTAAACCTTTGAAGCGGCCGGTCGATTGAATTTATGAGCGAAGAAACTTCCGAACGCAAATCCTGTTTTTTCGCCAAAAGCTCGTTTTTTTCCCCTTCAATCACCTTTAGCTCCCTCATCCCCTGGCTGTTTAGTGAGACCTCTATCCTGGTTTCCTGATTTTTCAGCGCCTCGTTTTGTTCCTCCATTTTTTTCTTCAGAGCCTTCTTTTCCTCTTCCTTCTCCTTGATTATTTTTCTTTCTTCCCCTATTTTTTCCACCATCGCGCAGAATTTTTCAAATTCGAAAACACTTTTGCATTCGCCGAATTTCTGGTTCATCTCATGGAAAGAGTCAAGCATTTCCTGCAGAATATTTCCAAGTTCTTTCATCTCTTCCTTGATGAAAACGCTGGTATAAACAATGTTTTTTCTGAAAGCGTTGATTTCGTTTATCATCAAAGCGAAGCCTTCGCCCGAGTATGCCCGCGCATCGCTCAGCGTCTTTCCCCTTTCTTTCGGGCCGAGCTTTTCCAACAGCTGCATAAGCTGCCTCTCGACCTGCTTTTTCGCCGTTACTGCCGCTTTGTTGAAGCGGGCGCCGCCCCTTTCCTCCCCGATTTCTTTTTTTTGGATGTCAACGAGCAATTTTACGGATTTGCCGTTTAAGTGCTTTATTTCCGCCATCTTTTTGGCGACGAAGTTCTCAAGCTCTTTTTCCCTGAGCTTGAAATCCTTTTCAATCATTCCGCGAAGAAGTTCCGGTGTCGTTCTTACCGGCCCGCTGTTTCCGCCGAAAAGTTTTTGCAGCAATCCCATGCGAATTCAACAGAATATAATGTGCTGATTGGTTAAAATTGTTTTGGTCAAATAACTGCCCACTTAACCGCAAACCAAAATCGAGTGTTTTACCGGCACAAGAGCCGCGCTTGTTTTATAAAAACAACTTTCCAAAATCATTTTATGGAACAAATGCTGAGAGATGAAAAGGGCTTTTTTTCCAAACTCGAAAAAATCGCTTCAGAAATAAAAAAGCGGGATGAGTTTGTTGTTGTATATCATTACGATGCGGACGGCTGTTCCGCCGGAGCCATAGTGGTAAAGGCGCTTGAAAGGGCAGGAAAAAAAGTTTCTACAATCTGCCTGAAACAGCTGTACAAGGAAAATATTTCGGAAATAAAGGCAATGGGAAAAAACTTTTTGTTTGTTGATTTCGGTTCCGGGCAATTAGAACACTTGATTGAAGGGTTTGGAAAAGATTTTTTTGTTTTGGACCACCACCAGCCCGCGCACCGCGGAGAAAAAATAATTGAGCATGAATGGCACGCGAACCCGATTTTGTTTGGGATGGATGGCGGGCATGAAATTTCAGGCGCAGGGGTCTCCTTTCTTTTCGCAACCACTTTGAACAAAAAAAACAAGGACTTGGCTTACCTGGCAATAGTGGGCGCGATGGGCGACATGCAGGACTTTGGCGGCGCAGTAATAGGAAAAAATATGGAAATTTTAAAAATTGCGGAGCAGGAAAAACAAATTGAAATGAAAATTGATTTGCGCCTTTATGGAAGAATTTCCCGCCCGCTTATTTCATACCTGATGTTTTCCTCCAGCCCGATACTTCCGGGCTTGACAGCCAACCAGGAGAATTGCATTGCTTTTCTGAAGGAAAATGAAATTCCGCTGAAGAGAGAAGGGAGGGGTGAATGGCTGAGTTACGAGGACTTAAAGGAGGTGGAGAAAAAGAGGCTCTCCTCCGCCCTGATAAATTTGCTTTTTGATGCGAAGGTTCCGGAATGGAAAATAAAGGAATTAATCGGAGAAGTTTATACTCTTCTTAATGAGGAAAGAAAAAGCCCGCTCCGCGACGCGAAAGAATTTGCAACACTTCTGAATGCATGCGGGCGGCACGCAAAACCGGAAGTTGCCCTCGCCGTTTGCCTTGGCGACAGGGGCGAGGAATATGATAAAGCTCTTTTGCTGATGAGGGAGCACAGCACCGCGCTCCGCAAAGGAATTGAATTCGTTCATGAGCACGGAATTCAAGAAAGAAAATCGTATTATTTTTTTGATGCGGGAACAGAAATACAGGATTCTCTTGTCGGAATAGTCGCGGGAATGCTTTACGGTTCTTTCATTCAGGAAAATAAACCGATAATCGCGCTGGCGCGCAACGGCGATGGAACGGTAAAGGTTTCGGGCAGAGGCACGAGTTATCTCGTTAGGCGCGGGCTGAACATCGGGCAGGCATTGAAAGATATTGAAAAAGAGATTCCGGGCGTTGAGGGCGGCGGGCACAGGATTGCAGCAGGCGCGAAAGTTCCCGAGGAAAAGCTGGGAGAATTTCTGCAAAAATTGGAAGAAAAATTTGAGAAGCAACTTCAAATCTAATATTTATTTCTTTCACCGGCACGGGGCTTGTGTAAGAAGTCAATTCTGTGTAAATAGTCGGAATCTTGTTCAATATTGATAAGTGTGATGAAACTGTGTGCCTCATTCCAGCCAATTCTTGTATTTCCTTTGCAGTTTTTACATATCTCGGCTTTGGCTGAAGGCTATTTCTCCCTTCCCACGCCCAGAACGCCACCAATCAGCCCAGAATCCGATGCCGCCGTTAAAACAGAAATCACCGAGCCAGAATATGACCCTTCACATTTCCCTTTTGTCAGAATCAGGCTTGCATAATGCCCTGACAGTTTTTTGTTCCTTTTGACAGGTTTTATTCGCGGGCATATTTTCGTTAAATCATCGGGTTCGTAGTTATTGCACAGGCCGCATGAAGAACAATATTCTGCCTTTTTGTTCACGTTATTCACTTTCAAACTCGCCTGCTTTGGGGCATATCGGGTCTGGAGCATTTATTTTTCCATAATGGCCAAATGCTGCGCACCTGCAGCCGCCCTTGCACACCCCTCCGTACTTGCACGAATTGCAGACGCTTAATGATTTAACATTCCTGAAGCAATTAAATATGGGGGATTTTTCCAACACTTCAAGTAAGTCGTCTTTTCTTATGTCGCCTGCGATAAACTCGGAATAATTTCCGATTATGCAAGGGATTATTTTCCCGTCGGCTGTCAAGGAGCATGTTGCTTCGCCCTGAAGGCAGCTTCGGTAATAAATGTATTTTTCCGCCTTTGTTCCGATTAAGTTCTCGATAAGATAATATGGTTCTTCCACATCTATTAAAACCGGTTTTTTCAGGCGCATATACCGGCGGGTTAAGGTTTCAAATAATTTTTGGTATTCAAAGTATGTTATGGATATTTCTTCGTACTTTTCATGCGCCATTCCGCATGGCATAAGCCGCATTAACCTAAATTCATCCGCTCCCAAATTAAATGCGAGATTGAAGATGCCGGGGATTTCTTTGTAGTTTTTTCTCATAATTGTTGTGCAGATGCTCGTTCTTATCCCGAGTTTTATTGCGAGATTAATGCTTTGAATGGCTTTGTCAAAAGCTCTTGTGCCCTTTATTTTGTCGTGTTTTTTCATATTGTCGGATTCCAGATTTATTTGAATCCTTTTCACGCCGGCATTTGCCAGAGCTTCAATTTTTTCCGGGAATAGCCCGTTTGATATGATTGAAGTGTGAATCTTTTTTTGGAGGGCATAGCTTAATATTTCAAAAATATCCTTCCGTTCTAATGGATCCCCCCCAGTGAATGTTATTGCGAGTATATTGTTTGCGGCAAGATAGTCAATAACCTTTTTTATCTCTGCGGTATCCAGTTCTTTGCTTAGCGGTCTCGAAGGCTTCGCGTAGCAATACTCGCAATTGAGTTTGCATTTGTATGTAATGTCCCAGTAGATATGCCTAATTTTTGGCAGTTTGGAGCTTCGCTTCTTTTTTGAGTACGCTTTCGGTTCCCTTCTGAACAAAAATTTTATTCGAACCATTAATATTTTTTTGTTCAATCTACTTTTTAATACCAAAATATTGTCCCTGATTGGTCATGCCCCCCAGAGAATCAATTTCCTTCTGAACCGGAGGGCGGTTCGGAAAACATTCAGGAAGAAGGGTTTTCGCAAGTTCCTTTTAATGACGCAATTCACGCAATACTGGCAAGGGACAACAAGGCGGTTGTGGTTACGAGGGGTGCGCATTTCGAAAAGCTCTTTGACATTGCCGACGCAAAAAAGCCCGAAGAAGTAGTTTTTGATTAGGTTGATGGCACAGTGTGGCGTATTGATTAAACATATTTTTTTCCGGATGCAAACTGTTTCTTTGCATATTCCATGAATTCTTCGCCAGCCTTTTCCCGCAACTCTTGCCATTCCTCTTCGGTTTGCGCCTTCCCAAGCCCCTTAAATTTTCCCCTCATTGCAAATAATGCTTCCCACGCTTTCTGCTCGGCTTTCTCCTTTTCAAGCTTCTTCAATTTCTCGCGCACCGCATCCCTCAAAAAATCGGATTTTGTGCTGTAATGCGATTCCTTCATTCCCCTGTCAATCTGCCTGAGCACATTTTTTTCCAGCCTGAAACTCACATATTCCATGTAACACAATGTGGTACAAAAACTATTTAAATACAGTTAGAACTCCCGTGCCGGTGAGATGGTCATTTCCAAATGCTTTTTAACGAATTAGTTTCTATTCTATTGCGGTTATTGCAGTTTTTTTACGGGCGGTTAAATGATTTCAAAAAAAGAGGCGGGAATGCCGATAAGAGAATTTCTTGCGTCGAAAGGAAAAATAATTGACAAAGAAATGGAAAAATATATTCCGAGAAAAGCGACTAAGAAATGGGTAGAGGGTGCGCTTGGAAAAACTGGGTTTGAGTGGGATTTGGAGGCATACACAAAAGTGGTAAATGAGCCGATTTGGGATCTGCTTGACCGCGGAGGGAAAAGATGGCGCCCAGTGTTGGCGTGTATTTGTTGTGAGGCTGTTGGGGGAAAATGGGGGGCCGGCTTGAAAGTCGCGCCAATAGTTGAATTAATACATAACGGCACTTTGATGATTGATGATATAGAAGATGATTCTGTGGCAAGAAGGGGGAAACTATGCACTCACAAACTTTTTGGTATTGATGTTGCAATTGATGCCGGAAACTTGATGTACTACTGGCCAATGGCCCCAATTTATGCCAATCGGTTTAAGCTTTCTGAAAAGCAACAAAAGCAGATATACGAACTTTATTTGCAGGAAATGCTTCGGGTTAACTCTGGCCAGGCCCTTGACATAATGTGGCACAGGGGCAATTTTTTGCCTTCAGAAAAGCAATATTTGCAAATGTGCCTTGGAAAGACAGGGGTGCTTGCAGGAGTCGCTGCGCAACTGGGTGCGATAATGGGCAATGCGCCAAAAAAACAATCAGATGCGCTTAGAAAATATGGACAAATAATCGGTGTCGGCTTTCAGATACAGGACGATATTTTGGAATTGATTGGGCAGGAATTCAAGAAAAAGAAAGGTTCAATCGGCGGCGACATTTACGAGGGAAAAAGAACGTTGATTGTGATAAGGACTCTTGAAAAAGCTTCAAAGGAAGACAGAGAAAGGTTGATAAAAATTCTTGATTCCCACACAATTCACGAATCCGAAATACAGGAAGCGCTTGACATAATCAATAAATATGATGGAATCCAATATTCAAAGAAGGTGGCTGAAAAATTGGTTCTCGGCGCATGGAAGGACGCAGACAAGGTGCTGAAAGAAAGCAACGCAAAAACAGTTCTGAAAAAGTTTGCCGAATATTTGATTGAAAGAAAAATTTAATGGTTCAATAGCGTAAAGAAAAATTAAAGTGAAATGGTTTGTTTGTTGAAATTTTTGATTTGAAAAGGTGTTTTTGATGGCTTCAGTAACTTCGAAAAGGAAATTAGATCATTTGAAGATATGCGCTTCAAAGGACGTTTCCTTCAAAGAGAAAACCACTTTGCTCGAATGCGTCGAATTGGGTTACAAAGCGCTGCCGGAAATTTCTTTGGACAATGTAAATCTTTCAACGCAGTTTTTGGGGAAAAACTTTTCTTTTCCAATAGTGGTTTCAGCCATTACAGGCGGAGCGTCAGCTTCAAAAAAAATCAACCGAGATATTGCAGTTGCGTGCCAGTCGCTTGGAATCGGAATGGGTTTGGGAAGCATGCGCGCGATGCTTGAGCATCCGAGCGTGGCGGAAACTTATTTTGTAAGGGATTGCGCGCCGGACATTTTTTTGGCGGGAAATATCGGCGCGGTTCAATTGAAGGAATTTTCTGTCGAGCAAATCGGAGAAGCTCTTGATGCAATTGAAGCCGATGCTTTGGCAATTCATGTCAATGCCGCGCAGGAAGCCGTTCAGCCCGAAGGAAATGTGGATTTTTCGGGGCTGGTTTCAAAAATTGATGAAATCTCGGCGCGTTTGGGAAAGCCGGTTTATGTTAAGGAAGTCGGGCACGGAATCAGTTTTGAAGTCGCATCAATGCTGAAAGAAACAAAAATTTCTGCAATCGATGTGCAGGGCGCGGGCGGCACTTCATGGACAACAGTCGATTCGCTGAGGCACAAGAAAGGCTTCGGCTCGGCGTTTGGCGAATTTGGAATTCCAACAGCGGTTTCAATAATCGAAACGCGAAATGCTTTGCAATCTTCGGGCAAAAAAATAATCGGTTCTGGCGGAATTAGAAACGGAATTGATGCAGCGAAGGCGATTGTTCTCGGCGCCGACATGGCTGGATTGGCGCTTCCCGCTTTGAAAGCGCAGCAGGACGGCGGCGCGAAAGGAGTTGAAGCCTTGCTTTCAAATTTAATTAATGAACTGGAAATAACTTCATTCCTTTTGGGCGCGAAAAGTATTTCTGAATTAAAAGCGTTGCCGTATGTTGTTACGGGAAAATTGCACGATTGGTTGAAGCAATAAATTTAAGAAGTTCAACTGCCCAGATTATATTATTCCAAGCGGTGATGAGATTGAAAATAAAAGTTGGTGTTGGTCAGAAACGAAAAACGAATCGCCCTACAGTAAAAGCGAGCAGGTTGAAGCAAAGCGCCGTTAATCCTCAGTTTCAAAAGCACCTCAGATTTGTAAGAAGAAGATTTAGGAATGCGCCTGAGTACGAACGCGACTTCAGAAGACTCTGGAAGAAAAATCCGAAAGAGGCAGTTGCAGCATTAGATTCATGGGTTGAATATTAATGCATCTAATTAAGCCAAATTAACTCGTCAATCAACGAAGTCGGGTTCGTTTGTTGGAAAGGTTTTTATAGTTCACTCTTCCCATTAGTTAGAGTTGGCTTTTTTGCTAAAAAAACTGTGTGGGTTTCATGAAGGTACCGTTGCTTCCGCTTGAGGAAAGAAAAACAACTTTTAATGAAGTTGAAATAGGTTACAATGAAGCGCAGGCGCTCGAAGAAGCATCAAGATGCTTGCAATGCAAAAAACCTTCCTGCGTTGAAGGGTGCCCGGCAAGAGTGAATATTCCGGGGTTCATAAGAGAATTCAGGGAAGGAAGAATGGGCGATTCGGCCAAAATAATAAGAGAAAGAAATTTTTTCCCGAGCATTTGCGGGAGGATATGCCAGCACGAAAAGCAGTGCGAGGCAGCGTGCGTTCTGGCAAAAAAAGATGGCCCCGTTTGCATAGGCGGGATTGAGCGATACATAGGAGACAACGCGCCGAAACCGAAACACAAAAAGGCGAACGGAAAAAGAGTTGCAATAATAGGTTCCGGGCCGAGCGGTCTTACCGCCGCCGCACATGTAGCGCTCGCAGGATTGAACGCAACTGTTTTCGAAAGCACCCACGCGATGGGCGGAATAATAAAATACGGCGTTCCCGAATTCAGGCTGCCGAAAGTGGTTGTTACAAGCGAATTAAAATATTTGCAGGAACTCGGCGTCGACTTTGAGCCAAATTCAAAAATCAGCGAAAAATCTTTGGAAGAAATTTCAAAAAAATATGATGCAATATTCATCGGAACGGGGGTAGGAAAATCGAGGGAGTTAAAAGTTCCGGGTTCGGATTTAAAAGGAATCTTTTCAGCAATGAAATTTTTGGTTAATTTGAACCAGAGCGAAATCGCGCCCGTAAAAAAGGGAGACAAAATTGTCGTGGTTGGTGCGGGCTATGTTGGAATTGATGCTGCAAGAAGCGCAATCAGAATCGGCGGGGAGGTAACGTGCATCACAAAGGAATCAAAAGAAGAATCAATTGGAAGGGTTGCGGAAAAAGATTATATTGAAGCTGGGGAAGAAGGGGTAAAATTTATTTTTGGGGCAGGGATATTAAGGTTTGAGGGTGCAAATGGAAGTGGCGGCGGAAATGGGGGCGGCAGTGGAAATAGCGGCGGAAACGGAAACACAGAAGGGAGAGCAGTGAAAAAAGTTTGGTATTCGACCGGGCAGGGGGAATGTGCGCTTGATGCGAATTTAGTTATTGTCGCAGTTGGCCAGGAGCACGATACGGATTCATTTAAGCAATCATTAAGAACGCGCGCCGATGGCTGCATAAAGGTAAATGAAACTTATCAAACGGCAATCCCGAATGTTTTTGCCGCGGGTGACTGCATTCACGGGCCGAAAACAGTAATAGAAGCCGTTGCAACAGGAACGGGCGCGGCGAAAGCGATAATCGAATATTTGGAGAAAAATCCAAAAAATAAAGAAGAGAAGCGGACAGAGGAACAGAAAAAGAAGTTTGATGAAATAGCGAGAACGATTCAAGAAATAGACCAGTCGAATGCGGACATATGATCTATAAATAAGTTAAGGGTTTTGCATTTTGTAATTTAAAAGTTAAAATTTTTATAATTTGATTTATAATTTAAAATTTTTGCACGAAAATTTTGAAATGATTTTTATGAACAAGGAAAAGTTCAGGGAATTTTACAAGAAAAGCGTTGCGGAAAGGCAGCAAATAGTTACGGAAGAATTTTCGCTTTCGCCTGAAGAAAAAGCGCTGCTTCAAAAAGAAGGTTCACTTTCACTTGAAATCGCAAACAGAATGATAGAGAATGTTGTCGGAACTTTTCCCTTCCCCTACGGAGTTGCAACCAATTTTGTAATTGACGGAAAAGAAATAATTATTCCTTTTGCGATTGAAGAGCCGAGCGTTGTCGCCGCGGCAAGCAACGCCGCAAGGCTCTCTTCAGGCTTTGAAACTTCCGCGGACGAGCCGATAATGATCGGGCAGATACAAATAGTGAAATGCAAAAACCCGAATGCGGCTGTAAAAAAAATACTTGCAAAAAAGAAGGAACTTCTCGAAATCGCACGAGGCGCAGATGTAACGCTCCTCAACTCAGGCGGCGGACCGAGAAAATTGTTGGGCGTTGTTTTGCCGACCGAAAGGGGAAAAATGGTTGCGCTACAACTGCTCGTTGATGTAAGAGATGCGATGGGGGCAAATGCGGTTAACACAATGCTTGAAAAGATGGCTCCGCGAATTGAAGAAATTTCCGGCGGACAGGTAAGATTGAGAATAATTTCAAACCTCGCGCTCCACAGGAAGGCGAGAGCAAAAGCAGTTTGGGCAAAAAAAATGCTCGAAGAAAGCACGAAAGGGCAGATGAAAGGGGAAGAAGTTGTTGAAGCGATTCTTGACGCGCATGAGTTCGCGAAGGCGAGCCAGCTGAGGGCAACGACCAGCAACAAGGGAATAATGAATGGCATAGATGCGGTTGTAATTGCGACGGGAAATGATTTCAGGGCAATTGAATCCGGCGCGCATTCTTTTGCCGCATACAAAAAAGAATACGGTCCGCTCACAAAATTTTATAAAAACAAAAACGGGGACTTGGTCGGCGAAATAGAATTGCCTATCGCAACAGGATTGATCGGCGGCGCAACAAAAACGCATCCAATGGCTCAGCTTTCGCTCAAAATTTTGGGCGTGAAAACGGCGCAAGAGCTGGCGCGCATCATTGCGGCAGTTGGATTGGCGCAAAACTTTGCCGCGCTCAGAGCGCTTGCAACGGAAGGAATCCAGCGCGGGCACATGCGATTGCACTCAAAAAATGTTGCAATAATGGCCGGGGCGAAAGGAAAAGAAATTGAAGTTGTTTCTGAGAAAATGGTTGAAGCAAAGGAAGTTAATTCGGCGAAAGCAAGTCAAATACTTAAAGAATTGAGGGAAAGAAAAAAGTAGTTAAAAAATTAAGGAAAGGGAAAAAGTAATTTAATTGTTGAAAATTGAAGAGGAGAAAATTAATTGCAAAAGTAATTAAATATTTGCAGATTAAGTTTGTTAAAGGTTTTTTTATGGCGGGAATAGTTGGTTGGGGTTCGTACATTCCGAAGTACAGAATAACTGTTGAAGAAATCGCGGCGGTTCAGGGGCAGAACCTGAAAGCGATAATCGACGGCTTGGGGCTTACGGAGAAAAGCGTTCCAGGGAAAGACGAAGATGCGGCAACAATTGCCGTTCATGCGTCGCGCGACGCGTTGAAACGCGCAGGAATAAACCCAAAAGAAATAGGGGCGGTTTATGTCGGCTCGGAAAGCCACCCTTATGCCGTTAAGCCGACAGCGTCAATTGTGGGCGAAGCACTTGACATTGGAAACGAATACACTGCGCTTGACACAGAATTCGCATGCAAGGCGGGAAGCGGCACAATACAAATCAACGCCGGAATGGTTGATTCGGGAATGATAAAATACGGATTAGGCGTTGGCGCGGATACTTCACAAGCGGAACCGGGAAATGCTTTGGAATACTCGGCGGCAGCAGGCGGAGCGGCTTTCATAATCGGGCCGAAAAATGGTTCAGTGGCAACGCTCGATTTTACGGCTTCTTTCACTTCGGACACGCCCGATTTTTGGAGAAGGGCATTACAACCCTATCCGGCGCACGCAGGCAGATTTACCGGAGAACCGGCTTACTTCAAACACGTTCTTGGCGCAACAAATCTTATCCTAAAAAAGAGCGGAGCAAAGATTTCTGATTTTGACCATATAGTTTTGCACATGCCGAACGCAAAATTTCCTGAACGCGCGGCAAAGATTTTGGGCGCAACGCCAAAGCAGATAGAAGTAGGTCTCGTGGTAAAAAAAATAGGCAACACATATTCTGGAAGCTCGTTGTTGGGATTAGCAGCGGTGCTTGATGTTGCAAAACCCGAGCAAAAAATATTGGTGACAAGCTACGGTTCGGGTGCAGGAAGCGACTCATTCATTTTCACAACGACAAACAAGATTTTGCTGGTACAGAAAGAAGCGAGAAAAGTGAGCGAATACATTGCGAGAAAAGAATATTTGGGTTACGCACAATATTTGAAGCACATGGAGGAAATCCACAAGTAAGTGATTTTTATGGACTTTAAGAAATTCCTTAGGCCTACAAAGAATAAAATTCTTCTTTCTTTGGCGCTACCAATAATTTTTGCAATTATCGACTTTTTTACAATATGCATGTGTGACAACAGTCTTTTTGGCGTGTGTAATCCAGAAAATAATTATGCCTTTTTATTGCTGAATCCAAGTTGTCATTGTTGGTGTGCCACGTTTTTCAATGTCATACAGTATTATTCATTTTACATTATTTTGTTCTCAATTGTTTATGCATTAATTTCAGTCGTAAATTTTTCAAAAACTAAAGGCCAAAGTGATAAAAAATGAAAGTAGGCGTTTTGGGAATAGGAATTACGAAATTCGGCGAGCGCTGGGACCAGGGCCTGCGCGAATTGCTGCTTGATGCACAACTGCGCGCGCTCAACGATGCGAAAATTGATGCGAAACAAATTGACACGCTTTTCACGGGAAACATGTGCGGCGATTCGCTTTCAGGGCAACTGCACATCGGGGCGATGGCTGCGGAAAATCTGAATCTTGACAAGCCGAGCATTCGAGTTGAGGGAGCATGCGCTTCAGGTTCGCTTGCATTGAGACAGGGGGTTCACGCAATCACTTCAGGCGAAGCAAGAGTTGCGATGGTTTCGGGCGTAGAAAAAATGACCGACGTTTCAACAGAACAAGTTACAACTGCATTGATGGGCGCGGGGGACGAAGAATTAGAAGGATTTAACGGACTGACTTTTCCCGGGCTTTACGCTCTGCTTGCGAACGCTTACATGCACAAATACAAATTGAAAAGAGAAACGCTCGCAAAGGTTTCAGTGAAAAGCCACTTCCACGGCGCGCGAAATCCATACGCACAGTACCAAAACGAAATTACAGTTGACACGGTGATTAATTCGCCGATGGTGGCGGACCCGCTCACATTGTTTGATTGTTCTCCGATAACAGACGGCGCAGCATCGGTGATTCTTGTTTCGGAAGAAATCGCAAAAAAAGCAGGGGTGGAAGTTTACATTACAGGCTCGGGATTGGCGAACGATTCACTTTCATTGGCACGCAGAAAATCGCTCACGAGGATTGACGCTTCATTTGTTGCAAGAGAAAAGGCTTTCAATCAGGCGGGAATAACCCCAAAAGAAGTTGATTTTGCGGAAGTGCACGATTGCTTTTCAATCGCGGAAATTTTGGCGGTTGAAGGATTGGGTTTGGCAAAAGAAGGAGAAGCGGGAAAACTTTACGATTCAAAGCAGACTTACTTCGACGGAGATATGCCGATAAACACTTCGGGCGGATTAAAAGCATGCGGTCATCCTATCGGCGCAACAGGTGTGAAGCAGGCTGTTGAAGCAGTTCAACAATTGAGAGGCGAAGCGAAGGAAAGGCAAGTAAAAGGAGCGGGGATAGGGGTTACGCACAATGTCGGCGGAAGCGGTGCGACTGTTTGTGTTCATGTTTTCAAAAAGGTGAAATAAAAATGTTCAGAGAAAGCCCAATATTGAGATGGCGCGGATACAATGACAGGTACAAGCTGAAGGGATACAAATGCAGGGTGTGCAAAAAAGTTTACTTTGAAAAGAAAGGGTTGTGCCCGTGCGGCAGCATTGAATTTGATGAAATTGAACTTTCAGGAAAAGGAAAAATAGCTGCGTTCACGCAAATTCACGGAGCGCCAGAAGCATTCGAATCAAAGGCGCCTTATTGTGTCGCAGTAATCGATTTGGCGGAGGGGGCGAGGATTGAGGCGCAAGTAGTTGACTGCAAATACTCAGATTTGAAAATCGGAACGGATGTTGAAGCGGTTTTCAGGAAATTCTATTCAAGCGGAGAGAAGGGAGCAATACATTACGGAACGAAGTTTGTGCCGAAGTTTTAGTTTTTGAGGTGCTAATTTGGAAAAATACAATACTGCCTTTTTTACTTTGTACACAAATTTGTTCAAAATTTTAAAGGAAGAATTCGGAGAAGAAAAAGCCTTGGAGGTTTTTACACAAATAATGGAACGCGGCTTAAAGTCCGCGTATGACTCAATGGGATTTGAAAAAGGAAGCACAAAAGACTTTGCAAAAGTTTTGAAAGCCCGGGATGAAAGCGTCGGGCTAAAAGTAAGCTTTCCAATGGTAACAAAAAACAAAGTGGTTTATCGGTTCCACACAAATGCTTTTCCAAACCTTAAAGGGGAAGTGAGTCCGGAAAAGCTCGATGCAACCTTTATGCGTTTTAAGGTAAATTACTTGCTTGGAGATGACTGGGGATACAAAACAACAAATCACATCTGGCGCGGTGGCAGGTTCACCGACCATATCATAGAAAGACGCAAAAAATGAATTAAAAAGTGTTCCAAAATTTTAGTGCCATGGAAATTTAGAATTTAGAGAATTTCAAATCTGAACAGAAAGAAATAAATACGCGCAGTGCGCAATCCTTATTATGAGGATTAATGCCAGAACAAGGGCAAAATTTCGCGGCGCGGTTGTTGGCGCACTGGGTGCTCGAACAAAAAAGCCTCTTTCTCGTGAAACTCCTAAATCAATTCAACAAATTTTTCACCCCCATTCAAGGGGCGGCCCGATGGCAGCATATCCTCAATATCAGATGTTTCATGAATTATCCAAACTTCCGGCTGAGAGAGTATTTAGATTTGTAAAAATGGATCAAATTAAAGCAGAGGTTCTAAAACAACCAGGGGTTGCGAAGCTTGTTGCAAAAAATCCTGAATTAGCTAAGGAGTTGGAGCAGGCAGTAAAAGCAGCGGTAAGAGAAAGAGGAATAAAAGGCGGCAAATTTTGGATAAAAGCTCCAAAGAATTATATTGATAAAATTGTGCGTTCAGGCAAGGGAAAACCAAACGCAATGAATGACAAAACAGGAGAAATAATTGCGTCAATATTTGGCAAAGCAATAAAACCAAGAACTATTCTTGACATAGGCACCTTCTCAGGAGGCACTGTGAATGCGGTTGTGAACAAGCTCCCTATGGAACAAAGGCAATTATTGAATGTGGTGTTGGTTGATGTCGCAGGAAAAACAGTGCGCGAACATGCAATCCCGGCGCTGGTAGCGCTCGGGGTCCCAAGACAAAACATCAAACTTATTCCTGCAAGTTTTTACAGTGCGGCAGTTTCATTAGGCGAAATGAAGAGGCCATTGCACGAGTCAAAGCAAAAACTTTTTTTAAATCAATTTAAACAACTTGTCGGCAATGTTGATGCGATAACAGCCGGGGCAGCAACAATAAATTTTGCGACCGATTTGAAACCCTATTTGAGAAGTATAAAATCACTGCTAAAGAAAGACGGGGTGTTTGTTAATTGGGATTGGGGGAGCGCAGAATCAATGCGGCCGACAGTAAGATCTGCAGCATTAAAAAAAGTGCCCATAGGTTTCTCTCCGGAAGGAAGGATGGTATCACATTACGACGCTTATGTTTCATTCATGAATTTTTGGCTGACAAATGCTTTCGGGTACCCGGAAACAGTAATTAACAAATTTATTAAAGATGTAAATGTATCAAGAAAATTTAATTCATTCAAGTGGCTTGAAGAAAACACTGCATGGGCGGAGAATGAACGAAGAAAAATTGGTAAAAGAAAAGTTGCCGGTCCGCTGGCATTCCGAAACAGAGCTTATCGAACACCAAGCGCAATGTACCGTGCGGCGGTTGCACAAGGATTCGAAACAGAGCGCCCGGTATTTCCTCTTGCAAAACCGGGCGCCTTAGATACAGGCAATGTTAATTGGATGATAATAATGAAGAAAAAATGAACATTTTTATTGGTTTAAATTCTTTTCTAAATACAGTTTTTACAGGCGGTTTGATGGTTGGCAAAGGCAAAGGTTTTGGGAAAACAATTCTGTTCGGAGAGCACTTTGTTGTATACGGTTTAGAAGGAATTCCGTGCGCTTTGGGTCAAATAACTACTGCGGAAGTAGAAATAATTTCCAGCGGGAAAGGGTATGAATTAATTGATAACCGCCCGGCAACTCCCGGATACAAGGAAGAAAAAACCGGGGAATATGTTGCGCTAATTTCAAGAGTTTTAGATTATATGCAAGTCAAAGACAAATTACAAATTACGCTTGGAGGCGATTTGTATTGCGCATCAGGTGTTGGAGCAAGCGCGGCATGCGCGGCTGCAATAGCAAGGGCAATTAATGAAGAATACAAACTCGGCTGGAACGATGAACAAATAAACAAAGCCGCTTTTGAAGGCGAAACGGCAGGAAGCGGAACGCCAAGCGGAATAGACAACACTGCGGCGGTTTACGGAGGATTTTTGTTATTTAAAAAAAATATAACCGGCGGAGCAAACAAAATAGGGGTAGTGAAAATAAAAAAGCCCGTTGAAATTGTTTTGGGCAATTCGGGAAAAACCGCGCTCACAAAAGAAGTTGTCGGCGATGTTAAAAAATTAAAGGATTCAAATCCAAGCGAAGTGCAAAAAATATTTGACGAATATGTTGCGCTGGAAGAAGAAGCGAAAAAAGCTTTGCAAAATTACGATTTAAAGAAACTCGGCGAACTGATGAACAAAAACCACGAGTTATTGCAAAAAATAACCGTTTCGTGCAAAGAACTTGACGAATTGGTTGAGGCCGCACGAAGCGCGGGAGCGCTTGGGGCAAAGTTAACCGGCACTGGGAGAGGCGGGATGATGATAGCGCTTACGCCCGGAAAAGAACTTCAGGAAAAAGTTGCAAAAGCAATTGAAGCGAAGGGATATGCTGCGACAAAAACAGTGATCGGATAGGGTTTGTGAAATTATTTTTAAAGGTGATTAAATGAAAGTAACAGTAAAAGCAAATGCAAATATTGCACTAACAAAATACTGGGGGAAAAAGGACGCTGCGCTCAAAACACCCTGGAACAGCAGTACAAGCGTGACATTAGAAGGGCTTGAAACTACGACCACCGTAGATTTTGACAAACAATACAAAAAGGACATCTTTATTTTAGACGGAAAAGAATGCGCCGAAGAAACCGATGAATACAAAGAAGTAAAGGAGCAGTTGGATATTATAAGAAAAAAAGCAAAAATGAACTTGAAAGCAAAAGTTGTTTCAAAAAATGATTTTCCAACGGCAGCGGGATTTGCTTCGTCCGCTTCCGGCTTGGCAGCATTAACTTTTGGGGCGGCAAAAGCGGCAGGGCTAAATTTAAGTGTTGAAGAATTAAGTAAAATCTCCAGAATGGGATCGGGAAGCGCAAGCAGAAGCCTGATAGACGGATTTGCGATATGGCATAAAGGAGAAAGAGCCGACGGGGAAGATTCTTTCGCCGAGCAAATCGCGCCAAAAGAATTCTGGCCGGAATTCAGGATACTCGGGTGTGTTATTTCAAAAAAAGCTAAAAAAATTAAAAGCAGGGCGGGAATGGCTCAAAGCGTAAAGACTTCGCCAATTTTCAAGCAATGGTACGAGCACGCTGAAATAGACGCGCAAAAAATGGTGGAACTAATTAAGAAAAAAGATTTTGTAGCGCTCGGAGAGCTGGCGCAGCACAACTGCATATTAATGCATGCATGCGCAATGACAACTTTGCCCCCGATAATTTATTGGGCGCCCGGGTCATTGGAAGTAATGCACAGAGTTCTTGAACTGCAGGACGAAGGGGTAAAATGTTATTTTACTCTCGACGGCGGGCCGCAGGTAAAAATAATTTGCCTCGAAAAAGACGTGCCTAAAATAAAAGAAGAAATCAAGAAATTGGAAGGCGTGCATGAAATAATTGAATGCAAACCTGGATTGGGGCCGAGAGAAGTAAAAGGGCATTTGTTCTAAAAAAGATTGGGCGGGAAAAAACTTTGCCCAATTAATTAAATTTTTAATTTTTCTCGGGTGGATTTCTGGTCAAAGCAATTATTTTTGATTTAGAAGGAGTGCTTATTCTCCACAAGAAAAGGCAAGCCGCCCTTTTCGAAAAAGCTTTCGAAAAGCATGGCATAAAACTGAAGTATAAAATAGAGCCAAAGTATCATTTGCGTTCACGTCCGGAATACCATTCTGGCAAAAATTTTGTGAGAAAACTATTCGAGCTGAACAAAACCCCTTACAAAGAAGAACTTGCTGAAAATGTTTTGCAGGCTTACAAAGAAATGCGCAGAAATCCAGCATATTTAGCAAATATGCAAAAGCTTGTTCCGGGGGTGGAAGTTCTTTTGCGGCGTGCAAGAAAAAAAGGAATCAAACTTGCGATTGTTTCAAACGCAAATCCTGTGCAGGCAAATTACCTTCTTGAGAAATATAGTTTGAAAAAATATTTTGATATTATTGTTGATGATTCGTGCGGGCTTCCGGAAAAGCCTTCACCGGCAAAATTACAGTTTGTCATAGAAAAATTTGGTGTATTACCGAAGGATGTAATTATGATAGAGGATAGCGTGGCCGGAATCGGGGCGGCGCTTACAGCAGGCATTGTCCCAATAGGAGTTCTTACAGGAGTCGCTTCAAAGTCAAACCTAAAAAAAGCGAAAGCACGGCATGTTTTTGATTCTGTTACGGAAATAAAAAAGTTGATATGAATGGATAGGCCGATCTGTTTTGGGGACCATTTCGTTTATGCGGGCAATTACTGTGTTTGCTTTGGGGATTTTTCCAACAAAGAAATAATTGGATTTCCAAGGTATATCAAGTCTGCTAAGGGAGATAGGTTGATTTACGGGAAAAAATATGAAAAATTAAAAATAAATCTCGGGTCCGTTGAAAAGGCGCTTTCCAACCAAGATTTGGCAAAAAGTTATTTTTTTTATGAAGGATTCGGGCAAGATATTTTTCAATTCAAGAAATCAAATTATTCTTTCTTTGAGCCTGATGAGTCTTTCAACAAAATTATTGAGAAAAAAAAGAAGAGTGATTTTGAGAATCGGGCGGTCGATTTTTCAAAATTGGTGCGCGACAAAACATCAAAAGAGGTAGTTTTTGGTTTTGGAGGGTCAATTTCTCTCGGTTGTCTAAATTCGGAATCAGATATCGATTTGTATTTGTATGAAGAAAAGAGGAATCATTTGTATTCTAAAAAAATTTGGGGGCTGTTTGAAGAGAATATTATTAAAAAAATTTCTTTTGAGAAAGAAACGCCCGCGAGAAAAAAGAGCTGGGAGAACCTTTTATCAGGGGCTGGGGTGTCATCAAAAGTTTGGGCAAATTTTTATGATGAAGGGCGGTGGATATTTGAAGGAAGTTACCTGAACATGCCGATTAGTTTCGAATTCATCCCCGGCCACCTAAAAAAACCAATAAGACAAAAATTTTCTTCTTTCGAAAAAATAGTCACAGAAGCAAAAATAACGAATGATGGGGGAATATTGCAAAGGCCCGCCTCGTTTGAAATTTACAGCAAAGATTTTGGGAAAATAAAGGTGCTTAGTTTTGTGAGAACTCATTCGATTTTACGAAAGGGGGATAGAATAAGCGTGCAGGGGATTTTGCAAACGGAAGAAAAATCAAGACAAATTACTGCGTTGTTTCCCGAAACAACCAAAATAAAACTTTTGGAGTAACCATTTTTATTTATTTCAATCCGCGCGTGTATGAAAAGCGATAAGTCTCATTCGCATGCTCAAATTTTCCGAGTTTTTTCGGCGCGAGCGAAACTATGCAGTCTCCTCCACCAGCACCGCTTATTTTTGTCCCAATCGCGCCCTCTTTTTGACTTTCATAAATCAAATTAGATATGTGTTCATTTGAGACGCCGATATTTTCAAGCAAACATTGGTATTCGCCCATGAGTTCTCCAAGGGCGCGATAATTGTTTTTGTTCCTCCATGCGGATTTTGTTATTGAATCCATTGTGGAAACTATTTTTTTGTAAGATTTGTTTTTTTCATACCTTTGCATAAACGGTTCGATCATCCCCTTTGATTTTTTTCGCGTATAAGTGAATAAAAAATCTGTTGGCTTATTCAGTTTTTCAACTGCTGCGCACTTATTTTTGTTAACTCTAACTAACCCCCCATAAATCGTCGCGGCAAGCGCCCCCGCACTGCAAAGTTTTTCCCTTCTTTTTAATGCGAACAATATTTTCAGCAATTTTTTATTTGACAATTTGGCGGAATATAGTTTGGAAAGGGCGGCAAAGGTTGAAACCATACAGGCATCGGATGACCCGAAGCCTTTTCCCGCAGGTATTTTTGAATCGATTAAAATTGAAACATTGTTTTCATATCCGTATAATTCTCTAAAACTTTTCAAAGCAAATTCCGCAGGAGGCGATTTTTTGAACTCTTTTGAAAGGATTTCGTCTTTTTTTGAAAAAGAAGCATGCGCCGTTAAAGGTCCGGAAAGCCCAAGAACTATTGCGTTTTTCCCTAGCAAGACGGCATATTCCCCGAAAAGAAAGGCATTTCCGCAACAGGACGCCCACACAGCATACGGCTTTTTGTCCATACGAATATTGCCTGCGTTTATTTAAAATACTTATTCGGGGTAATTACATAGGTGATTTTGTGAAAATAACTGCGCCAGGAAAATTAATGCTCAGCGGAGAATGGAGCGTTTTGGAGGACGGAGTTCCATGCCTAGTGATGGCGATTGACAGAAAGGTTTTTGCGGAAATGAAAGAAAGCGAAGAGATTTGTTTTACTGCAAAAGGTTTTGGGATAGAAAAAGTCAAAGCTACTTTTGGCGATGCTCTTAAACTTGAAGCCGCGCCCGAACAGAAAGAAAAATTGCTTTTTGTTACGAAAGCGGTTGAAGCCGCGTTGAAATATTTACGCGACTCTGGAAAAAAGCTAAAAATGTTCGAACTTGAAACTAATTCTGAAGATGCGATAATAACTCTTTCTGACGGAAAGAAAGCGAAAGTAGGCTTTGGAAGCAGCGCGGCAATAGTTGCCGCAACAGTTGCGGCAGTGTTCGCTTATCACGGTGAAGAAATCGAATCAAAAAAAGCGAAAGAAAAAATATTCAAGTTGGGATGCATTGCGCACTTTTTGGCGCAGGGAAAAATAGGAAGCAGCTTTGATGTCGCAGCCTCAACTTATGGCGGCGTGCTTGTTTACCAAAAGCCAGACATGAAATGGGTCACAGGCGAATTGGGCAAAGGCGCATCGATAAAGAAAGTTGTCGATTCGGCTTGGCCGCTTTTTTTAGGCGAGCCGATAGCTCTTCCAAAAAACTTTTTGCTTAGCATCGGCTTTGTCGGATATAGCGCTTCAACAAAAGAATTGATTTTGAAACTCAATGATTTCAAGAAGGAAAGGAAAGAGGAGTATGACAAAATAATTTCTGGAATAAAAGGAATTACTGTTAATTTGATTAAAGCAATAAAAGAATCGAACGAAAAAGAAATAATTTCTCTTTTGAAGAAAAACAGGGTGTTGTTGAAAGAGCTTAGTGATAAAAGCAACAACAATCTTGAAACAAAGGAGCTTGCGTTGCTTGCAGATTTGGCCGACCAAAATGGGGCGGCTGGAAAATTCTCTGGAGCGGGCGGCGGCGACTGCGGCATAGCAATAAGTTTTGACAAGAAAATTAAGAAAAAAGTTGAAGCGGCTTGGAAAGCAAAAAGTTTATACCCGATAGGCGCAGGAATATCTATGGAAGGGGTTTCAAGTGAATAAAATCAAAGCTATTAAGGCAACTAAAAGAAAGGGCGCGCATGGGCAGAGATTTTCGAGCTGGTCCAAAAGGGCGAGCGTGATGGAAAGATATATGCGCGCCGCCTTCGGGCAGATGGCGAAACGCGGAGAACTTACAAGCGCGCACAACTTGGGGCATGTGCAAAGGGTTTCTTTATACTCTGCAATTTATGTTAAGGCAATGGGCGGCGGAAAGAAAAAACAGGCTTATGCAAAAATAACAGGCTGGGCGCACGATAGGTTAAGGGACCCGCAGGATTCAATGGCGCAGGCAGCTGCCGGAGGAAAAACACACGAAGTTCTTGCAGCGGAACACATGAAACCTTTATTTGAAAAGAGATACAAAAGAAGCGCTTCAAAGACGATACTTGAAGCGATGGGAACTCACGGCTCCCTTCCAAAACTTAATAGGGTTGGAAAAAATGTTGTGAAAGATGCGGTTGTTTTTGCAGACAAATTTTTTGAGGCGAATGGGGCGTACATTGGTTTTAGACGAGCAATGTTCATGGGCGAAAGAGCAGATTTGAGAAAAAAAATAATTGAAGAAGGATTGGATATGAAAAATCCGGCTGATTTGAAGAAAACTGCTGTTAGGTTTACTTTGGCGGAATCCGAAAAAAGAATTAAGGCTTTTTCAGATTTGAGTTCAATACCAAGCCACATGCATGATTTGGTAAAATATCAGGTTCAGTGGCAGGCCAAGCTTGTTGACGGATTGAAGAGAAACGACCCAGGCACGGTAAATTTGGTTACGCAATTGTTCGCCGAAGGGCTGAAAGAAAGGCCGAGAGATTTGGGCGAAATGATAAGGACTTACAAACCGGTAGCAGAAACGGATGCAGCTTTCAAAAAAGAGGCAAGCGATTATTTGAGCGGAAAGCTTGCTGAGAAATTTGTTAAACTGATAAAAACTTCAAAAAAATGAAAAAAAACAAACAGTTTCGTCAATCAACGTCGATTATTTCGTTTCCCAGAAAGGTTTTTATTTGCCCCCTTATTCTAATTATGAAAAAGGGCGATTGATTCGGATGAAGCAAATAGTTATTCTCGGCCGCGGAGGGCAGGGCGCTGTTACAAGCTCGCAGGTTCTTGCAGTGGCTGCGTTTGAGAACGGCAAGCACTCACAGGCATTTCCAAACTTCGGAGTTGAAAGGATGGGCGCGCCGGTAAAAAGCTACTGCAGAATAGATGAGAAACCGATTAATTTGCGCTCGCACGTTTACGAAGCCGATTACGCAATAATATTAGACCAGACTCTGGCGGAATGCTTCGACGAAAAAGTAAAAGATGGCGGACTGATTATTGTTAATTCAAATAGGCTTCCGAAGGAAATTCCGATAAGTTCAAAGGCAAAAATTGTTTGCGTCGACATCACAAAAATAGCGCTTGGAATTATAGGAAAGCCGTTCGTAAACATAATCGCATTGGGCGCGTTTTCTGCGCTCACAAAAGAAATTTCCCTTCAGGCGCTTGAAAAGGCCGTGCAAAAACAAATAGGAAGCAAAGGAAGCATTGCGGAAAAAAATATTGCCGCACTAAAGAAAGTTTACGAGGCGAGCAAATAGAGGGGCAAAGAACAAGAAACAAAATCAAAAAAAGTGAAAATGAAATGAAAAAACAAAAGACAAAAGAGCAAGCCCAAAGCGGGATTTCAAAAACATGCCCTGGCCCGATGGTTTTTTCAAAGGGTGCAGTGATTTCCGAGCCGGGCTCGACAATGAAATACAAAACCGGAAACTGGAGAACATACAAGCCGGTTATAGAAAGGGCGAAGTGCATAAAGTGCGGCATCTGCTGGGCGAACTGCCCCGATGCGGCGATAAAAAAAGATTCGGACGGAACATTCATAGTGGATTACGATTACTGCAAAGGCTGCCTTATCTGCGACAAGCTCTGCCCAGTGAAAGCGATAAGCCACGGGGTAGAACAAAAGTAAAAATTAATTTTTTTTTATGGGTTTTTAAGTGATTGTGATGGCTGAAAAGGAAAAAGCAGAAAAGGTCGTGATTTCAGGCGCAGATGCGATTGCATGCGCGGTAAAATTGTGCAGACCGAAAGTCCTGCCAATGTATCCGATAACTCCGAGCACATTGGTTCCAGAAAGGCTGAGCGAGTTCGTTTTCAACGGGGAAATGAAGGCTGAAATGATTCATGTGGAAAGCGAGCACAGCGCGGCAAGCGCGCTCTATGGAGCATATGCGACAGGGGTAAGGGGATTTACCGCAACGGCTTCCCAAGGGTTGGCGTTGATGCACGAAATTTTGCCAATAATTTCCGCAAGCAGGTTTCCAGCAGTTATGGCGGTTGCAAATAGAACCCTTTCGGGTCCGCTGAATATTTGGAACGACCACTCGGATGCGGTAAGCGAGAGGGACCAGGGATGGATACAGTTGTATTGCGAAAGCGCGCAGGAAGCATTCGATACCACGATAATGGCTTACAAAATAGCGGAAACGGAAAGGGTTTCGCTGCCGGTAATGGTTTGCATTGACGGGTTCGCGCTGAGCCATGTTTACGAGCCGGTTCAAATAGAGGGCCAATCAAAAGTTGACGCTTTTTTGCCGCCTTACAAACCGCACAATTTCCTGGACACTTCCGATCCGAAAACATTTGGCGCAGTTGCTTTTCCCAACAGTTTTTTCGAGTTTCATGAAGCTGAAGAGATGGCGATGCAAGAAGCGCTGAAAGTTATTCCGAAAGTGAATGAAGAATTTGGAAAAGCGTTCGGCAGGAAATATGGAGATGGGCTGGTTGAACTGGTTGAAATGAAAAACGCGGAGTACGCTTTAATCGGAATGGGAACCCTTGTAGGAACCTCACGGGTTGTTGTTGAAGAAATGAGAAAGCAAGGGGAGAAGGTCGGATTAATAAAATTGAAATGTCTCAGGCCCTTTCCGAAAGACGAAATTTTGCAAGCGTGCAAGAAATTGAAGGGTTTGGCGGTGATTGACAGGCACGCATCCCTTGGTTACGAGGGAGCACTCACAATTGATTTGAAAGCGGCGCTGAAAGATGAGAAAGTAAAAGTAGAAGGGTTTGTTGCAGGATTGGGCGGAAGGGACATTGATGTGAAAAGATTAAGAGCAGCGGTTGAAACAATAATGAAAGGAGAGAAAGGTTATTGGTTGAAGTAAAAGTAAAAATAATAGGTAAAAAAGAAAAAATGAAAATTTGAAAATGTTTGAGTTGATTTTATGGCAATAATTGGATTTGAAGAGAAAGAGTTTTTCGCTTCCGGACACAGGGCGTGCGCTGGCTGTGGGGAAGCGCTTGCATTGAGGCACATAATGAAAGCGGCTGGAGAAAAAACAATTGTGGCGATGGCTACCGGCTGCATGGAAGTTGTTTCAACGCCTTATCCAGAAACCGCATGGAAAGTTCCATGGGTGCACTGCGCGTTTGAAAACGCGGCGGCGGTTGCTTCGGGAGTAAGGGCAGCACTTAATATGAAGGGAGATAAGGAAACAAACGTGATTGCAATAGGCGGGGATGGAGCAAGCTTTGATATTGGATTTGGCGCGCTAAGCGGAGCGATAGAAAGGGGAACAAAATTTTTGTACATAGCAACTGACAATGAAGCTTACATGAACACCGGAATTCAAAGGAGCGGAGCAACCTTTCCTTATGCCGCTACAACTACCAGCCCTGCGGGGAAAATTATTCCCGGAAAGCAGCAGCCGAAAAAACCGTTGCCTTTTATTGTAGCTTCTCACGGAGTAAAATATGTCGCTTCCGCTTCGGTTGCGAATCTTCCTGATTTGAAGGCAAAAGTCCAAAAAGCTTTGAAGGTTAATGGTCCGACATTTTTGCATGTCTATGTCCCATGCATTCCGGGATGGAAAATTGATTCCTCTACAACGATAGAAATAGCAAGGAAAGCAGTTGAAACAAATGTTTTCCCTTTGTATGAAATCGAAGACGGCGTTTTGAAGTTCACCCAAAAGCCTGCGGAGAAAAAACAGGTTGAAAGCTATTTGATAATGCAGGGCCGCTTTAAGCATCTGACTCCTGAATTAGTAAAAAAGATTCAGGGGTATGTTGATGCGCGCTTTGCTTTCCTTGAAGGAATTGAAGGCAAGAAATGTTTTGACGTGCTTTACTAATTTTTATTTTTTAAGCAAATCCTGTACGCGCTTCACAGGCAGGTCGCTTTTGCTGCAAACTTCAAAAACGCCCTGCTTGTGGCTCTTCAAGCCCCTCCAGTCCAAAACAACTTCTTCCGCACCGCTTTTCTCAACCATCTGCTTCAGCATCTCCTCATTCAATTCCTGAAGATAATGCGATGGGCAGATGTGGCCGAGGGAATAATTTTTTCTTAATACGAGTTTTGTGAAATCGGGCGCGTAATGCGTTCCGCCCAAACCAATTGCAATTTTATCAGAATTTTTGTTTTCGCCCTCTGAAAAAGTCTGTGTTGCAATCGTTTCCGCAACAATTTTAACCGCCTTTTCATTCGACCACTCCTTTTCGGTGCTTCCGACTTCGATAAAAACGCTCGGCTTCTCCAAGTAGGGCCCGTGATGGGTAACCTCAATTGAAACCTCGAAACCAAGCCCCCTTTCTTCATTCAATCTTTGCATGCCCCGCAAGTAATTGGCCAAAACCCTCGCATTCGTGGGAACAAGCAAACCGCCCCTGCCGCCATACTCCGCTTTTCCAAAGTTTCCAATCGCGTGGCAGCAGAGCGTCGGCGTTCCGGATTCGGATTTGTGCTTTGAAGCAAAAACAACCAAATCGATTCCCCCAAGCTCTTTTTCGCCGAGTTTTGCAAAAATTATTTCATCACTTACTTCTAAAAATTTGAAATTTTTTTCAATTAACTCGCCTCGGAAATTGTCTTTCATCTTTTTAACGATATTTTTTCCGGCAATGTCAAGCGAAGAATTCACAACCAAACAATTCATGGCCAAATTAGAAAAAGAACTAATTAAAAATTGGACAATAAAAAATTGAAGCGGAAGACAAAATTTCTCTTCACCAAAAATATTTAAACTGAAAAGAGCTTATTGTTGGTTGAAAAAGGCAGTGAAAAAATGGATTTGAACAAATTATTTTGCCCGAAGAGCGTTGCGATTGTGGGCGCCTCCAATAAGCCTGGAAAGGTCGGTTACGCACTGATAAAGAATCTTTGCGAAGCGAACTTTAATGGAAAAATTTATCCGATAAATTTGGAAGACAAAAAGGTACAAGGATTGAAATCATATTCATCGGTTTTAAAAGTCAAGGGATCTATTGATGCAGCAATAATTTCCATTCCCGCACAGTTCGTTCCAAAGGTGATTGAGGAGTGCGCGAAAAAGGGAACAAAGAACGTTGTGATAATTTCTGCCGGTTTCAGCGAGGTCGGCGAAGCGGGAAAGAAACTCGAAGATGCGATAAGAAAAACGGCGCAGGAAAACAGGATGTGCATTGTCGGACCGAACACACTAGGGGTAATAAACACTGAAAACGGATTTAACGGCTCTTTCTCGGCAAACTTTCCGAAGGAAGGGCCGATTGCGTTGGTTTCACAAAGCGGCGCGCTCTGCACCGCAATACTAGACTGGGCAAGGCAGGAAAAAATCGGCTTCTCAAAATTCATTTCAACCGGAAACAAATCGTTCCTTGAAGAATCGCAGTATTTTTCTTACCTTGAAAAAGACAAAAAAACAAAAGCCGTTTTTGTTTACATGGAGTCTGTTAAAAACCATGAGGCATTCATCCGCGCTGCGGCAAGGCTGGCGAGAAAGAAGCCGGTCGTTTTGCTGAAAGCGGGAAGGACAAAAGCGGGGCAGGCTGCAGCAAGCTCCCACACCGGCGCAATATCCGGAGACGACGATATTTTTTCGGTGATGTGCAGAAAAACAAACATGATAAGGATAAATTCAATCGAAGGATTTTTCGACATGGCAAAGCTGCTTTCAAGGCTTACATCAATAAAAAAATTCAGATTAGCGGTTGTGACGAACGCGGGCGGCCCAGGAGTGATTGTTGCGGATTCAGCGGGCAAGCACAATTTTCCCCTTCCGGAATTTTCGCAGGAAACACTCAAAGTTGTAAAGCAAATCAATCCAAGCGCGCGCAATCCCCTCGACCTTATAGGGGATGCGAAGCCGATTGACTATGGAACAGCGTTAAGAGTCCTGCAGAAAGACAGAAACATAGATGTGATTTACGTTTTGCTTACTCCCCAAAGCATGACGAATCCGGAAAGGGTTGCGGACATTGTTGTCGAACTTAATAATCACAAACCGTTGATTTGTTCTTTCCTCGGCGGGACAGTGGTGAATCATCCGCGGAATTATTTGAAGCAGCACGGCATAGTCGAGTTTGAAACGCCCGAAAGGGGAATAAAGGCGCTGTCAAGGTTTGAGGATTACACGGAAAACAAAAAAAAGAAAAGAATTTTTTCCCTGAAAGTGAAGGGAAAGGCGGAAATAAGAAAAATGCTTTCGGGAAAGAAGGAGCTCACGATGCAGGAATCCTACGAGCTGCTTAAAGAATTCGGGATACCTTACCCAAAAAGCGTTTTCTTTTCCGGCAAAAAAGAATTTGAAAAACAGAAGGCGAAAATTAAGTACCCTGTTGTTCTGAAGAGCGATATCGCAAGCATTTCGCACAGCACTGACCTTGATCTCGTAAAATTAAACATCAAAAGCAAGGAAGAATTATTCGAAGAAATAACCGCAATGGAAGAAAAAATGCGAAAATTAAAAAAAGCACCGCGCTTCGTTGTACAGGAAATGGTCAAAGACGGAGAAGAAGTCATAATTTCTTCTATGACAAAGGAATTCGGAAAAGTAATTACATACGGATTAGGCGGGATATTTGTCGAAATAATGAAAGATATCTCCCAAAAAATAGCGCCGTTGACCGACGATGATGTTGAAGAAATGCTTTCGGAAGTAAAGGGGACGCAAATACTCTGCGGAGCAAGGACGAAAAAGAAATATGATGTTGAGGCGTTGAAGAAAACAATTAAGTGTCTGTCACTGCTTGCGCTGGCGCACCCTGAAATAAAAGAAATCGAAATCAATCCATTGATTGTAACCAAAAGGGGCTGTTATGCGGTAGATGTGATGGTTGCTCTTTGAAGCGGCAATTTTTCAAATAAGCCCTCTTTTAATTTTTCTGCACCAAATTTCACTTATGAAAAGAATCGGTTCGTTGAAATTGGGCGGGGAAGTTTTCCTCGCGCCGATGGCTGACTACACGAACATCGCGTTCAGAACGCTTTGCAGGGAATACGGCGCGGCGATGGTTTACACCGAACTGATTTCGGCCAAGGCAATTGCGGTGAAAAGCGGTAAAACGTTCAAAATGATGGAAACCAATTCGAAGGAGAGGCCGATCGCGCTGCAACTTTTCGGAAATAATCCGGATGATTTTGGAAAGGCGGTAAAAATTGCTGAGAAAATGGGGGAAAGAAAAAAAAGCGATGAACCAAATTTTACTTTTGACGCTTACGATTTAAACTGCGGCTGCTCGGTTCCAAAAGCGCTAAAGGGAAAGTATGGGGTTGCGCTAATGGAAAAGCCGAAGCTTGTGGGGGAAATAATTTCCGAAATGCGCTCAAAAACAAAAAAGCCGGTGATGCTCAAAATGCGCTTAGGATACAAAACAGAAACCTTTCTTGAAGTGGCAGAAGAGGCGGAAAAGGCAGGAGCGTTAGCAATCGCCCTGCATCCGCGCCTCGGCACGGAAGATTACTCGGAAAAGGCAAAGTGGGAAAAAATAAAGGAACTTAAAAAAAGCACGAAGATGCCCGTAATCGGCAACGGAAACATAGCAATTCCCGCAGATGTCCTTGAAATGAAAAAAGAAACGGGCTGCGACTTCGAAATGATAGGCAGGGCGGCAGTCGGAAACGCGTTCCTATTCAGACAGGCCAGCGCCCTGCTGAAAGGGGCAAATGTTCTGGTAAAATATAGGAAAGAAACTTTTGTCGAAGGAAAAAGATTTTTGGAACTGATAAATGGGTTCAAATTGGGCGTGAATGATGCGAAGCCGTATTTCATCGGCACTGCAAGAGGTTTTGAGGGTGCGGCCGAAGCAAGAAACGCCTTTGCGCTGGCAAAAAGCCTCGAAAAGATCGAAGAAATTTTTAATAAAAATTTTGGCTGAGAAAGCATGGAGAAAACGCAGAGGATTTTCTGGAACGAATACTACAGAAAGCACGGCGAGGTTTGGAGAGGCGTCGCAGAAATCGGCGAAAAACTTGAGGGAAAAAGGGTTTTGGAGTTGGGCTGCGGGACCGGAAAAACCCTGAAGGCAATCCTTGCAAGGAAGCCGAAAAAAGTCGTTGCTGTTGATTTTTCGGAAATTGCAATTAGGATTGCGGCGGAAAAATTTTTGAAAGAAAAAAATTTAAGCATCGTGCATGCGGATTGCACCGATTTGCCCTTTGAAAGCAAAAGTTTCGACATAATTTTTTGTCATCATGTGCTTGGGGCGATGAAACTGAAAGAAAGAAAAAAATGCGTCAGCGAAATGAGAAGAATTCTCGTTGATAATGGAATTGTTATTTTTGAGGATTTTTCATCCGGCGATTTGAGGGAAAGCGGGAAAGAAATTGAAGAAAAAACGCCCCAGAAGAAGAACGGAATAATCCAGCATTTCTTTATAAAAAAAGAGGTCAAAGGGCTGTTTTCCGGCGCCGGTTTTAGGCGGGTTTCAGTAAGAAAGAAATTAAAGAGGCTGAGGCTTGGAAAGGAAACGGTTGTGAGGTCTGAAATCACGGCAAGGGCGGTGAAATAACAAAAGCATTGCCAATTTGTGCACGCGCAGGCAAAGTAAATAATGTCAAAAAAGGGTTCGATAAAAAACACAATTTCTTGGACATTTGCGTCGGAGTTTTCCTGCACAGCATATAAAAACGTTTTCCACACTAATTTGCTTTTATATGAAAAGTGCGAAAAATGCAAAGAAGGGAAAGGAACTCCTGTTCATAAGCGTCATCGGAAAGGACAAGAAGGGAATAGTTGCGACCATCTCGAATCACCTGTACAAAAACGGCATAAATATCGAGGACATAAACCAAAAGGTTATGGAAGGCTACTTTGTAATGACGATGGTGGTTGATGCTAAGGATTCAAAGAAAAGCCTTGAAAAAATAAGGGAAGAGCTTGAAGAGGTCGGCAAAAAAATGAATGTGATGGTGAGCATAAGGCACGAAAACATATTCAAAATGATGCATCGCATTTGAAGCAATAATTTTTTGCAGAATTTTTTTGGGATTTTTTGTAGGGTTTTTTTTATTGGTTTATTGGTTGTTTTTTATTTTTTGGAGTTTGATTTTTGAATTTATTTTTTGTTTTTTGAGGTGTTAAGGATTGACCATTTCACTGGAAGAGGTTTATGAAACTTCAAGCATGTTTCTGCACGACAACCTTGACATAAGAACGGTAACGCTCGGAATAAATCTGAAGGGCTGTATAGATTCGGATTTCCAAAAGTTCAGGAATAAAGTTTATAAAAAAATATTTTTGAACGGCAGAAAGTTAATAGCCGAGGCAAAAAAAGTCGAGGTTAAATACGGCGTTCCGATAGTGAATAAGCGCATTTCGGTAACGCCCATAAGCCTGATAATGGAAACCCATTGCACAAAGCAGAAATATTTGCAGATGGCGTTGACGCTCGACAGGGCGGCGAAAGATTCCGGAATTGATTTTATCGGCGGCTTCGGAGCGTTCGTTCAAAAAGGAATGACAGAATCGGATGCTGTTTTGGTCGAGGCGTTGCCGGAAGTGCTTTCAAGAACCGACAGGATTTGTTCTTTCATAAATGCGGGTTCTAACGTTTCCGGGCTTAATCTCGATGCGGTCAACCTGATTGCCGAAATGCTAAAGAAAACTTCGAAGAAAACGAAGAACGGAATCGGTTGCGCAAAATTTGTTGTTTTTGTTAACGCGCCGGAAGACAATCCTTTTATGGCGGGCGCCTTCCATGGAATCGGCGAACCGGATTTTTCCCTCAACATAGGAATAAGCGGACCCGGCGTTGTAAGAAGCGTTATTGAAAAAAATAAGGATTGTGATTTGACAGGGCTTTCGGAACTCGTGAAAAGGACTGTTTTCAAAATAACACGTGCCGGAGAACTGGTCGGAAGGGAGCTTGCCGAAAATATTAATGTGCCTTTTGGAGTTACCGATATTTCGCTGGCGCCGACAACAAGACCGGGAGATTCCGTTGCAAAAACGATTGAAGCATTTGGAATTGAAAGAATCGGGGCGCATGGTTCGACGCTTGCCCTTGCTCTTTTAATTGATGCCGTAAAAAAAGGCGGAGCGATGGCGAGCAGCAGTGTCGGCGGCTTAAGCGGAACATTCATTCCGATAAGCGAAGATTTGGGAATGATTGAGGCTGTTCAAAAAGGCGCGCTGAGCCTGGACAAGCTTGAGGCATTTACAGCGGTGTGTTCGGTCGGCTTGGACATGTTTGCCGTTCCTGGAAGCACCTCGGCGGAAACAATCGCCGCGATAATAGGCGATGAGCTTTCAATCGGAATAATGAACAACAAAACTACGGCGGTAAGAATAATTCCGGTTAACGGAAAAAAACCGGGGCAATTGGTTGAATTTGGCGGCCTCCTTGGAACGGCGCCCGTAATGAAAGTAAGCAAATTTTCTTCGGCAAAGTTCATGAGGCGCGGAGGAAGAATGCCCGCGCCGATAACTAGCATGCGCAACTGATTTGTTTGGTTTCTGGCGCATTGGTTAGTTTCTGACATTTAATTTGAAGCTTATCTTTTTCTTTACCTTTTTCTAAACGCTTCATCAACAAAATCAATTGTTTTTTTCAGGCGACTAATTTGCCCGAGGATATTGTTCACTTCCGCATTAGTAAAATGTTCCCTGTTTTTTGAAACAAAATTTAGGAAGCTTTTCTGGAGCCCCATTTCCTGTTTCATTAGGGCGATTTCTTTTGCAACATCGAGTCTTCCGAATTTTGAGAGCGCCCTCCTCCCCATGGCGACTTTTTTTATTCCATCGAGGTGTTCGTCTTTTTGAACTTCAATATTTATGCCTTCAACTTCTTTTTCGGCGGCCGCAATATTTTTTGCCAGTCGTTTTGTTTTGAATGTCTGGCCTTCCTCAAGTTTTGTGACCTCGAGTTGCAGTTTCTGCAATTCGATATATTTCTCAAATAACGCTTTTCCAAGCCGATGGCGTACAACGCTGTTTTTAGGATTGACTTTAAGCCATTTGTTGTATTCGGAGATAGCAATCGAATATGCCTTGTCGGCTCTGAGCGCCCTCTTAACAAGCGAGTTAATGCTTATCACATTTTTTATCTGCGCGATTACAACTTCGGTAAACACCTCTTTTGGGCTAACCCCTTTTTCTCGCATTTCACGCATCCTTTCTCCCGCTTTTTGTGAAACATTAATGTCGTCAAGCAGGCGGTCTATTTCTTTATCGCCCATTTTTGACGCATTCTGCTTGAGGATGGAAAGTTTAAGTTTTCTGTCCCGATTAAGAAAAAGCCTTTGGCTTTTGTAGTCAGCCCTTCTGCTCAGTTCGGAGAGTTTTTTGCGCAGTTCGGCGGCCTTTTCCAGGGAATAGGGCGCACTATTTTTTTTCGGCGCGCGCTTTCGTTGGGGTTTCATCAGCAACTTGCATTGTTCAAAGTATATATAAATATCTTTCAAAAAATTTGGCAGATTTTTTTCAAAAAAAACAGAAGAAATAAAAACTCGGCGGGCTTATCTATGTCATGCGATTTTTTGACGGAAAATTTGTAAAGGAGGGCTCTATAGGCCAGTTGCTCGACAGGCTTACCTTCCTACACATTTTTTTGGTGTGGGTCGCAATCATTGTCACATTCGGCCTCGCATATTATTTTTTGGCCGGGTCTGGAAACTATCTTTCTTTCACAGCGGTAACGCAGCACCAGCCAACAATTTTTGAAACACTTTATTTTAGTTTCATCACGGCAACCACAACAGGTTTCGGCGACATAATCCCGATAGGAACATTGTTCAGAATAATAGTCATAATGGAAGTCATTTCAGGACTGCTCCTTCTCGCAGTCGTAACTTCGAAGCTGGTTTCAATAAGGCAGGGAATAATACTCAGCGAAATATACGAAATTTCTTTCAACGAACGCCTCAACAGGTTAAGGTCCTCGCTTTTGGTTTTCAGGCAGAACCTGAACAGATTGGTTTTAAAGGCGGAAGAAGGAACGGTCAGGGACGGCGACCTCTATGATTTTTTCACCTACCTGGTTTCTTTTGAAGACCACTTGCGCGACATCACTGATTTGTTCAGCGATTCAAATGAGAACAACCTGAAAAAATCAGTTGACGAAGTCGGAGCTGAACTTATTTTCAACAGCATTGTAAGGGCGCTTGAGCGGCTGAATGAAACGATACTTCTGCTCAACAAGGAAAAGAAAGGGTGGAAGAAGGAGCTCGTTTCCGACAGGATAAAACGCTGCCTCGATTTGAGCGGAATTATTTGCAGCAAACTCCAGGCGTCGAAAAAAATTGACCCTAAGACTGTTGAAAAACTCTTGAAAGAAAAAGCGATTATTGTAGGCGCGATAGAGAAGGCGGTTTAAAAACTTTTATTTTCATACTTATTTGTTTCTGAGGTTCGCGATAGAACCGTCGGAATAGTTTTTTTTGGATTTTTTGAAAAGAGGTGTTAAAGAAATGGTTTCGAAGAATGAACATTGGCATATGGGGGGCTTTTCAACCGGAGGATTGCTTTTCGGATTATTTCTCGTCGCTTGGGGAACAATCTGGATGGGGAATGACCTCGGCTGGTGGAGTATTTCATTTCCCGTAGCGCCCGCAGCAATACTTTTCATCGGATTGATGGTCGTTATCGGCGCGATAAGAAAATTCTTTTGGTGCTGCTAAATTCCTGGAACGGTTTTTTTCCGGCGGTGTTTTTTAACAGCCATTTTTATCCGTCAAGGGGGATGGCGCTCCATTTTTTTGCACCGGCTTTTTTCCAAACTTCGCTTGCCAAAAGTTTTGCCTTGTCGGTTTTTTCCCAGGGAAGTCCTTCTTTTCCGAAATGGCCGTAAGAACATGTTTTGTGGTAAATCGGCTTTCTTAAATCAAGTTCCCTCAAAATGTCGGCCGGTTTTACCGGAAAGTATTTCTTAATCAATTCAACAAGTCTTTCCTCCGGAACACAGTTGGTGCCGAAGCAGTTTACAGAGATGTTCAACGGGTCGGCAACGCCGATACAGTATGCCAGCTGAATCTCGCATTTATCCGCCAGTTTTGAAGCAACAATATTTTTCGCAATATAACGCGCGGCGTATGCGGCGCTTCTATCAACCTTTGTAGGGTCCTTTCCGGAAAAACAGCCGCCGCCGTGGCTTCCGTGGCCGCCATAACTGTCAACAATTATTTTTCTTCCCGTTAATCCCGTGTCGCCTGCCGGCCCGCCAATAACAAACCTCCCGGTCGCATTGATAAAATATTTCGTTTTTTTGTCTACCCATTTTCCGCAAACAGGAAGAACAATTTTTTCCTTTATTTGTTTTCTCAGTTCGCCCATATTCATTTCCTTATGGTGCGCAGCGATGACAACATTTTCAACCCTCATCGGCTTTCCATTTTCATATTCAACAGTAACTTCGGTTTTTCCGTCCGGAAGAAGGAACGGAAGCTCGCCGCTTTTCCTCGCTTCGCTCAATCTTTTTGCAAGCCTATGCGCCAGGCTTATTGGCAGTGGCATTAATTCAGGGGTATCATTTACTGCATAGCCAAACATCAAGCCCTGGTCGCCCGCACCCTGTTCCTTAAAATCGCCCTTTCCTTCTGTTACCCCCTGCGAGATATCCGGGCTTTGTTCATGAATCTTAATAATTATTTCCGATTTGTCCGAGAATCCCAAGCTCTTGTCAGTGTAGCCTATTTCGGCAATTTTTTTTCTTACGACTTTTTCAAAATCGACTTTGGCCAGCGTTGTTATCTCTCCGGCGATGCAGCAGAAATTTGTTGTTACTAAAGTTTCAACCGCAACCCTGCTTTGAGAATCCTGTTCAAGGCACGCATCCAGTATCGCGTCGCTTACGCCATCACATATTTTGTCCGGATGCCCCTCTGTTACGCTTTCGGATGAAAAAAAATGCTTCAAACAAATTACCCCCCCAAAAATTGAAATTATTCTTAACAGCCTTCGTTCTTGACGTTTTTAAAAGGATTGGTGCAAAAAAGGCGGCGCGTGCGCGCAAAAAGTGTGGAGGAGACAAAAGGACACAAGGCCGCATTTGCTCCGCCCCACACCACGTGATGCAGGCGAGAACCCGCGAGATTAAACCCGCAAAAGCCTAAACCCGCACCGCTAAATTTGGGCACTAACTTGTATTTAATAATTCTGTTACAAATGATGTGCTAATTCGGGTTATTTTGTTTATTATCCGATTTCTGTGGTTCGATTATTTTTGAAGTCTGATTATTGATTTTATGAGCGCCTCGACTATTGCAACTATGCCGGCGCTCGCAAGGAAAGTGTAGATTATCTCATCCCCTATGCTGGTGAACGCCAGGGCGCCACCCGCAAATGCCCCTATTGCAACGGTGGTGAAGAATTTGTCTATTGAAAATTTTTCCCTCGTTCCGTCCTCCGATTTTTTTGTGCACGCTTGAAAGTACCCGGCGGTCGCGACCGAGAGCCCACCGAGAATCCCGAGCTCGATTTCTATCGGCAATCCCATCAAAGCCATAAGCATCAATTCCAAGTAACATTGAATCGTTCAGTGTTTTTATTGTTATTTGTCTCGCCAGTTTGTCCTATTTCACAGGGAACTGAGAAGTAACAGGGTTCCAAATGAAATGAGCGCTGAAAAAACCCATATGGAAAAAGCCTTTGACAGGTCGATACGGTAAATAAATTTGATAAGAATGAGCCTTATGAAGATTGCAAGCAGGCCTGCAAGGAAAAAAAATTCCAGAGAAACCAAAAAGAGCCCCGCGACAACAGGGCCCAAAATATGGCCGAGCGCCAGCGCAGAAATCGTTACAATCGTTGCATTGAGCAGCGTCGCGCCCTTCACCCGCGCAAAGCCTGTGCTGTAATAAAGCACAATGGTGTCGATTATGAAATTTATTACTGGCCCAAATTCTGCCATAACCATATTATTTCTTTGCTGTTTAAATAGCTGACGCTTTTCAATAAAATTAATTGATGAAGATTTGTTGGGCGCCATATCCTCCGGCGAAGTGCTTATTCTGGGAAAGGAATTTGTCGGTCTTTACGAGTAGGGAGTTGTTTGAGAGGCAGCTCTATTTCGTGCAGATACTAAAATTCCGCGGCGACATAACCTCCACTTTGAAGTGGCTTGGCTAGCAGTAGGAAATGACCCACATCGGAAGGCCGATGGAATACGCTTCAGGGCATGAAAACAGATAAAATTTCCGATGAATTTATTTTTTGCAAGGTTTTTACGAGTATTTTTCGTAGAATTTTTTGTAGTCCCTCTTAATATTCTCCACAAATTTTGGGAGTTTCGCATCAGGCACTTTGCGTTTTTTTCCAACCATTTTCAGAAGAAGGTCAATTCTCGCGTTGTCGGGTTCCATTCCAGTTTCAAAAATTGTTAGGCATATGCTTTTTAGTTTCTTTTTTACAAACCTCTTTTTTGTGGGCATTTTTCCCTTCCGCTTGGCCCTTATACCCTTGAAAATGGCCCGCAGGTTTGATTCGGGGGGACTCAGAGCGCTTTCTCCCAAGACCGTTCCCAGAAAGAGCCCCTTTCGGGCCATAATTATTTTGTGGCGGCGTATTCTTTCAGCATGAGGAGCCATATCAACCAATAAATATGTTCGGAAAAATTCATATTTATATGTTCCCGCCCGGTGCGATGCTATTTTGCCATCTGCGGTTCTTTTAACATATCCATGACACGCGTTTTAAAACCGACTTTTTCGGCAATCTTCAGCACCCTTCTATCGTATTCCCTTTGTATCTTCGCCCTTTCAGTTTCCGGAGCTGACTTGTATTTTTCTATCAGCGGATTAAGGGTCATCCACATTACAACGAGCCTCATTTTGCCCATCTCAACATCAAGAGGTTTTTTCCTTTTGATGTTGAAAAAAAATCTTTTGGTTTCACTGCCTTCCCCCATCCGGGTCACAACAAAATTTTCAATTCCATAATGCTTCTGCAGGTTGAAGAAAAAAGCAGGGTCTTCGGTTCCCAAAGGGTTCATGGGGAATGTTTTGCCCTTGCGCGGATGCGTGTGGATGTAGATTGTCTTTTTCGCGCCTCCCACGATTTTGGCAATTTTTTTTATGTCCGCGCCCGAAGCGTAAGGAAGGCGTGCCCTTGATACCATTATCGGTGCCTTTCCCCGCGGTTTTAAAAATGCGATTTCATAGTCAAAATTTTTTTTGTCCGGCCACACCACGTGCAAATGCCTTCCAATGCCAGTGTTGCTTTTCGCCGCCCCCTCAATGTAAGAACGCACTGGCTTTTTCGGCTTCCGCCCCGCCCTTGTTGCAACTGCCCGCATAAACAATTATGCCATCCGGCTGTTTTTATTCCTTTGCCTATGGGTTGGGGCGGAAAAAGAGGCATAGTTAAGTTTATTAATTTCGGCAAACCCAACTTTCAAATGCCGATAAGAATCATTGCGGGAAGAACAAAATTCGGGAGGAAAAAAGAGTGCACCATACCGGTTTTGCTTTACGGGCCGAGAGGCGAACACATTCCAGAATATGCGCTGGAAAACAGTTACCGCGATTTGATGAGAGCTAAGCTTTTCAGCGCGTCGGGGAAGGAAATCGGCGGCAGAAATGCAGGGGCAACAATTCTTGCGCCCAACGGAAAACCTGTTAATCAGTTAATTTTGGAAAGGTATTCCAGGGCGGAGCTGGCGAAAGCGCTTGCAAAAATGAAAAGAGAAACCAGGGGCATGAAAAGGGAAACACTCAAAATTGCCGGCAGAGCCCTTTCAGGGCTCTTAAGGCTTGGAAAAGGAGAGGAAGAGAAAGCAATCAAAATTCTGGTGAATAATTCTTTTTTTAGAACTGCAATGCTTGAAGGCAAACTCGATATTCCGTTCAATTCGCGAATTTCGGTAATAAAAAGTTTTGCAGAAGACTATTTTTTCGATGTTGTGAAAAAAGATTCGGCTGAAAGGAAAATTTTGTTAAAAATCGGCGGCAGCGAGCTGCTGAGGAAGAAAAGCGATTTGATCATCCCTGGAAAAAAATGATTAGGCTCGATGAAATGAAAAAAAATCTCTTCACCTCGCAAACAAAGCAGCTGTAAAAAAGCATTAGAAATCCATGCATTGCGAAATATTGTTCCTGTACTTCAGCGGCGCGTTGAATTTTTCGCCAAGCGCAAGATATTCTTTTTTGATTTCACCGATTGGAGGGACATTTTTTCCCTTCAATGAATCAAAAATGGCGGGATTTTTTATGGCAGCCCTTCCAATCATTACCCCGCCGACGCCAATTTTCCTCATCAACTCAATTTTTTCAGCCGAATCGATGTTCCCGTTCGCAATTATTGTTTTTCCAGTTTCAACGCATTCGGGCAGAACCGAGTAATCTGGTTCGTTTTCATTTGTCTGTTCCCCCGTTCTAACATGGACGACAAAAAAATCCGGCTCAACGGATTTTATCAGGTTGAGATAAACTTTGTGCCGTTTTTCAAATTCGTTCGTTCCCAGCCTTATTTTTACCGAAACAGGGTGGCCGAATTTTTGAACGATTGAAATGAGTCTTGCCGTTTTTGAAATTCTTTTAATCATTGCACAGCCCCGGCCCTGTCTTATCACATTCGGGCTTGAGCAGCTCAAATTTAAATTAAATCCCTTGAACCCTTCGAACGGCTTGAATTTTCCCAAAAACTTTTCGAGCTGGTCTTCCCTGCCCGCAAGAAGCTGAACCTGAACGGGCGTCGCATCTTTTATTTCAATTTTTGCCCATGTCGCCTTGTTGTTTCTGGCCAGCCCTTCGACGCGCCCCATTTCAGTAAAGGTCAGGTCCGCGCCGTGGCAATGGCAAAGAGTTCTGAAAGCATTATCGGAGTAGTCCTCCAAAGGCGCGAGCATGAATTGGAATTCTTTTTGATTCATAAATAGAGTGCGGGCTGCAAACCTTTAAATAGCTGTTAGGCAGAAATTCATTCATGGGAGTTCCAAAAATTTTTGGCAAATCGGCCGGAAGAATGACGAGGGTGAAGCGCCGTGAAATTGCAGAGAAAGTTTCACAGGGCATCGCGCTGCAGGAATCAAGAAAGCTTCTCGCCGAAAAAGGAAAATATTCGTTGAATGAAATTAGAAAGGCATTTGTTGAAAAAGAACTTCCTGTTCGTGTAAGAATCGCGACAAAAATCGCTTTGGACAGGCTCGGAGTAAAATGGGGCATGGGAAAAAAAGGGGACATGGGAAAAAGGCAGCGTATATACGAAATAATGGATTGTTCGCTGAAACGGGAAGAGGCGAGAGAATTTTGGGGAAAGGAAGCGTACGGAGACCCTGCACAGGAAGAACTCGCACGCCAGTTGTTGAAAGAACTCGGCAGTTCTAGTGCGTTAAGAAAATTTAACAAGTATCAAGGAAGGGAATTGAGAAAATTTTTGCCGCTCACCAGCAGGTACATGGAAGTCGGCATAAAAAGGGCCAGCATCGAAAATTACATTCGCGCAATGAGGCTGCTTGGCTCAAAAGTGAAAAAATAAAAAACGAAAAGATGAAAAAAATAAAAAGTGAAAATACGAGAAAAATAAAAGATGAAAAAAAGAAAAAACGAAAAAGGCAAAAAACAGGAAAAACAAAAACGGCGCTTATTTTGTCAATTATTTTTTTGGTGCGAATGATGGAAAAAATGGAATCACGGACGAAAGCAATTGATGTTGTTACATTCATGCTTAACACTCCGCTCGAAAGAAAAGGAATCTTTGAAGAACTGTCAAGGCTTGAAATACTAAAAGCAATAAGGGCGGAACTCAAGAGTCGTCCGAACGGACCGGTAATACTGATTTTTCCGGAAGCGGCCCTCGGAATGAAGGCGATTTCAAGAATTGAAAGCAAGCGGTTTGTTTCGCGGATAAACAGGGTTCTTTCTGCACACGGGAACGCGTTTGTGTTTTTTTCAGTAATTGAAAAAATAAGCAGGGGAGGAAAGGCGCGACCCCGTGCCCTGGTAAATTATTCGATATCAAACACAGGTTACATAATAACGCCTTCGAAAACAAAAAAATGGTTTGCATACCCGAAGCTCACGCAAAGGAAAAATTTTTCCTTAAAAAATATTTCAGGGTATGATTATAATGTGCTTCTTAGAAACGCCAGGCTGCCCTTGGGAGGGGGTGGGAAAGAAGAGATTTCAGAAATCATAAAAAAATGGGAAAGAAGGGCGCGCAGCATAAAGGGTTTTCCACAGCTGAGAATAGGCGGCAAAGATGTTCAGTTGAGAGTCTGCTGTGATCTTACGCTCGCAGGCGATTCGCCCTCGCACAAGGCAGTGAATTCGAAAAGAAAAGCAGACCTCATAATCGTTCCTGCAAGAGGGTACATTGATGGATTGGTGCCCAGCAATGCCGCGCAAAAGTTTTCAGGCGCACTCAAAAAAAGGGGGGCAGTATTCATTTCCGATGAATCTTTTAGAAAAATTTCATACTATAAAAAGCCAGAAGGCAGCCCCCTGGGCCTGCTGAAAGGATTCAGGTTCGCAAAGAAGGGCCATGACCCTTTTACAAATCCGATTAGAAAGTTGCCAAGAAGAAGATAATTTTTTTGAATTCAAGCCTGTTTTTTTAAACGAAATGAAATTTTAAACGAAATGAAACCGTCTCGGCTTGGCTGCCAGGTAAGCGATCACAATTGGAACGCAGATTATTTTGAGCGCAAAAATCAGCGGCGCCTCAAATAAATCGGAAGTCGTTGGGAAAAGGAGCAGAATTATTCCCTCCAAAGGAAAGTCGAAGGATTGTGCCAGCGCACCGATGGCTGCGCCGGCGAGCCCGTAAACAACAGCGATTATCAAAAAAAGTTCGAATACATCGTCCTCTTCTTCGCTTTCATTTTTTCCCATAATGTAATTATGCGCGGAAGGAAAATAAAAAGCTTCTTATGCAAAAAACACTTATCTGCTACATAATTAATTCTATCTGCTTAAATCGAAAAGAAGGATTGTTTTTGATTTCGGGTGGTAATAGATGTTCTGCCCCGGAAAATCCTGTATTCCTTCCTTCATCAAATCGATGCGGATTCTCGCAGTCGCGGAAAAAAGCCTTTCCATTTCTTCCGCCGAACGGACTTTCCTCTTTAGCTTTTTTAGGTTGCTTAGCTGTATTACCTCACCTTCCCTGTAAAAGTCGGTGACGATATAGACACGCGGCTTTGCCTTTGATTTGTCCCCATTCGGGCGGTCGGTGGTGTATTTGAGCGAATCTTTCAGCATGGTTTCCCTGCTGTAAATCAGGTGGGGTTTTATCACCCTTACGGAAAATTTTCCGGCGCGGTGCTTTATTGTTTTCAGGTATTTTTCCGCAGTCTGGAAGCCGCGCAAAGTGTCCAGGCCGTTTTCAAAGTCGGTTATCTTTACGAAAAGTTCCTTCCCTCTCGCGCTCACCTTCAGCGTCAGCGCGAGCGAACCGCCTCTGTCCCTCCCGGTTGCGGCCCTTTTGACGGTTATGCCTTTTCTTGTTTTCTGCCTGCCGAACAAAAGCTCGTCGAAATTCTTTTCAATCAGTTCCTTGGCGGTAAGCAAAATTCCCCTGTTCTTGCTGACAAATTTTTTCATTTCCGGCGAATAGGCGAGGAACCTTCCCCCCCTGTAAAAATCCTTTTTGCTAATTTTTAGCTCAAGCCCGTGCCTTCTTGTTATCCCAGATTTTGCCCTTCCGCTTCCCTTGAACATTTCGCTGAAAGCGCTGAAAAACCTGTTGACCCTTCTTGCAGCCATAACAAACCACTATGCGCACATGTATTTATTGTTTTTCCTTTTCCGCCCGCCTTATCATTTCTTCATTTTTGCTCAGCTCGCCCAGAAGAAAGTCCAGATACCCTTCGTCGTAGTATTTCCTGTTATTCCCCACATATTTAATCAGAACAAGCCTCGCCGATTTCTCCCGCTTCAACGCATCAACCAGTTTTGCCGGCGCGGTTATTGTGACCCGCCTTCTTTCGTATGTAATTTTGTCAACTATTTCCAAATACTTCGCGCCTTCCAATCTCGCACCCGCGCTCTTAAGCTCGAACTCGTATTTCTCCCGTTCGGCTTCCAAAGCTTTTTTCAGTTCGTTTTTTTTGATTTTTAGTTCCCCCCTGTACCTCTGAATTAATCCCTTGAACATTCCTTCCGGTTCCCTTTCTTCCTTCATTTCAAATGCCTTGGCGGCAAGCTTTGAGCCGAGAAGCAGATGGGAGAGCATTTTCTTTTCCAACAGGATAAACCACTTTTCGTTTGAGTGTTTTCCCCGATCTTTTTGCAGGGCGTCATTCATGCGCCAGCCCTGGCGGTAGTGCTTGAGCGCCTTTTCACCCAGCCCTTCGGCCCTTCCAAAATTTTTTGCATCCGCAATCGCCAGCTGGATTGAAAGGAGCTCCGGAATGCCGCTCCTTTTTTTCAGTTCCTTAATTTTTTTCAGGGCCTTTTCTGCCGCATCAATTTGGCTCCGCAAACGGCTGACTTTTTCCAATGAAATTTTCGGATTGCCGTCCAGGTGCTCTCTTAAAAACAAAATATTCTTCTTTTTGTTCAGCAGCAGAAAAAGCCTCTGCTTATTATAATCAGGGGAATTATGGATTTTTCTCATCGCATCGTCGAGTTTTCTTATTCTTTCGGCTCTGCTTGGAATTTTTCTCGGCATGCATAAATTAGCCTTGCCTTTCTTTATTAACTTTTGCCGCCGAAAGCATTCAAGAAATATCACAGTTTCTTGGACAGTTTTCAGAAGCGATATTGGTTGATGCGAGTGTATAAAAAGTTTTTGCGCGTGCTTATTTCCATGGCGTTGCATTACGAGAAAAAGAAAACTGATTTTGCCAGGCTGATTGGCTGCATAATTCTTTGTGAGATTGCCGGCGCCACCGGCTCGGTTTTTACCTTTCCGATGATAAATACGTGGTACTCATCAATCAACAAGCCTTTCTTCAATCCGCCGAATTGGATTTTCGGCCCCGTCTGGACGGCGCTGTTTCTCCTGATGGGAATTTCGCTGTATCTGGTTTTGGAAAAAGGCCTGCAAAAAAAAGAGGTCAAGAAAGCGGCTTCTATTTTTGGAGTCCAGCTGCTGATGAACATTTTGTGGTCAGTGCTATTCTTCGGATTAATGAGTCCGTTTCTCGCATTCATCGAAATAATTTTTTTGTGGCTCGCAATCGCCTTCACGATAAAAAGCTTTTACCCGACTTCAAAAAAGGCCGCATGGCTTCTGGTTCCATACATCTGCTGGGTGTCTTTCGCACTGATTCTTAATTTTGCGGTATGGATGCTTAACCCTTAAGCCGAACAAGGCGGCATGATTTTTTTTGAGCATGAAAATTGATGCCCGCAAATGCCCCCCTTGCCCGCCTGTTAACTTGTGCCGCCGCCCTTTGCCAATACTTCCTTTTCCTTCCTGCTCAACTGCTTTATTTGAAACTCTCTTTTCATCGCGCCGCTTTTTGTCCTGATTTTTTCAAAATAAATTATTTTCACCGGGAGCCTCGTCCGCGTGTACCTGCTCGCTTTTCCGCTGTTATGCGCCCGAAGCCGCTTTTTGAGGTTGCAGGTGTAACCGCAGTAGTAAGTGCGGTCGGCGCACCTCAAAAGATAAATCCAAAACACAATCTAAGTAAGTCACCAGCATATTTATTATATTCGGTGAAACGGCGCCGCAATTAGCTTTATATATTTGAATTGAGTACTCACTAAATTGGCGGGCATTATGGATTATGAACCAAAATTTTCCCAATCTTCCTACATGATTCAAGACCTTAATCTGACCCCGCCTTCCGAAGAACCGGAAAAAATTTTTTTGCAGATAAAAAAGATTCCTGCAGAAGACATAAACACCATTAAAAACGAGCTTATCGAACTGTTCAACATGGAAGTGAAAGCGAGAGACACATACTTTCAGGAACTGAGAAGGTTTGAAGGAATAATATTTGAAACAATAAAATGGCTATCTTACCAGGAAGCGAGGCATATACAAATAATTCAGGTGATTCTAAGCCGCGCTAACATAATGGTTAAGGAGCAAAAAACAATAGTGATCAAAATGAATCCCGACCAGAAGGAAATAATTAAGTATGACCTTGCGTTCGAAGACAACGCCGTAAATGCTTACAAAAACGCTGCAGGCAAAACAAAAGGCGAACTAAAAAAAATACTTTCAATACTGATGGGTGAAGAAGTGGTTCATGTCGAAAGGCTGAAAGAGTACGCCAAAAAGTAAAAGACGCGCTTGGGAAATAACACAATTTCTTGGACATTTCTTGCTGACATCATTATATTGACCAAAAAATAAAATTCCTTCAATCGAGGAACTGAAAAAAGAATACCTTGAACTGGCCCAAAAGTTTGATGCGCCAAAAAAGTGTGGGAAGAATTTGTTGAAAGAGCTTTCAAAGAAAATCAGCTGTTTTGGGCGTTTAAACCGATTTTTAATACTTCCATCGGATGATTATCTGCCGGGCAAACAGTTTTGCCTGGACAAAAAAGAGATGGTGAAATAAAAATGGTTGGAAAAGACAATTTTGGCAGAGAAATGCACAAGGTTACTTGCGCGGATTGCGGACAGGAAACGGAAGTTCCCTTCAAGCCGGACGGGGCAAGGCCTGTTTATTGCAGGGACTGCTACCAAAAGCACAGGAAACCGAGAAGAGACTATTAGATAAATAATCTAAATTAACCCTGGTTTTCGGAAAAAAAATCAAAAATCTACTTTTATTTTTTTAATTATTTTCCTTAAGCAGGGGCTGCAATCGAAAAAAACACAAATTCTTGGACATTTTTCGCTCTAGCATCGGCGAGCTGATTACGAAAAAAGATTAAGAAAAAAGTAAAGAAGGGGCAGTTTATGTCCCGTACATGCTTCTCAAACCAGTAATGTCTGCCTGCTCGAGTGTCCGCTTTGAGATTTCGCCCTCGGAAGAATAACCGTACATTGTAACGGCGGAGCACTGCTGTGTGTAAATGTCGTTCAAGCCGACAGCGTGGCCGAGCTCATGGGTTGCAATATTCTGCAGGTCCATCAGCGCTGGATTTGCTGTAGCATCGCCCCACTGGAAATAAGTATTGTAAAGCTGGTCAAACTCGACTATTTGCTTGGTTTTATTTGAGAACCATATTGAAGCTATTGCAATTACTCCGTTGTTGCTGTAAGGGCCGAAAGCAATGCTGTTCTTTCCATCCCTCACACCATAAGTCGCAGAAGGGTCAATCGAATAGGAATTATTGAACAGCTCTGCTGAAGTTGAAGCGTCCCAAGTTTCAGCGGATGTTGAGATTGCAGAAACAATAAAGCTCTGGCTCAGGCCCTGTGGATTTGAAGTGTTTATCGAGTAATTTATCGGCCTGGTCTTCCAGCTGTAGCCCATCAGCTTATAGCATGGAGCCGCCTTTGCGCCTTTTCCGGCCGCATTATCTTTGCCCTTTGCGTAATGAATGAAGTCAATTCTCTCCACTCCCAAAAGCTTGTCCGAAGCGGAAAGCGCTTTTGTTTCACCGCCGCTTGAAATAGGCAGCGCCATTGCCGCTTGTGAAAAGGCCAAAAGAAAAACGAGAGACAATGATATTAACAGCAATTTTCTGGATTCCAAATAACCACCCTGATAAGTAATTCCTTTGGGTATTATTTAAATAACTTAACTTTTGAGGGTTTCCAATATTTTCTCTCTGAATCAATCATTCTCCGTCCATCAGGCATCTGAATCGTTCCTGATTTTTTTCTGCGTGAACCGTCCGTTAAAAAAAAGCAAAATAAAAACAAAGAGTGGTGCGAGAAGAAACAAATAAAACCGAAGTTCTACCAGCTTCAACTCACACCGGCACAAGTGTGCCCTTTCATCTATTTAAATGTTCTTGAATTTTTTGCGTTCGTTGAACGCCGAATTTTTTTCAAAACGTTTTCGTCGATTGTGGATTATTTTTTATAAGTGTTTTTTTCGCTTTTCTAAAAAATTTTTTTATTTTTTAAAATCGTGTTTCTATAGGCAAGGAATGCCTTTTATATAACAAACAACCTATTCTTCTCGGTGGTTTTTTCAATGAAGTTTGTTGACAAGTTGGATAAGATGCATAAGAATACTGATTTTTGGGATATGGGCTTTACTAAGTGGTGTGTGTTTTTTTTCACTCTGATGCTGGTAAAGTTCTGGCCGGTATTGCTGTCTCTTGACTGGTATTGGTATTTGATAGCGACATTAGTACTTGCAATCAGGCCTTTGTACCATTTTTTTGGAAAGCCAAAAAAATAAATCGCATTTGTTGGACACTTCCCCCTCAGGCGCACTATTGGGACGGCTGGCTTTGGGAATCTGCCCCATACATCCAGCTTACTGGTTCGGTTGTTTCTCCTTTAACGATTTTATCATTGCTTAACACGGCAGTTGGATCATCCACCTTAACATAAGCCACTTGATGCATTTTTTGTTCAAAGGTGTTGGTTATTTTTACCGGCTTTTTCAGGTTTTCTTCCAAAACAACGCTGTCCATTTGAGAATAGGGGTCATCGTCCCATGTCTGAGTGTCCCCATACCCCAGATACATAACATTTTTTGCCAGTGCATCGTACCTTTTTTCCAAATCTTCTTTAATGATCCTCGCAATAAACGGGAATTGCTTTTCAGGTAACCCAGTATTGGTGTTTGGGTCAAGAGGCTTTTCATTCATGCGGTACAATAACGGGTAGTGATCCAACGGGCCATAAGTATGCCCGATTTCGTGTTTTATCAGCCAGAGCAGCTTATCATTCGCCCCTTCATTAATGTTCCACTTAACGCATGTGCCCATTTCAATTAATTTCAATTGTGTTGAGTAGGCAGGATCGGGTCTGTTTAAAGAGGCGCCAATTACTCCATTTTGTTCAGTTGTTTGTACTTCAAGCAGTATGACTATGTCTGCGCCACACTCGTTCGTTATTTTGCCGGTTATGCCGAATCCATTGAATTCATCTTGGTTGCGGGGGCAGCTAAATTCCAAATTCTCCGAATAATATCCGATGTTTATGTTTTGCTTGTACTTGCTGAAGGGGGGAGTATTCAGCAGGCTTGTCGGTTTGCCTGAAATAATTTCTTTGACTATTTTCTCTTTATCCTTGTTTCCGAAGTTGTTTGAGAATACAAAAAATATGTTGAGTTTTTTTTCTGGCGGGCCGTTTTGCAGATCTCCTATGTAAACACAATTACTTTCGGAATCCTCACCCTCAACAAGTTTTTTGTTAAGTTCACTGAAGTAGTTAAAGATACTTTTTTGTGCTTCCTGTGCCGGTTCAGCGGCATCAAAGCTTGCCATGCCGCCATATTTCGCCAGGGCGCCATTGTTGCCGGCGCGTCCATTCAGTGCAATTGGGTTAGAAACTTCATATTTTGGCTTATCAAAAGCAGCATACACGGCGACCGCTAATAAGGCAACCAAAATCAGTGCAATCGCCAAATCAAAACGGTTCATAGCAAATCGATATAATTGCGCCAAGCTTTAATATTAAACAAATGGTTGAAATTATTCCGATTTCTCGGATGCTTCCTGCCGCGGCGCAAGGTGAGGGGTGAGGAAAATGGAAAGTTGTAAAAGGTCTTTCAGGTAAATTTTCAGTATGGCTAATGGAAAATCACTGTTCACTGTTGTTGACAAAAATGACATTTCAATAGGGGCAAAGGAAAAGGACGAAATCACTCCAAAAGACCTTTACCGAGTTGCAGCGCTTTGGGTAACAAACTCCAAAGGAGAGGTTTTATTGGCAAAAAGAGCGATGAGCAAGAAAAATAACCCTGGGAAGTGGGGCCCATCGGTCGCTGGCACTGTAGAAGCCGGCGAAACATATGAATCAAATATTGTAAAAGAAATGTTCGAAGAAATCGGGCTTAAAGGCATAAAAATCGAGAAAGGGGGAAAAATACTGCGCTTCAACAAAGAAAATCAGTACAACTATTTTTGCCAATGGTTCAAAGCAGAGGTTAACAAAGGAATAGGCGAGTTTGTCGTGGATGCTTCCGAGGTTGCGGAAATCAAATGGATTGGCAAAAAAGAACTTGCAAAACTCATAGCAAAAAACTCGGAAAATTTTTTAGATTCGGTAAAGGAATGGTCCCAAAGTAAAATAAAATTTTAAAACACACAATTTCTTGGACATTTTTTGACGCTGGGTAGGGAAATAAATTTATTAACCAAGCTTGACGGCTTTTCCGGAATAAAAACAAAGTAATCCTTTCGCGCAAAAACTTTTAAACTGAAAGCAATATTCAACTAACCATGTCAAAGCATTCCCTCAAGGTCGGAATCAGTTTCGGAGTGACATCAGGAATAATCACCACCCTCGGCCTGATATCAGGATTAAGCGCGGAAACGCATTCAAAGCTGATTGTTCTCGGGGGAATAATGACGATAGCGATAGCTGATTCGCTGTCGGACGCCCTCGGGGTGCACGTTTCCGAGGAGTCCGAAGGGGTTCACGGCAACAAAGAGGTCTGGATTGCAACGGCCGCAACATTTTTCTCAAAACTCATTTTCACTCTAAGTTTTTTCTTCATAGTGCTTTTTTCGGAGCTTTCAACCGCGGTGCCAGTAAGCATCGCCTGGGGCCTGATTGTAATAAGCATAGTTAGCTTTCTGATAGCAAGGCAGGAAAAGAAAAAACCCTTTGGAGTAATCGCGGAGCACATATTAATCGCGATTGCAGTTGTAGTGGCAACAAATTACGCAGGCGGCTGGATAGCCGCCGCATTCGGCGCATAAAAAAATAATTTCCGGCTAAAAATCCAAAAAAGCATGAATTGTTGGACAATTTTTTCAAGCGCGTATTAAAAGATTTTTGTGATTAATTTTGTTTATGGAAATCCGCAAAGCCTCGCCAAGCGACGCAGAAAACATTTGCTCCCTTATTCTCGAAGCGAGTCGAGATTTGAATTCAAGGGGGTTAGTTCAATGGCCACCAGATTATCCTCCTGTTGAAAAAATAATCGAAATCGTGGGGCACGGCGAACAATTTGTTGCGGTTGAAGGAAGAAAAATTGTCGGCTGCTTTTCGGTAACAACCCACCTTCCGAAAGAATTTTCCAAAGTTAAATGGGCGATTGAAGATTCAAATCCGCGAGGGATTCGTTTGCTTGCAGTTTACCCAAAATATCAGGGCAAGCGAGTCGGTTCTAAAATAATGAAGCGTGCCGAAAAAGAAGCCGCTTCACAGGGCGCAAAAAGCCTTCGCCTGGCAACACATGAATCAAACATTCCAGCAAACAAATTCTACGCTTCCCTCGGTTACAAAAAAGTTGGAGAAATAGAAGTTCAAGACTGGCCGATTAAAGGGAAATTTTACTGCTATGAAAAAGCGGTTTTCGTATAAAATATTTTGTTTAAGCCCAGTTGTGATTCGGGTTTCTGGGAACAATTATCCACATGGTGATGTAAAGTAAGAGCCCAAAGCCCCACAAAAGCGTTGCAAGAATCCAGAGCACCCTTACTATTACCGGGTCAATATTAAAGTATTCGGCAACACCGCCGCACACTCCCCCCAGAATCCTGTCCTTTCTGGAACGATAAAGGCGCTTTACTTCCGGTTGATTCTTTTTTGCCATATTGAAAATAATTAGGCGCAATAAAGATAAGAAGGGTATTTTTGGGTAAAAATGCGAAGAAGCAGTTCGCAAGTTTGAAAAGACGATGAGGCGGGGGTTCCCATGCTGGTGGTGAGAAAAAAGCGCGTAAAGGGAAGTGTGGTGATTGCCAGCACAATGTTTAAGTATTTGAACGGGAGAATTTATTCATGGAACTACACAAAGCCCCTCCAAGGAAAAGAAAGGGCATTGATGGAATATTGGTCGGTTTTATCAATCGCCGCCGGCAGATTCTCGCCGAGAGAGAAACTGCGGTTGGGGAAGCGCTTTTGCCAAGCGTCCGCAGAATATATTCAGGTGTTGCTAAAAGCAGAACCCGAGACAGCAAAAACCGTATAAAAAGATGGTATTTTGATATGCAGATTGACTTGGCAAAAAGGCTTGGATTCAAGGTGAGGGCTGTAAAGCTGCCGAAAAAATAATTAAGAAACTTTTTGGAAGATTATTTGGAGAAATGATTATGGCAAAAAGAAAAATTGCAGGGAAGGGGCGCGTTTTTTCCGAACCGTTAAAGTTGATGAAGGAATTCAGTGGGAGCCGGACTCTGCGGGGCAGGAAAAAATACCATGCCGCCGGCAAGGCACTGGCTGGATCAAAAATAAAAATTTATTTAAGGATGCTTGCCGAGAAAAAGCTGAGTCCCGAAGATGAGAAAAAAATAAGGGAAAAAATCGACGGGCAGCTTGAAAGAATCTCGGGGCACGGAAAAATGCTCGTGCCAAAGGACCCAAGGGAAGTTCTGCTCGAAAAAGTATTGCGTTCAATGGTGCTCAGGCAGATGAAGGCTGACGGCAAGCCCTTTTCCTCGGAAACACTGGAAAGGATAAGGCACTCCGAAGGCAAACTGGTCGTAGGCATCTCAACCAAAAACACGCTTGACAGGCTTAAAATTAATGGTTTCAACGGTTTTGCAAAGCGCAGGCGAATCCAGAAAATAATGCGAGGAATTGGAGATGCGGCTTCCTTAAAAACTGAAAAAGAAAAGGAAGGAAAACTTTTTGATGTATTGCTTGATTTGGAAGCCGAACTTGGGAGTGAAAATCTTCGGAGAAGTTTTATGAGGGTTTTTGGCAGCGAATACCGCAGGCAGCTGGCTCTCGCCGAAAAAATAATTGACAGGAACATTTGGCTTTTTCTGGCTGAAACCTACCCAATATACCGAAAATACGGCAGACCAATAGAGTAATGTTTTTTTTGCAGAATTGGAATTATTTATACCCACTTTGGGCGCCTTTTTTTCCGCTGGCCGCTTTTCACTTGTGTTGTTTTGATTGCTTTTCTTTTACTGCTTCTCGCCTGAAGAAATTTTAAAGCTTTCTTGGCACGGCTTATCTTTTCAAGCGTCTGGCGCTCGTACCATGCCCGCCACTTCTGGGAATTCCTCGGGTCGAATTTGCTTCTTTGGCTGCTGCCCATTCACACCACAAAACAATAACTTTGTTTCTTTAAATAAATAACATTATTATGTATCCTTTATATACATAATTAATATGCCCACAACACTCGCTTTTTAGGTCCCTAAAAAAATAAAAAAAATTTAAAGAGCGTTCAAAAAAACACAATTTCTTGGACATTCACCTGTCCGCGCCCGAGTTGAAAATTAAAATAAAGAAAAAATCAGATTGAAAAAAGTGCCCTAAAAAAGGATTGCAAAAATGAACCGTTTAGGGGTTTAACTATAAGGCGGAAACAATCTCCATTCGCCGCCCTTTTTGAACTTGCGCAGGGTGCCAACCGACCTTCGCACTTCTTTCCTTATCTGGCCCTTTGGAACACCCCTTCGCCTGGCATCCTCGACCCTTTTCCTGATTGATCTTTTTGCAGCAGCAACATCGGCCGGATTCACTGGTTTTCTTGGCATAATAGACAATTGTGTGAACCGATATTTAAGCCTTTTTCATTCAACCCGCACAAAGTTTATACATAACAAATTGCAATTTGTGCCGCCTTCGGTTTTTGCCTTTGGCGCCCGCACTTCCGCTACTGGTTTTTTGTGCCACTTCTTTGCAAAAAGTTCGATATTTTGTGAGGGAATTTTGTAGGATAAGTCGGGTTATCCTAAATCCGGTGTGCCAAAACAGGCACTTTTGGAACGTTTTTGCCACCTGCGAAGTGGTCAAAGTGCCTTAAATTGACAAAATGGGTGGTTTTAGCGAAAATTCACGTCAGTTGACGTCTGCAATTAATCAGTTGTTTGAACCACGAAGCGGCTTTGTTTGTTGTTGCCCGGCTTTGGGGCCAACCATTCCGAAACATTGAAAGAATTGTTATGTAGTAATTGTTGTTGGTTTTGGTCAAAATGGGCTGTTTGGTGCAATGGTTTTTCGTTCAAAAGACTCTCAATCTCTCTTATGTTCCACTTGCTTTTCGTGTTCCTAAAATTCATCTTATCCCTAAGCCTACAAATCTCAAGGATGCCTTCTTTCTCCAGATGCCTGCCACTTTCAATAATCTTGAGACATTCTGACCAAAGCTTGAAATCCTCGCCTTTCTGTGTCTTAAAACTCAGCTCTTTAAAGAAATCCCTTATAATTAGGCACTCATTTAATGCTTGTACGCGGTATTGAATAGCATTCTGTTCGGCAGGATTTTTGCTGTTGCGTTTCGCCAAATAAATTCTGCCAACTCCCAGCAATGAACAAATTTCATCAAACAACGGCTTACTGGACTCAACATTCGTAATTACGAACATGGGCTTGACTTGAAAAATATGAGGCTTTTTTATGTTGTTTCTTTTTCCAGGATTCTTTCTCGGCTTACGGTCAATGTAGCGGCCAATGCCAATGCTAAAACACCCTTCGCCCTCAACGAAACCCAAAATGTAATCTTTTGAAAGCATAAAAAAATTTGGGTTTTTTCAATTTAAACGGTTTTTGGGAGTGGCGTGCCGGTGAGCAAATTTTCTTCTTTAAAAACCATCAGCACAGAAACAGGACTCTGGGACAAAAGTATATAAAGGGCTTATTTTTTTGTTTTTGGGATGATGACGTAGGCTGTTTTTCCCAAGTGTTCTTTTAAGCAGTCGATTTTTGCGCCAGTCCCGTATTTAGTTACTATTTTGATATAATATCCTT
>JAPLVR010000003.1 GCA_026397015.1 Candidatus Iainarchaeum sp.
CTGAGAAGACCAAAACAAATCAGACTTACTCTTCACAACACCCGGCGCAGAATCAGAAAAACCAGAAGCCAAAACAACAACAACCAAACCAATAACCACTATTATCGCCAAAAGAACAACATATTCTATGGTACCCTGCGCCCTAGAAAAAGCACCTGCGGAAGAGAAGCATCGCATGCAAATACTATTGTTTTAGTGGTATAAAAAGCTGCCTTTATTAGGAAAACCAAATTGCTGCCGAAGAAGGACAAAAAAGAGAACGACAAAAAAAGAAAACCCTTCGGAAGAGGAGCCGGAGGATGCTAAAAACCAAAATATCAGGTTCTTTACCATTTACGCTGGTGAGCACTTTACCTCTCGGCCCTCAACAACTTTCGAGTGCCAAAATTCCTTGTTCCAAGAAAACCGGGCACTCAATTGCAATAGACTTTTCTTGTTTATAAACATTTTGGTAATTTTTTAACCGCGCAATGTGCTAAGTCAATTGTCTAAAAAAGATTCGCTGATTGTGAAAAGCATGAAAAAACCTGTTTTTTTCAGTTCAAGAATACAAAAAAGCAGGCCATTTGCAAAACGAATTCTGGCGCAGCCTGAATAAGTTGCTTTTCCGCTTGCTTCCCGCCTTGGGAAGCGGCGGAAAAGCCACAAAAAAATAGCGCTTTAACCGAATAGGGCTCCAAGCCCGGCTGCTGCTTCTTCTTCTGTTTTTTTCTTGTCTTCTTCGTCGCTCTTTTCCACAACCGGCGCTGTGCCTGCTGCGGCTGGTCCGGCTGCCGGCATTATGGCTGCCTTCGCAATAGCTTCGTCTATGTTTATGTTTTTTATCGAAGCAACCAATGCTTTCACTCTCGCCGAATCGGGCTCGAATTTCGCCGCCTTCATCACAGCCTCAAGATTTTTTTCGTCGATCTCGTGCTTTCCAGAGTGCAACAACATTGCCGCGTATACATATTCCATTTTTTCACCTCTTAAAAATAAATTTTATTTTACTGATTCCGGCGTCGCAGCCGAATTTGCCGATGCCGAATCAACAACGCCTTTTATCGCATTTGCTTCCCTCTGCGCTTTCATTACCAATAGCTCAACTGATTCTTCTGTGAAATATTCGGCATTCACCGCCAAATTTAAGGCGTTCTTGTATGCAACAACAAATTTCTCGAACAATTCTTCCTCATCAACATCAAGAACTGCCGCCCCATAAAACTCATTTTCCCCTTTGCTCAAAACACCTATAATTTTCATCCCTATCTTCATTGGTTTTATGCTGAGCTTTGAAAGAACATCCGCAGCAGCCAAAGAAACTTTTTCCCCTTTTTTTACAACTACTTTGTCTTCGGAAATAGAAATTGTCGGGCCTGCAACTTTTACCTTCAACCCCACACCTTTCAATGTTGCCAATGCAGGGCCGGGAGGCAATCCGGTGTCTCCCGCCTGAATTATTATTTCTTTATCTGCAATGTCCCCTTCGCGCGCGAAGGCGCTTCCCTTGTTTTTCTTTACGAATGAAAAAAGTTCGAAAGGGTTTTTCTTTGAAAAAATAACTGCGACACTTTCCTTTACATAAGGGTCAAGTTTGGAAGTATCAACGCCTGATTCGGCGAACGCGCGCTGAACAACCCTCGTTTTTGCAACAACTATTACCGCTTCTCCCGCCAGCCTTTTTCTCAAAAGCGAAATAATATTTGCCGGAAGGCTTTCAAGTGCCGCCACGGCAATAAAAGGATATTCCTTCGCCAACTTTTTTACGAGAGCGAGTTTCTCTTCCTTCCATCTTCTTGCATGAAACGTCATCAGAACTCACCCATTTTTACCGGCGCGCCCATAGTGAGCTTTACATAAATAGATTTTACATTCTGTTTTTTTTGCGGCAAAGAATTCATCACCGCATCGTAAGAGGCAACCATGTTTTCAGCAATTTCCTCGTCCTTCATCTTTTCTTTTCCGACAACAATGTGGACAACTGGCATGAATTTTCCTTTTTTGTTCGTGATTGTTGTCTGGGCTTTTGTCTTTGCAAGCAATTCCTCAAAATTAGCGGCGGTGGTTATCGGTTTCGGCATTTTTCCCTTCGGCGCAAGCTGCTGGCCCAAATGCTTCGCAACAACAAGCATTACCTGGCCTTCCGCAAAAGTGGCATCCGCTTCAGCCAGCTCTGCGACTCCCTTCTTATTTTTCTCCAGAGCGGGAATTTCATTCTCCAATATTACTTTGTCAACCTTGCCTTTCAGTGCTTCCGCCAGTTCCTGGCTTTTTGCAAAAACAATTATTTTTCCCGCGCCCTTTCCGGTCGCGTGCGGCAAAGAAACTTTTACACCTACCTGGTTCTGCGGCTTCTTCATGTCCAAGCCGGTAAAATTTATCATCATTTCAACGGTTTGAAGGAAGTTCCTTTTCGCCGAAATTTCGCGCATTTTTTGCAGCGCCCTAATTGCCTCTTCCTTTCTCAACTCGAACACCTTCCGCCTAAGCGGTCAAACGGCCTAAAAATAGGCTTCGACTCAATTAATTCTAATAATTAAACCAAATGAAATGTTTTTAAAGGTTGATTTTTAACTTCCAAACAAAACAATACTGGCCATCTGTAGAAGTCAAATTGGTGTTGCCGAAAGAAGCAGTGCCGGAAAAATATGCTCCGACTGGAAAAAAAACCAGTTAATTACCCCGATTGTGCTTCACCCCAAACATCCTCCGCATAATCACCATCATCAATGTGATTGACATCGGTAAAACCAGAACCATCAAAAATATAAGCACGCAAACCACCACTCCCGTTAGCTAGATAAACATAATCACCATCACCCCAAACATCCTCCGCATGATCACCATCATCAATATGCCCGACATTGGCAAAACTGGAACCGTTAAAAGTATAAGCACGCAAACCATCAACACCATTAGCCAGATAAATATAAGTGCCGTCACCCCAAACCCCCGACGCCAAACCACCATCATCAATGTTACCTACATTAGTAAAACTAGAACCGTTGAAAGTATAAGCACGCAAACCGTCAGAATAATTGGCTGAATAGATATACGTGCCATCACCCCAAACACCAGACGCATAACCACCACCATCAATATGCCCAACATTGGCAAAACTGGAACCGTTAAAAGTATAAGCACGCAAACCACCACTCCCGTTAGCTAGATAAACATAATCACCATCACCCCAAACACCATACGCATAATCACCATCATCAATGTGATTGACATCGGTAAAACCAGAACCATCAAAAATATAAGCACGCAAACCATCAGTGTAATTGGCTAAATAGATATACGTGCCATCACCCCAAACATTCATTGCACCAAACTCCACCTCATCAGTATGACCAACATTGGCAAAACTGGAACCGTCAAAAATATAAGCTTGCAAGCCAATGATAGGACCTTCGGTAGATGAAGCTAAATAAACATATGTATCATCACCCCAAACACCAACCGCACAACCATAACCATCATCAATATGACCGACATCGGTAAAACCAGAACCATCAAAAATATAAGCACGCAAACCATCAGTACAATTAGCTAGATAAACATATGATGGACAAGCTGGGCTCCTGTCACAATCAGAATCATCGCAATCTATGTCGCCGTCACAATCATCATCAACCTCATTGCCACAAACCTCATCAACGCCGGGATTTATGTCAAAATCAGAATCATTACAATCACCTGAAATGCCACTTGAAATATACCCGCCCGGAAGCGCCGCGCCGGAACACACCTGCTGCAACACTCCTTCATAATACCCGTCCGAATCAAAATCTTTGTAGCCGGACAACAATTGCCAAACACTTGCATTCCCGTCATCGCAATCACCGTGCCCCAAAAAACTAGACTCTCCGCTACACCCGCTCAAATCCAAATAATAATGGTCCCCATCACTATCAACACAACCAGGAACATCAGGCGTACAATTGACAACAAACTCGGAGGGGCCGACAGTATGCTGGATACCATACTTATCCTTGTAAGTAATCTTCACAGAATAAGTCCGCGAACCACCAACACAACCAGACAAATCGGAAACTATAATCGTTCTATCATCGCCTCCGGAAATACTGGCGGAATCGAAATTCAAATCCACACCATCAACATTAATCCCAGTAACAGTAACATTCTCAAACGCGCCCTGGCAAATAATTGTGACATAATAATAACATTCCCAAAGAAGTATTTTAATGTGCCTATGAGGGGTTCAGCTAATTGGGCTATCAGGGAAAAAAATTGGTCACTCAAGAAGATTGTCATATTTCCCTTTTTCAATTTCCTTTATTGCGTCAGCCGCGCGCATCCCTTCAACCGTTATTCCCATTGAGTCGCAGCTGCCGGCAACTTCCTTTACCGCCGATTTCATTTTGTAAGAATTCATTTTTTCCCATTTCATTTCGGCAATTTTTTTTAGTTGCGCGATTGTCAAGTTCCCCATTTTATCCGCCTTAGGATTTGCGGCGCCCTTCTGCGCGCCTGCTTCCTTTATTATCAGCGCACTTATCGGAGGAGAGCCCACTTCAATTTCAAAGGACTTATCCCTGTTAATAATCACTTTTATCGGAACCTTCATCCCGGTGTAAGCGGCGGTTTTCTCATTTATTTTCGCCACCACCTGGCCGATATTTACGCCTGTCGGTCCGAGCGCCGGGCCGAGAGGCGCGCCCGCAGTCGCCTTTCCGCCGTCAACCATTACTTTCAATTCACCCATCTTTGCTCACCAACAAAAAATTTCATTATTTAATTTTATTATTTCTTTTCAACTTTAAATAATTTTAAGAAATTATTTTTATATTTTCTGCCTTTATCGTAACGGGGATTTTTACAGCCGCTTCAAGCAGTTCAACCGTAACTTCTTCCTTTGCAGGATTAACTCTCAAAACTTTCGCCCGCTCTCCTTTGAAAGGCCCTGCAATAAGCTCTACCTTTTGGCCGACCTCAATGCTCTTCATCAGGGGTTTGGCTTCGAGGAGCGTTGAAAGCTCTTCGATGTTTACTGCACGCTTAACAATTCCCGAGCCCTTTACGTGCGGCGTATCCGTTATGCCCCTCCTGACAGTAACTTCATTGTCCGCTTCAATCAGAATGTATCCCTTAATTCCTGGGATAACTGCAATCGAGTATATGTTCAATTCCTCTTTCGCGATTTTCGCGCCGATTATGTCCACCACCAATTGCTCCTGATTCACTACAGTCCTTACCGGAAAAATCATTTCAACCACTTTAACAATTTAAACACAATTCAATTTGGGAATCCTTAAAACCCTATCTTTGCCCTAAAACCCGATTCCCGTAATCGAAAAAATGAGCGTTATAATGTAACCGATTACCCCTATGATGGCGATTCCGAGCGCGACCACCAATGCCATTCTTTTGTATTCATCCATTGTCGGCTTTTTTGAAACGATAAAAATCCTTTTGCTGTCGCCTATGAATTTTGAAATCGCGCCGCCGATTTCTCCAATTAAAGATGGTTTTTTGAATCCGGTTGCCCCGCCGAATGCTCCTGTTTTTTTCTGCTGCGGTTCCTGCCTCCCGTCGGGCTGCCTTTCCTGATGCTGCCCATGTATGGTCGGCGCCTGCGGCTCCTGCTGCTCCGATTGCTCTTTCTCAATTTGCTGTTTTTCGTCCATAAACTCGCCACCAATTGTTTCGATAACTTAATTTTTTGCCGCTCGCACCTGGAAAAACCAAAATTGGTTTATGTGAATTCTATTCCGAGGTCGATTGCGCCGCCCTTTGATTTTACATCGCCGTCAAGATACGGGAACCTTCCGCCCGCAATTACAACCATTGCGTGAATCTTGTTCTTTGGCAGCTTGTCATCAACCATCGCACCCCAAATGATGTGGCTTGAAGCGTCTATTTTTGTTGAAACCGTTTCAACAATCAACTCAGCTTCTCTTAATGTCATGTCTGCGCCGCCAACAACATTTACAAGCGCCCTATTCGCGCCTGAAATATCCACATCAAGCAGCGGGGATGTTAACGCATTTTCAACCGCTTCCAATGCGCGGGATTCGGAATTCTCTCCGCCGGAGGATTCTCCAAGTCCTATCATTGCCGCGCCGCCCCTTGAAAGAATTGTTTTCAAATCGGCAAAATCAAGATTTATCAGCCCAGGTTTTGTAACCATTTCCGTAATTCCTTTTACCGCGTTTGTTAAAACTTCATCGGCAACTTTGAATGCAGCATTAATCGGCAAATCCGGGGCGATTTCAAGTATCTTGTCATTCGGTATCACTATTATTGTGTCCGTATATTCTCTCAGTCTCTGCAACCCTTCAAGTGCGTTTTCCATTCTTTTTTTTCCTTCAACCGTAAAAGGAAGCGTTACCACTCCGATTGTGAGTGATTTCATTCCTTTTGCGACTTCAGCGATTACGGGTGCCGAGCCCGTTCCGGTTCCTCCGCCCAATCCGCACGTAATGAAAACCAAATCCAAGCCGCCGAGTATTTCCTGCAGTGGTTCCATTGACTCGCGGGCGGCAGCTTCTCCTATTTGCGGATCGCTTCCTGCACCCAATCCTCTTGTCAATTTTTTTCCAATTAGAATTTTTTTATTCGCTTTCGTCGAAAGCAAATCTTGGGCATCTGTGTTTATTGCAAGCGTTACTGCGCCCTCTATTCCGACTTCGGCCATTCTTTCAATCGTGTTACATCCTCCGCCCCCGGTGCCCACAACAAGTATCTTTGCCTGGCTCTCCGCAAGCATTTTTGCAAGGTCACTGTCTGAGTGCAAAACTTTTTTTCCGCTTGGCTTAAATTTTTTTGTCTTTTCGACGGTCGGTTCCGCGATAATCATTCCTTTTTTCTTTTTTCCCTTCCCACTTTTCAGGGCTTTTTGCACGGCAGAAGACTTGCCCTTCGCCTCGGCCTGTGCCCTCTCAATAGCGCTTCTAACAATACGGTCCATCTATCTTCCCCCCGATTTCCTTATCAGCAAACAATTTGAATAAGAACATTCAAAATATACTTATTCTCAAAGGAAACTTCTTTAAAAGCTTTTTCAAAAGCAAAAATAGAACAGAAAAAAGCAAATCCGAAGAAAGAACCACAAAAACCCAAAAAAGAACAATAAAAAAGGCATCTTATACATAACCTTTTCTGTTTCAAAACCCAAAGCCGGAAAGGAAAAGCCTTTATATAAAAAGTTCTTTTATATAAACAATAATTACCAGCTTGCAATAATGCAAATCGGCGTGGAAAAAAAGCGAAGTGAAAAAATGGGCACAATACAAAAAACAGTGCGCGAAATAAAATCGCTGAAAATTCAGGGCGCCTCCAAAATAGGGGAGAAGGCGGTCGAGGCGCTTGCCAAAGCAGGCAGCGAAAGCAGCGCAAAAACTGCTGAAGAATTCAGGAAAGAGTTTTTGAAAAATTCAAAACTACTTTTTTATGCAAGGCCTACGGAGCCGGCGCTGAGGGCGGCAATAAGGATTTTGAGAAAAAGCATTTCGAGGGAAGGGCTTTCTGCCCAGGAAATGAAAACAATTTTGCGCAAAACCGCTGAAAATTATGAAAAGGAATGGCAAAATTCGCTGGAAAAAATTAAAGAGTACGGCGCGGAACTCATAGAGCCGGGGTCGACAATCCTGACGCTCTGCCATTCAACCTTGGTGGTTGAGGTGCTGAAAAAGGCAAAGAAAAAAATAAAAGCGGTTTATTGCTGCGAAACGCGGCCGCTGTATCAGGGAAGGATTACTGCAAAAGAACTCAGCGATGCGGGAATAAAAGTTTTTTTGATTGCCGACAACGCTGCTTCAACGGTTTTGAAAAAATGCGATTATTTTTTCACGGGCGCGGATGCGTTTCTCGCCGACGGGGATGTGATAAACAAAATAGGGACAAAACAAATAAGCCTTTTGTGCAAAAATTATTCGACAAAACATTACGTGGTTTGCACGACAAACAAATTCGAACCCGCAAGCTTTTTCGGCAAGGACGAACCTATAGAGGAGAGGAATCCAAAAGAGGTCTGGGAGAAGGCACCGAAAAAAATAAAAGTGCTTAACCACGCCTTTGACAGAACGGATTCGCAGCTCATTGAAGGAATCGTTTGCGAGCTCGGAATCTTTCCCCCCGAAGCGCTCGCATCAAAACTGTACGACAAGCTGAAGCTTGAAGACTCGCACGAGGATTTTTTGCATTTGGAGAAGTGAAAGCGACCTAATAAAAATAATTTCGAAACACAATTGGAATGAATTTTATGGATTTGGAAAAGAAAATCGGGCTTGTAAAAGAGGTCGGCGAAGAAATAATTACCGAAGAGGAGTTGCGCGCGCTCCTGGAAAAAAAGAAAACCCCAGTTGCGTACGACGGTTTTGAGCCGAGCGGCCAGATTCACATAGCGCAGGGAATAATGCGTGCGGTAAACATAAACAAAATGACAAAAGCAGGTTTCAAGTTCAAAATACTTGTTGCCGATTGGTTCGCCTGGGCGAACAACAAAATGGGTGGAAATCTCGAAACCATCCAAACAGCCGGCGAATATATGATTGAGGTTTGGAAAACAACAGGAATGGATTTGGATAATGTCGAGTTTGTCTGGGCAAACGGGTACATGGGGGACAAAAACTATTGGAAAACAGTAATGAACATCGCGACAAAAAACACCGTCAACAGAATTCTTCGCTGCTCACAGATAATGGGGAGAAACGAGGCGGAAAGCCTGCACGCCTCGCAAATATTGTATCCATGCATGCAATGCGCCGACATTTTTTACCTGAAGGCAGATGTGGCGCAGCTCGGAATGGACCAGAGAAAAGTGAATGTCCTTGCAAGGGAAATAGGGGAAAAATTAGGTTACTGGAAACCGGTCGTAGTTTCGCACCACATGCTTGCAGGGTTGAAAGAAGTTAAAACGGAGGCGCAGGGAGCTGAAAGGAGCATTGAAATGAAAATGTCAAAAAGCATTCCGGATTCCGCAATCTTTATGACAGATGGCGAGGAAGAGGTAAAAAGAAAAATTTCAAAGGCATTTTGCCCGGAAAAGGCCGTGCTGGAGAATCCAATATTAGAGTACAACAAGTATATTATTTTTGAAAAGTTCAAGAAAGTGAAAATCGAAAGGCCCGCAAAATTCGGCGGAGATGTTACCTACAATTCCTACACGGAAATGGAAAATGATTTTGCGCAGGGAAAGCTGCATCCGCTGGATTTGAAAAACGCAACCGCTGCCAGCATAAACAAAATTCTTGAACCCACAAGGAAGCACTTCGAAAAAAACAAGAAAGCGAAGGAGCTTTATGAAGCGGTCAGGGATGCGGCAATAACCCGATAGCTCCTGCGCGGGAAAAAATTAAAGGCTGTTTTGCTTTCCAAAAGTTGCTTTCCAAAAATCATTTTCGTTTTACCTTAAAAAAATTATTCCGCTTTCCAAAAACTATTTTACCTTCTTAAAAACGCTCTTTATAAAATCAGGCGAAAGCGGGCCCTTTTCATGGCTCCTGACAAAAGGGAATTTGTTGTTTGGAATTTTTTTGTTTATAACGTACTGCTTCTGCTTGAAGCCGTCAAAGCCGCCACTCAGGTGCGGCGTTCTGACGCCGCCGGCATGCCCTAAAACCGCGGGTCCCACAAAGTTGAATATCAGGTCGCCATGCGAATAATGATTCTCAATCTTCGTCTTGCAAACCTTCGAAGCCTTGTCAAACTTCGTGTTTGAAGGCATGGACGAACCGGCAAAAACCACCTTTTCAACTTCCCCTTCCATGCCGGTCGATGCGAGCATATCATACAGCTTCTCAAGCTCATACAGCTTCTCAAGCGCCATGCGCCCGACATTTGTGCCGGCGCTGAATCCGAAAACAGAAACCCTCTCGCCCCTTGCGAGCTTGGAAAACATATTTTTCGCGGCCTCTTCCGCGGCCTTTTCCTGCGCGCGCCAGTTCCAATGGTTCCAAAATATGTTGCTTTTGCCCCAGTTGTAAACATTTACCTCATATCCCTGCGATTCCAGCGCCTCAACCGCTTTTCTGTTTAGCTCCTGTTTTTCCTTATTGGCCGGGCTGTATGACCCGGGAAAGAAAAACACCACGTGCCTGCCGCTTTTCTGCGGCTGAACATGCCTCATTCCGCGCGCCCGGAACATCGGAAACCAAATTCTCTTTTTCATGGAAACCGGCTCTGAAATATTTTTTGATTTTGCACGCTGGACCTCTCCGGCTTTTTGGCGCTGCACCGGGGCCCCTGCTGGACCGACAGGCCCGGCTCTCGCATCTTTTATGGCTGAAAAAAGCAAAGGCACGCTGAGCGTTGCCGCCCCGAGAAAATTTTTGAAGCGTTTCCTGAACCTATGGGGTTTCATTGATGGCGCTGCCATAATATAAAACTGGTTCAATCTACTATTTATTGATTTTGATTGACCGTTTTGGCGCGCCAATCTGAACCGCTAATGTTTATATACAACTTCAAATTATACTCTATCGAAAGCGCGTTTGGCGGACAAATTTTAAAAAAGAGTTTGGTGGGAAAATGAACGGCTACGCTGAGGAAATGAGCGCAAAAATTTTTGGCATAAACACAGGCGAACTTGTAGTACTGCTGAATATCGCGGATGCAAAGAGCCTTGGTGTTTTTCCGCAGGACAGGCTGGAACTGAAAAACAAAAATAACGGAAAAACATGCGTTGCCGTTGTGGACACAAGCGATGACACCGTAAAATCCGGCGAGATAGGGGTATTTCACGAAGCGGAAAAATTGCTCGGGGTTAGAAACAAGGAAATTATAATAGTAAAGGCCGCGGAGCCGATAAAAAGCATCGATTACATAAAAAAGAAAATGAACGGCGAAAGGCTTTCATACGAAGAAATTTTTGAAATTGTAAAGGATTTCGATGAAAATAGGTTAAGTGAAATAGAAGGAAGCGCTTTCGTAAGCGCGGTTTACATAAACAATTTCAGCATCGAAGAAACAATCTCGATGACAAAGGCCCTTATAGAAAACGGAAACAAACTGAAAATCGGGAAAGGGCCAGTTGTTGATAAGCACAGCGTTGGCGGCGTAAACGGAAGGGCGAGCATGATAATTGTTCCGATTGTCGCGTCAGCAGGGCTTTACATTCCAAAAACAAGTTCCAGGAGCATTACAAGCGCCGCCGGAACGGCCGACGCGATGGAAGTGCTCGCACCCGTTTCATTTTCACTTGAAAAAATAAAGGAAATTACTGAAAAGCACGGCGCAATCATTGCGTGGGGCGGCGCAGTTGACCTTGCGCCCGCGGATGACAAAATAATAAGGCTTGAACATCCGCTTTCGCTTGACCCGCCCGGGCAGGTAATCGCCTCCGTACTTGCAAAAAAAGCGAGCGTCGGAAGCCAATGCGTTGTAATCGACCTCCCTGTCGGAAAAAATGTGAAAATAAAGGACAGGCAACTCGCAATGAAAATGGCAAAGGATTTTGTCGAAGTCGGAAAGCACATAGGAATGGAAGTTGAAGCGATAATCACAAACGGGGAGGAACCGAACGGCCTCGCGTTCGGTCCGGCGCTTGAAGCAAAATATGTGCTCGAAATACTTGAAGGAAAAAGGTTTGACAATTTAGCGCAAAAAAGCTGCGAATTGGCCGGAGCGCTTTTTGAGCTCGCAAAAACTTGCAAGCCTTGCCAGGGTTATGAAAAAGCAAAGGAAATACTTGAATCAGGAAGGGCACTGAAAAAAATGCAGGAAATAATCAAGGCGCAGGGGGGAAAAATTGATTCCAGCGAAAAGGTAATTCTTTCAAACATGAACAAAAAAATCTTCTCCCAGGAAGAGGGCACTATTTCCGAAATCAATACAAAAACAATAACGCGAATTGCTAGAATTGCCGGCGCGCCGGCGAATATGCTTGCGGGAGTGATGCTCTGCAAACAAGTGGGGGACAAAGTTAAGAAGGGCGATCCTTTAATGATTATTTACGGCGAAAACCAGCGAAAGCTTGAATTTGCCGTGAAAGCAGCGGAAAAAGATGCGGGATGCATTTTCGAAAGAATAATTTTGAGCAAAGTAATTTGATTTAGAAAAGGCGGCAAATTTTCTAATTCTCATTTTTAATTCTTTTCTGTAACGGCTTCGAAAACCCTAATCAGTTCTTCGGGCGTCATAAAATTTACTTTGACATCGCCAAGTTCGAGCTTTTCAATTTTTTTCGCCGAATCCTTCCGAACTTTCAATTCATTTTCCAAAAAAGGGCGCGCCTGTTTCAGCGCGCGGGAAAGATTCTTGTTTTTGTATCTGAACAACTCCTTCAAAAAAAAGTAAAATTCATTGGAAACGTTCTTTCGCAAAAAATTTATTTCGACAACTGCGCTGCTGCATCCGGGCGGCGGAAAAAATTCTTTTCCGGGAACATTCGACAGCACCACATCGATTTGCGCGTTCAAATTTGCAAAAACCGTGAGCGCGCCGTATTCCATCAAACCTTCAAAGGCCGTTAGCTTGTTTAAAAAGCCGGCGTCAAACATCAGCACGGCTTTTTCTATTTTTGACTGCACAATTTTTGCAACAAGTTTTGAAGAAATATGATACGGGGGAAGCGAAACCATCCTGTTGGCTTTGAGCGTGGAAAAATCCTGCTCAAGGGCGTCTCCTCCAATCAGCTTCAATTTTCCTTCGCTGATTTCTTTTGAAAATTTTTCCGAAAGAAGCTGGAGCATGTCCGGGCTTTTCTCAATTGCAATTACCTTGCATTCTGCAAGAAGTTTTTTTGTCAGGAATCCCGTTCCGGCGCCGACTTCTAAAACCAAATCGTCTTTCGAAAGCTGCGCCTTCTCAACCATCAAATCCAGAATGCTTTCGTTGATGCAAAAAAATTGTGAAAGTTTTTTTTCTGGCCTGAATCTGTACTTGGCCATCTGGTCCTGAAGCTCTTCAAACAAAGACATAAAAAAAATTGCCCTGCCGGCCAAATCTTTCGAGCGCGCTGCACTTTATGCGTGAAAACTTTTTCTCCCGAAATCTTTTCTCGGAAATCTTTCGCTCGAATCGCTGAATCTGTCATGCCGGAATGTTTCGTGTGGAGCGGCCGGAGCGCGGACGAAAAGATAATGCTTGTCTTCGATGCCTTCAAGCTCCTCAATTATTCTTTTTATAACTGCCTTCATCGGGTCGGGAACTCCCTTCACCCTTTTGGTGATTTCATCAAATGATTCAAACGATTTTTTCTCCCTCTCGTCAAGGATTGCAAGCATATGTTTCTTTCCCATTCCAGGCAGGAGCTCAAGCTGGTGCCTCTTCAACGAAATTCCTTTTGCAGTGTTGTAAAAGTTCAGGTATTTTTGTTTCTCCGCTTCAACCATTTTTACAACTATTCCCTCTAGTTCGGCAAGTGAATTTGATGTAAGGTCTTTGAACCCTATTCTCCCCTTTATTATTTCTATTTTATCCCTGCTTTCTTTTCCGGTGTAAACTTCCTCTCCAACTGTCAGTTTTATTCCCGGCTTGACAGAGGCTTCAAGCATGGTAAAGTGTTCCTTGCCCAAAAGCTGCACAAGCGGTTCGGGTTTGAATGCCGCCGGCTTTCCTGTCGGCATAAAGTCAATCACAATTCCGTGCTCTTCAGTCATCATAAAAATCACACAAAATTTTGCCACCAAAAACTTGGATGCATTACTGGACTTTTTCAGCAAACTTTTCCGTCAGCGAGATTACTGCTTTCATTTCGTCGTCAGTCATTGTCACATTCTTCGGTATAATTAGCTTCAACTGTTCTATCCTCGTTGGAATCACGTTCAATATTTCATATACAAGAAATTCATTCTCCTTCAACGGACCTATTTTTTTCAGCTCAGAAATAAGGTCTTCCGTCTGCTTCTCAGTGAGCTTCGCAAACTTTTCTATGAACTTGGAAGTCTGGTCCTGCTCGTATGTAAGTTCCTTTTCAGTGCCCCTTTCCTTCAGAACCTGTTTCACCTCAAAAAGCGAAACCGGTTTCATTGAAACAACCTTGTTTTCCATTTTTTCACCGCAAAAATAAAACCAATCATCAAAAATTTTCAATCCAAAAAAAATCATTAACAAAAAAACCAAAATTATGAAGCCGGAGCAGGCGCTGACTGCTTCAGCTGTTTCAAGTGAACCGCGTTGGTTATTACCACATTTTCCTGGTCCCCTTTTTTCAATGTCACTTCAAATGCGCCGCCCCTTCTGCCCGAAACCTTTCCTGTCAGCCCCTGAAAACTTTTGTCCGGCAGTCCGGCATGCTGGCTCGGGTCAATTACAACCTGAACAGTATCGCCTTCCTTAAATTCACGCACAAGGTCGTTCACGCTGGCTTTCGTACCGGTCTTCTTGAATTTTGACCTAGTTTTTCCCCTCTTTCCCGGCTTTCTTGTCATCCCCAATCACCTTGCGTAATTCCGCGTTTCAAGCTACTTATTAGACCAATAAAAAGCTTTAAAAAGGAAATTCTTTCGGCGAAACAAAACCATCGAGGGGAGTGCAAAAATGCCAAAAAAATTGAGAAAAATCAAAAATGTACAAAAAACATTAAATACCCAAAAATTCATAATGTACTGGGACGGTTGAAAATGGAAAAGAAGAAAAAAATGGAAAAAATTGTTGTCGCGGTTTCCGGCTATTTTACCGTATTGCACAAAGGGCACGTTGTGCATTTTGAGGAGGCAAAAAAACTCGGGAATTATTTGGTCGTTATTTTGAATAACGAAAGACAGCAGATAGCAAAAAAAGGAAAGTTGATTCACAAAATAGAAGATATCAAATACATCCTGGAAAGGCTCAGGATGGTTGACGAGGTTTTCATATCCATTGATGAAGATGAAAGCGTTTGCAAGTCGCTTGAAACGGTGATGCCCAACATTTACGCAAAGGGCGGGGATAGGACCGCAGATAACATACCTGAAGTCGAAGCCTGCAAAAGGCTCGGCATAAAGGTAATCTACAATGTCGGCGGCGGCAAGTATGACAGTTCAAGCAGGCTAATAAAAGAGGAAGGGCTTTAAAAAAATGAAAAAAAGGAACCGGCGAAATGGTGGCCGCGCTCAAAAATTCAAGAAAAGTTTTCGCGACACACCTTCAAAAAAACTGATTTATAATCACTTCCGACCAGATTTTTTCGGTTGATTGATTTGAGCAACGCGATTTCATTAATAGCTTCGGATATGAGGGCGCTGAAAAAAAACGACCCATCCGTGAAAAGCTACCTTGAAGCAGTTTTGTGCTCGACGCCGATTTGGACAATAATCGCGTACAGACTAATGAATCCCCTGCAGAAAATGGGAATCCCTATTTTTCCGCGCTTTTTCATGACGCTTTCAAAAACTGTTACAGGGGTTGAGATACACCCGAGCGCGGAAATCGGAAAAAGCTTCTTCATCGACCACGGCGTCGGAGTTGTTATCGGGGAAACAACTAAGATCGGAGAAAACTGCGTCATGTTCCAAAATGTCACTCTTGGCGGAACGGGAAAACACAAAATAAAAAGGCACCCTACAATCGGGAACAATGTTCTCATCGGGGCGGGCGCGACCCTTCTCGGCCCGATAAAAGTCGGCGACAACGTGAAAATAGGCGCCGAAACATTCATCATGATGAGGGATGTTCCAAGCAACTGCACCGTTGTCGGAGTTCCTGGAATAATTGTAAGGATGAACGGAAAAAAGGCGAGAAAAAAGCTCGAAAAAACGGCCGCCCAAATTTAAGCCGGGAATTTGAAACAGCTCAACGAAAATGCAAAAGCAAAACTATTTATTCAGGAATCGGTTTATTATAAAATGTCTCTTGGCACTTTGCCCTCAACTGTGATAGGGATAATTATTCTCGTTGCAATAGGCTTGAGCGTCGGCACAAAAAAATTGGGCTTGAACCCGGTGCTCGGTTACATCCTCGCAGGATTTATTCTTGGCCCGTTCTTTCTTAATTTCTTGCGTCCCGAAGACGCGCTCGTGCAGGGTTTCGGAGAAATGGGTTTGTTCATTCTCCTCTTCTATTTGGGTTTGGAACTTTCATTGAAAGACTTTTTGGAAGCAGGGGCTGCATCTTTCGGGCTGGCTATACTCGACATGGTCGCATCTGCCGGAATAGGGTTCATAATAATGTTTTTCTTCGGCTATTCCCTGATGTTTTCTATTATCGTCGGCTTCATGCTTTTCTCAACCAGCACAGCAATTGTTGCAAAATTTGCAATTGACCGGGGTTTGTTGCAGAACCTCCCAACGAAACTTGCAATATCAATACTGATTCTGCAAGATTTTCTCGGAATCCTTCTTTTGGTTTTGATAACAAGTTTTTCGAAAGGGGGAGGCTCAAGTATCGGGCTGGCTTTTACTGCGCTTATTTTTGCGGTTTCGGCTTTCTTTGCCGTCCACCACCTTTCCGCGCGTGTTGGAAAGTGGCTCATTGACAACGGTTACGGGCATACGGAAATAACGCTTTATGCGCTCGGAATCGGCCTGATTGTCGCAACAATAGGGGTAATGCTCGGGCTCTCAAGCGCATTGGGCGCTTACTTTGCCGGCTTTGCTCTGGCGGAAACCCCCTCCGGAAACAAAATAAAAAAAGACGTAAATTTTATGAGGGATTTTTTTCTGGTTTTCTTTTTCGTTGCATTTGGAACAACAATATTTTACAACTCCGTTGAGAAAGCTGTTATTCTCCCGCCGACTCCAGAACTTTTAGCGCTGGGAGGCATTGCAATTCTCTTGGTGTTTGCGGCATTTGTCGCGCACGCACTCATAACCTCGATTTTCGGCCCGATTTTCGGCCTCTCAAGGCACGATTCAAGCATAACGGCAATACTGCTTCTGCCTCTCGGAGAATTTGTGGTAATCATTGCGACTGTTGCGGCAGGTTCCGGAATATTCGGCACGGCGGAAAGCGGTTTCATTTCAGTAATCGCTTTTTTGGTGATAGCAGTAAGCGTAATAGTTTTCCAGCCGCTATACGACCGAATCGAAACGATAAGAAAAATTACAAAAACTGTTCCGGAAATTTTTCAGGTTAAGCAGAAACAAACGGTGCTCAAACCGCACACCCCCTACACAATTTCCCTGCTCAAACGGATTGCTTCCAATTGCTTCATAGTTCTCTGCCTCGGATTGATGACGGTGTTACTCTATGAAGAATTGCCGCGCTTCGGGGTGCCGATAATTTACAGCAGACAGATAACTGCCGCGGCGGTTTTCCTATTTTTTGCGGCTGTTCCGCTGGTAAATATTGTAAAGTCAATGAAACGCTTTTTCTCACACACAATAAAGGATGCCAGGCATGAAATCGGGCACAGCGGAAAGTGGGCGCATCACGCATAAAAAAATTTTATTTGCTCGGGAAAAAAGAAAACGTTAAAAAATCATTTCGCGCGTTTATAAACCCCCCTTTATAAATCTAACGTGCGGGAAATTAATTAGGGCTTTTTAAAGCCGGGTGGGGATTCTGATGAAATATACTATTGTAAATATGGTTGCTTCCGCGTCTCTTGATAAGACGCTTGACCTTTATTCTTTGGCTATTGGAATTCCAAACATAGAATATGAGCCGGAACAATTTCCAGGCGCGATACTCAAAATAAAGGAGCCGAAAGTTTCAATGCTCCTGTTCAAAAACGGAAAGATAATATGCTCCGGAGCGAACAGCGAAAAACAGATAGTCCAGGGAATAAAAAGGGCGAGCCAGCTGATTCACGAATTGCAGCCGGAAGTGAAAGTAAAAAGAAAGGTTGATTTTACAGTGGTCAATTTTGTTGCAACCGCCAATCTTGATGTGAACCTTGATTTGTTTGATGTTGCGATGAATCTTGACAACGTCGAGTACGAGCCTGAACAATTTCCTGGCGCCATTTTGAGGCTTGACGAACCGAAACTTACTTTCCTGCTTTTCAAAAACGGAAAAATGATTTGTGCGGGCGCAAAAAAAGAAGCGCACCTGAAGAAAGGATTAAAAATAGTCGAAGCACTCGTCGGAAAAAGAAGAAGGAAAAAGAAAAAATAATTTTTTCCAAGGAAGATTGAAAACCTTCGGTGAGGTTAGTTTTATAAACTCTCTTTGCGCAATTGTTTTGAAGGCGGCCATACTGCGAGGGAAACACCCGGACCCATTCCGAACCCGGAAGTTAAGCCTTGCAAGGTTTGGCCTGGCACTACGCACATGCGGAGCCGCCAAAAGCTGCCTTCACTCTTTGTAATAGGGCAGCCGAACTAAATGTGTGGTAATTCGAGTGAACGTTTTTGCACAATTTTTCGAACCGAACTGGAAAAAACTCGGCTGGTTTTTCCTGGTTTTTCTGGTGGCACAAGTTTATTTTGCAATGATACTTGGTGCGGTGCCGAACATTTTAGCAAACTTTGTCGGTTTTGTTTTGAATCCTGCAACTGTTCTTATTGAATCGTTTGGCAGCGGCGTTGATTCACAATTAACGCAGCCGTTTGCCATAACTCTCAATGCCGCGTGGAACTATTTGATTGCCTGCGTTCTTGCAAATGAAACAAACCAAAAAAAGTAACCGGACGGATGCAAGGCACGGCGGTTGAAGAATCCATTTAAAAGAATTATCTGGGAGAATTGGAATGGCAATTTGATTTTCGGGAGGATTTTGATGGCATTTAGAATTGAACAAAAAAAAGCGGACTGCATAGGATGCGGCGCGTGCGCAGCTGTGGACCCTGCTGATTGGAAGCTCGAAGGTGACAAAGCCGAACTTATCGGCTCGAAGAAGGAAAAGGACTTGTATGTCAAAATTGTAAAGGAAATTGGAGCAAACCAAGACGCGGCGGACTCGTGCCCGGTGAAGTGCATCGCGATAAAAAAAATTTAAACTCTTTCTAAAATAAAAAACTCAATTATTTTTTTTCAAATTTTTTCAAATGTTTTTTTCAGAAGCAGCGCGTCGCCCTCCAAATTCGGCGACTCGCAGATAATTATTCCCCTGCAATCAAATTCTTTCAGCGCCAAAAGGAGCGCTTTGTATTTGAAGTCGCTCTCATCCAAAAGCAGATGCCTTCGCTCCCCTTTTGCAGAATAATCTATTCCCGAAACATGACAATGAAGGTTTCCCAAAAAATTTTTTCCGAGGAATTTTTCGCTTTTCTCAAGCACCTGCCTAAACTCGCCCTCTGAATTGATTTTTCCGCCCGAACGGGCGTGGAGATGAGAAAAGTCGATGCATGGAAGCACACCTCCAATTTCTGATGAAAGAGAAAGTAATTCTTCAAGCGAGCCGAACTGGCTTGCTCTGCCGGTTGTTTCTGGCCGCAGAACAATTTTGTTCCCCGAGTTTTTCAAATCCGCCAAAATTAGGCCCAACTGTTCTTTTATGTTTGAATAAGTTTTTTCAGGCGAATCTTTCAAATAAAATCCTGCATGAAATGTAATTGAAGAAGCGCCCGCGAAATTTGCGATTTTAGCGGCATTGGCAATTCTTTTTGCCGACGCTTCGATTTTTTCCCTTTCAACAGCATTCAAATTTATGAAATACTGCCCGTGGCATGTAAGGCGAACATTTTCCTCTTCGGAAATTCTTTTTGCATCTTTTGCCTTCGCCTCGCTTAAATTAACCGAATGCACAAACTCGAGCTCCATCGCGTCAAGGCCGAGCTCGCGCACCCTTTTAATCCCGCCTGCCGTGGAAGGTTCGCGCGCGGAAATCGGGATTCCCGCTGTGCCAAAAAGAAGCCTCTCTGCCTTCGCCATGAACGAACAAAGGAAGGTTTTGTTTTAAAAGATTGCGCACCTATTCCTTCTTATATTTTTCATAGCAAAAATTTTCTAAGAAAGAAAAGGCAGAATCTGCCGTAAGTATGAAAGTGATTTTTTTGACCGAACACGAACACCACGAAAAAACTGGAAAATCAAGCGATGATTTTGTCGGCAGGATCCAAAAAAAAATAATTGACAATAAGAAAATGATACTGCTTTTGCTGGTAATTTTTATTCTTGCCTTCAGCATAAGGGCGCATCTTATGCGCTACGAGTACATATTTGAATTTGATTCGTATTATCACTTAAGGCTCGTTGGAGAACTTATACAGCACGGTCAAATACCTGCGAACGACCCGCTGGCATATTATCAGTTGGGGGGAGCGAAACCGCCCGGCTTCAGCCTTCTGTGGCCCATTTCATCCGCATTTTATCTGATTATTGGGTTTGGAAAGCCGTTCAGCAAAGATCTGCTACTTCTTTGCGCAAAGATGCTTCCGGCGCTTTTCGGCGCATTAATTTCGCTTGCGATGTATTGGCTCGGAAAGGAAGTTTACAATAAAAAAGCCGGTGTTGCAATGGCATTCATTGCCGCAACTGTTCCGGCATTTGTTTACAGAACCATGGCAGGCTTCTTCGAAGAGGATTCGCTTGGATTCCTGTGGATGGTAATCGGCTTCGTTTTCATGCTGCGCGCAACAAAATCCGAAAAAATAACAAAGCAGAGCATAATCAATTCGGTGCTCGCGGGAATTTTCTTCAGCATGATGGCGCTGACATGGACCCTTTACCTGCTTGTGCCCCTGATAATAACTCCCTACTTTATTTTCTCGCTGCTTATCCTCGCGACAAGGGAGTCAAAAGAAAAACTCACTGCATTCATAGCGAATTTTGGAATAGGATACGTAATATTCAACATAGCAATATTGTTAATCGGCGGCAACTGGATTCAGAATGGAGTGAGTTATATCGCAAGGTTCATGCCCGACTTCATAGATCCGCTAATACTTCCTGCAATAATACTGATAGTAATAGGAACGATTTTATTGGCGTACCTGATTGAAAAAATGAAGGAAGACAACAGGCAAATCATGGGAACGGTTTTCGTTGTGCTGCTCTGGATAATCCTTTTGGGAACAGCCATGATATTCATTTTTGTAGGAGACATTTTAGACAGAACTGCAATATCAAGCATGGTCGGCGAGGAGAGCACCGGAAAACAATTCTTCGGGCAGAAATACAATTCGCTCATAATTTTTCCCGCACTCGCATTATTGCTCATTCCTGCAGGGATAATTTTTTCACGCAACAGGGAACGCCTGGGTTACGGAACTCTGATTATTTTCTTTTGGGTGCTCATAACTCTGATAATGGCTTACTATAAATTGAAATTCACATATTCGTTCGGGCTGCCAGTTGCGGCTGCGGCCGGCTTTGTGGTTTATTTTGTGTTTGAAATTATTGAACGCGCCGGAGCAGAAAAAAAAGTTGAATCAAAAATAATTGTCGTGGCACTGCTCTTCACCCTTCTTTTGAGCGTTGGCGCGGCTGCAATATTCGTCCCCGAATACAGGCCGACTCTTGACGAAGACCCGAAATGGAAGGAAGCGATAAACTGGATATCCGGAAATACGCCGCAGGACACAAAACTGTTCAACTGGTGGAATCAGGGCCACATAATATCTTTCATTACTGGAAGAAAGGTTTCATCAGATAACAGGAATTATTCTGAAGAGGCAAACCGCGCAATGGCAGAATTCATTGTAACAGAAGATGTCAATGAGGCATATCAAATCGTCGCAAAGGAAATCGGCGCCGATTATGTTGTCCTTGAATCAAGCATGATGCTGCAGGAAGCACAATTCTATTTTTACAGCATAGGAAAGGTTGACACTTCCGATCCGGCGCTACAAAAATATTCTGCCGCCCCGGCAAACACATTCTCCTGTGTGTCTTCAGGCGACAGCATAAGTTGCCAGGGAAACACATTCTCCGCCCAGGATTTCAACAAGTTCCCTGAAAAATGGAACATGGTGCCGACAACATTCTATAACGGAAAAGAACCGATTTATCTGTACAAGGAAAACTTAACCCTTATTGCGCTGAACCGCGCAGTAAACAATTCGAACATCGCAAAGGTGTGGTTTAATAGCGATGATACGCGCGACAAATATGAAGAAGTATTTTCAAACGGCAGCATAAAAATATTTAAAATAATAAAATAGGCCGCCGCACCAAATATCATCAAAAATAAGACAAAAATTTCGGCGAAAACCTCATGGCAAACCTAGTAAAGCACGAACAAATTGGAATCACAGGTGCTGTAAAGTTCAAAAAAATAAGAAAGTATTTTAAGGAAAATGAATCTGCCGCATTGACCATTCTTGATGTTGGAGGGACAACCATAAGCGCAAATGCCATAAAAGAAATATTCCCTAATGCAAAAATAACAATCGCGAACATAAACAAAAAGGATTTGGGGCACGGAAAAGAGTTCGAAAGAACTCTTGTTGACTGTAACTCATTAGGCAAGATCAACAAAAAATTTGATATAATTTTCGCAAACGACCTAATAGAACACCTCGAAGATCCCGACAAATTTGTTGAAGAGGCTGGCAAAGTTTGCAAAAATACACTTGTAATAACCACTCCCAATCTTGCCGCTTGGTACAACCGCATATTCCTCCTTTTAGGTTTTGACCTTGCAAATTATAGTTCAAGCAGAGTTAGAGCTGGAAACCTGTTATTGGCAGAAATTGGCGCCCCGGGGCATAAAAGCGTTTTCACAAACAGAAGCTTAAAAAGGCTCCTTGAAAGACACGGTTTTGTTGTTAGAAAAATGGATTCATTCAGCTACCAAATGGATGGCCAGCTTGATGGAAGGGGCGGAATGCTACGAAGGACAATAAACTTTCTGCTTCCCAAAGGAATGCAGGAAGGAATAATCTGTTACGCAAAAAAAATTAAAGCTTTGAAATAATTAATGTTGTACCAATCCGTTTAAAACCAAAAAACCGGGAATCATCGTTATGGACTCGCACATCACATATGTTTTAGTGCCGATCGTCTCGTTTCTTACAGCATACATTATAACTCCAAAAATAATTTCGATAATGAAAAAAAGAGGCATTGTTGGAAGGGATATGAATAAATTTGGCAAAGTAATGGTTGCCGAACTCGGCGGCGTCGGAATTTTCCTCGGATTCTCATTCGGCGCAATAACTGCAATATTTCTTTCAACATACCTTGAGAGCACACTCAATCTCACAGTATTCATGGCGGGAATGCTTACAATAATCCTTGTTGGTTTTATCGGAACTTTAGATGACATAATCGGATGGAAAAAGGGGATAAGGCAGTGGCAGCACGCCCTGTTTCCGATAGCTGCAGCGCTTCCACTAATGGCGGTGCAAATAAACGCAAACCCCATATCGATTCCTTTTTTAGGGCTGATGCCGCGGGAATTCCTGCTTCCGTTCGGGGCAGTAAGTTTCGGATTATTTTATTCGCTGATTCTTGTCCCAATCGGCGTTACCGGCGCCGCCAACGCCTCAAATATCCTAGCCGGATTAAACGGGCTTGAAGCTGGCTTGGGCATTTTAATACTTGGGACGCTTGGGATTATTGCATTCCTTACGGGCAAAATTGAAGCGACAATTTTTGCGCTTTCAATGATCGGCACATTGGCGGCATTTCTAATTTACAACTGGCATCCCGCCAAAATATTTGGGGGGGATGGCTTAACACTGACAACGGGAACGAGCATTGCGGTTGTTTCAATTCTCGGTGACATGGAAAAAATAGGCGTTGCGCTGATGGCATTGTTTTTTGTAGAACTTTATTTGAAGACCAAAACAAAATTTCAGGGAGAATCGTTTGGCGTGCCAAAAAAAAGCGGAATTCTCGAGGCACCTAAAAAAAAGCAAAGTTTGACACATTATTTCATGGCAATAAAGCCTGCAACCGAAAAACAGGTCGTCGTAAAAATGCTTCTGGCACAGGCGGCGATTTGCCTCGCAATACTTCTGCTGTTCTATTTAAATTCGATAAGAGTAATAATGATTTAACAAGTAGTTTAGCAACTGAATTAAACGGGTGAAGAAATTGGTCAAAATTTGTTTGGTGGCGAGCGCAGGCGGGCACCTTAAGGAAATCCTTCAGCTAAAAAAATATTATTCGAAAAAAAAACATTATTTTGTCACATTCAAAAGGGCCGATGGTGTAAGCCTCGCGAAAAAAGAGGCGGTGCATTTTGTGGAATGCCCGTCCAGAAAACCGGCAAAATTTTTACTAAATTTTTCCCAAAGCCTGAAAATATTTCTAAAAGAAAAACCGGACATTATTATTTCAACCGGCGCGGATGCCGCGCTGGCAACCTGCTGGATTGCAAAAACATTTGGAAAAAAAGTAATTTATATTGAGAGTTTTTGCAGACCGACAAAGCCAAGCGTCACAGGAAAGCTTGTTTATCCCATAGCGGACCTTTTTATTTATCAATGGAAGGAAGTCGGCAAAAATTACCCAAAAGGAAAATATGGAGGAAGCATTTTTTGAAATTCTGAAAATTTGACAAAAATACGTTAAATGTGAAAAAAGGTGAAAAAATGATTTTTGTAAGCGTTGGAACGCACGACCAGCAGTTCAACAGATTGCTTAAAGAAATTGACAAACTTGTTGAAAATAAAAAAATAAGCGAAAGCATTTTTGCACAAACAGGCAACTCAATTTACATTCCAAAAAAATTCAAACACAAAAAATTTCTCGGCCTCGAAGAATTCGACAAAAACGTCAAGAAATGCGAGATATTCATAACCCATGCCGGCGAAGGCAACATAGGCACTGGGCTTCAGTATGAAAAAAGAATGATTGTTGTGCCGCGCCTTAAAAAGTTCGGGGAGCACACAAACGATCACCAGCTCGAACTCGCGGAAGCGATAGGCAAAGAAAAACAGGCGATTGTTTGCAACCCTGAAGGAATTGAAGCCGCGCTGAAAAAAATAAAAAAATTGAAGCCGAAAAAAACCGAACATGCAAAAAGAATAATCGCATTAATCGAGGAATTTGAAAAAAATAATTTCAAAAAATAAGCATAGACGGCTATCTGGTGAAAAAATGGAAAAAGTTGAAAAAGGATTGACGTTCATTATTGCGACAAAAAACCAGGGCGCGAATATTGAGGATGCTGTCGGCAGGTGTGCAAATCAAAATTATAAAGGAAAAATAGAAATAATTGTGAGCGATGACAACAGCACCGACGGCACACAAAAAATTGTGGAACGCATAGCCAAAACTAATTCACGCATCAAATATTTTAACACTAAGGGGACTGGCAGAGTGAAAGGGTTGAATTGGGCGATCAGCTCGGCGAAAACAGAATTCATCTGCCTTTCTGCAGGAGATATTTTTTATGAAAAGGATTTTGCAAAAACAATAATTTCTTATTTTAAAGACAATAAAACAGCTTTCGTCTCGCCTTTTTCCGAAACAGGAGGCAATGCGACGGTTTGGAGAAGGGAAGTGCTGGACGAATTAAAAGGGTTTGACGAGGAATTCAACGAAAAAGGAACCGGTTTCAGGGACGATACAGATTTGGCCTTCAGAGCTTTCGACAAAGGATATAACGGAATATTTACTTACAAAACCGCAAAATTCAAACATGAACACTCGCTGCAAAAAAACGATTTAATAAACAAAATAAAATACGGTTTCGCAAGGCTGAAGATACACCGATTTGATCCGCTGCTTTACAAGAAGCATCCCGAAAGGGCAAAAAATTTTTTTGACATAAAAATAGGGTTCATAAGAAACCCATTGAAAGATTTCGAGGCGGCAACAGGACTGTGGAAAGGAAAATTCGATTTTAGTTCACCCCAGGGTGTTGTGCTGTTGAAAGGAAACTCCTTCCCGAAAAAAATTGCAATAATACCACTCGGGATTTGCTATGTTATTTGTGTAAAAGTTGTAAGGCTTTACGGCAGCATAAAATATGGAAAGCTTCTGATTTGATTGCCGCTACCAATGTACCATCACTGTTTATAAATAAGCCAATTATAATTCTATTAAATTTCATTCAAGCGAAAAAATGGTGAAAAAAATGCGAATTTTGCTGTTGAACCCGCCGTTCATAAAAAAATTTTCAAGAACTTCCAGAAGCCCTGGCGTTTCAAAAGGGGGTTGTGTTTATTACCCGCTCTGGTTGGCTTATGCCGCCGGTGCGCTTGAAAAAACAAACCATGAAGTGCTTCTGCTGGATGCTTCGGGCGAAAACTTGCCATTGGAAGAAACGCTCTCAAAAATAAAAAAATTCGACCCAGAAATGATAATAGTCGACACCGTAACGCCTTCTTTTGAAAATGACTCGAAAATTGTTGCGCAAATAAAAAAGGAAATTTCAAATGCGCTTGTTGTTTTTGTGGGCGACCACGTGAGCGTGCTTCCGAAAGAAAGCCTGAAAAAAAGCAAAGCAGATGCCGTTGCAATAAGGGAATATGATTTGATTCTGCTTGAACTGGCCGATGCGCTGGAAAACAACAAATCGCTTTCAAATGTAAAGGGAATCGCCTGGCGCAAGGGAAAAAAAATTATTCTGAACAAAGAAGCGGAACCGCCCAATGAAAAGCAGCTGGATTGGCTGCCGTTCGTTTCGCAGATTTACGCAAAACACCTGAAATTGAAAAATTATTTTTATCCCTCAGTACAATACCCTCAAGTCACAATTCTAACGGGAAGAGGCTGCCCGAACAGGTGCGCATTCTGCAAATGGCCGCAAACTTTCAGCAGCCACAATTACAGGAAAAGAAGCGTAAAAAGCGTTGTTGATGAATTCGAGTGGATTCAAAAAAATCTGCCGCAGATAAAGGAAGTGATGATTGAGGACGACACGCTTACGCAGGATAAACAAAGGACAATTGAATTGTGCAAAGCGCTTATTGAGAAAAAAATAAGGCTTCCCTGGAGCTGCAACGCGCGAGCGGATGTTCCGCTTGAAGTTTTGCAGTGGATGAAAAAGGCAAAATGCAGGCTGATGTGCGTCGGAATTGAAAGCGCTGACCAGGAAATATTGAACAACATTCACAAAGGAACAACCCCGCAGGGAATAAGGCAGTTCATGAAGGACTCAAAGAAAGCTGACATTTTGGTTCACGGCTGCTTCATGTTCGGAAACCAGGGAGAAACAAAGGAAACAATAAGGAAAACCGCCGCATTCGCCCGCGAGTTAAACCCGGATACCGCACAATTCTTTCCTGTGATGGTTTATCCAGGAACGGAAACCTACAAATGGGCAAAAAAGAAGGGCTACCTGAAGGCAAAAAAATGGGGCGACTGGCTAAATGAGGATGGAACACACAGGACGCTCCTAAGCAGACCGGGCTTGAGCGCGGAAAACCTCAATGAGCTTACCGACGAGTCGAGAAGGGCATTTTATGCACGGCCGAAATATGTTGTAGCAAAAACTGTTCAGGCAATGAAAAATCCAAAAGAAATTCCGAGGCTGGCGAAAGGAAGCATCACATTTGCAAAGTACTTGTTAAAAAAATGATTCGGGGGAAAAAATGCTCGCTTCAATAATAATTCCTGCGCATAATTCTGAAAAAACAATTTCAGGTTGCCTGAATTCACTCATAAACCAGCAAACGGAAAAAAAGTTTGAGATAATAATTGTTGATGACGGCAGTATCGATAGCACAGCAAAAGAAATAAAAAAAATAAAAAACACAAAAATAAAATATCTTTGCCAAAAAAACTCTGGACCGGCGAAAGCGAGAAACCTTGGCGCGAAAAAATCAAATGGGAACATAATTTTGTTCATCGATTCCGATTGCGTTGCCGAAAAAAACTGGCTTGAAGAAATGCTCAAGCCATTCAGCGACAAAAATGTTGCCGCAGTGCAAGGTGCTTACAAAACAAAACAAAAAGAATTTGCTGCGCAATTCTCGCAAATAGAAATAGAAGAAAGGTATGAAAGGATGGAAAAAGCAAAAAAATTGGATTGGGTTGGAAGCTATAGCGCGGCGTACAGAGCGGAAGTTTTCAGAAAAATGAACGGGTTTGATGAAAGTTTTCCAATTGCATCGGGTGAGGACCCTGAACTGAGTTACAAAATCAGCGAAAAAGGATACAAAATTTCGCTCAACTCGAAGGCAATCGTTTATCATTCCCACCCAAAAACGCTTTTACAATACCTAAAAACAAAATTTTTCAGGGCATATTACAGGCCAAGAATGTACTCCAAACACAAGGCAAAAATGATTAGCGATTCGTACACGCCGCAAACCCTGAAACTACAAATCCTCTGCTTTTACGCATTGATTTTAGGAATCGTGTTAATTCCTTTTTCAGGCATCTGGGCATACATTGTGCTCTCATCAATCCTCGCGCACCTTTTGCTCGGAACAAATTTTTTTATTTTTGCGCTTAAAAAAAACTTTTTGGTCGCGGCTGCGAGCCCGACAGTTTTATTTCTGCGAAGTGTGGTCTTCGGAATTGGGCTTGTCTGGGGGAAATTGAATGGTTGAAAAAGAAATCTCTAAGCAGGGAATTGTGAAATATATCTCTACAATTGCCGCAAGAAAAGCCGCCCGGCTGACAATAAAAGCCATTCCGCTGAAAAAAACTGAATTTGAAAAAGCAAAAGTAAAAAAAATTCTTTTCATTCAGCTCTACGGAATCGGCGATTACCTAATGTCGACGCCGGCAATCAAGGCAATCTCGGACGAATTTCCGAAAGCAAAAAAAATTTTGCTGTGCAAAAAGCACTCCTTGGAAATTGCAAAACTTAATCCCTGCATTGACACAGCAACCGCCGACATTAAAAAAATCAAAAAAATTGATCTCGCCATTTCGCTTAATGACTCGGCTGAATCCTCAATAATTGCCTTTAAATTAAAACCAAAATACCTAATCGGATTTTTGAAGGGCAAAACTGTCGGGGCAAATTTTGAAATAAAAGGGTTTTCCGCAAACGAAAAAAATTCTTGGGTCGAAAATTATCTGCTAATCCCAAAGGCGATGAAAATTAACGCAAAAAACCAAAAATACGTCTTGGATTTGAAAAAAATCAAAAGAAGCGACAAAATTTTCTCAATCCTGAAAAAAAACAAAATTTCAACTTTTGTCGTACTTAACCCGAATACAAGAGAGGGCGCCGAAGCGAAAAACTGGGGCAACAAAAATTATGCCGCACTTGCAGAAAAATTGATTGAAAGAGGACACAAAGTCGTTTTCTGCGGAGGAAAAGACGAAGACGGGAGCAAAAAAACAATTGAGCTCATTCAAAACAAAAAAGTAAAAGAAAAAATAATTGATTTAACCGGAAAGGTCAGTCTTGACGAAACGGCATGCCTTTTTTCGAAGGTGAGGCTTTTTGTCGGGAATGACACCGGCCTGATGCACATTTCGCTTGCAGTAGGATGCTCAACAATAGGAATCTTTGGTCCGACTAATTCAAAAATACTTTTTCCAAAAAATGGGATTTACAAAAAAGCATTTGCGTTTCAGATAAAAAATGGCGAGTGGCCATGCTATTTTAGAGGGCCTTTCAATGTGAAGCAGAATCAAAAATATATGGATTCGATAGCGCCCTCAAAGGTTTTCAAAAAAGCGACGGAGCTGATGAAATGAATATTTTGTACATCGCAGAGGACATTTCGCTTCCGGGATTTCACGGCGGAAGCACGCATGTGCAGGAAACCATAAACGCATTGGTAGAACTCGGACACAAAGTTTTTGTAATCTGCAAAAAGAACAAGGGTCAGAAAAAAAAAGAAATGGTGAAAGGAATTAGTTACTGTCGAATAAATGCGCCCAGTGGTGGCTTTCAAAAAAACATTTGGTTTTTCTTCAATCTTGGAAAAATAACAGAAGAAATTCTCAACAAAGAAAGAATCGAACTTGTGTGGCAAAGGAACAGGATTTTTGGCTGCCAGGGAATAATCGCGGGCAAAAAAGCAGGAGCAAAAACCATTCTTGAGATGAACGAGCCTATAGAGACTTCTGAAGAAAGCATCGCCTTCCCACTGATAAAGAAATGGTTCCTTCACTGCGTTAAATACGCAGACAAAGTTACCGGAACGCACGAATGCATGTTCAAATTCATCCCAAAAGAGAAGCGGCTTCTTTCCTGGCACGGCTCCAACCCAAAGCTGTTCAACTCTCACAAAAAGGATCCTACAATATCAAAGAAGTTCAGCCTAAAAGGCAAGACCTTGTTTTACAGCGGAAGCTTCCAAGAATGGCACTGCTTGAAAAATGCGCTCATTGCCTTTGAAAAAGTGCAAGAGAAATATCCAGAAGCGGCTTTCCTGCTAGCCGGAGAAGGGCCGCAGAAAAAGGAACTAGAAAAACTTGCGAAAAAACTAAAAGTAAAGAATATACATTTCCTTGGAAATGTGCAATTCGAGCGCCTGCCATACCATATCAATGCCTCTGATGTCTGCCTCGCGCTTTTCGACAGGAATTACGGCGCGATAAAGAAATGCGGGTACTTCTATTCCCCAATAAAGGTGCATGATTACAAGGCATGCGGAAAGTCTGTGATTGCGAGCGGAATTGGAAACCTTAAAGGGCTGGTAAAAGAAGGAAAGAATGGGTTCCTTGTGGATGAAAAAAGCATTCCTGAAATAACATTCTCACTTGCTAATGCGCTTTCGCTTTCGGCCAAGAACCAAAAGCTGATCGCAAAAAGGAACATTCTTGAAATAAAGGAAACATACAATTGGAAAGCAATAACAAAGAGAATACTGGAGAAATTGTGATTAATATGCCATCGAATGCTAATCTGTTTGCAAAGCACACTGCTTTTAATTATTTGAGCAAAATGATCCCGGCAGCAGTCTCATTCATATTTACACTGCTGATCTCAAACTACTTGGGGCCGGAAAATTATGGGATATACAACTACTTGCCGGCTGTCCTTGTAGGATTCGCCACACTCTTCGGCGGGGAATTCATAAACAATCTGCTTTGGACATTCACGGCCAGAAAGAAGTCAAAGAAGCTCTTCAAGATGATATTTGGGGTCAACTTGCTGATAATCGTTGCACTCTTTTTAGGGCTAAACATTTTCGGCCCTCAAATGATGGCGATACTAAACATAGGCCATAGAGAACTGGTTCCGCTGGTTAGCATATTCCTTTTACTAACCCCGATTAACACGCTGATGATAACCTTGTTCAAGGGATTCAGCAGATTCGGAAAAGTTTTGAAAGCCGCTCTTATTGAGAACATAATTACGCTGGTTCTCGCAGCAATCCTAATAATTCCCCTACAAATGGGTCTTGCCGGCGCATTTATTGCAAGATTTATTGCGATAGTGGCGTCGCTAATTTTTTACTACAAAGAATACAGAAAGCTGAAATTTTCAAATGCAAAGATAGATTTCGGTGAAGTGAAAAAATATGGTGGATGGAACATTGTTGCATCAATTGTAAGAAATTTCAAACTACAGCTGGTAACAATATTTCTCGGGCTCATCCTTAACGCGGCAATTCTAGGGATTTATTATCTGGGTCAAAAAATAACTTCTATTGTGATAACAAACATATCCAATACAATATTTGAAATAATGTGGTCCAAGAATAGCGAAAATCATAAAAACAAAGAACTTATAGGAAGGCAAACCAGCATTGCAATAAAGACTTCTTTGCTGATAACATTGGTTCTCGGCGTGCCATTCCTGATCGTATCCCCTTTAATAATAAATTGGCTTTTTCCAAAATATACTGAACTCATATTTTACATCCCGCTTTTTTTAATATACTCCATAGTTGAATCGCAGGGCTCATTAGAAAGTATATTCGATTCAATAAATAAGACCAAAAATAATATTAAAATAAATTTGATAGATTTAGCATTCGCGTTCGTGCTTATTTTGCCCCTGACATATTTTCTAGGGCTAATGGGACTTTTAATAGCATACACCTTATCATTAGAACTAAAATATATTACAATAATTTATTTGTTAAAAAAAGAAGGAATACGCATTTCAATAATCCCTATGTGGAAAGACATAGTTATGATAAAATCTATTTTAATCAGAGTAAAAAAATGAGTTTTGAAACAAACCGAAGTATAATTTTATAACTAATTTTTTTCCGCGTAAACAGTAATTTCAGATGATTTGTGCAGCAAAGAAAGCGGAATCGTAACAAAATAGAATATCTTGTTGGTTGGAGAAAAGCTGAACTTGAATCCTTTAGATTTTAACCAAAGATTAACGCTTTTGATAAAGTGGGAAGGATTTGCTGGATAAAGAATTTTCTTTACCACAAAACCGTTTCTTTCCAACATCAATAAAAGGCTCCTTGGGCTATAGACAAACAGATGCCTCGGGCTGTCCAGAGCGTAACAGTTATTTTTGAAGAGCGCCAAGTCAAGCGCCTTCGCGTTTGGAACATCAAAGACCAAAAGGCTTTTCTTTTCCAGAACTGCATGAGTCTTGATGAAGAATGCGTTTGGATTCGGCAGGTGTTCCAATATGAATGTGGCGTTCACAACAGCTGCTTTTTTTTTCAGATTGGCCTTGAGATAATCGCCGAACTGGACATCAATACCGTGTTTTTTCGCTATGCGACAGGCATGCTCGCTAAAATCTATCCCCCCCACATCCCAGCCTAACTTGCCCTGACTCTCCAAGAATTCCCCAACGCCTGCCCCAACATCAAAAAGCAGGCCATTCCTAAAAGGTATTATCCTATTCCCGCTGAGCTTTGTGTATGCAAAATAAAGCTCGGACTTTAGCAAGTCTTTGAAAGAACTTTCCACCTTCAAGTGAGAATAGGAATAGTGTCTCTTAAGGGCAAGCTTTTTGTAGTTCGGAAGATCTTTTGTCTTATACGCATAGTAAGCAGTGTAATCTTCTGGATAGTACTTTAAGAGTTTCTCAGGAAATGGGAATATTCGCATAAGCCCGCATGAACGACAACCACAAACATCCCACTCGCCGGCTATTCCATGCCGCATCTCGGTTGATTTGAAAAGAAATTTCCATTTGTCTGAGTCGCAGGCAGCGCACCTGCCAATCCCAAAAGCGATTTTTTTCTTCATTTAAAACACCCAAATCATTTCTTCTTAATCAAAAATATGAACCCTCTTTTTATCCAGAAAGGCTTGTCCCCAAGGAGCCTATATGAGAATCCTGTTTCCTCAAAGAGTCTCAAAAGCTCAAAATAGGAATACATCCCTAGACACTCGGGATTTATTTTTAGCAACTGCTTAAGGTGTCCCACAACAGAATTGTGCCCGCTATTAAATGAACTTATCATTAACTTGTTTGGAGTGCTCACAATCCCCATTCCTCCCTTCTTCAATATCCTGTTCAGTTCAAGCAGGGAAGACTTTGGATCATTGAGATGCTCAAGAACCTCAAATGCAACAAAAGAATTGAATGTTTTGTTTTTGAACGGAAGCCTCTTGCCGTCATAGTTAACAAGATGCTTGAACTTTCCGGTTACAACCAAATCGACACCGGTTCCGTGTGAAGAAGTTGTTTTGTTTACCAATTCAGTAAATAATCCATAAAGGCAACCAAATTCAAGAATCTTCGAGCCTTTGAAAAGAAGGTGCTTTTTTGCAAGCTCGACATTGTTCTTGACAATGGCAATTTTGGAAGGGTGGGAAAATTCATCTTCGCCGGAGGAAGAGAAAAGTAAATCATTATCCCTGATATAATTTTTAGAATGCATATTTTTGCGCCCAAATTTTTTCATTTATCCATTTTCTTTTTTAACTTCGCCCTATTCTCCAAAGTATTCCAAAAATCTTTCAGACCGCTAACTTTTTTACCACGCTTTTTTGATTTTTTCCATTCTTCTAAACCAAAATTCAGTATCAAATGCAATTCCAGTTTATTACTATTTAATATGGATTTTTTATTTACCACATTTAATATTTTTTCGCACACGTCCGCCCATTCAAATATGATTATTTTTTTGTTTGTTATTTGCAACATGTTTTCTATCGCTTTTTGGATTTGTTCTTCGTTGAAATACATTAATACGCCATAACAAAAAAGCACGTCGTATTTTTTTATGGCTGGCACCCCTTTAACGACGTCCCATTCAAAAACGTTTAACCCTTCTTTTTTTGCCATCTCTAAATAGTCTTTTTGTATATCGCATCCTGCTAAATTGAATTCGCTTTTTATCGGTTTCATTAGCCTGCCCCAGCCGCACCCGACTTCAAGAACGCTCTGCGGATTATACTGTTTTAACGCATTTCGTAATTCGCCTACTGTCGGTTCTGTTATTTGCGCGCCTTCTTGCCCTTTATACACTTCAGCCACGTAGCGTTTATTGTCAATCCAATCTTGCGCGTAATTTCTTTTCTTTTTAAACATCATTTCGCCCGCCATTTTTGTTTAACTTGGCGCACCACTTGCAAACTCATTAATGGAAACTTTTTTATCCCTTCTCAAAAGAGCACAATTATTTTTTGAATACGCAAAATAACTTTTGCGCAAAGTCATGTCTTTTGTACCAGCATCACTTATAAAAACGTGGCAAATACATAAATTGGTAGAGAGCCGCATTAAAACAGCACAATTCAATAAGCTGCGCGGCTGCCTTTACAATTTTATAAAAGTGAAAATATGCATCAAAAAATAATTTTCATCGAAATGAGATATCCCGAAAAGCCGGCGGTGCCAGCTGAAATAATGAATGACGGGTCCTTTTTTGTGCGCTTTAGAAAACAAAGCCCTCTCGACCTGCTTTTTCCCGCAACGATGCTTGAAAAGAAAAAAATCAAAGTAAAAATAGTGGACCTTAATATTGAATCTTTTGATTTCCTGAAAAAGCAAATCGTCGAATTTAAGCCGACCATTGCACTGGTTTCAACGGCGTATGTCGGCGCTTGGCAGTGCCCTCTTCCTCCTCACTCGATAAAAGAAACAATGCAAAATATTCGCGACACATTCAAAGGCACGGTCGGAATTTTCGGCCCGCACGCAACCGCCCTTCCCGAAACAATGCTGCGAATGAGCGGGGCCGATTTCGCAATAATCGGAGAGCCTGAAAATTCAATTATTGAAGTAATAGAAAAGGGATATGAAAAGGCAAAAGGCACTGCGTTTTTCTGGAAAAAAGAGAAACTTAAAATAAACGCGCCGCCCGCGCCGGTTGATTTCAAGAAAATACCAAATCCAAATTATAATTTAGTGAATTTGAAAAGATACGGCGAAATCGTTGTTCAGTCGAGCAGAGGGTGCCCTGGAAACTGTCTTTTTTGCAACAAAACCATGTATGGCGCAGGATACAGAGCGAGAAAATTAGACAATGTAATTGAAGAGATAAAGGATTTGAAAAAAAGAGGGTTTAACAAAATTTATTTTCAGGACCTTGAATTCTTGTTCAACAAAGAAAGAATTACAAAATTTTGCAACGCGCTTATCAAATCAGGCCTTAAGATAGAATGGAGCTGCACCGCACGGGTAAATTCCGTTACCGATTTGGAAACATTTAAACTTATGAAGCGCGCGGGATGCAAAACAATAAACTTCGGGCTTGAAAGCGCGGCAGAAAAAGTCATTGCGCAATCCGGGAAAGGGGCGACTGTATATGACGTCGAAAAATCGATGGATATGTGCTCAAGGTCAGGAATAATCGGTGCATACAATATAATTTTCGGCCTTCCCGGCGAGGACAGGGAAACGATAAACGAAACGCTGAAATTCATAGAAAAACATTATGGACAAAAAAACATACAGATAGACAGGGGTTTTAGGACAATCTACTTTCCGGGAAGCAGGCTTTTTGAATTAGGAGTAAGAGACGGAAAAATAAACCGCAGCGACCCATTTGAAGATATCTACTTGAAAAGTGGAACAATCAGAACCGCATTTAAGACAAAAAATGAATTCGACGCCGCGTTCCAGGAAATGAGAATAAAACTTTTTATTTTTAAAAAATTTAAAACAACAAAATCAAAAATAGAAAAAATTTTCCATTAGCCCATTATTTTTGCCTTCAACTTTTTTTCTTTTCAGCTTTCTTTTCTCTTCCGGGCAAATCCCTCAAATCCTTGGCGACAAGCATCGTAAGCGCCCTATTTACGCCCCAAATAAGGTCGCCCGGAGACTCAATCTTTTTCAAAAACTTCACTATGTTCTTCGGGGCAAACACGCTGCGCCGCATCATCGCATTTATTTCATTCACAGCCATCTCATAGGCAACCTTTCTTTCTTCCGCCGTAAATTCAGGCGTCTCAAAAATCGGAACATTGCCCTTTCCGTACCCTAAAAAGTTTTTATAATCCACAACATCCTCATACTCAACTAAAATCTTTCCATTTTTATTTACATAATCCCAAAGCCTTGTGCTCGGAAACGGAACGGCGTGATTGAAACCGGCAAGATCAAGCTTGAGGCTTTTCATGAAAGCAATTGTTTCCTTCGCTTTTTCAAGCGTCTCATTCGGCAACCCTATTATGAAATGCCCTGCGACCATTGGAATTCCGACTTCCTTTGAGGCTTTCACAGCTTCGCGTATTTTCGGAAGCGTCGTTGCTTTTCCAATTTCACTCAACAAAACCGGATTTCCTGTCTCCATCCCGAACCAGAGCTCGCTGCATCCCGCAAGTTTCATTTTATCCAACAACTCTTTTGAAACGGTATTCACATGTATCCCGGTTGCGCAAGTCATATTTATTCCAAGATCTCTTTTGATAAGTTCGTCACAAATTCCAATCGCCCTATTTTTATCTATGGTGAAATTGTCATCCGATATTCCAACTGTTCTATTTGCTCTCTTTGCAAGATGAGGGTATTTTTCAAAAGACTGCTGGATTTCATCAACTGTATTTTTCGGCGACCTTGAACGCCAAGTGGTATTTGTAACCGGCTTTGAGCAGTAAACGCAATTGTACGGGCAGCCTCTGCTTGACATTACATTGAAAGGGGAGTGATATGATTCCAACTCCAAAATATCGCGCGCGGGAAAAGGAATTTCATCGAGATTTGAAATAAGCCCGGCCGGCCCGTTAACCCTGATTTTTTTTCCTTCCCTGAAACAAATTCCTTTCACTTTTGCCAAGGATTTTTCTTTTACAAGCGCGTCAATAAGAGAAACTATTGTGTTTTCTGCTTCGCCGACCACAACAACATCCACTTCAGGAACTTTTTCGAGCAATTTTTCCCTAAAAATTGTCGCATGAGGCCCACCCAAAATTATTTTTCCCGCATATTTTCTGGCTTCTTTTATGGCCGGAAGGCAGTAATAAAAGGAAGGAGTTGTCGCAGTAAATGCAACCACCTTTGGATATTTTTTCAACTCCTGCAAAAAATATTCATGAGAACGCTTGAAATATTTGTTGCCCGCAACATCGGAGGAAACATCCACAATATTTACGCTAAAGCCGTTGTCCCTAAGTATTGATGCAAGAGTCGTTATTCCAAGACGTATCTGACCGCTGCCATACGGTTCGACAAAAAGACAATCCATGCAAATCATTTAAGAAAAATTGTAAAACAGGCCGCGAACAAAATCCGCAACTTTATCGTCCTGAAGCACTTTGCTTTCAACGACATATCTGTCAATCAAAGGTGTTATTGTGAAAATATAAATGCTCACAGTGAACAAATGCATTAATGTAAATGGAATCTGCCCCAATAATGCCTGCTCAAACGACATCCCAAACATAAGAGGAGTCGCCAAAACACCTGTAATAAAATCGAATATCAGAACGCCTGCAACTCCGGAAAAGAAATATTTTTTCAACCCGACTTTTTTCTCCTTACCGTAAATAAACGCGAAAAGCAGCCCGAGACCGCCGTAAGTGAGTGAAGTAACAACGGTCCAAATACCTACGTAACCAGTTATTATGTCAAAAGAAACCATCGTCAAAAAAGGGAACAGAAAAGCGGCAACAAAATTTCTTTTCTTCGAAACCGGAAGCATCATTGCCATAATCGGATCGTTGTTCGGAATGAACCTCAAAAGACGCACCGCATTTGCCGCCAAAACCGCCAAAACAAATTTGATTGCTCCGAAACGCATAATGATTAATTTCTCAGAATAATTTATAATTGCTTCTTTTCGATTCCTCAAACCAAACAAAATTTTCGCACCAAACATGACCCGTAAAGTTAATATTTAACAAAACGCAATGAATAGTGGAACGCCGGGGTTCCTACATGCGCGCACCAACTGTCCTGCTTGGAATAGATGACTTTAATCCGGGTGTAATCGACGAAGATTCAGACGAACTGAAAAGGCTATTGAAATTTTTTAGGGAATTTCCGAAAGTCAGGGCGACCTGCTTTTGCGCCGCAAAATACAGTTACACAAACGATCCTGTAAGAAATCTTGCGATTAAAAATATTCAAAAATTGGTTAATCTCAAAGTAGAAAATGATTCCAACTTGCTTTCAAAAAATAAAGGGTGGGCGAAAAAAATCAGCGATATAAAAAATATTTCCCTTGAGTTGCACGGCTACACTCACTTCAACCCTTTGTTGGGAACGTGCGAGGAATTTAGGGGAATCGCAAAAGATGAAACTTACAAAAAAATTTTAGATGCGCAGGCAGAGTTTGCATCAATTGGAATTAAACCGAAAGTATTTGCCCCCCCCGGATGGGCTATGAACGAACACATCTATTCTTTTTGCAGCACGAATCACATTTCAATCGCAAATTCATTCTACAATATAAAAACAAAAAAATATTCGGGAGAAAAAATAAACCCGATGAAACAATCTGTTCACAACAGAGTGCTCTGCATACCGCGAAATGTTGATATTCACAACGGAAGCACGAGCGACATTAAGCATATAATAAAAAACAACGGATTGGTTTCATTCCACAGTCACGCGAAAAACATAGGCGTTTCAAACGGGCTAACGGAAGAAAATGTTGGAAATTTAAGGGAACTCATTCTTTGGATAAATAAAAATTACAAGCCAAATTTCAAATTTTTTCGCGAAATAAAAAGGGGCTTTTAAATTGGAAAAAATAAGGGTTTGCAGATTTGTCGGGGAGAATTTTCCAAGCTTCGAAAAAATAAATTCTGGGCTGGCGCCGAACTATTACAATTTGTCAAAGGAGCTCGCCAAATTAGGGGTTGAAACATCTATCGTTTGCCCGAAAGAGAAAGGGCAAAAGTATTTCGAGGAAACCGAAGGATTCACTGTGCACAGATTTGACGCCCCGAAGTGGAAATTGGCGGAGCTTTTTTTCAACCTCCCGCTAAATTTGGCGGCTTGGAAAAAAATAAACAGCGGGATCGAAAGGGATCTGTTTCAGTTCCACAATTTCTATGCGTACTGGGTTCAAAAATTTGCAAAGGAACCGAATGTGCTAACTGTTCACGGGTGCGATATTGAAATATACAATAATGTTCCGCCGTGGCCGATTCAGATGCCGTATAAGCACTTCAAATCCAAATGGGACATAACGAGAACGCTTATTTTATCAAAAAAAATGTGTGGGAACGCCACACGTGTTGTCGGTGTAGCCAAAGCGGTAACAAAGGAAGTGAAAGAAGACTTCGGCGTTGAAAACGCAATTACAATATACAATGGCATAGACAGTAAAATATTCTTCAAAAGAAAGGAAAACCCGTTTGAAAAAAATTCTGAAACATTCAACATACTTTTTGTCGGGCGCATAACTCCTCTGAAGGGCATTGAATACTTATTTGAGGCAGTGGATGGAATAAAAAACGCCAAATTGTTTATGATTGGCGACATGAACAAAACTGAAGAGACTTATATGAAAATTATTCTCAGCAAAATAAAAAACAAAGAAAACATAATTTTTCTTGGAAAAGTGCCGAACATGGAACTGCCAAAGTATTATTCCGGCGCGGATTGCATGATTTTGCCGTCGCTCGCGGAAGGATTTCCGAAGGTTGTTATTGAGGCAATGGCTTGTGGGTGCCCGGTAATCGCAACAAATGTTTCCGGAAATCCGGAAGTGGTGAATGAAAAAACAGGTTATCTTGTGGAACCGAAAAACAGCGCGCAACTAAGAGCAAAAATATTGCACGTAATGCAGAATAGAGAAGAGGCAAAGAAAATGGCGCAGACTGCCTGCAAAATGATTCTTGAAAAATTTACGTGGGAAAATTCTGCAAAAGATTACGCAAAACTTTACAAAAAGATGATGGCAGAGAAAAGCAGATAGAGAATTATTTTTCACACAAAAAATTATTTTTTGCACAAAAAAGTAAGCCCGGTTGCAAACACTGAAGGAAAAAGTTTCTTGCCAGTATACGATTCCTTTATCACTTTCAATTCTGAATCGGAAATCATTTGAATTATTTTTTTTCTGTTAAAGAAGCGAATGTGCGCCGCCCTGCCGCTGAAAACGTCGGGCATATTTCCCAACAAAAAATTAATTCTGAAACGCCAATATGAATGATTTGGAACATTAATTATGACAAACTTATTTGAAACGCGCTTCATCTCGACAAGCAAACCTTCTGGATTAAAAACATGCATCAAAACTTGAACACAAATAACACAATCAAAGCTGTTTTCCTTGAAGGGGAGACGCCCGTCCAAATCGACTTTCTTTACCATTAAGCCGTTTTTAGCGGCCTCTTTTAACGCCACATCTGAAATATCAATTCCTGTTACATCAATTCCTTTGCTTTTTAGGCTTGACATTAGTTCGCCTCTGCCACAGCCGACGTCGAGAACACTTGAAACTTCAGGCAGGATGGAAATCACAGACATATTTGCACTATTTGGGGCCCGTTTTGAATCTTTATTGCGTGAAATCTTGACCGCCCAATTGTCATTGTGCAACCTTTCCCTCACCGAATTCATAAAATAAGCTAAACCAAAAGTGTTAATAAATTCTTTGAATACGACTGAATCAAAAGCCTTTTATATGCTCAATGCTGATTTATTTCATGAAACTGCTTGACAGCGCATATAGAAAAAGAAAATCATACTTTTACAAGATGATTAACGGAAAGGCGCTTGAAAAAGAGTTGGAAAAGGATGAAACGACCGAAGAAAAGGAAAAGAAGTTTGAAAAAAAATTCGCCAAATTTATGGGGGTAAAACATGCATCACTTTTTGGCTCTGGCAACCACGCATTGATTACTGGGCTGGAGATGTCAAAGCTTGAAAAAGAAAGCGATATTTTAATCCAGGCGTTTACATGCAAACAGGTTCCGAGAATTATTTCAACAATTTATAACAGCCAATTGGCAGACATTGATGAAAGTTACAATATTGACCTTTCCAAAGCGCAAGTATTGACTGGAAAAAAAACCAAAGCCATTCAGGCGATTTATTCGTACGGCAAGGCGATTAACTCAAAAAAAATCCAAGAGTTTTGTAAAAAAAATGAATTGATTCTTATCGAGGATTGCGCGCATTCATTGGGTGCGAAAAACGGAAAAAAAGCCGGTTCCATTGGAGAGTTCAGCATATTCAGCCTGCGAAAAAACCTGCCGGTGGGAAGCGGTGGGGTTCTCTGCACCAGCAACAACGAGTTTTACGATGAAATACTGCGCGAAAAAGAGGATTCGAGCAGAAAGTTTGGAATAAAAAAGAAACTACTTGAAAAGCCGATAGTTTTTTTCAGAAAAAACTTTCCGCATGCGGGCGCACCATATGTTTTTTTGAGTAAATTGGGATACGGCAAGGAAGAAATGAATAAAGAACTGCTCGACAGGTTTGAAATCTCACTTGCAACACATTCTCTCACAATTCTGCCAGAAATAATAAATAAAACGGTTGCAAATTCAAAGCTTTTGATGGATGAGCTCGGAACGGAAAAGTTTATTTTTCCGCGCGAAGAAAAAAAAGAAATCAATGTTTACACGCGCGTGCCGATTTTTTTCAAACGCCCAAACAAAGCGGTCGAAAAAATATGGTGGAAACTGCAGCAGGAGGGCTTCGAAACAGGGCTTTTTTACAAAACCGATTTTGAAATTACCGCCGGCGGGAAAAAAGAAAACTTTCTTTTTTCAGTTAAAGCGGCGGAACATATGGTTCCAGTCGGTGTCCAGGGCTTGGACGAAAAACAAATAATAGAGCTTGCTGAAAGGATAAAGAGCTTTTCAAAATAGCCCAGATTCAAAGTATTGCAAAAAAAATGAAGCTACTTTTTCAACTTTGAGAGAATTTTTGCGACACCTAATCTTTTTTTGTACGCGTGATACTCAACAACTTTCCCGAATTTTTTCTTGAAACGATTAACATTGAATTTCTTTGAGCCCTCTTTGGCGTCAACCGCGATGTTGCTCAAATCGAACTGAACAAAGCCGTTTGAATTTGCCCACTTCATTGCATGCCATTTCAAAATATCATTAGGGAATAAACTCCTTTTTTCCCAATTGCTGGAAATGCTCAATTCGTAAACGCTTTTGCCGAAAGAACCGACCATAAGACCGGCTGCAAAAACACCATCTGAATCGCGCAAAACAAAAAATTTTCCAACCTTATTTTCAATTATTTCTTCGTAAAGCGCATCAAAAAATTTTTTTGGATAAACTTCCAACCCCTCGGATTCATGGTGTTTTTTATAATACAGATAATAATCCCCCAAATCAGTTTTCCCACCCTCTGAAACAGCTTCCGAAAAGGCCCTGCATTTAGTCAGATTTTTTCTTGCTGCATGCCCAAGTGAACCAAACAGGTCTGCCTCGGGCATTTCGAGGCGTGCAACGACATTCTGCATTTTTATCGATTCAAATCCATTGAATAATTCCGGCTTATTCCACACAGTTGAACCCCAAATGGTAATTGAAATAATTCTGCGCCTGCGGCATTCTTCCTCAACCGCTGCCAAAAGTTCGGGCAAAAAGCTCTCATTTGAAATCACTGGCGGCGCAAATGCCACAAATCCAGTGCCTAATTTTGAAGCAACTCCTTTCAGCGGTTGTTCGAAGCCGAGAAGCATTGAATCATTGGAACAAAAAAAAATCGGTTTGAAGCCGAAAGATTTTTGCATCACACGAGCATACTCTTTTGTGGAATAGATATGCGCCGCCCCAAACTTTAGAAGTCTCTCATCCCAGAATTCAGGCGCAGGTTCGGTTATGCTAATTGCCATAAAAATAACCGTAAGAACTAATCATTCAACAAATCATTTTGAAAACTTTTTCAGCCCTTCCAAAAGAACCTCGACGACTTTTTTGCACTCGCTATCTTTTAGACGCAGATGAATTGGGAGAGTTATTAACTGCTCTGATTTTTTATGCGCATTAGGGCAAGAGCCTTTTGCATAAGAATACATCTTATATTCGGTGTTGTCCGTGTAATGCACACCCGGGTAAATATCATTATCATAAAAGTACTGCATTATTTCATCACGGTTATTAACGCATATCTGGTAAAGGTGCCGCGAACTTACGCAGTCGGGTGCAGTTCTGACTATTTCGACTCCTTTAACACCTTCAAGAAGCTTATCATAAAGCGCGGCGATTTCTCTACGCCTGGAATTGTCTTCCTCCAAATATTTAAGTTGCACGAGGGCGATAGCTGCGGCAACCGCATTGCCGTGATATTTAAATCCGACATCTTCAACGTCATATTTCCACTTATAACCGCCTTTATTATTGTTGAAACGCTTATAAGTGTCTTTACTTATGCCCATCCAGCTAAGTTTCCATGCTTTTTTGTCAAGCCCATCGTCGGCAAAACAAATCATTCCGGAATCCGATGTCGGCAGATTTTTTATAGCCTGAAAACTGAAAACCGCGACATCCGCTTCGGAACCGACATGCTTTCCATTTATTTTTGTTCCAGCCATGTGCGCGGCGTCAAGTATTAACTTCAATCCGTGTTTCTTACACAACTTAACAATTTCAAGATATTTTCCGGTGTTGCCGCCGATTCCGACAAACATCACCGCTTTTGTTTTTTTTGTTATTTTAGATTCAACCGATTTCGGATCAAGGCATAAGTATTGGTCAACGTCGGCAAAAACGGGCTTTAGATTTTCGTATAATATTGCGTGATTGGTGGAAACAAATGTAAGAGGCGTAGTTATTATTTCATCGCCGTTTTTCCACCCGAACTTTTTTTTAAGCACGCGAACAGCCAGATGCAAACCTGCCGTATTTGAGTTCAAAAAGTGCGCATTTTTAATGCCGACATATTCCTTCCATTTTTCTTCAAATTCAACTGTTTTGAAGCCGACGCCGGTCCACCCCTTATCTAAGCACTGCCTTATTTCTTCGAGCACTTCTTCAGTATGGAATTTTGGAACAAAAACATTTATCAACATAAAACCACATGCCCTAATAATTTTTTCTCTCCCAGTTATACGGAATAGATTTGTCGTCAAAAGGCAAACGAAATTCATCTGGATTTTTATAGTTGTATATCTGTGTTGGAATATTCAGCACCATTGCCTCGGTTTCAGAAATGCATTTGAAACCGTGATATACAAAAGGAGGAATTTGAAGCAATTTGTTGTTCTGCTCGCCCAAAAAAAATTCATTCAGCAACCCTTTGGTTTTTGAATCTACTCTGCTATCATAAATTACAATTTTCATCATTCCTTTAAGCACCACAAAATTGTCATATTGCCCCTTATGAAAATGCCATGCTTTTACAACCCCGGGATAGGCGGCCGTGACATATGCTTGCCCGAATCCTTTGAAAACAGGATCGTCGGAACGCAAAATTTCCATTAATCTACCGCGCTCGTCCGGAAAAACTTTTAAATCCTTCAATATCACCCCATCAATCAATTCCATCAAAGCCGCCCCCAAAATTAATTTCTTAAAAACATTCGTAGTCAAAAAATTGATGCATCACCAACTATTACAAAAAGAATTACCTATAATTATTATAAATCAACCGAGAATTAGTACAGTTTTCGTTTGTACCATAAACACTTAAAAAGCAAGGAAACTTTTTATATCATGCCTAAAAGCATTCTTGTTACGGGCGGAGCCGGATACGTCGGCTACACTGTGGTCGAGCGACTGGCAAAAAAATATCCAAGGGCAAAAATAATTATTTTTGACAATTTTTCCAAGGGAAAAATAGAGGGAGTTTCGGTTCTAAAAAAAAGGCACAAAAATATTGTATTAATCCCTTGGGAAAAGGCAGATATAAGGAGTTCCGAAAACGTCGAAGCCGTTTTCAGGCAGTATAAACCGGATGTTGTTGTGCACCTGGCGGCAATAGTTGACGCTTTCGCCACCAATTTGCGGGGCAAAGATCTCGAGTGCAGAATGGTGAACCAAAATGCGGCGATAGAGCTGGCAAAAATAGCAAAACGCAACGGCACAAAAATATTTGTCTTCCAATGCAGTGTCAGCATATACAGCAGGGGGGTTGAATTAAAGGAACCGGCTGAAAAGGCGCCGCTTTCAACTTACGGCAAAACAAAAATGATTGCCGAAAGGAAAATAATTTCACTCAGCGACGATTCATTCAAAGTTATTTCACTGAGGCCCGCGACTGTTGTCGGCTTTAACCCGTGCTTCAGATTTGAAACGATAATAAATTTGGTATGCGCGAGATCGGTTTATGGCGTTCCAACAAGGGTCTTTGAAAGCGCCCTGCGGGGGGACAAAACATATTTGCACTTGAAGGACAATGCTGCGGCGATCCTCTTTGCAATAGAACACAAGGACACAATGAATGGCAGGTGCTTCAATGTCACTTCTTTCCACACGAATCTTGAAGAGGTGCTTAAAATCGTAAAAAAATATCTGAAAGAGGATTTCGCATACGAGATAGTTAGGGAAAAATCAATCAACCAGCAGGTATACACAATCAATTCGGACAAAATAAAGGGCGAAGGATTTAAGCCGAAAGGAAACCTTGATGAAGCGGTAAAAGAAATGATTCAAAATCTGAAAAAAATAAGAAATTTTTACAACAATCTAGCCAAATAAATCGCCTTCCAACCAAAAAAATTCAAACAAAACAAAAAATTTACTCAAAATATTCTACGCGCGCAATTCCAAAACAAGGTTCTCAAACTTTTCACAGAAGGGCACAATGTCATACTGCTTCACAAGCCTACGCCCCATTTTTCCCGCTTTGCCCCTAAATGATTTATTTTTAACGAGACGGTGCAACGCATTGAACCACTCATCTTCATTGTTGTTTGTTGAAATCAGGAAGCCGCTCCTTTCGTTTTCTATTAACTTTTTATTTACGCCGACTGCGGTGGCAACACATGGAATTCCTGCGGCCATATACTGCAATAACTTGTAACCGCCTTTGCCCCTGTTCTCAGTATCATCCCTTATTGGCATTACTCCAATATCAAATTCGGCCAAGTCTTTGCGTTCTTTTTCAAGGCTCCACTGCCTGTACTCAACCTGTATATTTTTGAATTCGTGATTTACCCTTTCTGTCGTTCCACCAATAATGACAAATCTAACTTTTGAACCCACTTTTTTTCCAATCCTTTCAAGGGCATTTGCAATAAGATTAATATTTTTGCTTGTGTTTGGGCTTCCAATCCAACCAATAGTAACCAAAGAAGATTTTTTTCTAAAATTCAAACATTTGGAATAATATGCAAAATTAATAGGGCCCAGAAGAATTTCAACCCTTGCTTTCGGATTGACTTTTTTGCAATGCACCCTGTTGAATTCGTTTTCAACCAGAACCAAATCCGCGAGTTTCACAAATTCATCAACTTCGGGCCACTTCATGTAGGACGGGTCATCAAGGTCGTAAATAATTTTTTTCCCGATGGATTTCATCAACTTCACAATAAATAGGATGCGCCTTGAAACGCTTTTCTGGACAAAAAGAATATCAAAAAAAGGCGCCTTGAGAATGAATTCAAGCTCTCTTCCCCTGAATCCAAGGCCTGCGCCGGTGCATATTGTTGAATGGATTCTTTTATTTTTGAGCCGTGGAAGAATCTCATATACCCGCGTCCTCGAACTTGCAAGATTGTAATTTCCAAGAGGGAGGGCAAGAATTTTTATTTCAGCCATACTTTCACCCAAAACAGACAAACAAGCCTAGCTACTGACAGTACCAATAGGTTTAAAATACTAAAAAAGCTTTTTGGTTTATGCATAAGCTCTCAATGATAGTAAACGCCTACAACGAGGAAAAGAATTTGCCCTCGTGCATCGCGTCGCTCAAAGACCAATCCGTAAAACTTTTTGAAATAATTGTAGTGGACAACGGGAGCACCGATAAAACTGCGGAAGTGGCAAAAAAAGCCGGCGCAAAGGTTTTCAGCATAAAACCGCGAAGCAGGGGACTTGCAAGGGACTACGGATTGAGAAAAGCAAAAGGAAACATAATTGCCTATCTTGATTCAGACATGGTCGTTAACAGAGACTGGACAAAGGAAATTTTAAAAAAATTTGACGAGGGCACAAATTTTGTTGTCGATAGAATTCATGTTTGGAAGCCTGACAACCCCTACACAAAGAGTCTTGACACCTTCTACACTTTCAGAATAGACAACGATTACAAGCCCTTTACTGCATGGGCATACAGAAAAGATTTGTTAAAAAAAATTGGCGGGTACAAGGATGTTTGGCTTGAAGACGCGGAATTGGCGCAGCGCATATTCAAAGCAGGGTACAAAATAGTGCTTGCGGATAAGGCCATAAGGTATCACAAGGGCTCGCCTCGAACTTTTTATGATACAATAAAAAGGAATTATTTCTTCGGCTTTCATGATGCAAAAAGCGTTTACACCAAATATCCTGGAACACTTCCAAAAAAGAGGCTTGCGGCATATCTGCTGTTCATGGGCTTTGAAGCAGCTGCAATAATTTCCTCGCTCGCTCTTTGGAATACCACCTTCCTGCTTTGGATTCCAATATCGATTTTGCTTCTTTATTTCGCCCTGCTGGCGAAATTTTTATTCATAAATAAGGCATTCGGAAAAATTTCTTTCACAAACTGCATACTGATAAGTTATGCCTCGCTAATCCGCGCCCTCATCTGGCCGGCGGGGATAATAAGGGGATACTTTTTCAACTGAAAAAAACCTTAATCACTTTTTTCTTTTTTGTCGAATCTTCTTTTGCAATTCCAACAAAAACTGGTTCGCCGATTTCCCCGGACCCTATTATAGTCGTCATTTTCATCACCCGCAGGCAAAGATCAAAAAAATTTAGAGCTGGTTCAGCGCCGAGCCCTTGTCTTCGAATACACCGTAATATTTTCTGAACCAGTCAATCGTTCTCTTCAATCCATCGTCAAAAGAAACTTTCGGTTCCCAGCCGAGAATTTTTTTGGCTTTTGAGGAATCGGAATACATCCTCCATATCTCATTCGGCCTGTATGGCAAGTCACCTATTCCAAGCGCAGATTTTGAGCCCGAGAACTTAACTATCTTTTTCGCCAAGTCTGCGATTGAAACCTCGTGGCTTTTCCCGCTGCCCACATTTATTACTTTTCCAACGGCCTCCTCTTTTTGCGCGGCCAGGATGAAACCTTCGATTGTATCATCGACAAAATTAAATTCGCGGGTTTGCTCGCCCTTCGTAGTGCTTATTCTTTCATTTTTAAACGCCTTCAGAATAAGCTCGGGAATAACGGCTGAGGGACTTTGGTATGGACCAAACACATTAAACGGGCGCAGAACAACAATCGGATCATTTTTTACGCGCTGTTTCATTCTTACATAAAGTTCGCCGGCATATTTTGTAACAGAGTAGGGGCTTGACGGATTCGGACAGGCTGTTTCGATAAAGGGTTGAGTTTCCTGTAGACCGTAAACTTCGCTTGTCGAAGTGTACACAAACCTTTCATACCCTTCGCAGGATTCAAGCAAATTTGCCGTGCCTTTCGCATCCACGTCGAAGCATTCCTGCACATGGCTAAAGCTTCTTCCCACATGGTTGAAAGCGGCAAGATGAAAAATTATTTCGGGCGCGAGCTTCTTTATCTGCTGCATCGAGTCAAAATTTCTTATGTCGCCCTCAATAATGTTCAATTTTTCCCAGACCGGGCTGAGCCTAATGTTTACCACCTTTTCCTGGTATTGGACTAAAACGGAAACTTTCGCGCCTTCGTTCAAGAGCCGCTTTGTCAAGTGGCTGCCTATAAATCCTGCACCGCCCGTAACGAGAACATTTTTTCCCTTAAAAAAATTTGCCATTAAACCAACTCCTCCAAATCTACTCAAACCCGAATTTATCCAAATACATAACTAAAAACTTTTATCTTGCTTTCGGCTTCCTTTTTTTCGTGTTCGGTATTGAAAGTTATGTGCTCCCCTCTGTGTTTGTGGGCAAACATTTTTCCACTGGAAACCACCATGTCAAGAAATGGAATCCATTCGAAGCGATTCGCCCCCTTCAAAACCTTTTTTTCGAAAACATAAAATCCAATATTAAACCAAAACGGCAGCAGCGGCTTTTCCTTGAAACATGTTACTTTCGCGCCTTTTGTTTCCATTAATCCGAATGGGCTCGCCATCTGATAAAGAACGTTTGTTATAAGAGCCTTTTTCCTTTTATGAAGCGCAACCAATTTATTCAAATCAACATCCGCAACTGTATCGCCGTAACAAACAACAAACCGTTCCCCGCAAAATTTGCTCGCATCCATTATCCTTTCAAGCATCGAGGCGGCTGGGCCTGAATTCACAAATTTTACCTTCCATTTCTTTCTGGAAAAATTCTTGACCGAACTTTCAATCAGTTTTGCCTTATACCCTGTACAGACAATAAAATCGTCGAACCCTTGGGAGGCGCAAAGCTGCATCAAGTACTGCAAAACGGGCTTGTTCTTTAACTCAACCAGCGGCTTTGGGATCTCTTTTGTCAGGGGCATCAGGCGCACGCCCTTTCCGCCGCAAAGAATCACAATTTTCGTGCTTCCCATCATCTTACTACCTTGTAGATTTTAGCGCACCCTTGTTCAAAAACCTTTTGGATCAATCCGGTTTCCTCAAGAAGCGGCAATTTTTCAGACAGCGAATCGCTGTAGCACGTCGACGCGACAAACAAAGCGCCCTTTGATTTGAGCTCCGTAGAAAGTTCACTCACGGAAAAATTTTCAGCCAAATCCAATTGAATAATTTCCTGCCCGCTGTAATAATTCAGTTCCCTTGCCTTTCCAACCGAAGCAATTTTGCTTATTTCAGGATGCGCATCCAAATATGTGAATAATGGCGCGTCTTTTTCTTGAACAGAATAATAAAAAAGCGCGCTCCCTGAAGTCAGAGCAAAAGAAAACAGAGAAAAAAGAATTAGCGAGGAAATCAAAATAAATTTCGTTCTGCCCTGCAAACGCAAAAAACCTGCGCCTAGCAGAATCCCGAAAAAAGGGAAGAACGGAACGAAATACCTTATGTACCAGTCGCCGCGTATTACGTGAACTACGGGGATGAGCCCGAGCAGCATCGAAAATATTATTACAAGAAAGAAAATTCGCAATGGGGCAATCGGCTTTGTTTTACGCAAAAATTCACCTATTCTTTTAGCCCCTGAAATAATTTCCAAAATAATTTGTCGCGTTGCAACAAAAAAAATCGGAAAAACCATCACTGCAAAAAGGGCCGCAATCAAAAATATTGGCAAAGCGGAAATCAGCGGAATTTTTGAAGCAGCCATGGAAGGGGGAAAATCAAAAAAACTCAGATATGCCCTAAACAAAATTTCAGGATTAAAAGCATTCAGCAAATTTATCGAAGTTACTTTGTCAATCGGCAGATAACTTTCTGTTACAGATGCAGAAGCACCTGAATTTAAATATGAAAAAATAAAAAAGCTGGCTGACAAAAGGATTGCAACAAAAAACAACACAATAAACAAAAGAAACTTTTTCGGGATTATTTCGCGCTTGGAACCGCTCTTACACAGGAAATGCGCCGGACCGTACTTCCAAAACAGAACAATTAATACTCCTACAAGCATCGCCGGCAGCGCAACGGCGATTGTGAGTTTTGAAAAAGAAACAAGGAGCAACGCGAAAAAAGTTAGTGCCAAGTATTTAATTTCAGAAGACTTATTTGTTGATTCAACCCATGAATAAAAAGAATAGACAAAAAAAAGCAAAACAGTTGCGGCGAAAGACTCAACCATATTGACAGAACCGATTCTGGTCAGCCATGGATATGCCAAGACAAACAATAACGGAATCTGGTATGTCTTCGGAAAAATTTTTTTGAAAAGCAGAAAAGCAAGGGCTGCTTGGACAATCATTACCAGAAGCGGAATGACTTTTACGAACGGCCAAACCATTGGAAGGCCTGTGAGGCCAAAAAAAGCGGCAAGTACGAAATGATAAAGGAGCGGTGGTGCATTGGATGGAAGGGGATTCCCCTCAATCAAATCTTTTGCCAAATTCAAGTGATAAACAGAATCATTGTACGCCGGCTCCGGCACAACAAAAATTGAAAAAATTCTGCAAAACAATGCGATTAAAATAAGCAAAAAAAGGATTTTTTCCGAGTTTTGAACCAAAACCCTTGATATGCGAAGCATAAAGCATTTATATAATTGAAGCTTTTAATAGTTATTGATACAAACGCAAAAGCCGTTTGAAACCTCGGGTGAAATTGATGCAAAAAATAAACTGCCTTGTCGTAATGGTGCCGTGCTACAACGAGGAAAAAACAATCGGAACGCTGATTAAACTTGTTCCAAAAAGAATTCAAGGCGTTGGAAAAATAAAAATATTGATAATTAATGACGGAAGTTCAGACGGAACTGTTGAAGAGGCAAAAAAAGCCGGCGCAACCAAAGTTCATTCGCATTACCCAAACAGGGGATTGGGAATAACTTTCAGGGAAGGAATCTGGGAAGCACTGAAAATGGGCGCTGATGTTGTTGTGAACATTGACGCGGATTTGCAATTCAATCCGAAAGATATTCCCGCGCTCATAAAGCCGATTCAAGAAGGAAAGGCAGAGGTTGCAACATGCACAAGATTTGGAAAAGAAGAATTTGCTCCGAAAATGCCCTTCATGAAAAAAATAGGAAATAGCTTTTTTACAAAAACGGTTTCAATTATTTTAAAACAAAAATTCACCGATACACAATGCGGCTTCAGGGCATACACAAAGGAAGCATGCCTGAGAATGAACCTGTTCGGAAAATTCACTTACACCCAAGAAGTATTTCTTGACCTCGTGAACAAGGGCATGAAAATTGTGGAGGTTCCGCTTAAAGTTAAAGGGGAAAGGGACGGAAAAAGCAGGATAGTGAAAAGCTGGTACTCCTACGGAATAAGATCTATGCTTATTATTGTAAGGTCAATAAGAGATAACTACCCGCTAAAATTTTTCGGAAGCATCGGCACAATTGTTTTCTTGTCAGGTTTCCTGCCCGGCGCATGGCTTTTTGCAAGATGGGTTCTCATTGGAAAAACCTCGCCGTATCAATCGCTCATATTGGTTTCCGCGACGCTTATGATTTTAGGTTTCCTCCTTTTGATTCTGGCGCTGTTGGCAGATTTGCAGGACAGGCAGAGAAAAATGATGGAGGAAATAATTTACAACCAGAAAAAAGAGATTTTAGAAAAACAAGCAAAATAAAAATCAAAAATAAAAGGTAACCAGATGAAAATTCTTGTTTTGACAACTTCGTTTCCAAGATGGAGGGGCGACTGGGCGGGCAGCTTCGTTCTCGACCTTGCAAAGAGCCTGTCAAAAAGAAATGATGTTACCGTTTTAACTCCCAATTTTCCGGGTGGCAAAAAAAACGAAAAGATCGGAAAAATTGCAGTCAAGAGATTTGATTATTTCTTTCCAAAAGGAATACAAAAAGTAATCTACCCAGATGGTTTGCCAAATCAAGTTAAAAAGAGCATCCTCGCAAAAATAGAACTGCCTTTTTTCTTCCTTGCATTCATCATCCATGCAATAAAAGAAACAAAAAACTCGGATTTTCTACTTTGCAACTGGTCCCTGACAGGAATGGCCGCTGAAAACGCGAAACATTTCACCGGAAAAAAATTCGGAGTAATTTTGAGAGGCATCGATATGAAAATTATTGAAGGAAAGGGCATGCTTTCGGAACTGTTCATAAATAACCTGAAAAAATCCAACGCCGTTTTTGTTGTCACCACCGAATTTCTTAATCCTCTAAAAAAATTAGGGGTGAGAAATGTTTTTTACGCACCGAACGGAATTGAAAAGGAAATTTTTGACATCCCAAAAAAGAAGGCAAAAAAAGAGCTTGGATTCGGAAAAGAAAAAATAATCCTCTTTGTAGGAAGCCTGATTGAAAGGAAGGGCGTGAAATATCTTATCGAGGCAATGCAGGGAATCAACGCAAAACTGATTATAGTGGGGGAGGGTGAAGAGAGAGAAATACTTGAAAAGCTTGCAAAAAAAGAAAATGTGAACGCTGCCTTTTTTGGGCGGATTGAAAAGGAAAAAATTCCTTTGTGGTTTTCCGCATGCGATATTTTTGTGCTCCCCTCGCTTTACGAGGGCAGGCCGAATGCGCTTCTTGAAGCGCTTGCCTCAGGCAAGGCATGCATTGCCACCGAAATAAACGGGGCAAAAGAGCTTGTGAGAAACGGCCACAACGGCATTCTGGTACAGCCAAAAAATTCCAAAGAAATAAACCAAAAAATAAAACTTTTATTAAAAAACAAAAAATTGCGCGCTAAATTTGAAAAAAATGCGAAGGACAGCGTTAGAAAAAACATTTTAACGTGGGATGAATCTGCAAAAAGATACGAAAGACTGATTGGACAAATCATTCAATAAAAAAGAACAAAAAAGTTGCCACCTATCAAAAAGTTATACAATTTTTTTTAATTTTGCAATAAACACATTTTTTTGGCAGAACCTTGAAGGAAATCCTTTCGATTCAAATTTTTCAAAAAAATTTAAGAAATGCAATTTTTTAAGAACACGCCAAATGGTAGAAAACCCTTTTGGAACCCTTACGTACTCAAATGAATCAAATGACGGAAACAGGGAAAATCCTTTCTCGCCAACAATATCGTAACCTGCTTTTTTAAAAATTTCAATCACCTGCGCTCTGCTTCTTGGAATTTCCGGGCCGAATCTTCTGCCAAAGCCATTTCTAAAAATAACCCCAATCATAGAAAGAGAATTCAAATTAGACAAACAAATTTTCCCATTTTTTCCAAGTGCCTTCTTGAGCTGCAACAAAATTTCAAGAACACGTTCTTTTGGAAGTCTGTTTAATGTATTTGGAAGAAAAATGGAATCAAAACCAGGCTGCCCGAAAGCACCTAAATCACCACTCAAAATCTTAACATTTTTCAGACCAAGTGAATGACGCCTTTTTTCAAACCATCTTTTCAGCCCTTCTGAATAAACAACGCAAAAAAAATCTTTCTGCCTGTTTGCCGAAGCAATGGCAAAAGGAATATTGCCGTCAATATCATAAACGAAAAGATTTTTCGCCCCAAGAAGAGTTTCAAAAAAATGCAGTTCGTTTTTGAACTCGTATAAGAAAAGCGGCTTGTAACCAATCTCAGGGGATTTTGCAAAAACCGCCTTCTCCGAAAATTTTGCTATTTCCTCAAATTGCCAATCATCAGGGTTTTTGCTGGAACTTGAGGACAAAAAAAAATTATTGTAAACCGAATCATTAAGCACAGGTTTTGATGGTTTCAACGGCTTCTCAAATGGAAAGCCGAAGCCGACACAGGAAACAATCGAAAAGTTTGCAGGAATTTTTAACAATTCGGCAATTTTTTTTCCGTCACCGAAACTGTTTATCCACCACGACCCGATGCCGATTGAATGCGCATAGAGAAGCATGTTTTCTATTGCAGCCGAAGCGCTCTGAAAATTTGCATAGTTTCTGCTGTTGAAGCAATTGTCACACACAACAAAAACCGGCGAAGGAATTTTTTGAATAGACACAAACCCGGCTTCCTTACAAATTTTTTCTTTTAACGCCAAATCAGAGATTACTATGAATTTTGTGAGCGGCTGATTGCAGGCGGAAGGCGCTTGAAGCCCCGCTTCGATTATCCTCAAAATAGTTTGTTCAGGCACTTCTTTCTGCTTAAACCGTCTAACCGTTCGGCGTTCCCATATGACTTCTTTAACATCCATAAAAAAACCGTTCAATTTTATTTATCCTTTTTTACTCTCCTTTTTTTATCTGTCCCTCAATAATTCATTCATGAAAGGGCTATTTATTTTGTTGCCTTTTGCCATCTCTTCAATTGCAATAAAAACCTTTAGAAGAAGAAACAAAAATTTTGTTTCAACAACGAAATTCTCCGGTTTGCCCGTCTTGATATTATAATATTCAACAAATAAATTTTTGAATGAGTGCGCGCCCAATATGCCTTCCAAAATTTTGGCTGCGCCCCTTGCATATTTTTTGTTCCCTGAGAGTTCGGAAAGTTTCAACAGAACAACAAGAAAATCGGTCTGGGAATCGAGGCGCGAAATAAACTTTTTTTCCATTGAGGGATTAGAAATTTTCAGCGGAGAGGAGTATTCAAAAAAAATTTCTGGAATAAGCCCTGACTTATCCGCCTTGGAAAGCCATGCACTCGCAACCGACTCCGCAAGGTTAAGCGCCTCTTTTTTTCCTGTTACCTTATAAATTTCCAAAAGAGCGTCAATGACAGCGTGGTCGCCGCCCAAATAATGCACTTTCCAGTCGCCGGGCCAAAGCGCCCTGAAAACTCCTTCACCCATTAACATTTTTTGTTCAAGCGCATTAACCCACTTCTCAAAAACATTTTCAAGAAAATCGCTTTTTGAAGAATCATAAACCTTCACCAGCCCGAATATCAAATTTACATTGCTTTTGGTAAGCATAACACTGTCAATCGGCAGACCGGTTTCTTTCTTAAAAATCAAGCCAATAACGGGTTTTAAAATCCTTGAAGTAGAGGCAAACGAAAATAACCCATTTTCTTTGAAAAAACTGTTTTCAATCCAAGGTTCAGAACTTTTTTCTGCGAATTCAAAATACTTTTTGTTTTTAGAATAATTTGAAAGATTAACTGCTTCTTCAATGTAGAGCCCGGTAAATTTTCCGTTAGAAACAGGCCACTTAATCCAATTCGATTTTTTGTAACAAATAAAATTATTACTAATCATTTCCGAAGAAAGCCCGTCGAAAAAATCTGCGCATGATTTCAAATAAAATTCGTCTTTGGTAAGTTGATACATCAGGTTTAACCCTAAAGAGACGTCCGACATTTTGTCCGCATCAAAATAATTTTTTTTTGCCTCAAAATCGCGTTCGCCAAACTTTGTTAAAAATAATCCATTGCCGGCTTGAAACTGACGAATTGAAATTTTTGAAGTGCTTTCAGCCCATTCGACAAAATCATTTCGCCCGCGTACTTTCCCCCAATACCAAACAAAAGGAAAACAATCCCCGAAATCGCTAACCGTCGGCTGCCCGAAATTTTTACCTGATTTTACATCAATGAAACAGCGCGGCACCTCGCCGCTTTCAAAGGATTCCAATAATGTTTCAAGCATTTTGTCCATTCTTTTTTCAAAAAAAAGAAGACGATTTTTGGCAAACATAATAGCATATTTTTAGGTGCCAAAACTATTTAATAGTGAATTATTCTGTTGAAATCGATTTCGCCGAACAAAAACAAAATGAGCACAAACCCGATTGAAAGGACAGCGCCCTTAATAACGAAGAGAATTCCTTGGAAAGGAAAGGCAGCTGAAATCAGAAAAACCACCGCGCCCGCGAATAAAATTTTTGTAAGAGTTTTGAAACTGAAAAATCCGCCGACCTTCGCACCGTAAAAAAACCCAAACAAAATGAATCCGAAGATTGAGGAAATTGCAGTGGCGGCGGCCGCCCCTTCAATCCCAAACAAAGGAATCAAAAATAAATTGAGAATCACATCCAAAAGAAGCATCAAAAACATTATTCCAACAGAAAGCCCAAGTTTTTTTGCAGAGGTGGCGATAGAATTCAAAATCATGCACAGTGCAAAAAAAGCCATGCCCACCGAAAGAATTATCAGTGCGTTCGCCCCAATTGCATACCCTTGGTTAAATAAAAGCAATAATATTTCTTTTGGGGAAGAGGCGACAACTGAAATGCACAACACGAGAAACATGGTTGAATATTTCAGGGAGTTTCTCGAAATTTTCCCGATTGAATGAACATCTTTTTCGCTCGCTGCCGCCGAAACGAAAGGGAAAAGCAAAAACGGAATTGCAAGCACCACCATGTGAGGCAGTTTGGAAATCGTCTGCACAGCAACATAAATCCCTGAAAAATAATTATCCTTCAATATTGCTTTTATGAGAAACAGATCAGCCGTTTCAAAAAGCTGAATAAATATTGCAATCATTATCAATGGGGCGGAATAGTAAATAACCTGTTTGAAAGAAATATTTGATTGCTGTTTTGAATCCCTGTTTTTAAAGACAAAAAAAATGGAGAGAAGCGCGGCAACAACGCTGGCGAGCACAAAGCCCGCAACCGAGCCAAAAACTCCAAAGCCGACAACCGCCAACAAAAGAACAAGAACCGTTTTTGAAAAATTATAAACTATCTGAAGAATTGATTCTTCTTTGAATTTTTTCATCCCGTTCAGATAGCCCCAACCGAGGGCATAAAGCGCGCTGAAAGGAAACACAAAAGAAATCAGGCGTATGTAATGCGCAAATGAAGCGTCATTAAAAAAGGCAGCGACATTTTCCGCCCAAACAAAGAAAACAACAAATAAAAAAAGCGAAAAAGAGAATTGAACGAAAAAAACCTTCTTCACTACTGAAAAACGCCCTTTTTTCTCAACCGCTACGAAGTGGGAAAGCGTCTGCAAAAAAGAATTTTTGAATATTGTGGTGAAAACCGTTGCCAGCGAAATTATTATCCCGTAAACTCCGAATTCAGCCGGTGAAAAAAAATACTTTCCGAGAATTATGTAAACTAAAAAACCGGAAACAAAAAGAGCCAAATTTCCAAGGACAAGCCAAAAAAGCCCTTTTCGTATCTCCCGTAAATTAAATTCTTTCACCATTCAAAAAAACCTTCAATTAATGCGCTTCAAAATCGAGCATATACTAATTTGTTTTTATCTCTTTAAAAAAGATTTGGTATAGTATAAAGTTCATAAGGCAATCAAAATCAGCGAAACATTAATTCAGGGAAAAAAATAAATTTGTTGCTTTGTTGAAGTGAGCGGTTTGAAGGACAAACAATCACAGTTGCCAAGAAAATTGTGGACCTGGCTGCCTGCAATGGCAATAATCTTTGCAGTCATTTTTATACTTCTGCAGCTGCAAAAACCCATAGCCGCGGACGAATTCTGGTATTTTGACAGTGCAAAATCTCTTCTACAAACAGGAAAGCCGCTTTTGCAATTCTGCTCAAACAGCGTGCCAGTTCTCTTTGAAGGCCATCCGCCGACATACATCTACTATCTCTCAATTTTTTTTGCACTCTTACCGGAACAGCTGATAAGATTTTCCGGAATTCCGGTCTTTCTGGCGCTCATATTTTTAACATACCTTGTCAGCCTGAAAGTCTTTTCGGAAAAAAGGAAAGCGATTTTTGTCACGGCACTTTATGCAATAAACCCGCTTGCAATACAGGGCGCGCTGCTGCTCGACATAGACAACACAATTCTTGCAATCGCAATAACTTTTTTCGTGCTTATTTTATTACACATTCAGGAGCAAAAAAATTTTAGGACAAGGATTGTTCTTGCCTCAGCGTGTTTCGCCTTAATTTTATGGGCAAAAACAACTGTGATTTTTATAATTTCAGTCGGGCTCGTTGCGTACGCAGTTCTTTTCGACAGGAAAAAAATAAAGGAAAATTTTGTGATGGCTCTCGGCGGGATAATTTTGTTTTGTGCAAGCTGGGCAGTATTTTGCGCCATCAGCGGAATTGAATTCTTAAGCGTTTTCGGATACATCGCAAGCACATTTGCAAGCAAATCAACATTGAGCGTCTCCGACAAAATTGTAACAATTTTATACTCAGGATTAAAACAAAATATCCTGTGGATAACGATTCCGCTTTCGATTTTTTTCTTCTTGGGCGCAAAGAACACGAAAAACAAAAATCTGAAGCTTTTCGCGCTCGTGTCAATAATTGCTTTCATCCAGTACCTCCTTTCAATACCTTCAGGATACAGATTTCCAAAGTATATGGCGGCCTTTTTGCCGATGATAATAATTGTTGCGGGGGATGAAATAATAAAAATAGATTTCGAAAAGGCAAAAAAATTAATTCCAATTATTCTTTTTCCGGGCGCAGTATTTTTCGCGCTCCTAAGAGATCCTCTGGTGCACGTCAAAACATTTGCAGACGCCGTTTTTGTTGCCATAATAAACACACTTGCTGCCATGCCTGCGCTTTTTGTAAAAAGAAAAAAAGAGGTGCTGCTACTGCTTTACATCGGCACGTGTATCTATATAAACATTTTCCAATTGACCACTGACAGTTCAACGCTTTACAATTACAGCGAAAGGGGCCTTGTCGACACAGCGCAATATTTGAAAGCTATGCTGCCAGCCGACTCAAACATATACACCTCCGGAAAAGAAATTGCATATTATTCCGGAACGAACAAGTATTGCTTCAAAACGCAAAACTTCACTGAGGAAATAGAGAAAAATTGCGTAAAAATGATTGTGTTGAAAAGGTATTGGGAGGAAAAAAATAATCCCGAGCTTGAGGAAATTACAAAAAGCAATTTCTCGTTCCAAAAAGAATTCGGAGATTACAGCATTTATTCGACAAATGCGTGCAAATAAATGGTGAATTTTATGAGTGGAAGAATGAGCAATTTCGCGGACAGAATTATTAAATGGAAATTTTTCAGATATTGCTTTTGCGGCGGAATAGCCGCGCTTGTGGACATGACGGTGTTTTTTTCTGCAAATGAAATTTTCAAGCTGCACTACCTAATAGCGCTTGCGATTTCATTCACCGTCGCAGCGGGTGTTAATTATTCCCTGCAAAGAAAGATAACTTTCAAAAACACCTACAAAAAAATGCACAAACAATTCCCAGTATTCGTGGCAGTAGAATTAGTCGGGCTTCTGATCGCAGGGGTAAGCATGACGGCGCTTGTGGAAATCTTCCGCCTCTGGCCGACATTGGCAAGGTTCATTTCAATATTTATCGCGCTGGCGTACAATTACACGGCAAATAAAAAAATAACTTTCAACATGATGAAATAAAAAAAGGCGGCAAAAGAATAAAATAAAAAAAAGGTGGCAACAAAGTGAAAAAATACAAAAATATAGAAGGAAGTTATTACGAGGAGGCGCACGGCGGCCGAAACGGGGTGCAGCAGTTTTTCTACAAATCAAGGGAAGATTATTTCATAGAATTCATGGGATTGAGAGGAAACGAGAAAATAGCGGACATTGGATGCGGATCTGGAACGTTTACACGCGCACTTGCAAAGAAATATCCAAATATAGAAATGACAGGAATTGACATATCGGAAGACGCAGTTACGTTCGCGAAAAAAACCGCAAAATTTGAAAAAATCAAAAACGCGAATTTCACGCAAGGCGCTTTGGAAAAAATTCCGGCAAAAGACAATTCTTTTGATGCAATAATCGCATCCCATGTAATTGAACACATCCCGAGCCCGAAAAAGGCATTAATTGAAATTAGAAAGAAGCTTCGCAGCGGCGGAACGCTTTATTTAACAACTCCAAATTACATCTCACTCTGGCCGCTCGCCGAACTTGTTTTTGACAAAGCAATGGCGAAAAAAGGTTATAGCCTGGATGAACAACACATCTCACGCTTTAATTTTTTGACGATAAAAAAATCTGTTGAAGGGGCGGGGTTTGAAATTGAAAAAATCAAAACACTTTACATATTTTCTCTTGAAGGGGAAATTCTTTCGCAAACGCTCGGCAAGATTTTATTTTGGTTTGATAAAAAACTTGACTTTTTGCCTTTTGGAATGATAATTTACATCAAAGCAAAAAAAAAACCAGTGAAAAAATTTAATTCTAATAAATTCAAATCAAATATTCGAAACTCAACTAAAAAATCTCAATCTCAAAATTCAGCCAAAAAATCTTAATCTCAAAAGAGTGAATGGAAATTTTACTATTTCCATCTTTCTTAATTTCGATTTGCCCGAAGTCCTGTCGGCGAAAAATATAGGCACTTCTTTTATTTTCGCGCCTTTTTTGTGACAATGATAAATCAGCTCTTCCAAAAAAGAATAGCTCGTTGATTTTATCTTTGAAAAATCAATTTTTTTTAGAAGTGATATTTTGTAACAGCGAAAACCGGAAGTAAGATCATTTGCAGGAACTCCCAAAATAAGGCGCGCCAAAAAATTTGCGCCGCCGCTGATTATTTTTCTTGAAATAGCCCAGTTAGTTCCCCCGCCGGCAACATAGCGAGAGCCTATCACCACACCAGCGCCAGCTTGGATTTCACGTATAAAATCTTTTGAATAATCAAAATCATGGGAAAGGTCAGCATCCATCGAAAAAACAACATCCGCGTTCAGCTCAAATGCTTTTTTGAATCCCGCAAGATAGGCGGAACCAAGCCCCATTTTGCACGGCCTGGAAACCAAAAAAACTTTCCTGAATTTTTTTGCAGCCTTGGCGGTGCCATCCGGCGAATTGTCATCTACAACTATTGCCTTAAATTCGACGCCCTTTATTTTCTGGGAAAGGATTTTCGGAAGAAGACGTTCAAGATTTTTCTTTTCATTATAAGTCGGAATCACTACTGCAGCAATCAAATTACCACATAAACGAATGGAACCGTTCAGAATAAAAAGAATAACTACAAAAAATAGGTTGATGGATTTAAAATTTTTTTGAAGTGGTAATTAAATGATAGGAATAATAGGCGGCTCGGGATTGGAAGACCCGAAACTACTACATAACGTTAGGGGGGTTAAAATCAAAACCCCCTTTGGAAAGCACACGCCGATAAAAAAAGGAAAAATAAACGGAATTGAGGTTGCAGTGCTTTCAAGGCACGGATACAAACATGAACATTCGCCCACTGCGGTGCCTTACAAGGCAAACATGTGGGCGCTGAAAAAACTGGGTTGCAAGGCAATAATTGCGACGAGCGCATGCGGCTCGCTCAAAGAAGAAATAAAACCAAACACATTTTCGCTGCCTTCACAATTTCTAGATAGAACGCATCACCGCGACCAGAGCTATACAGAGCATGGAAAAGTGTTGCACATTTCAATGGCGGAACCTTTCTCGGCTGAACTGAGAAAAATACTTTTAAAAAAATGCAAAGAACTTGGATATGCTTGCACGGCAGAAACAACAGTTGTGACAATTGAAGGGCCGAGATTTTCAACGAAGGCGGAGAGCAAATTTTACCGCTTGCTCGAATGCGACCTCATCAATATGACTACTGTGCCAGAAGTCTGCCTGGCGAAGGAAATTGAAATCCCCTACCAAGTAATAAACCTTGTAACAGATTATGACTGCTGGCGCGAGGGAACGGCACCGGTTTCATTTGAAAAAGTGATGAAAGTGATGCGGGAAAATGCCGAGAAAGTGAAAAAACTTATTGTCGAAACTCTTCCTGAAATAGACGAAGAATTTCGCTAATCAAATTTTATATTACCAGAAATCCAATATTACCAGTTAGTTTCTATATCGCGCCGAACAGGGAAAAAACCCCCACTGTTAAAATTGTGACAATTATTCCGGCGATTGTGACGCCGATTGCATCTGCTATGAAAAACTTTTTGTACCCCAACCCCAAAAGATTTCCTATAAGCGCGCCTGTCCACGCGCCCGTTCCGGGCAACGGAACTGCAATGAAGAGCGCCAAGCCAATCACCCCATATTTTTCAATCAAATTATGGGATTTTTTTTGGGCGCGCACCACAATTTTATTGTAAATTTTTTTTATCCACCCTACTTTTAAAAAAATAAAAAGAATTTTGTCGACAAAAAAATAAACAACCATTCCCGCGGCGATGTTTGCCAGCACACACACCATAAAAACAAGCGGAACAGGAAGGCCAAACCCCTGGACAGTCCCAAGCAGGGGCACATTTTCAACCGTTTTGAAAACCCCTATCGGAATGCTCCACCTGAGTTCGAGAAAAGGCACTGCTGACAGTAAAACCAGCAAAACAATTTTATCAAGCATCAAAAACATTGAGAAGTAAAACTATAAAAACTAGTTTGTTCTAATTAATACGCGGAAAAATGCCTTTTACAAAGATGATTATTAATGGGAAAAACACTGAAAGCGCCGATTTTTTTATTTTTAATACTTATTTTTTTAATCCCGGGAATTTTTGCCGGCAGCGCATCCATAAACACTTTTGATTTGAATGTCGCTTCTGCGACAACACTCTCGGGAGTCAAAGCAACTTTGACATATTTGAACACGGGCGATTTTAATGCGCTCTGCTTCAACACATCGGATAGCAGTTCGGGCAGCACATGCCAAGAAGGAGATTTTGGGGCTTTTCCAAGTTTAACTTTGGATTACTCTCTGATAAGCGGGATGTCTTCTAATGCACAAGAAGGAAGCCACACAATTTACGCATTTGTAAAACAGGATGACGGCGGTTATTCAGCATCGACATCCAAAGGGCTGGTAATTGATGCAAGCGCCCCGACATATACTGTTTTTCCGGCAAATAATTCAGACCATAATGTAGGCACATTAACTTTTGATATTAATTTTACCGATTCGTCTACCCCTGTTGTTTCGCTGATAAAATTGAACGGAACCACAACAATAACTGACGGATCCTCATTGAGCCCCAGTGACGGAACGCACACAATTACAATTGATGCAAACGACGCGCTCGGAAACGCCATGGCAACAGCTACAATTACTTTCAGAGTAGATACTAACGCACCGACATCCGCGAGCGTCAGTTCGGCAAATTCTTCTTCATACACAAATAGCAGCACACCCACAATTACCGCGAGCGCCACGGACACAGTTTCGGGAGTCGACGGCGGGCAAATAGCGCTTTCGTGCAAGCCGACCGGCGCATGGTATGTAAGGTCGTATGCAACGACGATTACTGATTTCAACATAGTTTTAAGCAGCTACGACTGCAACACGAGCGATGGAAATAAATTGATTTATGTTAAGTTCAAAGATGCCGCTGGCAACTGGACAACAAGTTCTGTTATTACGAACGCACTTATTGACAGGACTGTGCCGAGCGCGCCAAGCGGATTAAGTGCGACTGTTGGAAACGCACAGGTTGAATTGAGTTGGAGCGCTCCGGCTGCGGACAGCCTTCCAGGATCGGGAAACGCAGGATATAAAGTGTATAAAGACAATGCTCTTTACGCCACAGTTACTAGCGCAACAACCAAAACAGTTACAGGACTAACGAACGGCACAAGTTATGGTTTCAAAGTTAGAACTTATGATAATGCGGGAAACTTGAGCGAAGCAACCGCGGATGTAAATGCGACGCCTTCGGCTGGGCCTGTTGCGAACGCAACCATCACAGTGAAAAGAGGAACTGCGGCGCCGAGTTATGTGAAAAACGGTGACGCTTTAACAGTAACATGCTCTTTCAGCTACGACGTTAATTCCGCAAGAATTTATTACAAATACAGAAATCCTGACCAGGCACAGGAAATCCTCGAAGGGCCGACAAGCAATGTATCTTCAATAGAGGATACGATAACTCTTGCAAGCGGGTACACAAGCATTGACTTCTGGTGCAATGGAACACAATACAGCGCAACGGTTTCTTCCTCAACAAATTCAATTTCTTTCGACAACACCGGACCGACAATTGCATGGTCGGATGCGAATGACACCAATGCAGAGTGGAGCGGCACGAAAATCGCAGTTGTTACTGCAACGGACGACAAAGGAATGGACACCGTTGAATTCGAACTGAACGGCATAAAATACGGCGCGACAAAAGAAACAGGCACCACAAAATATTCTTACAGCTTCAACACAAAGGATTACAACAACACTTCATACACCCTAAAGGCAATCGGCAAAGACATGGCGGGAAACACAACCACAATAACAAAATCAATAACGATTCACAACATACTTAATGCAACGCAAATGGCAGAAGAGGCAATTGCGCAGGCAAAGGCAAAAAAAATTATTGTGGAGGATTTGATGAAGTTTTTTGCAACAGAAGGGCTGGTTTTCCCGGTGAATCTGGTGACAGAAAAGAGTGCGGCAGACCTGCTGTTGAAGGATGCGGAAGCGATAAAAAACAGCGACAGCAACAAGGCGACCGAAAAAGCGAATTCCGCAAAAGTTAAGTATTCAGAAATAAATAGCGCCGCTGCAATATCCTCAGACGAAACAAAAACAAAATTTTATGAATATGACTCAAACAATCTGGTTGAAATACTTTTGAAAGCAGGTTTGAATCAGGACCAGGCCGACGAAGCCAACAAGCTGATAACCGGGACAAAAGCAACCAGAAAATTAGTAATAGTAAAAGTTGGAAATGATGCAAACGCGGGATATCAGGCAAAAATAGAAATAACTTTTACGAGCGATACAAACGACAGCACGCTGAAAATTGTTGAAATTATTCCGAAAGAGTTTGCGCAAAAAGCCACGCAGATTTTCTCCGACTATAATTTTGTAATAATCAACAATGACCCGATAATAGAATTCACCGTTCCGGTAACAAAAGGCAAGAGCGTAAAAATTTCCTACGGAATAGGAAACATAACAAAAGAACAGGCGGAAGGAATGATTTCAAATAATCTTGTCGCAAAATTTTCCAGCCCGCCGATAATAATTTCGGCAAGAACAAATGTTGCCGGCACACTGGGCGGTTTTCCTGACATAGTCGGAATACTTATGTGGGTCGGGATAATACTCATCGTTTTGATTGTTGCCGGCGGGATAATTTACTTCTTAATGCAAAAAAAATCGCCGCCTCTGGGAAAGGACAGTTCGATAGCGGGCACGGTAAAAGACGCTGTTGTCGATAAAATAATCGCCCCTGAAAACAAAAAAAGCGAAGAAAACCAAATATGGGAGCACAAGTAAATTCAAAACCCAACTATTTAAGCACCACAAACCATTTCCCGACAAAAGCAAAAATATTAATTAGAGTCGCATCTTATATTACTCGAAATGGACACTATTGCAATAATAGGCGGCGGGCCGGCAGGGCTCCAGGCGGCGGTGCGGCTGCGGGAACTCGGCTTCGAAGCGACTGTTTTTGAAGAACATGAAGCGATAGGCCTGCCCGAGAATTGCGGCGGCCTGATTTCAAGGAGCGGAGTGAAAGCGCTTGGGCTTGATTTGGGAGAATGCCTCCAGAATGAAATAAGGGGTGCAAAAATATTTTCTCCGAACGGAACGATGCTGAAAATTTTATGCCCGAAGCCGGTCGCATACGTCATTGAAAGAAAAGAATTCGACCAGATGCTTGCGCGCAAGGCAAAAGAAAAAGGGGTAAAAATCGCCCCGCACTCAAGGTTGATTGATATTCACGGGCAAAGCCTTTTTTTCAAGTCGAAGGAAAGGGGCGAGCTAAAAAAGGCGGAGTATGTTATCGGAGCAGACGGAGTAAATTCAGCCGTGCGGCAGCTCATGGGAACAAGCATTTCGGGCCAAAATTTTATTCACACCGCACAGGCCACCTGCACCGGCAATTTTGAAAAAGAAACGGTGGAAGTTTACCTCGGAAATTTTGCAGAGGGCTTTTTCGGATGGATGGTCCCAGTCTCAAATGAAAAAGCGCGAATCGGCCTGGGATGCAGGCTTGGGAAAAATCCGGCGGAAAATCTGCAAAAATTTATTTCGCAGAAATACCCCGACGCGAAATCTTATGGCACAAAATCTTCGCTAATTCCATGCGGCGCACCTCTTACCGGCACACAGCTGCAAAAAGGAAACATGATGCTTCTCGGTGACGCCGCCTTCCAAACAAAAGCCACCACCGGCGGGGGAATAATTTTCGGGATGAAGGCGGGAAATATTTTGGCGGAAACGATTGCGGAACACTTAAAACACAAAAAACCTTTGAGTCAGTACGAAAAAAATTTAGCGCCGCTGAACAAGGAATTGAGAATGCACTGGAAAATAAGAAAATATTTTGACGGAATGAAAAATGGGGAAATTGACGCGCTGATTGCAAAACTGAAGGCGAAGGGGATTGAAGAATTTTTGGAGAAGGAAGGCGATATGGACAATCCCTCAAAATTCGTCGGAAAACTTGCAGGCAGGCCGAAGTTCTGGTTCATGGCAAGGACGCTGCTGGACATCGCGAGAAGCTAAAAAGACCATTTCACGATTATAAATCCGCTTAAAAATATTGCGCTTTCTAACTTTTTCTAATAGCCCCATCGTCTAGTGGCCAAAGAAATTCAGGCGCAAAGCGTTGACTGATTTCTGCCAAAAGGATGCAAGCCTCTGGCTTTCATCGCAAAAGACGAAAGTTTGAAGCGAGTTGAAAGAAGCTAGCTTGAGACCCCAGTTCAAATCTGGGTGGGGCTATTATTTTTTTATTTCAAATTTCTTAGGAGTTACAATTATCACATCTTTCACAATATCCAAAAAGAATAACCAAAAAAAAGATTCTTATTTACTTCCCAAATCTTCTTCCACGTGAATTGTACCCCTCAATTATTTTATCGATGTCCTGTTCCGTGAGCGCGGGCCAATACTTGTCAATGAAAGCCAATTCAGAATAAGAGCTTTGGAATGTGAGGAAACCCGAAAGGCGCTGTTCATTCGAGGTGCGCACAATCAAATCCGGCTCCTTGAAATCCGCATACAAATATTTTTTGAAAGAATCAATTGAAAGCGCTTCCGGATTTGTTTTCCCAAGCTTTGCATCGAGGGCGAACTTCTTCGTAGCGTCAACTATTTCTGTTTGGCCGTCATAGCCGAGGGCGAGATTGATTGTTTTCTCATTGAATTGGGAAGTGTATTTTTCAGCTTCGAGCATTTTTTTCTGTATAATCTTTGGAAATTTTTCCCTCTGGCCGATAAAATTCAGCTTTATCCCATTCTCCCGAATTATTTTCCTTTCTTTTACTTTATCCAATTCTTTCTCAAAAATTTTCATTAAAACGCTCAGTTCAACCCTGCTTCGCTCAAAATTTTTCAAAGAAAAAGTGTAGAAGGTTCCTGTTTTTATTCGCGGGTACTTTGTGAGCCAACCCAAAACATCCCACGCCTTTTGGGTGCCGAGATAATAGCTCTCAGCCAATGTTACTCCCGCCTGCTGGGCGTAACGCCTATTGCCATCGGGAATAAAGGCTATTGATTCAAGCAACAATCTCACCAAACAAAATAACAAATTGTTAAGTATTAAAAGGTTCTGTTACTCTTAAAAATTTGAGCCAATAAAACCGTTCGAAGATTGTACCAATCCACGACTTAAATACTGGGGACACGCTGCATTATATGAAACTTTTACCGCATGTGAAACTTTTACCACAACAGAAAACCATATAAAACCCAAAAGCGGACTATTTATTGATATGAAAAAGCTGTTAATCGCATTGTTTCTAACAGTAACAATGCTTTTTTTTCTCGGGTGCACCCAACCACCTGTTTGCGGCAACGGGTTTTGTGAAACAGGAGAAACACCTGAAAACTGTCCTGCGCAAAATGGGGGAGATTGTCCGCCAATTAGCTTGTGCGGAAACGGAACGTGTGATGCCGGAGAAACTTACCAAACCTGCCCAGAAGACTGCGGACAGCCGCCTGAATGCAGAACAAATGATGACTGCCCGACAATATGTGATGGCAATATCACACTACTAACCAATTGTGTCAATGGCATGTGTGAGGAACCCCAGATACACATTGGATGCAAAATTGGAAGCTGCGACGCACAATGCGGAACCGACGCGGACTGCAACGAAGGGCAAAAATGCGACACACACAAATGCACGTGCGGACTTGACACCAACGGCGTAAAAGCGGTTGTACTCGTGGACAAGAGGCTTTATTCGCTTTTGAAAAGCGAAATCGACAGGTATGTGGAACTTGCAAAAAGCAGGAGGCAATTCGGCATACTTTTGGACAATAATAAGAACTTAGACGATTATGCTTTCGAGGAAGTCCGAGGGCTCATTAAGAAATACAAAAAAGAAAACCCTTACATGGAGGGGGCGCTATTCATTGGAAATATTAAATTGCCCTCATTTTACAGTTCCAGAGGGGACAACGAACAAATAAGACTCTGGCCGGCATATTACGAAAGTTTGAATTTGCAATTAGATAAATTTTATCAAGATAATGCCACCGTGCCCCCCTGTGCACCGGACATCTTGGAATTTTCCCAAGAATGGTGCGAAACCACCCAGCCAAAACCAGTTCCAAAACACGACTTTGATTATATAAAAAATTATCCTGCAGCGCCAGATATTTGGACAGCTTACATTCCAGTTGGCGAAATTGGGGCCAATTCTTACCAAGACTTTGCAAACCAGTTGAAACCATACTTTTCAAAAGTTTTAAAATTTTACAACAGGCAATATGCCCCAAATGAAAAAATGTACGAATTATCAAGCGACCTGTTCGGTGGAGACCTGAACTGGTGGCAAATGTATAGCCCGATAACAAAAATGGACTTTTATGCGATGAATCCGGACAAAAAAGACCAAAATTTGCCGTACATTGGCTGCTGCAGAAGGCTGCCGGAAGAAGGCTGTGACAAATGCAGGCGGCCAATTTCAGAGTGCCTTGTAAGGGCACCCCTCGAAAACTACTCAAATTTTGAGGCATTCAAAAAAGATTACGACAGCAGAGCTGGCATGGACACAGATTGCTGGATGGGCGACGGGTCAATTTACATAGAACATATGCAACAAAACAGCTACGAATTCGTTCTCGTGAATCAGCACAGCTATGGAGGATACTCAGTAATTTCTAGCGAACAGGCAAAAAACCTTACCAATGGCGGAATGATAATGATCGGTGAGGGCTGCTCGGTTGCAGAATTCAGGCAGCCGAACTCGTCTTCGTATGTTGATTCGGGCTTTACTGCAGCTGACAACATTTTATTGAGCTATATATATGGCTCATCAAATTTTCTTGCAGCAATGGGTTCCCCGTTTAACAGGGGCCATTCGTCACAGCCAGAAATATTAATTGACGCAATGAAAAACAACGGAGATTATTTGGGAAAAGCACATTTCAAAAGAATGCAACGCTTATACGTTCTTGCAACTAATGCATACGAGCAAAAAGAACAAATGAACGAAATGCTGCTTGGGGACCCTTTCCTTGACACTGAATCATCCTTATCAAACTGAACCTATTTAAAATAGAAAAAAATTTTCACAAAACTATCCTATTTAAAAAAACTTTTTAAGAAGTATTTTAAGAAAGTCATTAATTTTATTTGAACTTTATTTTTAGGGGGGAAATGCCATGAAAAAAGTCGATAAATATCCTGAAACGAAAAAAAATTTGTGGGCGGCTTTTGCCGGCGAAAGCCAGGCGAGGAACAAATATGATTATTTCGCAAAGGAATTCAGGAAGGCGGGCTACGAACAAATTGCTGCTATTTTCGAGGAAACCGCGCTGAACGAAAAGGAACATGCGAAAATGATTTGGAAACTCCTCGGAGAGAATGAAAGAGGACTTGAAGCATTTTTAGATGCGGCAATCGCGGGCGAGCACTATGAAACAAGTCAGATGTATCCTTCATTTGAAAAGGTTGCGAAAAAGGAAGGGTGCGAGGATACGGCAACATTCTTCAAAGAAGTCGCGGAAGTCGAAGCGCAGCACGAAAAGAGGTATAAGGCATTAGCGGAACATTTGAAGGGAAAGAAAACTTTCAGGGAAGAGAAAGAAATAAAATGGAAGTGCAGAAACTGCGGTTACATTCACACTGGAAAAGAAGCACCTGAAAACTGTCCGTGCTGCAAACATCCGAAGGCTTACTTTGAAAGGCTCTGCACAAATTACTAACTAATAAAAAATACCAAAAATAATTTCCAACTACAAAAAGGGAATAAGATGGGAAAGCCTAAGCTCTGCATTCCGACTAATATTGAAATTAGGCGAAATATTTCAAGCGCACTGCGCAGTTTCAAAAAAACATGGAACTCGGATGAGAAGATTTTTGAGGAACTGTGCTTCTGCCTTTTGACGCCGCAGAGCTCGGCGAAGCAGGCGCTCAAAACAATCGAGCTGCTCAAGGAGCACAAACTTCTTTTTAGGGGAAGCGCAAAGCAGAAGGAAAAATTCCTTAAGAATGTGAGATTTTACAAAACAAAGGCGGTGCGGTTGGAGGAGGCGCAGAAAAAATTCCCGAAAAACAAAATCAAAAAAATCTTAATGCAAAATGGGCTCCCTTCGAACCCCCTGAAGTGCAGGGAATTTCTGGTGCGGGAAGTGAATGGCTACGGTATGAAGGAAGCGTCGCATTTTTTGCGGAATATCGGCTTCGGCGAGGAGGTGGCAATACTTGACAGGCACATTTTAAAAAATTTAAAAAGCTGTGGCATCATTGGGGAATTGCCGAAAACGCTTGCACCGAAAAAATACCTTGAAACCGAGCTGAAGATGAAAAGGTTTTGCAAAAGGCACGCAATTGATTTTGGCGAACTGGATTTGGTTTTTTGGAGCAATGAAACTGGAAAAGTATTAAAGTAAGAATCACTTAATTTCTTGGAATTCGCCCAATTTCTTATTTTTTTTAACATTGTTCCATGGAAAAATTTTTCCGTTCATTATCACGTAGATTCCTTTTCTGAGTGACTGAACCGCTATCACTCCCCCCCCCAAATTAAACAAGGCGTCCGAATTATCTTGATTATACGGGGCCATCGCGCCCAAAAGAACCACTGTTTTTCCCTTCAAATTTTTCCCCAAAATTTTTGCGGTTTCACACATTGTATCGGTCCCGTGCGTTATTATGATCTTTTTATTTGCGCAGGACTTGCACCTTTTCAAAATTTTCTCCCTGTCTTTGCCAGTCATGTACAAAGAATCTTTCATCATCAAAACTTCCCTGTCAATCTTAACTTTGCACCTTCCTTGCTTCAGCATGGCGGGCAGGTGCGATTTTGAAAAAACATATTTGTTGCCTTTTTTTATTTGCTCGCAGTCAATAGTCCCGCCCGTGGCGAACAATTTAATTTTCATAGGAATGAAAGGCTGCAAAACGCTTTAATATCCTATATGCTAATTTTGGGGCAACGAAACGGGGGGTTTGTTTTATTTCCTTTGCCCGTAATACTCATTAAACCAGCAAATAAATTTTTCTATCCCTTCCTCAATCGAGGTTTTTGGCGCGTAGCCGAGAAGCCTTTGCGCTTTTGAAATGTCGGCAAAGGTTTTTGGAACGTCCCGGGCTGCATCGGAAGCATTTTCTTCTCCGCTTTCCTTCCAATATTTTTTTCGATGATTGAAATGAAATCCGTCAGCCTTCTTGATTCTCCGCGGCCGAGGTTGAACACTTCGCACCTGAAGGGCTTGTCAACCGAAGCGACGACGCCTGAAATAATGTTATCAATGTAAGTGAAGTCGCGTTCCATGTTTCCGTTGTTATAAACCTCAATCGGCTTCCCATTCTTTGCGCTGCTGGCGAATTTGAAAAGCGCCATGTCCGGCCTTCCCCACGGGCCGTAAACGGTGAAAAAGCGCAAACCGGTGCAGTTGAGCCCGAAAAGGCGGGAATAAGCGTGTGCCATCAATTCGTTTGATTTTTTTGACGCGGCATAAAGGGAAATCGGCGTATCTGTAAAATCGCTTTCCGAGAATGGGATTTTTTTGTTGGCGCCGTAGACGCTTGATGATGACGCATAAACCAAATTCTTGGCGCCGAAGTTGCGGCAGCATTCCAAAATTGTGAGAAACCCTTTTATGTTTGCATCTTCATAAACCATTGGCTTTTCAATCGAATAGCGGACTCCCGCCTGCGCCGCAAGATTTACGGCGCAATCAAATTTTTGCTTCTTGAAAATTTTTTCCATTTTTTTCTGATTCGAAATGTCGCAGACTATTTCCGAAAAATTTCTGGATTTTTTGAGGATTTTTGCCCTGTCTTTTTTTATTTTCACATCATAATAGGGCGAATAGTTGTCGATGCCGGTTATTTCATCGCCGCGTTCAAGAAGGGCTTTGCATAAATGAAACCCGATAAAACCGGCTGAACCGGTTACAAGAATCTTCATTTTCACTCACCAAAAAATTTTTCGAACAAACCGCGAAAAGTTTATTTAAAAAAATGGTTGCGAAATGCTTTAATATTCCAATATGTTAATAGTATTGCTGCGATGTCAGCCGGAAGACGGTATTATGAGCGCGAACGAAACCCCTGAAGAAGTTAGAGATGAGATGAACAGAATACTTGTGAACCTGCAGGACAAAATCGACGAGATTAACAGGCTAACTAGGGAATTGAAGAAAAAAAGGAAAGAATTTGACGGCATTTCGCCCTCAAGAACCGAGAAAATCCTTGAAGAGATAAAGGTGCCCGCCCTCGAACTGTTGAAATAACGCTGCCAAACCTTAATTTTACTTTTTTATGAGGGTGTTTTTTTGTTAAAGAGCAATGGGAAACAAATAATGAAAAATGTAAGGACGGCGAAAACCTCCTTCGAGAGGACGAAGGGATTGATGTTTGAGGAAACCAGGAAATTCAATTATGCCCTCGTACTGGAGATGCCGAAGGAAGCAAGAATTGAAAGCTCAATTCATATGATATTCGTTTTTTTCCCAATAGATGTGCTCTTTTTGAACAAGGAAAAAGAAGTGGTGGATAAAGCGACTGTCCAGCCATTCTCGCCGAACTACACCCCTAAAAAACCCTCAAAATATGTTGTGGAACTGCCGGCTGGAAGGGCCAAGGGAATAAGGTTTGGGAGCAAAATCAGCTGGTAAATTCGGCACATGACAGCGACAAATAACCCAATAAAACCGCAAGCAAAGCAGGGAAATTCTGAGGGCTACAGAGTTTTAAAAAAAAAGAGGAAATAGAAAGCGAGAAATCAGGTTGCTTTCCATTCCTCCTTTGCCTCTTTGCCTTCTACCTAGAGAAATCGGGGTGATAACCCGAAACTAGTTAGTCAAAACACCTATAAAAATTTGTCAGGTTTGAAAACCAAACCACCCACCTTGTTTTTGGCTTAACCGCCAATTATTCCACAAAAAACGCCCCCATTACCACAATCGACGAAGTTTTAGGAGTTTTTTTAAAAGGAGGAAAAAAAAGCTATTTTATGCTAAGGGAAGATAGCGCGCTTAAAGGGGCTGATTTTGAGTCAAAAAAAATCGAATATTCGAAGAAGATTAGTGAGTGCTACAGCGGGGAAATAGTTTCACGCAGGGACGAACTTTTTCTCCTATTGAACCTTCCTGAAATGAGTGAAAAGGAAAAAAATTTGTCCGGAAAAATCCTTGAAGAATTGAAACAATCCAGCGCAAAAATAGAATCAAAAAAGGACGTTTATTTTTTTCTAAAAAACTATTGCATGGAAAATCTCATCCTCCTCAATAGGACGCAAAGGGAAAAAATAATTCTTCTGCTGGAATGGGAATCGCTCGGGCAAAGCATACTGACCCCTCTGCTAAGGGACCCGGATTTTGAGGAAATAATAATCAACGGGCCGAATAAGGAAGTGATGGTTTATCATTCCACATTCGGGTGGCTTAAAACAAATGTTCTTTTCGGGTCTGAGGAAAAGATAAAGAGCATCGTGAATAAGATGGCGGCACCGCTCGGAAGGCAGCTTAGTTTTCATACGCCGATGGTGAATGCGGTTTTGGCAGACGGTTCAAGGCTGAATGCCTCAATTTATCCGATTGCGTTCACGGGAATAAACGTGACAATAAGAAAATTCAAGGAAAATCCGTTGACGCCGCTGAATATAATAAATTCTGAAACAATAAGCCGCGATGCGATGGCTTTTTTATGGTTGGCGATGCAAACCTCATCCTCGATTCTCATTTGCGGGAACACCGGTTCGGGAAAAACAACGACCCTTAATTCTCTTTTCTGTTTTCTTCCGCCGAAGGAGAGAATAATAATTGTGGAAGAAACGCCGGAGCTGGCGCCGCCCCAGCACCACTTAATAAAAATGAATACCGCGGAAAAACTGAAAATCGGTTTGGAGAAACTGATTGAAAACACTTTCAGGATGCGGCCGGACAGAGTAATTGTGGGCGAGATAAGGGGGCGGGAGGAAGCGAAAGCTTTTATCGACACGATGCTTGCCGGACAGGCAAGGGGAAGCTACTGCACCTTTCACGCCGAGAGCGCGAAAGAAGCGATTGAAAGGCTGCTTTCATTCGGCATAGAGGAAAGGGCGCTGGCTTCCCTTGATTTGATAATTGTGCAAAAAAGGCAGGAAAAAATAGGAAAAAACGGGGCAAGGAAAGAGGAAAGAAAAGTTACGGAAATAAGCGAGGTTGCAATCGGAGAAACAGGAACACAGCTTAACACCCTTTACTCTTTTTCCTATGAAAAAAACCGGCTTGAAAAGAAAAACGATTCAAAAAGGGTTTTAGAAAAAATAAAACGCACGTTTTCAACAAGCGAAAGTGGAGTGAAAAAACTGCTAAAAGAAAAAGAAAGGCTCCTGAAAAATCTGCATCCTGAAACGCCCTTTAAGGAATTTTTTGAAATAATTGGAAGGGAATGAAAAATTGAAAAGGAATGAGAAAAATGAAATCTCCTTTGGAAAAAATATTGAAAAAAAATGCGGCGATGAGAGAAAGGGAGCTGGAAGCGCACAAATCGCGGAGCATGCGGCTCAGCATTTTCATCAGCCTGTTTATATGGCTCATAATAGGCGTGGTTGAAAAAAATATTCTAAAATCCGGAGCAATCGCGCTGATTGCCGCAATCTTGCTGTTTGCAACATTTCTCTCTCTTCCTGTTTTGAAGAAAAGGGCGCACGCAAAAAAAGTCGAGGCAGAACTTCCCCTTTTTCTCCTTCAACTCTCAACCGAAATAAAAATAGGAAAAAGCTTTCTGGAAGCGCTCAAGGACTGCACGGCACAAAACCTGAATGAGAAAAGAACGAGAAAAAATCTCTGCGTTGCGGATGAATTCGGAAAAGTTGTCGCAGACACGGAAAAGGGAGCAACATTCCAGGAAGCATTGAACAATATGAACAACAGGATGGAATCGCTTACGATAAGGCGGGCGTGCAGCAGCCTTTCAAACCTTCACCTGCAGGGAAAAAAGGATGTTGATGGATTGAAAAAGCTCGCGCAGGAACTCCTGTTGAAGCAAAAAATCGAGAGCCGCGAATTTTCAAGCAAAATGGTTGTTTACGCGCTGGTTTTTGTGGCGGTTTCGGCGATTGTGCCGGCGATGTTCCAAAGCTTCATACTTATCGGAAGTTATTTCATGAAAATTTCCTTCACCCCCGAACAGGTTTTTGCAATAATTGTGGTTTTTTTCCCTGCGGTCGACATTGCAATACTTTCAATAATAAACTCAAAGACGCCCGCATTTCTTCGACAATAATTCCGAGACTCAAAAAGTCTGAGGCTTAAAAATGGACGCGAATGTTTTTTTCAAACGGGCGATTTTATTTTTCTTCGAAAAAAACAGGGTTAAAAATTTTGAAGAAAAACTTTTCATGAATAATTCAAAAATGAAAAGCCTCACGGGATTTATCGAATACTCTTTGGTTGAAGGAATATTCCTGATGATTGCGGCGATGGCGCTGGGCGCAAAATTTTTCGGCACAGCGAGCATTGCGCTCGGCCCATTTGCTTTTTTTCTGCCATTTGCTTTGAACTACCTGTTTCAGGACATAAAATTTGAAAAAAGAAAACTTGCGAAGGAAAAGCTGCTTCCTGATTTGCTGCTGGAGGCGAGCGTCTTCTGCGACGAAACATCCTTTATTGGAACAATAAAACGCCTTGCAAAACAGGATTTTCCGCTGCTAAGAGAAGATTTTGAACGCGCGGCAGCGGAAATATCCAACGGGGCGAGCGCCGAAGAAGCGCTTGAAAGAATGAAGGCGCTTAACAAGAGCGAAGCATATTCAAGAGTGATAGGGCTTTTGCTGCAAGGGTACCATAGCGGAGCAGAAATGTCAAAAATTTTCAAGGAAACGGCAGAGGACCTGCTTGAAACGCACGCGATACTGCGCGAACGCCAGGCTGTGATGCTGGTAAACAAGTACACGCTCATACTCGCTTCAGGAATAATTGTCCCCGCTGTAATCGGTTTGATTGTCGGGCTCGTTTCAGGATTGAATTTTGATTCCATGGGCGAACTGAGCCTCGGGCTCTCGATTGAAACCAGGAAAAAAATGCTCTCATTCGCGACGCTCGGGACAACAATTTACCTCGGCGAATATGCCCTGCTGAGCTCTTTTTTCCTGGCGCTTCAGGAGGGAAACAAAAAACAGTTCTGGGTTTATGCGCTCATACTTTTGCCGACAGCGCTGGGAGTCTTTTATTTTGCAAAAGGCTTGTGAAATACCCTTGTGAAATGATAAAACTCGCTGTCGGTGCTGTCGCCACCACCGCCGCCGCAAAAGATTTATTAAGAACCTAAATCATTCTAATATTGCAAAAAATCTGGGTGAAAAAATTGAAGGCAAAAAAAAATCTTTGCGGCTGCAATTGCGGCGAAAGAGCTGAGTTTGTTGAAACGAAAAATGTTTCGCTGAAAGGGTACACACTGCTCGAAGGTTTCCCTGGGCTCGGGCTCGCTGGAACGATAGGCGCGAAATATATCGTGGAAAAATTAAAATTTGAGCAAATAGGCTACGTCGATTCAAATCATTTTGCGCCTGTAGTAAGGATAGAGTCGGGCGTGCCGATGCACCCCGTTAGAATTTATGCAAGCAAAAAAAATAAGCTGGTGGTAATCCTTTCAGAACAGATAATTCAAAAAGAGATGATGGCGCCGATTGCAAGGGCGCTTGTCGAGTGGATAAAAAACAAGGGAATAAAAAGAGTAATTTCAACTTCCGGAATAAAAACTGAAGAGCCGACAAAAGTTTATGCGTTTGCAAGCAACGAAGCGTCAAAAAAAACCATAAAAAAAGGCGAGATAAAAATAATAAAAAACGGGATAACTTCGGGCGTCACGGCGCTGATAATGCTTTACCTGAAAGACAACAACATTGACGCTTTCTGCATTCTCGGCAACACAAAAACCAGCACGGATTACAACGCGGCGGTCGAACTGATAAAAACAATAAGCAAATTAACAAATTTGAAAATAGATGTTGAACCGCTGTCGAGGGAAGCGAAAGTTGTAAGGGAGTCGCTTGTTGAGCACATCAAAATGGCCGAGGAAAAATCGGGCTCTGGCGACGACCAGGCGCCGATGTACATTTAACCTTTAATCAAACCTGAGTTTTTGAAATTGAACCGCCTTTATTCGACGAAAAATTAAAAAAACAATTGCTGCGTTCGCCGTATGCATTTCTTCTTACCGAAAAGTTTATTTAGCCAAAAGCACTTCCATGTAGCAAATGAAGCCGAAAGTATATTGGGCTGTTGCGCTAATAGTGCTGGTGCTGTTTGCCTTATTTAATTTTTTGAACGCAGAGACAAATATACCCATCGACGAATTGGTATTATTAAGCTATATCGAACTAATAATTCTTGTAATTGGCATTGCCCTTTTTTCTTTGAAAAATAAGTTTGGATTTTACTTGGCTTTACTTTTTGTAGCATGCCACATAACTGTTACTGCTTTTGCTTTGACAACATTCTTTTTTAACCTTCCAGACATTTTGGGGGTTGTACAACTGTATCATTCAGGCCCAGTTTCAGAATGGATTTTTTCTACTCTTGCGCCGCTTGTTTCCTTGAACATAGGAGGTAGCATAATCCTGCTCGTGACCACATTAAAGAGCAAATCTGTTTTTGGTATAAAAAAGATTCTCCATTTTAAATAAACAAACCAAAAAAACTTACAAATCCAAAAAAATTTTAGACATTACAAAAGAAGCCATTTTCACTAACTAAAATTTGGAAACTGCAATTAATTAGACTTTTCTGTATTTTTTTGTTCTTCTGCCGGCGCCGGCCTTTCTCGTGAATATGAACGAAACCAGCAGGAATACTGAAACGAAAATTATTAGGCCTGCCGCCGTTCCCGGAACGGAAGGAATATTCATTCCGGAACCCGTTGAAGAGCCGACATTGAATGTCATCGGGTTCTTTCCCTCTCCTGTTATTTTTCCGTCTGTTCCGCTGAAATAAACTCCGTTGTCCTTGAAACCCTGATTTAGAGGAATTATGTTTCCATTTTCAGGGTACCACTTGCCCGTATTTGGGTCATACCAAAATGAGCCGTTTGTGCCCTGGGCTGAGAGCAGAGTTTCCGGAGTGCCGTTGTTGTAAGTTAACTTCGGAACGCCATTCTCGGCATCGAATTTCAAAGTATGGCTTTTTCCGTCAACAGTATCAAACACGAGCGTTCCATCATCCAGTTGTTTTATGCCATCAACGCCGCCGACGATTTCGGAATCCTCAAGGATTTTTCCTGTTGCCTTATCCCTTCTCCTGAAATAATCTTTACATTCGCCGGACACCGGGTCAACCTTTGAGTAGAATTCGTAAATGTATTTGTCGGTAGTGAATTGTGTGAAAGGGCCGAGTTTGTCCATTGATAGGTTGAAGTTGCTTACTTTCATCTGGCCCAAATCGTCGTTAGGGTAAGCCAGCGCTTTAAAATCTATTGCGGGAACAGGGCATTGCGTTTCCGGGTCGATGACCGATGTTTTCGTTGCTGTCAACCCCGCAACGTCTTTTGAATCAAGAACAGAGTCCTTGTGCTGTCTCAGCCAAACAATCAGCTCGTTTGTTTCAGGCTTCAGGACAATTACTCCGTGTTCGAAATTCATTGAAACGAATTTTCCAATCTGGCTTAATTGTCCGTTGGTAGAAAGTTTTGTCTGCCAAAATCCGTCTATCAAAATTTTTGAATCGGAGCCCTGTGCTGCTTGTCTCGGCGCCAATCCTTCAAGGCTAATCTGCCCGTTTTCTATAAAAATTCCGCTGTAGTCAGCGGTTTTCAAACTCTCAAGTTTTCCGAACACCTGCGTGAGCTCGTCGCCCGAAAAAGGGATTCCAACCTGTTCCTCGACAGCTTTTTGGATACAGCTAAGCACATCCGCATAAGTTACTTTCACTTCGCCGTTTATATTTATTTCAAATACTATGGCATCCGTTTCTGGCGCGCCGACTCTTGTAACGGTTTTTGGCACGACGATTCCAGGAATCCTGGCGTCGGGCGGATTTGTGGCAAGCCTTACATTATCCGCCTTTGTTGAGGGAACAATAACTTTTCCGTTGTATGTTATTTCCCCTGTTTTGTTGTCGATTCCCACTGCATTGTTCCCATCAGTATAAACCAGTTTTCCTTCAGTCGGGTACCCTGCAGCCATCGTAAAATCTTTATACCAAATGTAAAATACGTCCTTCCCAAGAAGGCTTCCCTTGTTCGGCGGAGCAAGCAGCATGGACGCCTGCAACAGGTTTGCCTTTTTCGCCTGTTCGGAAAAGTTTGCAAACTGGTTTTTCAGCTTGTCCATCGCCTGTGAAACAAGATTTCCGCCCGATGCAGCATCGGTTGATTTTTTTGAAACGGCGTCGTTAATATTTTCGGCAAATTTTGAAACTGTATCCGTAAGTGTTTCATTTGAAATGAGTTCTTTTGTTTTTCCGGCAACATATTTTTCTGTTGGCGGCATATAAAAATGAATGTAGTACCCTTCGGCATCGTCTACGCAGTCTTTCAATTTTGGCGCTAACGCCAGCTGCTGAATTCCCGACATTAAAAGCCCGGCGCCGGGATGTATGAAGTATGCAAGATTTTCCGCGCCCGCAAGAACCCCGCCCGAAGCAGTGCCAAACATCCCCAAATTCGCCCAGCCGATTCCGATTTCCCTCAATTTTTGGTCGCAGGTTTCGCTCTTTGTCCTGCCGTCAACCAAATTTATCTGACCGCCTTCTATATCTCCGCTCTGCCCTTTTATGTTTGAGTGATGGGTGTATGCAACTATGGTTGAACCGTCCTTTGATTTTTGTTCCGAATCAACAGCTTCAACCAAAAATGCCTGTAATTTTTCAGGCGCCCTAAAGCCGCCGAACATCAAATAATCACCTTCGGACTGCATGTTTGAGACACAATCGACGCAGTTCTCGTTGTGGGAGAAGAAAGCGAGGTCCTTTACTGAGTCGCGCATTATTGCGTTCTTGCCGAACAAACTGGCGCCAAGCCCGCCTTCACCGGAGATGGACGAAACTATTTGGCTTGTCGTCTTGTTATTTGCGGCAAGCTTATCAACAGCCATGCTCTTCCAAGGCAGCCAGTTTATTACTTTTGCAAACATATCCCCCTGGTCGGAGCCTTCATTCGCGAAAAAGTCGATGAACGAATCCCTATAAATTTTATCTACTCCCTGAACAATATCCATTTTTGTCCATGTGTCGGGAAGCATGTATGCTGAAATATCTTCGTACCCGAAACCGCGTTTCGCATTCCAATAAACTATGGGAAGCAGCGTTCCCTTATAGAGCCCTCCCGTGAGAGGCTGTGTGAAATATTCTGTCAGCATGTTTTCCTGCGCGGCAAATTGTTTGTCCAGCCAGCTCGCGGACCTGCGCGGCTTGAAATTCTTTTCCGCCATCGCGTTCATAAGCTCCTTCATGTTGTTTTCCGCTGCGTTGTAACGCTTCATCATTCTGCCTTGCGCAATACTGTTTGCGAATTGTTCAGGCGTGAGCTTCTGAGCCGGCACATATCCAGCGCCATAAACCGTAATTGAAGGGGGAAGCTGCGGATTGGTTGCAAGAGTTTTAAGTGAATCTTCGGTCAGTGGGTATAATGTCCCATCATTTAGTCTTATTGCGGTTTGATTTGCACCCTGTGTTTTGACCCATCTTTCCAGATCTGTAAGAGGCACATTTTCCTTCAAAACTTTTTCGGGAGATATTTTATACAACTGCAATGCGCCGTCCTGTGTCGCTTCAAATGTGGCAGAACTTGGATTTTTATACCAGCTCGCCCAGTTTCCTGTTCCATCTTTGTAACCAAACTGTTTCGTAATTTCTTTCATGTTAAAGGACTCGGAATCCGCCACCGAAATAAATCCTTGATCGGGTAAGGAACCGTTCTTTCTCAATGACACCCCCTCAAAGCCAAAAAGAGAAGCCCTTTCTTGTGTCCACTCCGGGACATCGAGCCTCACATAATCATCCCACGCGTTGCCCATATCGGCAAGCCGCCTTCCAACATCAACCACTGCATCTTCGTACTGCTTTTTCAGCATTGCATCGGCAGGATTCGCCATATGCGCGGCATTTAATACATCAAGGGTTTTTCTCCACTCCGTTGCCGAAACATTGCTTGTCTTAACGTAAGAGTAAAGCGGCTGCAAATCATCAAAGAGCTTTTCTTTTTGCGTGGCGGTAAGCTTCATTATCGGCGAACCATCCTGCATTGCTTCGCTCACAAATCCGCCGGCACCGTTTGAAAATAATTTCTTGTTGATTGTCAAATCCTCAAGGATTTTTCCGAAGCCGTCCCTCTGAACATTAGGATAATATTGACTCATCTTTTCTATCCCGACTAATTGCGCAGGCGTTTCTTTTATTCCGCTTACCGTTTTTGAATACAAATTGTTGAGCTTGCTGAAAATGGTTTTTCCCTGAAGCTCGGGGAAAGTTCTTATTCCGACCGCTTTCATCAGCTTTCCAGCCTGGCTCACGAGGGTCGGGCCGATATTGAAAACAACCAAGTCGGTTGAGAACCACGCGTTATAATATTTGTCAAATCTTGAATATGTGCTTATGGTACAATTGCTGTTGGTGCAACTGGTAGCGCTTTTTGCGGCGTAGCTCTCGGTCGCGATTGAATTTTTTATCTGATTGGAGGCAAGCACTTTTCCGACGGTAAAACCGTCCGCATTTACATCATCAATATTGCTCATTATCTTGGTTTGATCTTCGCTCGACAGATTCGCCTTAATTTTTTCAACCGGGTCTAAGATGGATTCTCCCGCACTCTTAAAATAAGAAGTGAAGCCGACGCCGCTTGTTCTGTACATTAATCCTTCACCATATATCTTGCAGTCCGCGGTCTTCAAATCCTTGCATCTTCCAACCCTCAAAGTATCATCCAGAACAAATCCAATTCCCCACGGACCCTTTATGATATGGTTGGAAAAAAAGTTGAATCTGTCAGCAGGAGTCATCTCATTGTGCGGCTTGTTCGACACTGCATTCTTTCCGTCACTGCTTTCTCCAATAAGCATGAGGTCGTCAAGCTTCTTGCCCGGCTCATTAACATCCTGGCCGTCGCCTATTTTTTTTCCGTTAAATCCGTCACTAGTAATGTTCATTATTGCCTTGGATTCTTTCGGCGTAAGGGAAGACATGACACATGCTTTGCCGTTCGAGTAATCGATTCCTTCAATATTTGAGGAACCCGGAGTGTTCGTGTCTGTTATAGGCACGTTGGTGTCGCTGGCGAGTGACGCCTTTTCCGCCAAAAAAGAATTCGAAATATCACTGCCATTTGTGCTATTTTCTTTTATACCGCCATAGTCACTGAAATCGCGCGCATACGCCGCGAATGCCGGCGAGCTCATGAAAAGTATCATTACAACGAATGCGGCGAAGAAGCCGCCGAAGAAATGTTTTGCGTTGCCTTCACGAACCATTACCCGCACCTATAAAACTGCGCCCGAAGTAATTAATATTACTAACGGAATAGCCTTAATCTTGCCGTAAAACGTAAAAATGAACATGCCAAGCAAAGCCCAGTCGAAAAAGAACAAAACGAGGACCAAAAACAGCGCCGCCGCGCCGAAAATTCCTATCAATTGCTTCAGCAATTTTGGGGAACGCGTTTTCTCCTGTACCGAAATTATCAGGCTTGCGACAAACTCAAAGAACAAAAGCGCAAGCGCAATTACTACCGCTGAAAAAGCTATTCTTGCGCCGTCAAACAAAACAATCCCCATGTTTTCGAAAATAGTCAGTTGCGCTTCTTCGTCAACAGGAACTCCTCCGGCGGCGCCGATAAAAAGAAAGTAAAAATAAAAGAACATGAGCCACAGGAACACAACCGCAAAATTCAGCACAACGCATGCCTTTATCCAGCTAAGGGAATGCTTTTTCATGAGCCTTTCAAGAAGCGGCTGGCCGAGTTTGTAAGCCACAAAGCCGATTACTCCGAGCGGAACCAGCAGCACAAAAAAGTCTATAACCGCCTGAAAAAGGTTCATTGACAGGGGATCCATCGTTCTCAAAAAAATTAATGCATATAGTAATATATAAGCGTTCCTTTGAGAGCCTGCGCTGTTTCAATTCGGGCGGATTTGCCGCGGCTCCGAAGGAAAAAACCAACAAAAAGTAATAAATACTCGCGCGCCCAAATAGTATCAAAGTTTATTGTCCCAAAACAATTGAGTGGTTGCGTTGATTGATCTTTTGGTTTACTTGGTTTCTATTACAGGAAGCTTTTCGATAGGGTACTCCGTTTTGAGAATCGGCTGGCCGAAAACACAGGACAATTCGGCAATGGAAAAAATATGTTATGGTTTCGCACTCGGATTGCCGATTGTCGCAATCTCTGCCGCGGTTTCATTTAACTTTGGAATCAAATATTTCTTTTTTATGTTCGGTTCGCTTTACGCCCTCTTTGTCGCAGTCGCCCTTACAAGAAGGCTTTCCTTCGGGGAAAAGGATTCGGCAAAATTGCAGAAGAAAAAAAGAATCGAAACAATCCCTGAAAAAATACTTTCGAGCGACCAAAAATTTGAGCATTCAAAATACGGGGCGGGGGGGAAGGAACAGGTTTTTAAAGAAGAAAAAACAAATATATTCGCGGACTTGAAGCAGCGTGTCAGGAACTTCCAGCACGCGAGGGAAGAGGAGAAAAAAAAGGCGTTGGCGCGGCTGAAAGAAGCGGCAATGGAAACACTGAAAAGAGATGAGGCGGCGAACAAAAAAATGAAAAACAGCGGAAGCAAAAAAGTTGGCATGGGAGAGGACGACGAAACCATTGGAGAGGACATCAACGTGGCTGAATTGGAAAAAATCAACGACTTTGAATAAATTTTGCAAAAATTTTTATTGGTATTTTTTGTTGGCAGGATTGATTTGTGATGGACAGGGTTCCGAGAAGGTTGCGCAGGTTTTACAGGCCTGTTGAAAAAAAATATGGGGATGGGGGGCACAGGCAGGGCTCCGGCCGGGATGAAAATGATTATTACGGAATCGATGCGGATTACAAAGATGTTTCATCATACACTTCGCCTGAAAGGCAGCAACTGGGGAGCATTCCTACTATGAATTATGAAGATTTGGAAATAGACCCGAAAAATTACCGCGAACTCAAAAAATTTGAGCAGAAAAAAAAGGAAGAGGAACTGGCGCTTCTGGAAATAAACAGGTTCAAGGAAACTCACAACAGGCTTCCAAGCAAGGAGGAGGCGGAGCAGATAGCGGAAAACATTTATTCGCAGCTGAAGGAAAGTGATGTGTCGGAACTCTATCCTGCAAGCGAAGAGGAAAACGGGGGAGAATCAAATGAGGCGGGCGGAAGAAAGGGCTGGCGCGAGAGAAGACTTAGAAAGGACAGACAGAAGAGAGATTCAAAAGAAGCTGAAGGAGAAGAAATGAAAATACCTATGGCGCTGCAAACACCGCAGTCGGCTGAGCCGATAAAAAATATAAAGGCTTTGCTTGAAGACGAATCGTTTGACTTAAAAGAAAAAGGCGGTCCAAAAAAAGGCGGCAAAAAAAGCGTGGAAGAATTCGATTTGGATGAAGATTTTGGGGAGGAAAGCGACGAACTTGATTTGGGAGAAGCCGAAGAGGCGGTATCGATAGAAAAGCTTGACAAGAAAGGAAGTTCCTGCCCGAACTGCAAAGCAAAAACGGAAAAAATAATTTATTGCCCGAAATGCGGAAAGGCTTACTGTTCAAAATGCGCGGCTTCATGCGCGGAAGGAAAATATTCCTGTCCGGACTGCGGAACAAAAACAAAAATCTGATTCAAAAAAATCTATTTACTCATAATCAGTTTTAGGAATCAGCGCACAATTGAAATCGGCTTTGTTGGCTGCTGAATCCAAGCCCCACAAATTGTTTACGTCCTTTGAAATCCACAAATCCAGCGACATTATGTAATTAGCGCCAACTCCGGTGACTGCGCTTAGGTCTTTGCTCGTTCCCTTGTCCAGAAAAACTTTGCTTGTTGCAGAATCAACCTTTCCAACGTATGGAAAAACCTTGTCTTTTAGTATGCCTGGCGAAGCTGGAATGCAATAATACATTCTTCTCTCGCTCCCGACAATATTTCCGGAACTATCTTTCTCGCATTCAGTTCCGGACTTCTTGCATTCATGAACCCCCATAAGCAGAAATAAAAATTTCTGCGAATCTTCCTGAAACAAATAAAATGCATAATCGACGGAGTGCTCGAAAGGTTTCATTACGGAATGAACAGTATTGGCAATCGCCTTTCTTGTGGCGCTGTTCAGCGACGGGTTCTGATTGCCGCTGCTCTCCGCGTAATCCTCCTTTATCATGGCCAACAAATAATCATATTGGGGGTTATCGCCGGTTAGCGAATAGATGCTTGTACCGTCGCGCATCACATTTACATAAGCAATTACTTTCAGCGTGTCCATCGCAAAATCGCCGGAATAAAAAGAATTTATCTGCTCTTCGACTGTCGCACCGTAATTAATCAAAAAATAAAATAAGAGCGTGCAAATCATCGAAACTATTGCAAGAAAAAATAAGGAATCCGTAAGAGCAGCCTGCCCGCCCTCATCCCTTCCAAAATAAGTCATTCCCAAACCACCATCGCCATTATCGCGGGCGCAATCACGCTGTGATTTCCAATGATTTTAGTCTGAACCGCAACAGGATAAAAACGGACTATGTAATTTTTTTGGGAACAGCTGAATTTCTTGGAGCCAAATTTTACATAATCACAAAAATATCTGCACTTCGGATCCGCGCCCGGCCCTACGACGCTGCTTTCACAACCCGCATATTCCGAATCCACAAGAAGGTCTTCTTCGTTGAAAGATTCGTCTGTTCCGCTTTCACAATTTATTATGTTTGAAAGCTCGTCACCGGGGGAATTTCCTTTTATAAGATAAATGCCGACCATGAAATTGTACGGGCTTTGCTGAACCCTTATCCTGTCACACCTCGTTTTGAACTGGCTCAAACTCAGGAGGAGCGAATCGCCTTTCAACTGTCTTGAAATCGAAATAAGATTTATTTTCTCGTTAAGAATTTCGTTTTTTGTTTCATAGTTGTTGAGCGTCGCGGAAAAAACCGTGAAAAAAAGCAGAAGTGCGAAAACAATCGGAATCAGCGAAGGAAGGTCATCGCCTATCGCACCGATAAACCCCCTGCACGGGGAAAAAAATTTTTTAAAAAAACCTCTTTCCAATTTTTCCATCTACATCGCCCACATAACCAAAATTTTTTATAATTTTTTTCATTCGTTTTTGCCAGACTTTTTTATTCCATCCATTCCCTATTTTTTTATCCAACCAACCGCCTATTTTTTGTTTGTTTCACCTTTCATCTTTTTTATCCCACCAGGCCCCTATCAATGCATTTCTGAAAATTATTAGCTTTCTGCACAGCTTCGTCTTCAAGCAGGGAATTTACAAAACATCCCGAAATCGGGGTGTTGGGTGCAGGATTTTGTCCGCTAGAATTTATTTTATAGCAGCCGACTTTCAGCACAGCTAACTCGCAATCCATGTTTATCGAGCTGGTGCAAGGGATTATATAAATGGTTTTATTTTTGTTTGAAACTTCTTTTACTATTGCATACGCATCCATCGGTATTTCCGCACGCGAAAAAATTGTTATTGAATCAAGGCCGTAATCCGCCGCGCTGAGATTTCTTCTTTCGGTGGAAACATCAGGGCCCACAAGAATTATTTCCGCGTCAGTCACAACACTTTGGGAGGCAATAACGGTTTTACTCTTCCTTTTGTTGATTGACAAAACAAGCTCGTTTTTTTTGGGAACATTTGCAGAGCCCTCAAAAATCTGCACCTTTGTAAAATTGATTTCATAAAGAATGCTTTCCTTCAAACCGTACCTTAAATAATCGGGGATTCCTACTGATTTGGTCGAGCACATCCCTTCCTGTTCAATTTGTTGCTGGATTGTTAATGCGTTCTTCTGAAGAAGATTTGTGGCCGCAACTGTCATGTCCCTGTACTCGATGAAGTTCATGAATGCCAGCGCTATTACGAAAATGCCCGTGGCAAAAAGAAGCATATTCATTTTGCTTAAAATAAAGCTGAGCATTTTTTATCACGGCCTGTAATAAATGCACACTCTCGGAGTTTCTTCCCCCACAGTTGAAACATTCTTGAAAATGTAAGTGCCTGATTTAAGCAGCGGCTGCCCCTCGTTCACAATAGTTGAGCCCGGACGAATGCTTGTAAGCTCGGGAGACACAAGTGTATATGGAATGCCGCCTTCGGTAACAACTGGGCAGGGATCTCCCAAGTTAGTTTCAAAACTTGTGAATTCCGGAATGTTGATGCATTTTCTTATCAGGCCGTCCGGAATGTCCGCCGTGTAAAAAACCATTATGTGACAACGCTCGGATGGTGTTCCACAAACCGCGTTGCAATTGGCTGAACTGCTCGCGCTGGCCTTCTCGACCTGAATTCCGATTGTGGCTTTGTTTTCATTGAAACATTTGTCAAGGGTGAACGCAAATTTGCTGTTGCTTCTGTAATCGGCGGTGTTGTGAAGGTTTGAAATAAATTTTTCAATCTCCTTATCGTTATTATTTTTGCACACCTGCATTTGAATCTGCCCAAGAAGGGATGTTCCAATAATTACCACAAATCCCATTATTACAACCGCGACAAGGAGTTCAAAGGGCGCGCTCACCTGACCGCGCTGGCTTTTTTTCTTAGAGCAGTTTTTCAATAAACCACCTAACTTGAATTTGTGCCCGTATTTGTAGTCTTTGGAATATTTTTCTGCGCCTGCTGGAACATCGGCTTTGCAATTAAAATCAGGAGCAGCGCGACTATCGCGAAAACAAGTATCAAATAAACGGCGCCAAAATCCGAGGAAGCGCCTTCCTCGCGGAACAATTCCTTAATCCTCTTGAAGCCCATGAAAAAACAATGGAGAAAGAAGTATATAAGTTTATACTTCTTTCAAAAAGCAATTTGATTTAAGCGCGCTTTATCATTACTAAACAACACGGCTGATGTTCTGATTCTGTGCAAAGTTCAATAGGGTCCACACTCGTTGCAGTGCCCAAAACCTCTAAACTTTCTTTCAAAGAAGCCCCCGTAGTTTCACAGTTTACAAGGGCTTTAAATTCCATTTCTGTTACACCAAGATACTTGAAATAAGACCAATCGGCACCAACAATTTTAGCTTCAATTAACGCTTCTCCAACCGACTTATCAACATCAAAAACTATCGAGTGTTGATCGGTGGGTGCAAATTGTTTACTTGTAAGACTCACATCTTTGTCTAACCAAAAATTTTGGCTGGTTTGCGAACCGCCAGTTTTAGCAGCTTCCAATGCATTTGATATTGATTTTTTTGCTTCCATTCCTAGTTTATCTCCGCCAGTAATCATCGGCAGCAAAACAAAAAGAATAGCAACCGCTACAATCGCGGCTATTAACAATTCGAACACACTAAAAGCTTGCCCTTTGTTGTTCATCCAAACACCTTTATGCCCTCTTCAATATCACAATGCAACATGGCTGGTAATCGCCTTCGGTGCAAAGATCGACCGGCGTGCCAGGCGCGTAGTAGTCAAGCCCTGAACTAACAAGTGGTTCGAGAGTTTCTTCAAGCGACAGTCCGGTTGACTCACAGTAAACAGTTGCTTTTGCTTTCATTTGAACAGCCTGCTTGTAAACGAATTGTGAAAATCCATTTGAAAAAGTGTCGGGTATGTCTATTATCGCATCATCTATAGAGGTAATTTTTGCAAAAATAACCGAATGAGGATCGAAGCCTTCCTTTTGGAATTGCTTGCTTGTCAATGTCTCATCTTTTTTCAACGCGAAATCCTGGCTGGTTTGCGAACCACCGTTCTTTACCGCGTTCAAAGTGTTCGCAATGTTGTCCCTCGCAGAACCCGTAGGGGTAATAAGATTGTTAATAATCGGCAATAAAACGAATAAAATGGCAACCGCAATTATTGCGGCAATCATCAGCTCAAAAACACTAAATGCCTGTCCTCTCTGGTTCAACAAAAACCACCACCTGAACTAAGAAACGACTAAGTAATATTTAAACCTTGCTTTCAACTCTTTGGATGGCAATAACGACACCTTGCCTTCAACTTTTTGGGCGGACAATAACGACTCATTCAAAAAATGTTTAACCGCAGTAGCCGTCAACGGTGTCGGTTTCTTTTTTCAATGCCTTTCCAAAGGAAATTCTGCAGCAGATTTCAACGCACCCCTGCGGCTGGCAGATATCGGAACCGTCAACGCTCACCATATCCTGACCGCAACCTGTCTGGCATGGAACGTCAGGATGATATGGTTTGCAAAGCGCATAAACTTCTGCTTCTACCGGTTGCTCAAATGTGATGGAAGACTTATCATCGGAAATTTTTGCACCTGCCAAATTGGATTCGAAGTTGAAAGAAGCGGGGTCTTTTCCGGTGAGGGCTGAAAGGGCAGTTGACGTGTAACCCTTTCCGCTCGGAAAAAAAAGCGCCCGCGAAGATTCTATTACTTCTCCGCTCGGAGTATTGATTGCGGAGAGCACGAGCTCGTTAAATTCCTTGGTTGAAATGCTTGTTCTCATTTGCTGGAACTGATAAATTGCGGCAACAATTATTACGAGGACAACGAACATTATTATTGAGTCAACCATAAGTCTGAAAACGGCGCCGGCCTGCGCTTTTTCTTCAAAAAACAATTCCCTCATAAAAGCACCGACCATTGTTTCCAAATTTTCTCCATTCAGCCCTGCGTGAGTATCATCGAAATCATCGTATTCCCTGCGTAAACCGTTGCAACGAAAACGAGCACCGCGATTGGCAGCGCCTTTGCCAGATTTATCTTGAAAAGCAAATCGTTGTCCTCCTGTATTTTTGTGGTAAAGTAAATCATTATTATCACAATTTCGGCGACATAAATTCCTATTATCAGGAGGAATGCCAGCGGCGTTGCAAAGGTTTTGAAAACCGCGGGCTTAATGTCAAACATCGCCCCGATATTTGTGAGCGAGGTAACGTTGCTGCCCGCAACATTTGTAGTAGCATCCGTGGCGATGTTTGGCGCAACCGGATCCGATACCAAACCCGCAAGAGTATTAAGCACAACTTTTTGAAGCGCAACAGTTATTCCAAGAACGATTGGCGCAATAAAAATCGCCATGGTCTGCATGGTCGTTGTAACTTCCGAAACAAGGTCCTTCAAACCCTTATTTACCTTGTCAATGTTGTCCATCTGCAATGAGAGGCTCATCAGCGTACGCGAAGCGACTTCAACACCGAGTGAAACCGAATCAACAAGCAGGCGCATCGCAGTATTCAGTGTGTCGGAAGGAATGCCTTTCATCGCGCCGTAAACAGGGCTGAATACCGCGGTTTCAAGCGGCATCCCCATAAGTTCAATATTTTCAAGCGTTTTTGCAAAAATCCTTTCGCTCACTTTTAAATTAGGAAGAAAATTTTTTGCATGCTTCAGGGCATTTTCAACCGGCTTATTTTCACCCATTCTCGAAGCGATGAGATACATGGATTCCTTGAATTCGTCCTCCATCTGCATTATTTCCAGCTGGGCCTTCCTTTTGTAAATATTTCTGTAATAGAGGAGGAAGGACGCGCCGCACGCAATTGTAATCATTGCGCCGAGCCAAAAAACGTATTTGGTAGGATCGTTTTTCGGATTGCTTGTTAATGTCAGGAAGCTTTTCGCGACCATCGCATCCGCCATATCATCTTCGAATCCGTTTTGTTTCAGCTGGGCAAAATATGCTCCCTTGGTAGAATCCGAAATATCGAAAAAATAAAGGTCGATTACTTTTTTGCCGTAATAATCAGGCGACTTGTTCTCCGCCGCCAAAACCTCTTCAAGCGTTTTATCGGCGGGAATTATCTGAAAGTTCGTTCCCTCTTCGTTTGTTGATAAAAATAAAAATTTTGGCGGAAGCCCCTGCGTCGAAACAAAAAAAGAAATTCCCAACCCGATTACAAGAATTAAAACAAAAACCAATCTTGTGTCGATTGAGCCGCCGCTTGTTCTCATGTGCCACTTCTTCGGCAGGCCCATATAGTCGTCATTTATTATGGGAGGCTCGTATGTCGGCGGCCTTCGCTGAACAACCCCTTTCGCAAAACTGAATGCAACAAAAGGAAGGACTCCGCAAAAAGCTATGAGCAAAATTTCCGGGCGCGAAAAGGGCTGTCCGGAAAAAGCCGAGCCGACTGGCAGAATTATTATGAGCAAAAGCGGAAGCAATACGCCCATATAGAAAAGCATTATTGAAGGCTGGTTGAGGCTTCGCGCGTAATCCTCCATTTTGCCTTTTACACTGTCCAAAACCTGCGACATTGTTTTGTCCAGCAGCTGGTATCTGCGCGATTCGCTCGGCTCCATTACGGAGGCGCGTATCCTCATCAGTGCCTCCTTCAACTCGGAAGAATATTTCCCCCAATTGTAAGCCAACGCATCAAGTCCTTCGCTAACGGAACCATAAACCCCAATTTGAAAATCCCACAGCACTTTCTTGAAATCTTTTGCGACTTTTCCCCTTCCGTGTTTTGCGGAAAACTCAATTGATTTTTCCAGATTTGGGACGAGCTTCATTGACATTATCATATAGCCGACAATCTGGGGAACGTATGTGAGCGCCTTGTTTTTTTCCGCGTCCGCAATCACAATCGGATAATTATAAATGTAATAAATTATCAACCCCGTAAAGCCGAAAAGAACCCCTGCAAGCATCAAAAAAGTTGTGTTAGTATCGCCGCCGAACATTTCGAAAAGCGGTTGAGAGTATCCTATTATTTGGTAGGTATTGTACTCGGGACTTATTTGGAACCCGACGCCGAAAAGATACGCTAAAACCAGCACAACAATTATCGGAAAAAGCGCTGTTGTAAAAGTTCCTTTTATTCCCGCCGCAAATTCGCCGGCAGTGAGTCGCCATCCCAAAAAATTTATTGCCTCCTGGTGCTTTTCCGAAAACAATGCCCCTTTTCCAAGGGAAGGATTTTTTTTGTACAACTGCTTGCAGTATTTCACAAAATCGTTGTCCTGCTCAACAACGGATTTGCCGCCCTCATCGTCGAAGGAAATGTCGCCGAGAGAAGTTATTTTGCTGTAAAGCTGGCCGGGGCTGGCCTCCGGCCCGTATTTATCCCTCAACTCTTTTTTTTTCGACGCCATTCAAAAACCCGAAATAATTTTATTTTATTTTTTTTATTTTTTTTTTTGCAAAAATAATTTTTTGTTTATTTATTCTTCTTCTTTTTTCTTTCCTTCTTCTTTTTCGCTGCTGAACCGCGGAATCGCAACAGTATTTACCCAGTTCTTCCACTGGCCGAGCAATTGCTCGTAGTTCGCCTTGCCTTCTTCCTCAATCATAATTTCTTTCATAAGAAGCAATTTGTTGGAACAGAGAGAAGTGCACTCGGCTTCAAGCAGGCTCGGAAGCTTCAATTTGTTTTTTTGCTCCACGAGGAAGAGCTTTGCATTCCCCCTAAGCCTTATGTCTTCCCAGATTTCATTGACCGTCATGCCCGAAGTTTTTTGGACCTTCTGCAGCAACTCGCTTTCCTTTAAATTGTCTTCCATTAATTCGAGAGAATCTTTTGCGGCGTCATAGCTCATCAGAGAAAGCAGCCCGCCTTCGCGCTCGGGGTCATCGTTCCAGTGCTTCTTTATTTCGGTAATTTCAACAACACGCCTGACTCTTTGGGAGCTTCCCTTAAATCTTATCGGCCTTGCAACGACAACCAAATCCGTCGCCTTAAAGGAAGTGGTCGGAACTTCCAAATCATTTACAACACGGTCCCAAACGGAGTAAGCGGAATCCGCGTGAATGGTTCCGAGAACAACATTTCCGGCGGCGCCGATTCTCATTGCTTCGTACAAAACTTTTGCTTCTTTGGACCTTACTTCTCCGATTATCAGCGCGGAATCACCCAGACGCAGCGCCGTTCTCAGCGCTTCTTCCGGCGCAACTTCTGTTTCGGTTTTTGAAACGCTAATCGGGCTCCTTGTTTTCAGGCGCTGAATATTGAAGCCGACTTCTTTCATGTAATCAATCGGAAGTTCAAGTGTGTCTTCCTGAACTATTATTCTCGAGTTCATCGGGATTTCAAGCATGACTGCACTGAGAAGGGAAGTTTTTCCCGAACCCCTTGAACCGGCAATAAGTGTTGTCGCCTGCATATCGGTAAAAAAACTAAGCAACCCTGCCGCAAGAGGGTTGATGTAATTTACATCTACAAATTGTTCAAGCGTCCACGGAGTTATTTTGTGCAATCTGAAAGCGAAGGCGGAACCGGAAGGAGAAAGAGGCGGGCCGATTAAAGCGACTCTCGAATCCAAATCAGGAAGGTCGAAATCGAGGACAGGATGCGCCTCGTCAAAAGGCCTGGCGGACATTGCCCTCATTTTTGAAATCAGCGAATTTGCCTCGTTTTCCGTAAAAGTAACATTTGTCTGGCACTGGCCATAATCCGCATGAACGACATAAATCGGCTTTCCCCCGATTGGCGCGTCAATATAAATGTCGGTGAGCTTCCTGTCATTCAAAAGAACTTCAAGTATCCCATAACCTACCGTGTAGCGCGCAACGACCTGGCCGAGCGCAACCATTTCCTCCGGCGTCAAACGAACTTTATAATATTCCGCGATTTCCTTTATTGTGGATTCGTACATTCTCTCAAAATATCTGCGCGAAGTCGCAACTGTGCTCAGCGAAGTTTTTCCGGGCTTGTAAGTCGCAACTATTTCACGCGTCTTGCTTAAAACAAAATACTTGTCGGGCGCAAGCGAATACTCCGGCGGATTTACGAAATAAATTTTTTCAAGTTTATCAGGCTTGGAAAAAATTTGAACTGTTGTGTCCTTTACACCATACTCGTCAAGAATTTCGAGGTTCTCCATTCCGGCGAAAGAAAGTTTTGAACCGATGAAACTCGGCTTTATTTCCGCCTCAAAAATTCCTTTGTAAATTACTTTCGTATCCGGCATTTCCGCCAATTCCGTAAGCAATTTTTTTGCCTTCTGCACAAGCACCGTTTTGTCAAATTCCTGTTTTACCCGCACAAGCGAATCAAGGTAAGGCTCAGTGCACTCCGCGTATTCTTCGCTGCCCTGCTTTATTTTTTCCTGCTCTTTCCTTAATTCGTTCAACAATGTGAGGTAGGAAAGAATCGGGTCGAAATTAATGAGGTCATTTGCGATGCGCACCATCACCTGGTGCCTTTCCGGAAAGTACTGTTCGCATTCTTTTGCGGGCTTTCCCAAATGGGAGTAACTCCAAACGCTTTCCACGTGAAACTTCTGGGAAAGGTTTGCGATTTCCATCAAAATTTTTGTCGGCTCTTCCTCATAAACCCTTTCATAAACCTCCGCCAAAACAATCCTGTCTGCCTCAACATCCTGAAGGGTTTTCAAAACGTGAAAGCGGCAGTGATGGTCATCCGCTATTGTCGCGGAATAAACACAATTCTTACAGTCGAAAATCAGCGCGCGCTTTCCGCCGATATCCCTCACGGTGTATTCTCCAACCTTAAAACCGCCAATCTTCATTAAACGACACCAATCGGGCAAGCTGCCAGAGACGAGGCAAATGCCGTTAGAATATATATTAAAGAAATATAAAAGGTTTCGTAGAGGTTTTTTGGCAAAAAAACATTACTATCAAGTACTAAATATTTGGGGCGCAAGCATTATTCTGGCACGGTTTATCCAAATTGGATTTTGGCGAAAAAAATCGAAATTTACGGCGTGCCGGCGGCTTACATCATCGAAAAGGCCGCAAAAAAGCCCGGCAAAAATCAAAATGCCGCCGCACACGAACGGAAAACATTTATAAATACCGCAAGAGAAGAATGTGTTATGCGCGGAAGAAAAAGAACACAAAGGATGCCGATGGCGGCGGGGCCGCACTCTTTCAGGGGAATTATCAATCCCGCCGTTGCGCGAAAAATGAAATTAAAAAAAGCAATAAAGCTGCAGAAAAAAAAGATCGGGCGGAAGATTGGGCGCATAATTGCAATGACTGAATACAATCCAACAGTTGAAAAAATGAGGCAAAGACCGGAAAAAAAGCAGGGCGGGATGGAAAAATTTGAAAAAATCGAGAAGCTGGCCAGGGAAATCGAGGGGGCAAAGGGAGAGCTTGACTATTACAAAAACGCCATGGAAGGGGCGAAAGAGGATTACGCGGAAATGATGCGCAGGCGGAGGAAGCTTCTGCCCATACGGCTGAGTTTTGCGCCAAAAAAAGTGCGTGCAAGGTACCTCAGAATGGGGGAGCGCGGCAAAGGGAAAAAAGCGTAAAAAGGCGCGCAAGAAAGGCCGAAAGGCCCAGAACAGCCGTACGAAAAAAATGCAACAACAAATTAGGCAGTGAAAAAAATGGGTAGCATTGAAAGGGCGCTTTTTTCCGCCTTTAAAAATGACGGGGTTCTTCCGGAGCACCAAAAGTCAATACTCGGTTTTCTTGAAAGGCTGAAAAGGAGGAGCCGTGAACATTACGCACACTCCGTAAGAACCGCCCTTCTTGCTTCAAAAATAGGCCGCCATCTCAATACCGACCCGAAGGCGTTTCTTTTTGTCGGAGCCCTTCACGATATCGGAAAAATAAAAATTCCCGGTAAAGTGCTTGGAAAAAAAGGGGCGTTTACAAAAACGGATAAAAAAAATAATGGACAGGCACGTGCTTTACTCCTATAAAATGCTCAAAAAAATACACCCTTTTTCCGCAGAGATTTCCTTGCTCCACCATTATTACCAGTTAGAAGGCTACCCGAAAAAATTGCCAAAAAGAAATCCGAAATTTTCCCCTGAAACGTGGAAAAAAATCGAGTTTTACGCAAAGATTCTTGCAATCGCGGACGTTTATGATGCTGCAACAACCAGGCCCGCAAAGGCGCATGGCTTCAGGAGGCCTCTTGCCCCTGCAGAAGCAAAGGCGTGCCTGATAAAAAAATTTATGGAACCGGAACAAAGAAAAATAATAAACTGTTTGTACAGGGCAAAAATTTTTGGCAAAAAAACAAAAATTCCTTCACAAAAAATGCGGGCCGGAAAAACTTTAAAGAAAAGGAAATTTCCTGCAGGCAAGACAATTGTGCAAACCGGCGGCGGAAGAATTGTAATGCGGCGCATCCGCCGTTAAATAAAAAACATATTCGGCAGCAACAGAAAAGCATTTTAACCCCGAAGCGGTTTATTATCTTCATGCCCTCAAAAAAAAAATATGCGTTTAAGAAAAAAACCGCGAAACGAAAGGCGGCGCTTCCAGAAAAAATAAAATCGCACTGGGCGAAACAGGAAGAGAAAATAAGGAAAAGCCAATTGAGGCAATTTGAATTTTTTATTCTCGGTTTTGTTTTATTCTACTTAATTGTTTCAGCGATTGTTTCAATTGTTCCGCAGAGTTTTTTCGAGGCCCTTACGGGAATGACACTAAAAAGTTTGCTTGCACTGCAGGGATTGGAGGTAAGCGGAGCGATAAAAGCGGTTGAAGGGTTCGGCGAGGTTTTTGTTCTGCAAATTGGAAGCGGAACGGCGGCAAAAGAAATAATCATTTCATGGCTCTGTTCGGGCACATTCGAAATAATTATTTTGGCTTGCGCGATTCTGGCGAGCTTTGGCGTTGAGTGGAGGAAGAAGTTTCACGGAATAGCAGTTGCAATAATCGCAGGATACTTTTTCAATTTGATTCGCGTTTGGCTCACCGTAAATATTGTGCTGACGCAAAATATCCAAATCGTTGAATTCGCGCATGACTTACTGTTCAGGGCGGTGCTTTTCCTATACATAACAGGATTTTATATTTTATGGTTTTTTTGGGCGGTTGGGGCAACAGAAAAAACAATCGGCAAAAAACGAATTTAAAAATACCTTTAAATACTTGAGGGGCACAATAAATGTAGTGATTTTATAGTGAAAGTTTATTGGACAAAGCACGCAGTGGAAAGGTTCATAGAAAGGGCGCTGATTCACGGCTTTACCAGAACGGAAATAGAAATTATAATAAAAAAACAGGAAGTCAGAATTCCAAAAGGGCTTGATGAAAAATATGGCAAAAACAAATTTGAAACTATCGGTTTGGTTGCCGGAAAATATTTAACCGTGCAAAAGGCAGAGGGCAAGGAAAACATTATTGTAATTACCCTATGGGAATCAAAGGAAAAGGAGGTTAAAATATGGCTTTCAAAACAAAAATAAAATGCCCAATATGCGGGGGAAACGCAATCCTCTCAAAAGCGGGCATGGAAACGATGAATGGCCTCATAAGGATAAAAGACAATCCGGTTTACGAGTGCCAGAAATGCAAAGAAACGGTTGCAAGCGGCGAGATGGTTGACAGGGCGCTTGAAAAGGCAAGGCACCAATTCAACTTTGAGAGGCAGATAATTTCCACCGGCGGCTCGCTCGCAATAACACTGCCGACGGACGTTTCAAAATACTACCGCCTAAGCAAGGGAAAAACAATCCAAATAATACCGCAGGCAAAGAATGAATTCAGAGTAATAACGCAAAAGCAATAATCTACACACAGTAAGCCTTTTATTAATCTACAACGCCCCCGAAAACAAAACCTTTATTAATACAGTAAAGATATAATCAATACAATAGGAGCAATCAATTTTAGCGAGTTAACTAGTTAAGTGAATTGGGGAATTTAGGCGTTGAAGTTGGAGTTTGTTGGGGTGCTTTGATTGATTTCCGAGAAGTTGGCCGGCTTTTACACAAGGGTTGAAGACAAGTACTTTGATTTCCTTGATTTTTTAGACGCAAAAGGCATGCCCGTTTACAAATACTCCGATTTTTTCGAAAACAAGGGAATACCGAGTTTTATTGTCACAGTTGCGATTCTTGTTCTGCTGATTACTTTGATAAGTGTTGGCCTGGCGATGAGCGTGCCGGCGACGCAGCAAATAGTTCTGATGCTGAGGGATGCGGAGGGAAATCCGTTGCAGGGAGTAAGTGTAACAGTTTTGAATATGAGCGGGGAAACTATCGCCGGACCGTTGGAAAAGAATGACGGCGACACAATCGAAATCCCGAAACTGCCGCAGGGAACGAAAGTTAAGCTGATTGCGAGCAAGGACGGCTACCAGATAGGAGATGCTGAAATTGCGCTCGGAACAGAAATTGCAACCGGAACGTTATCGCTCGAACCCGCATTCGAAGGAATAAACGCAATCCTGAATCTTGTTGATGCCGAAAACGGAACAAACATTACCGGAGCCACAGCGATGGCAACCTGGAACGAAATGCTTTTCAATTTTGACACAGACAACAACGGAAACTACATTAAATCCGGAATGCCCGAGGGAAAAACTGTTACTCTTACTGCGGAAGCGGACGGCTACGACGGGCTTTCGACCACAACAACTTTCTATGATAAAAGCCCGCGAATTTTTAAGATGACCCCTTCGAGCCAGGGATACGACCAAAAATCAAATGTAATTGTCACTGTAAAGGACTCGGCCGGAAACACAATCGATGGCGCAAAAGTAACTCTCATCAACAAGGCAAATGAGGTAATTCTTTTAGAGGATTACACAAAACAGGGAAGCGTTGCGGGCGCAATACAAACTGGAATTGTGCTAAAAATAATTGTTGAAAAAGACGGTTACCTTCAATATGATTCAGAAAGTGAAGCGAAACTAATAACGCTAAGGGAAAAAGAAAGGCAGATAGACGTTGTGCTAAAACAGGGCGGGGAAAAATTGAATGTTCTTGTTACAAACAAGCTCGGCCTCGCGCTTGAAAACACGAGCGTTCAACTTTATGATATTCAGGGAAACCTTATTGATGCGGGAAAAACAACTGTAAGCGGAATCGAATTCGGAGGCCTTGATTCAAATGAAATGCTTATTGTTACGGCGCATCACGAAGGATATCTTGCGCAGAGAAAAAAGGTAAATGTCGCTTCAACGGAAGAGGTAACTTTCGCGCTCGAACCCGTAACCGGCAACAATTCCGCAGCGCTCGATATTTTTGCGGTCGATGAGTTTGCGCAGGTGGTAAACGGAGCGAATGTAGCAATCTATATTAATGAAGACGGAAACATGCTGCCATACGGTTACTCAGAACTTGTAACGCCGATAACCGGATATGTGCGCGCGACTGTGGAAAGCGGAAAAATTTATGAGGTCAGGGCGGAAACGGCGGTGCTCCAGGGAGAAACAAGCGCGCAAGTTCCGGGGAAAACGCCGGTGAAGGCGTACGTCATAATGAAAAAGAAGGCGCAGATACTTGAAATGATTTTTGAGGGCCCAAAGGGGGAAAAAATCTACGGAACGGCGGAAGTAAATACGATTGAGGGAGAACCTCTCTACGACGGAAATATTTCAAATTCAAAAATTTTCTTCGACGCGGAAGGAAAAGAAGTTGTTGAAGTAATAGTTTACCTTTCCGATGGAAACATGTTTTCCGAGAATGTAAATGTAAAAGGAAAAGACACTGTAACGGTTGTGGTTTACGGTGGAACTGTAGATGCGCTGGCGCCGAAAATCGAATTTGTGGGCCTTGAGGATGAGGCTGGAAATGAAATCGGCGGAATTACGCCGGGTGCTTTTTATTGGGCAAAATTTTCAGTAACGTTCCCTCTCGGGGCGGAAAAAGGCGGGGTCCATTTTAGAATTGGAAACGATGCTGTTAAGTTTGCTGAATCTGGCAACGGCGCAATATTTGAGCTGGGCATGCAGGGCGCCAACACTTTTTATTCTACTTCATACTCCCCAACGCCAGCGCCGGGAAATGAAACGATCGACAGAGCAAATGCAGGGGATGTTGGAAATGCAAACAAATGGGTCGAAGGGACTCTTGGCCAGCCGAACGGAACTTACATCGCAAAAGTAAAAATAAGAGTGAGCGATTACACCGCCGGAACAATCGATTTGAAATACAGGGCGTGGGGAATAAACCAAACAAGCTATTACAGAAATCCGGAAGACATTTCGCTTGGAAACAATGCATTTACGGATGCGAAAAGCGGGCTCTACGCGGAGGCAAGAGTTCAACAGTTGAAGCTTTACGAATCATTGCCGGAATGCAGCGGAAACATTTGCCTCGCATTAAATTTCCTTGACGGCGATGGAAAATTTTACGATACCACCGCGTTCCAACCAATAAAAGGAAATGTTTATGCTCTTGAAGCGGAAGTTTCAGTGCAAGAGGGGGAAACAGTTGAGATGACAGTTTCTTCCCCTGAAAAAATAAAGTTCACTTCAGTACAGAAAGTTGCGGCAGGGTCTTCAACAGGATTTTCCGGAAGTGAAACGGGAGGAACAACGAGCGGCTTCGGCGGAGGAAACGGAACAACCACTTATGGAACAGGCACAGGGGATTCCAACACGGGAATTTCAACGGGGCTTGTGGACAGGGCGACAGCGAGCGGCGTTCCTGAAGTTTTTTCTCAAAAGAAAAGCAAATTGAGTTTCGCGGCAACGGACACGAATTACTTCCCAACAACACTGGGTTCAAGCAGCGACATACAGGGGATGGTTCCAAGGGGCGCCGGAACGACTGGTGGATTAGCGGGAACAAAAGAGATGACGACACGCGTCACGATAGGGCCAGGAGGAAAACAAAGAATAAGATTTTATTTCGTGGGCGATGATCTTGGAGCGGCCCAGATAAATTTCAAAGCAGTCGGAAGCACTCAAATTGAGAAAGCAATTTCATTCAACATTGTCGCACAAAAAGAACTTCTTGTAGAGCTCAGCAAGGACCAGGTAAATTTGGGGGAGGCTTTCACGGTAAGGGTCAGGGACACAAATTCTGGGCCGATTGAAAACGCGCTGGTAAAAATAGTGGACAAAAAAGGTGAGGCAATAAAAAGCATTTCCGGAACTGGAAAAATAGACGAGGGGAAAAGTGGAAATTATAAGGTCGCAAATAATTTTGATGCCGGCCTTTACACTGTGCAGGTCAGCGCGCCGACTTATCCGACAAAAGAAGTTCCCTTACTTATTACCACAAAAAATATTTTGGATTTCCCCGATACAATAGAAGTCAAAATGCCTTTCAATCAAACGCAATCAGTTGTGAGCCCTCAACCGCAGTTACTAAACAATTCTGAGTTTCAGCTGCTTAACATCACTTATGAATTAAATGGAAACGACAAAAACAAGGACAATGAAATAAATAATTTCAAATTTACAATCGGCCTTCCGCCCGCATTGGGAAAGAACGGAAAAATAATGGTGCCGATAACTGTTAGTTACACCGGAAACGTTTCGGATTCGGCGGACGAAACCGCTACGCTCACAATAAAGGCGATGATTGAAGGAAAATTTTTGACGCAGATAAGTTCGAAAGTGCATGTTTCTTACAACAAAAAAATGGATGAAGCGTGTTTGAAGATAGAGCCTTCAAGCGTCACAATAAATCTGATAGGAACCGCGGAATCAACGGATTCTGAAACGGTTGAAGTTACAAACGGATGCGAACAAACGCTGATGATGAAAAAAAGGGTAAAGGAAAACACGACAAAATCTTACATAATAGTTGATTCCGAAGAGTTGAGCCTCGAAGTCGGCGAAACAAAAAATGTTACAGTTACTGCGAGAAACTTAATTGACAGAAAGTTCCAGCGCGACAACAGTTTCAGTTATGAAATAATTTGGGACGCAAATTATTTGACGAAAAGATTGCCTGTTACTGTAAAAACAATAAATCCGAGCATGGCGCTGAGTTATCCCGGCCAAATAACTTTGTGGCTGGCGCAAAACTCGCAGAATGCAAAGGCAACTGCTATGCAGCCAATCTTTGTGACGAATATTTCAAACTTCCCCGTAGAGGGAATAACTTTCAGCGCCCAGCGCGATTATGGAAGCGGAACGAATGTGAGCTTAAGCATTGAGCCGCCCGGAACAATAACTCTTGAAAAAGGGCAATCCGCTGCAAAAAACGCCTTCGCGCAGGCGGCTTCGGTAATAACCGAGCCTGTGAGAGCTTCAATTCTGATAAGGGGAAGGATGGGAAACCTAGACAACAGGAGCGGCCAGAGAGACGGCTACGGGTATTATGAAAATTATTACAATGATTATTACAATCAGTACGAAAACTCCAGCGGCACAACGTTGACAAATAACATAAACACTTACGCGCCGGCAACAAATGTTTACACAACGGGAATGGAAGACCTCGGAGTAATTGATGTGATGATTTATTACTCTGGTTTCAATTGTTTCAAAGTTTCGCCGATAGATGATATGACATTCAATATTTCGAGCGCGGGCGCGCAGATAGCGAAAAGGGTTGCGATACAAAACGACTGTGCCGAACCCGTTACGGTAACGGGCGTTGTTGCAAAAACGCCTGAAGTAATTCTTAGCATTTACCCCCAAGTAACTGTCGGAGTAAAACAGAGAGTAGAGGCAATGATTACTGTTACGCCGAGAACGGCACTCGGAAGATTTGCCGATGCGATTGATGAAAGCAAACTCAATAATCCAAATGCAATTTTCTTTGCGGAAGATCCGTGTAAAGACGTGTTATGTGATGATGGCAACCCGTGCACGGAAGATACCTGCTCTAATGGAAACTGCTCGCATACAAAAAAAGCCGACGGCACTTCCTGCGGCGAGGGAAAAACATGCAAAAATGGTTCCTGTGTCACAGCAACGCCAGTTGCTCCGACAACTACCCCGCCGGTAACGACACCCACTACCACTCCTTCCACAACAAAACCGTCAAGTGCAAGCATTTCGCCGGCATCAACAAGAATCCCAAATTATCCGATAGTAATAGTCGGAATAACTTCCATAAGTCAAACTCCTTTGGAAAGCAAGCCGATAACAATTTCTGTTTATTCCGACCAGGACGGCGCGGGACAATTCAGCAAAGTAAACAAGGGCGTAAAAATTTCTGTTTGCGGAAAAACGGAAAAGGAAAGCGTTGATTTCCCGAAAACGGGTTCGAACTGTGCGGAAAACTACTGCGACGGAAAAACAGCCGCAAAATATTTGGGGCAGAAATTGAACACGATGATAAAAAATGCGGAATCCGCAGGATACTCAAAACAGAATCTTACCGAAAATTTCGGATGTGAAAATCAAGGGTATTGCACATTCGGCGCGCTCGGAATAAAGAAAGAAACAATTCCGCTTTATCTGCAAAACGACAAGATAAGCGATGAATCATTAAGCGAAAGCCTGCAGGAGCAGAGCAGCGGCCAGACAACCGGATTCAGGGGGATAACGGGAATCGGAAATTATTTAATCGAGCCTTTTGAAGTTACGAATGAAACCATAAGCATGATTGCGCAGGCGGGATCATACCCGAGAAGAATTTTCCTTGACAATGCCCTGAAAGGATGCGGATTTTACAGAATAAGTATTGACGGGGCGTTCCCTGTTTCCGGCGGGCAAATAATGTTCACGGAACCAGTCATTGTAATAAAGGCCGAGGACTTCGGCTCCGGCAAAAGAATTGACACAAAGGAATGCACCAGCAACATAATCAATATTTCAAACTTCAATCCTGTGGACGAGGGATACACTGCGGGAGATAGCAAGGGCACAATGCTTGCAACAGTTGGAGGAGGCTCGAAGCTTGATGAAATTGCAAAAAGGGTTGCGAAAGAAAGATACAAAGATGAAACAAGAAACAGTTCAACAGGGCCGGGAGCAAGAGTTGAAATAAAAGAGGGCCCAGTTGAAGAAGCGCTGGCACAGGTATGCATGGGCACCGGAGGAGACGCAAAAACAATCAATGTAACCGTGAGCACGGATATTGCAAAGCTTGCAAAATCTAAGGGAACGGATTCGGCAAACGCTTATGTGCAGGTTGCGAAAATGGTTTCCGATACGCTCGGAGGAAACTTCGGAGAAACAAACTGCGTCACAAAAGGAGCAACAGGATATGAATGCGTAAAGCTCACGGATCCGAGCGGGCTCGGAACATTAAAGATGAACATTCCTGAAAAAACGATGAACCTTTCGCAGACCGAAGGATGCGTGCTTGGAAAAGTTGTTTCCGGGGTTGTGGAAAGCGTTGAGTTCGAAATTGAGCAGGGAAAAGAATTCAAGGGGATAACAAAAATAACAATAAGAGATTCAGCCAACAAAACTGTTTACAAAGAAGTTACTTACGATGGAACGGTGCTTAAAGATGAGAAGCCCGGAGTTCCGATGGTGCTTGAATACGGCAACAAAAAAGACGAACCTTACTCAAAAGAAATCTCAATTTGCGCCACGGCGGGAAGCGACAAGACTCCGGAAGGCAGCCCCGGTTACCTTGAAGCAAAGGGATCGAGTTTCGTTGTAACGGCGATAAATAAAAATGCCGGCGGAGACAGGCACACGAATGCGGAAGACGGAACTGTCACGATAGGAATTGCGACACTGCACATTGATGACTTGGCGGACAAGCTTTACAATCAAAAAGATACTTTCAAAAACAAGGGCATGGACCACCCGTACTATTTCACAATACAATGGATGGGCGACCCCGAAGTTCTTAATTTCAAGGATTATTTAGAAGGGCTTGCCGCTTTGAAACAAATGCCTACTGCAGTAATAAAGAGCATGGATCAGGGATACGGATTAACAGAAGCAGGGGACGCACTTGTAAAAGCCGGCAAAAAAAGCGCAATCAATCAATACCTGATGGGGTGCGCTGGAACAACCATTGCATGCGACGCGTACACGGGCCCCTTTAACACCCTCATAGGTTTGCTAACTAACTGCGGAATTCCTGCTGGAACAATGTTCAAACAGGATTTGGTTGAAAATTATGAATTTTTCAGAGGAGGGTACAATTGGCTTTCTAAAAATCTGCCATTCGGCGGCTCAATATTCGACCTCTCACCGAAGATGGACAGAACACAGCCGTCATGGTCGCCGATAAAATCTCCTGCAATAGGAGTTGGAGTCGCAAGCGCAGGAGCCGCAAGGGCTTTAAAAGTAGCATCGAGAATGTCAGGCGGGCTTAATCCCGGGCTTATAAATTCGATGAGCGACCTATTGAGTTCGCAATACAGAGAAGGCGCACAAAAATTACTCACGGGATCGGGACTTTCCGCGGCGGATGAAAAAGCAATATTGGACGGTTATGCTGCGGAACTAAAAAGTTCACTAAAAACACAATTGACTGCGGATTATACAGCCGCAAGAAACGCTGGCAGGGGAAAAGTGACAGGATTGATGTCAGATTTCGGCGTTGCAAAAGATGCCGAAGCCAAACTAACTACCGCGTTGGGAAGTGCGAATGAGGCCGCAAACAAAAAGTTTGCTTCGCTTTTGAAACAAAAAATCGGAAGCGCAAACACCGTTGATGAGCTTTTGGCAAAATTCAGCAATGTGGAAGCAAAATCTGTTAAGGATGTAATAGAGTTGGCTGGAAAAAGCAATTTGGAAACACTTGTAAAAATGGGCGGCGACTTTGATGCAAGGGCGGAAATGCTTAGCAGCTGGAGCGCGACAGCAGATGTTTATGCGCCCGCCGACAGGTGGAATCCTGTTCCAGCATTGGTTACCTCAAGGGTTTCAAACGACGCGATAAAAAGAGAAATAGAAAGCATGGTAGATGAAATACTGGATAAAACAACTCTTTCTGCGGCAGACAAACTTACGAAGCGCGGAAACATGTTAAGCCAATTAATCGGTGGAGGCACTCCCGCTGAAGTTGAGACGTTCAGAAGCACCATAACAAGTGCGAATAACGCAAAAAGCATAATCGGAAGAACTTTCAGGAACAACCTTGGAACCATAAAGGGAACGCTTGAACTCACCGAAGGGCAAGTTGACAACATGCTGAATACCGCTGCAAAAACTGCTTCAAAGAATGCCGGCACAGCCGCAGACACCATTGCCGCTTCAAAAAAACTTTCAAACGTGCTCAAAAGCAGCCTGAAGGGATTGGCAAGGGGAATCGGCTGCGGGATAGCGGCAAACGCAGTCGGAATTTACATGTACAATCGTTCGCTCGGAGTTACCGGAAGCAGCATGGCGAAGGAAAGCCTTGAAACGAAGGATTTCCTTTTCATCAGGGGGCACACATACAAAATGATAATTGAGCCGGGAGAAGACAACAAAGGAACACTTACTAAATTTGAGGAAGTTACAGGCGATAAGTTCAACCAGATGCTCCTTGATTTAAGACCTGACAGCAAAAATGAAAAGAAAGGAACGATACTCACTTCGACCCCTACAAAAGACGGAAGGTATCCGGAGCAGAGGCCGCCGAAATTATATTTAATTACGAGAAATCCTGTTCAGATGAAACAGGAACTGGTAAACGCAGGGTATAACAACGAAGAAATAAACACGAAACTTTCAAGAATAGTGAGGCCCGAAATTCAGAACCTGATATTCAGGTATACTGCGGAAAATGATTTGAGAAAAAATCCGAACAAGCAGAGAGTAATTGTCGGTAGCCAGCCTGCAAATGAGGCGCTTGCAATAACAATAATAGAGGCGGGCTGGAGCGAATACACCGAAGAAAAAAGAAATGAGGAACTGAAAAACGGCGACGGCTGGCTGAAGAATAAGTTGACAATCGCGCTCGGGGAGATGCCAAACACGGGCGGAAAAATTACAAAAGAACTAGGAAGAAAAGTTTTCCCTAACAAGGACGACAAGTTCTACGAATTATTCGAGAAAGACGGAACTGCGTTTGGCAATGTCGGTGTTTGGAACGGGCACCTTGGAAATTAATCCGGCAACCAAATCAAATCCGCGCCAAATTTAGTTGCCATTAACATAACAGACATTTGCTGAATCAAATAGGTAAGCTTTTTAACAACTTAAAACATTTTCCTAATGATTTCATGCTTTTCAGGGTTAATGGCAAAGGATTCAACCTTTTTTCCGCGCTTGTGGCGATGGTGCTGATAATAATAGGAGTCCTGCTTGTGAACATGATGGTTTTCAGGGAGGCGAACACGCGGACACAAATATATTCGATGAAAGAAAACTTCGGCTTGGCTGACGCGGCGAACATTGCGAGGGCGGATGCGATACAAAGCTTCAGCCATTATTTCAGAAGGGAATTGGAAATGTACCTGACGTCCGACGGATCAGAAAGCGCTTTTCAACCGCTGCTGAAAATAAGAAAAAATCCTGACGGCCAAATCGAAAACAATTTTGAAAACTGGGGCGACGTGGTAAAAGAATTTGAAACGCAAATACTTCTCACTCCAAGCGGCTCCGCCAATAATGAAGAAAGATACAAGGCTGTTGCGAGGTTTGTTGCGCTAAACATAATAAACAAATTCGGAACAGGGCAGGAGGGAACATACGGAAGATACAGGGTAAGCCTCAGCGAACTCGGAACCCCTGCACAAAAAAAAGTCGAAACCGCTTTTTCAAATGCGATTAAAAAAGTTTTGGACGACCCGACCCATAACATCCAAACATTTTTTGAAATTGTGGACTGCGACAATACTGCGTGCCCGGTTGGAACTTTTTATTTCAATTTCCCGCTGGACCAGATGAGCACGGAAGATTACGAAAACCTTCCAAGAATAGTTGTGAGCGACACACACACAGGCGAAAAAATACAAATTCCGCTTTTGCCGCAGGAAAAATTACGAATTTATATTCCGATAAGATTCCTAAAGGCCGCGTACGAGGCGAGAAGAGTCGCAATGGAATACAACGACCTTGGAATAGGGGACGAATTGAAAAGTTATCGCCTCGGCTTCTGCGAATACGGCGTATGCGGGCCAAGAAATAATCCTGCCACCCCTGCACCAGGGGATAGGGAAAATAGTTATTGCCCCGAAAGTGAAAATGATTCTCCTGCAAACAAGGAAAAACTTTTGGGCCCTGCGACACTTTTTAATCTTGATAAATATACTGTTGGAGGAGAAAAGCCCGGCGACTTGGAATTGGAAGCGTCGGCAATTGGCGAGCTGGCGAACAATTTTAGTGCGGACCCGGGCAGCCCGGGAAATCCCTGCAGCCCTTCCGGCGGCTGCGACTTTGTAAATGAAACAATTGAAAAAAATGATTTTTTTACTAATCCTGGAAACGGGCCCATTGGAGTAGATGGATTCCCGTTTAAATACGTCAGCACGCCGAGAAAAACCTACATCACAAAAACAATTCAGGGAACGGGCTCGGATTATGATCCCGCAGCCGGAAAAAAATTGTATTGCACCCAGATAAATTCCGTTTCAATAAAAATGCTCTTCAGGGAAAAAAACAAAAATTACATTCTGAACGGAGAATCCGGCAACGGCGAAAATCTCTACGGAATAGAATTTACCGATGATACATTTGCGCAAGAACCCGATCGCACCGGAGAATTCTGCATAAACGACAAAACTGCAAATTCAGGCACTGGAAGATGCTATTCAGGATAGTTTTCCAGAAAAGCTTACTTACTATATATTCTTACCATAGTATTAGCTACAGTTCATACCTTACATTGATTGAAAACTTGGCAGCGAAAAAATAGCCGAAGAAAACGATTCCCATTAACAGTTAGATTAATATAGATTGGTGGAAGTAATATTATTTAGTTAACAAGTGGTTTGCTGATAGTGATTTGATGGGTATAACCGATTCCTTGAAGGACGCTTATTTCAAAATAGAGGATAAGTGGTATAACTTTGTTGACCGCGTTTCGGAGATGCTGCCGATTTTTGGAAACGCCGTTGATGCCGTTGAAGAAAAAGGAATCCCGAGTTTGCCGCTTGCGATCGCAATAATTATTCTGCTTATTTTCGGAATTTATCTGGTCTTCATGATGGGGGCAAGCTCCACGCTCACAATCGTTGTAAAAGACGCGGGAGAAAATCCACTGGCGGATGCAGAGGTAACTGTGTTCTTGAATGGAATTGCGCAGAATCCGAGAAGCACCGACGCGGACGGAAGAGTCGCAATCTACCTCGCAAACGGGAATTACAAAATAAAAATCGGAAAAGAAAATTATTCCCCCCAGGATCTTGACATCACGGTAAATGGAAGCGAAGAGAAAAAAATAATTCTCCTGCCTGAAGACACTACAATAGCGAAAATGGTGAAACTGAAAACCGCCAATGGGGCGCTTATCCCAGGAAACGGAACAGTTGTTTATTCATGCGAAGAAACCGGCGAATCGGGAGTAACAACGTACGCGAACGGAGAGTTTAAGGCGGCATTCAAAAATCCGTGCCAAACAATAGTAACCGAATCCGTTTCAGGGTATGATGTAACGAGCGGAAGAATTTCTTTTTCTGGCGCTTATGATACTGTTGAATTGGAAGAAAAAATAGTCGGCACGGGAAAAGTAATTGTAAATTTGAGTTCAAACAGCGCCGATAATCCTGTTCATGCAGGAATAAAAGTCATGCTCATAAGTATCGATTCTTCCGTTTTGCCGATAACGGAACCCACTCAAACGGAAACGGTTGAATTCCTGAATGTGCCGACGGGAAGCTACAAGGTAGTTGTTTCCGATCCCGAAGGAAAATTTGCAGAAGTTGATTCAAGCGCTCTTGAGCAGCCGAAAACTGTTTCAAAGGACGGCGTAACGACCTTCAATATTGCGCTGCAGAAAAGCGCCTCGGCTGAAATAAGGATAAGCATTCTCGACGCATCGACTTCCGTTCCGATAATGGGCGCAGAAGTAAGGCTGATAAAAGACAACACAACATTAAACACGGAAATTACCGGCACAACAGGGCAGGTAACTTTCAAAATTGTTGAAGGGTCGGTATATTCTCTTCAAGTAGACCATCCTGATTATTTGCGCGCGGACGAATTATCAGTTTCATCCGCAAAACCCTCAATACAAATAAACTTAACGAGGGCAAATGAAACGAATGCGAGAACTCTTGCCGTCACAGTTGTTGACCCTGACAATCTGGTGATTGAGGGGGTAAAAGTGTTCCTGAGAAAAACTGATGAAACACAAGTAGGGGAACCAAAAGTCACGGGCGCGGACGGAAAAGTCGAATTTTACAATCTTGATTTGGGGCAGACATATTATGTGTATGCAATAAAGGAAGGATTTGAGGGCGCGAACTCATCAACGATACAAATAACGCCGAGAGTGGAAAACAATTTGAAGGTTACGCTAAACATAGGCAAGGGAATAATCAATATTAGCGTAATGGATGCGGAGAAAGCCGCAGTAGTTGGAGCAACTGTAACGGCGATTGATTATTTTACAGGAAAGCAAATTGAAAAAGTCTCTCAGCAGGTAACGAGCGCAAGCGGAACGGCAAGCTTCGAAATAAGGGCGGATAAAAAAGTTTATTTCACTGTTGAAGCGACTGGATACATGAAACACTATACAAGCTCGGTATATCCGAATGTGGGAGCGCCGACTGAAAAAGAAGTTGTGCTTGTAAGGGAAACCGGCGCCCTGTCTGCGGAAATAATCGGGATTTACAGCGGAAGCCAGATAGTTTCCAGCACAGACAAAAGCATAGCTCAGGGAACTTATACAGTAAAAGCGGTTCTTGTTGTTCCAAAAGGAAGCTTTTCGGAAGCAGGATTGCATTTGAGAACGGGAAAAGCGGAAAATGGAAAAACAAATTTAATGGAAGAGGACTCGATTTACCTCGGAAGAATCGCCAGCTCGGCAACAAAAACGGTTAGAGGAACAACATATACCCCTCCAAGCGGCTATGATGCCGACCAGAAAAATTTGACATCCGGAAACTCAAAGTGGGCAAACAGCGTTTGGAAAAATCCATCGGGCGGAGCTTACGAAGTTGAAGCCGAACTGGTTGTTACGGCGACCAACACCGGAATGGCATTGGATTTGTGGTACAGGGCATGGGCGAAAGGAAGCTCAATGCTAAGGTATCCTTCGGATGCGCCGCAGCAGGACCTTTACGCAAAAGCAAACCGCTACGTTCTGAGTTCAGATGCGACAAATCTCTGCATAGCAAGCTTCTGCAGAAGCTATTACATTGAAACTTTGAGCGGCGGCGACAAGGGAAAGAAAAATTATATTACAAATACCTTCGAGGCAAAAAACGACACCAATTATGCGCTTATATTTACGCTGACAAACAACACCGGCAGGGCAATAGCAGATGCGCTGTTAAATATTGACGGCAAATCTCTTTCAATCGACGGCATCGAAGTTGACGGAAAAAAAGTCGAATCCCCTGTCAGCTTGGGGGCGCTCGGCAAAGACTCTTTCACAAGCGGAAGAATTCTTTTCAGCACCATAAAATCGGGCGTCGCGACAATAAGGCTGCTTGTTAACTCTTCAGCAAAAAATGAGTTCGATGAAACTGTTACGGTAAAGGTGCCCGCAAACAAAAAATTCTCCCTTTCAATAATTCCCGCCGAAATAATTCCATACCTGGACAACACAATGTTCTTCGAAGCAAAAGACGACAATGCGATGCTTGACAATGCAGTAATAGAAATTTACTCCGGAAAAAGTTTGATTGGAACTGTTGAAACAAACGAGGAAGGAATCGCACAATACGAATTGGAGGCGCCTTCGCCCGGAACAACAATAAAGGTCGTGGCGAAAAAAGAAGGATATGATAAAGTTGAAATTGAAAAGGAAGTGGACGAACAGATACTTACGGTAATTCCTCCTGAAATAACAGGAACGATAAAAATCGGCGAAGTTATAGGAATGGAACAGGAAGTGATAGTAGAAAATGGAACTGTAAAAGATTTGAAAATCACAAGCGCAAAATTCGAAGGTGACATGACATCGCTGCTCAATTTATCTTTCAAGGATTCAATTGAAGGCGCGACAATAAAATCTGCCGGCGACAAAAATTTCATGCTCTCAATAAAAATAACGAAAGCGGCTTACAGGCTCACGGCGCCGCAAACAGTTACCGGAAAAATGATAATTGATGCGGGAGTTTTGGGCGACGACAAGGAAGTAATACAGACTTTCACGAACGAAATTCCTGTTAGTATAAGACTTACACTGCCCGGATACATCGAAAGCGACGGCTGCCTGACCGTTACGCCCGGTACGGTCGAATTCATGACCGGGTCGGATGAAGTTGTGCAAACTGTTGAAATAGAAAACGGCTGTTCTGCGGAAGGAATCACGATTCCATTGCACGGGCTTGAAGTAAAATTAAAGGACGAATCAAAGTTTGGAAATGTTTCCATTGTTGGAATGAGCGCGGCATTCAGCGCTGTTCAGTTGAGCGCAAAACCTTCCGTGCTTGCAGAGTTCCTTGAGAAGAGCACGAAAGAAACATTGACAATAAAATTCACGCCGTCAAAAACCATTGAATCCGGAAAGCAGGAAAATGTAATTACATTCAGCGCGAAAAATATGCCGGAAGAAGGAGTGGAGGAAACAGTTGAAGCGAAAGTTAATTTGAAAATAACGATGAGCAATTTGGCACAATGCATCAAAGTTGAAGAGCCCCCAGGAGGGGTAATATTGGAAGTTGCTGCATTTAACATGGGCTACGACAGATTGGCACAGACAAGCCTCGCGCCGCAACTTGGGGCGTATGCGCAAACTTACCAGGGATTTTCAAACAGAAGTGGAATGACAAATCCATATGGGATGGGAACAGGCACAATAAACGGATTGCAATACGCAAACTACGGAAGCCAGGGCGCCAGCACATACGAACAGAACAGCTTCGTAATCAAAAGCACCTGCGCAACGGATGTTGACATAGACCTTGACCCTGATTCAAGGGTTGTGGTTGATGAGGAAAAATTCACAATTGGTGCGGAGAGCGACCATACAGTTACTGTAAGCCCAGGGTACACTCTCGGAAGGTACAAGGTAAAGGTAAATGCAAAAGTTTCACAGACCGAAAATAGTTTCCAAAATGTTGCAACCGTAAGCGTTACCGTGAAAAAACTCGGGGATGATGACGATTGTATAAAGGTGAGCGTTTCAAAACTTAATTTCAATTCATTCGTTCAGAGCCCTGAAAATTACAGGGTATACAACTACTGCTACGATTTGGGCACAGCACTTTCAAGGAACCCTAACGCAGTTTCAATCAGCTGCGTTGCGCCGCAAAGCCCGATAAATGCAGGTTACGCAGACCCATACTTCATGGTTGGACAAAGTCAACTCTACCAAAACAATTATCCTCTGTACGGCGGAGGAGCCGGAACAGAACTTGTGGATTACCCCGGAATTAGGCAGGGAACAACACCTTACTATTATGGATACGGACAAGGAACCCCTACGGCAAGCAATTACACTCAAAACAGTTCATACTATGATTATTTGAGGCCGAACGGAACGTGCATGCAAAATAATTGTTCAATGGTTTCTGGAACGCGAATAGTTAACAGAAGGCTGATAGAGGGCGGGCCAAACGGAAGCATAGAAGAAATTGTGTTCGAAGTGAGACCGAGCACGAGCTACATCCCGCAAAGAAAAATACAGAATGCACAGACGGGAACTTACAGCCCGATTTCCACAATAATGATGCTTAGAAATTTCGCGACAGCGGCTGATGCGAGAACAAACATTTATGGAACAATAAATGTGGAATACACGGACAAATACGCATCAGAACAGTGCAAACAATTCCCTGTTGAGATGCAGGACATGTGGGGCCTTGCGGAAATGCTTGATTCTGCGCTGGGCAACGGAGACCCGTCGGTCGAGTCCGCTGACTGCGTTGAACCGAGCGCCCTGGACATTGTAAGCTTCTTCAAGAGAAAGGATTCTTCAAACACAACAGGGGTAATACCTGACGGAAAATTCAACGGAAAAAGTTATTTGCATATCGCAGAACCTCCTGCAATAAAAATAGGCGGCGCGGGTTCAACAAGCTTCCTTGGAATGGGAATAACAAAATCAAGCGGCAAGTGCGGATTGAATGACAAGCTCACAAATGTAAAGGTTGGAAGCACGACCAGCTACGGCGTTTCATTTAAGGTTGAAAGCACTTCCGGTTCGGGAAGCGGATTTTTGAACCCCGGCAAAGGTCCTAACTTGGTTGTTGAGATAAACAAAAGCGGCCTCACGGCAAACTGTGCCTACATTGAGGTTCCTGTAACGGCAACTTTGAAAAGAAATGCGAACATGAAATCGGCGGAAGTTTCATGGACACTAAAAGTATTGGTGGCAAAAGACGGTTACAAGATAACTTCGCTTGATGAATGCCAAAATGGGGCGGCAGCGAAAAAGAAGGAAGACTGCCTGAAGTTGCTCGCTGAAGAAAAGACGAAAGGTTCTTCAAAGGATAAAAAAGCCAGCGACATAATCGCCGCTGTTGTTGCGGCGCATTCCGAATGCAAAGGATTGCTTAATGAAAGCGATGTGACGACGCCGCCTGCGAAAGAAGGCACATGTAAAACAAAAGCGAAAGATTACGGATTTGAACTTATAAAAACAGAAAACAGTCTTGTTGAGAGCAAGATGGTTAACTGCAAAGAATTTTTCTGCAACTACGACCAGCTTAATGTTTTCCTGTTCAAAAACTACAAAGAAATAGACAAAAACATACAGGAGATGAAAGGAAAAAAGCAGATTTGCACGAACGAAAGCAATGGGTACAAGTTAAGCGAAATTTATAAGGAAGCGAAGACGGCAACCATTTTCCTCTGCGACAAAGGCGGTGCCATCAAAAACGACCTGAACTTTTACCTCGCTGCCGACACGGAGGGAAAGTCAAATGACCCGGTTACTTTGGACTATTCGCTACCATTGAAAGAAGCTCTCACAACGGATCAATTAGCTGCAATAAAAAACAAGACAGATGGACAATACGCTGCAATGATTAAACTCATCAACGCAATAGATAAGGCAGGGGATTTGGACAAGTACCTGATAAAAATTCCTGCAGATGCGACTGCTAATAAAACATTTTTACTCTTGGGCATGAAAGAGATAAACGGCAACTACTATATGCCGCTGAGAAATTATAGGCAAGTGCTTGAGGCCGTTGTTTCAAAAGCAGGAACTGCGTGCGCAACACCAGGCGCCGATTGCGAAATCACTGTTAAGTGTACAAACATAAGCCCTGATACAAAAATTCTGCTCAAAAATGCGGCGATAGAGCACCTTGCAAGCGCAACCTTAATCAAGGGGGTATTGCAAAACGGCAACGGCGGTCTTTCACAAGCGGAGATTGAGAAAATATATGTTCAGAACCCCGCACTTAACGAGATTAGAAAACTGGCAAACAATGTTTTGCTCCTTACAACAATCAAGCCGACGGAAGAAAACAAGAATAATTTTGAAATTTGGGTTGATGACCAAACTTTCAGCGACTCCATTGCGGAAAAGTTGAAAGAATTTATTTTGGAAACACCTGTCCACGAGTTAGAATTCAAAAGTGGGAATACTGCGCCTGGCAAATACGATGTTAACATGGATTACGAATACTGCAAAGGAGAATCGCCAATGGCAGTTAATGTTGGTGATAAAAAAGTTGTTGACGGCGCTGCTGAAGCGGGAAAAAATATTTTGCTGCAGACAGGATACAAAGTAAATAAAATCGAGGGAAGTTTGAGAGATTCGGAAAGCAACACAATAGTCGCAGCCAACGGAGATTTCTACTTGAGAACTCCTGTAAAAATCACTGTTACTACTGGAATGGGCGAAAGTGGGTTCGATTACTTTTTGAAGGACGGTCCAAAAGGTGTTCCGGACAATTTGATAACATGGCGTACTTCAAACGACGCAATATTTTCGAAGGGCAAAGGAATCGGCGGATCAAAGTTTAGAGTGGAGATAAAGGCAGGCAGCGCAACTACGTTGAAGGGAATATATTATTACCCTGACCAGGGAAGCATGATATTCGAAGGTGGAAACGCTTCAGAAAGAACAATAAACGCAAGTGACCCAATAGGAAAAGGCAACCAGTTTGGCACATCGAATCAGGTATTACAGATCTCTGGTGATGCAACACTGGCAACTCCTTCGCTTGAAGAAGTAATAGGATACGTGAAGGGCGGCGATAAGGCGTGCATAGCAGAAGATGGAAGCTACTTATATTGGAACGAATCTGAACTTATAAAAAAATAACAAAATGATTTCAGAGCTGTGGCAAAAAAATAATTTTCAAAAAAATTTCAGAACAGGAATGGGCTAATTTTTATTTTTAGGAGCTGTAAAGATGGACAAAAAGCCGACAATCGCCCTGCTCATATGCCTCATCTGCCTTTTCTCGGGATTCATTTACTCCTTTCAAAACCCAAGCTGGAATTTTCTTGCATCAATTCCATTGGCATTTCTCGTGCTCGGCTTTTTTCTGATGGGCGCATTATTTTTCGGCTACCTTGCCTTTTTACCGCACATATTTTACGGGCTGGCAATCGGCACCGACAGAAACGCGGCAATATTTCTGTACATTTTTCCGATAACGGTTGCGACCTATGCGGGTGCGAAACTGGGCTTTGCACTGGAAAGCGATTTCAAGCTTGAAAAATATTTTTTGGAAGAGGGCAAAAGCGTTCTCGCAATGGTTGTTATTGCGGTTCTTATTGCAATTGCAATAGAAATCGCATTGCCTCAAATAATTTCCATGATTCCGGAGGATTTTTTGGGGATGAACATAAAGGAAGGAGAAACAACACTTGGCTTCCTTGACAAGCTGGCGGGAATGGTGGGCAAACCTTAACGTTCCGAAATGAAATTCAAACGAAATTTTTTTCCTTTTAAAGAAAGATTGCTTCCAAAATTTGCGCGATTTTGGCGCAATTAGTAAAGTATATAAATGACTGTATAATATAGTTATGTAAGGTTTGAAATTTTTTAACTTGATGGGAAAAACGCGGTTTGGTTCTGATGGAAATAGGGGAGAAACTGAGGGATTTTTACTACGCCGGGGAAGAAAAATGGTACGGCTTTCTCGACAGGTTGGATGAACACATACCGATATACAAGGTAATTGACCCGATTGACGATGTTGTGCCGAGTTTCGCATTATTCGTTGTCCTTGCCATAATTTTACTTCTCCTGCTCGGCTTGTTCCTGGTAGGAACTGTTTTCACACAAAATATTGCAACACTCAAATTGATGGTTTCGGATGAAGCGGGAAACGCAGTTGAAGGAGCGACAATAATATTGTCGGGGCCTGTTAGCCTTGAAAATACTTCGAATGCGTACGGCCTTCTGCCGGATGTCGCGCTGCCCCTCAATTCGACTGTAAAAATTGTCGTGTCAAAAGAAGGCGTAACGACTGTAAAAGAAATTTATATTTCCGAAATGCTGATGCAGGAAGAGATAATCCTTCCGGTAAAAAGCATTTCATTCGAACCGAAAGCAATAAAGCTTTTGACGCCGACGGGAAGCCTTGCGACGGACCAGATAACGCTCACATTTTCGTGCTCGAATCCTGAGGCTACGCCGCCTGAAGAAGTTACCACTTCAACCGGAATTGTAAATGTGAATTCCCCTAGCGACTGCGGAACATTGCAGGCGACAATAAAATCTGACAAGTACGAAGCGGGTCCATACTCAATAACTTCTACAATTCTTTATCTGAAGGAGCTTGTGGTAAAAGGGGCAAGGGTAACGGTTAATCTGAAATACAACGGGAAACTTATAGCAGAATCAGTTCCGGTAGAGGCTTACAGGGCAAACAACATCTACTCGCCGATAGATACAGAGCGCTCATACAACGGACAGGCGATTTTCGACCTGCCGGAAGGGGGTTATTACTTCCAGTCAAAAACAACAAGCATCTACAAATCCGGCAGATCCGATACAATTCAGGCAAGTGCGGACAAGGTTAATTCTGTTGAAATAGAATTGGACAAAAATATTGTCGGAACGATAAAGGTAAATGTTAAAAAAGACGGCTTGGTTGCAAGCGGAGTTTACGTTTCAATAAGAAAAGGAATGAGCGAAGTAAACAATGATGAAACGGATTCAAACGGAAGCGTCGCATTTGATGTGGCGGAAGAAGGGCCTTACAGGGTAATGGCGTCGCTCGACGGTTATTGCACCGCAACGGCAACGGATGTTGCAGTGGGGGCGACCGTTGATTTGGTGCTGGTCGGGAGCACGGGCACATGCGGTTCCATCTTGATTGCGCGCGTAACCGATTCGGAGGGAAGAAAAGTTCCCTACGCAAAAGTTGTTTTGTTCGGAGAAAATGATGCAGGAGTTTACAAACTCGGCTACGCGGAAAGAGTAACTGACTTCAACGGAGAGGCAAGATGGGGCACCATCCCCGATTCAACCGAAAACATAAGGGTTTTCGCTTACAAATCGTCATACAACGGTTGGAGCGAAGCGAGAGTATTCAATTCCGGAAATGCCGATATTCCGTTTGAAGTGACGCTTGAAATTCCGTACGGAACTGTAAATGTTTCGGTGAAAGACAGGGACGGAAATCCTTTACAATATGCTACAGTTACCCTTTATGATGATTATTCGCAGGGCAATGTAATCGGAACAAGAATTGTAGAGGATGTAACTGGAGTTGTTTCGCTCAAAGTGAAGGCGGATAAAAAAGTTTATGCCGTTGTTTCAAAAGATTCTGAAGAAGCGAATGATTTGGGATACGAAACTGTCACTACAGTTCCTAAACAAGTCACCGGAAACGGAACAATTACATTCGATGTTGTGCTGCCAAGACCTCCGCAGGACAAGATAAAGGTTGACTTCCTTGGATTGTACAAGGGGGATTTGAAGGCGCTGAAAGTCGAGGCTGCGCAGGAATACGACGCGATATTTGCTGTAACGGCGCCGCTTGATTATGACAATCTCGGGTTATTTGTCAGAGTTGGAAAAGACAATGTTACGAAAACCGAGCTCGACAAATTGTACATCAAGGATGTGGAAGCGCCGCGAATCCACACAATCACAAAAGGAAGCTCATACAACCCCCCAAAGGGAGGGGAGACGGATTCGCAATATCTGAATCTGGAGGAAAGCAAGTGGGCGCAGGTGACATGGGCGGAAGGAAGCTACAACCCCGGAAAAATAATGGTAAAAGTGAAAATAAAAATTAGAGACGGCGCCCAAATGGGAGATGATTTGGTAATCGCTTACAGGGCATTCGGGGTGCTAAGCGGAAGCTACAACCGCGACCCTCTGGACGATGCGCTGGGAACGGCGGAGAGCAGCAGCGCGAAAAGCCCGCTCTACGCGGAATGCAGCGAAGAACTTTTGAAAGTCGGGGAAGAATCCCTCTGCGAAGTAACGGATTCGGGAAGAACTTTTTGCGTAACTTCAAATTACATTGACGCGAAAGAAAATTTTATTCATTACTTCGACACAAGCTTTGACGCGAAAAACAATGAAACCTATTATTTGGGTGTAAAAGTTTTGAACGGCTCCTCAAGGCCGCAGGACATCTACGAAAAGGCGAAAACAAAATTCCAAAACACCGAAGAAAATGTTTATATGGAAAATTACACTTTACTTACACCGACTTCAATCAATTCGAACGGAAGCATAAACGGGTTTGAAGGCGAATGGATTGACACCTCAAATTTCGAACAGGGCACCTCAATCAACCTCAATTCGATGACATTGAAGCCGCAAAAATCCGGAACAGGAACAATACTAATGAGAATAAGGGATGGAAACGAACTAATATTTGAGAAGCCATTCGTTTTGAATATTGCCGCGACGGAAAAATTGCGCATTGAATTCATGGTGAACGGCGAATTCCAGGCAGAGATGCCGAAACTTTTGCCGGGAAAAGATGAAAATATTACTGTAAAGGTTTTCAACGCAGGAACAAATTTGGAGGTAAGCGGAGCGATAGTAAAAATATTCGACCGCTTCGGAACAAAACTTTCTGAAAAAACAACAAACACAATAGGAATCGCGACGGTAATTCTTCCGGCCGGAATGCCTGGAGAAAAAATGAAGCTCGTTGTGGAAAAAGGAGGATACGAAACGCTTGAATTCCCTTTCAATATAAGTGATGAAGTTGTCGATGTTACTCCTGCCGACCTCACATTTACTCTTAATCCTCAGACAACCCCTGAAGAAAGCAAAACGGTAAAAATAGAAAATAAAACCGGAATCGATTTGGAGATAAGGGAAATAATACTTACCGGAAAATTCAAGGGTCTGCTCGACGAGGCAAGGATAGCGAGCTGGTTCGAAACAATGAAAGGAAAAATAATCAAAGCGCAGGACTACGAAGAAATCGACTTCAAAGTCATAATTGCAAAAGTAATACCACAGGCGGACGATTTGGAAGGAACATTCCAGATAGTAGTGGGCAGCGAGGAAAGAGAGTGGGTAAAAGAAGTTAAGGCAAAAATAAGGGTAGGAGTAGGAAATGACGTTGACGACCCGAATTGTTTGAGTTTAACGGCGACAAACTGGGTTGCGAGCACGGAAGGAAAAGAAATAGAGTTCAGCTTCAACATTAAAAATGACTGCCTCGTTTCCGGAAAACTCGTTCCAATAAGAAATCTCGGAGCAAGACTCGAAACCACCGGAAATAATCTCGGAGAATTTACCGTGCAATCAAGGGCGACCGCCGTTTCACTAAGCAAAGCATACTCAAGAATTTTCAGGCCGACAGTTTCGGAAGGGGAAACAATTCCTGTGACCGTTAAATTCGCGCCGTACGCGGGAATAAACGGAACAACAAGCGGAACAATCACATTCGAAGCGCTGAACAAAACAGATTCAAAAGACCAAAAACTTGTTGCGGCACTAAATTTCACAATAAATGTGGTAAATTTGCAGGAATGCATAGTAATAGGTGCGGACTTGATTACCGTTCCTGTTGGCGGACAGCAGGGATTCTCAATCGCAAACAACTGCCCGGACAAAGTCGACATACAGGTTCAAACGGATTTGCAGGTTTCACAGGACAAATTCTCAATTGCAACCGGTGGCAGCGAAGAAGTAGTAGTATCGAGAACGGAAGGGGATGTTCCGGGAGCGTACAACATACTGGTTTACGGGAGGCAAAAAGGAATGCCTCTCAGATTAATCGGAAATGTAAAGGCGATACTCGAAGCGGAAGGCTGCTTCCAGCTGTCAAGATACGAATACGATGTTTATGATTCTCCTTTCAATGACAAAAAAGGAACTGCCGACGGAATCGACAGGGGCTTTTTGAAAAATGTGTGCACACAAAAATCTGTTTCGGTGGAAATAAGCGGCACCGAACCGGTAAACTGGAAAAAGATTTTGCTTGATGCGCTGATTGGCGGAATTTCCGGGTACACGAAAGGTGGAATCTGGGGCGACAACAACAATTGGCCGCACAAAGACAATCCCGATGTGTCAAAAAACATTAACGATGATTTCAAAGAACTTGCAGGAATGAGAAGTACTGCTGCAACAAACCTCACACAGCCAATTAAACAAAATTTTGCAGAAATAACAACTGCAAAAGATAACATGATAACCCAACTTAAGAGTGAAGAAACCGCCTGCAACACAAGAGCTGATGCGAGTGCAAAGGAATATTGTATAAGTAATTGTCCTGCAGAAACAGCAGCCAGTGCTCTTACTGACTGCCAAAAAGAAGTAGGCACACAGCTACAATCATTTTGCGAGAAAACATATGATGGTGCAATGAAGGACATAAAAAAATATTACGATCCATTAGCCAAGGTTCAAAGCGAGGGAGATAAAGACTTCCAGAAAACTGTTAAAGCCGAGGCAACTGCAGATGCTACATTGAAAAAAGATTTGCAAGCAAAGGCAACAAAAGGAGTAAGCAACGAAGAAGTCGAAAAAGCCATAAAGGATAGAAGGGACAAAATTGAAAAAGAATTGAACGACAAAGCAAAAGAAATTACTGATGAATATAACAAACAAAGACAGGAAACTGTTAATGGACTCAAAGAAGTTCAACAAAAACTAATCAACCTGCGAGATACTGGCCAGGAAGTCAGTGTTAATGCGCCTGCAGGATGCAAAGGAAGTGTTACATTATACCTTGCTGCTGAAAACACTGCCCCAAAAATAGCGCCTTCAGTCAAAACAAGCATAACAATTAAAATGCTAACTAATATTGGGATTCAGGGCAAAAATAAAATTGACAACACTGTTATTCCAGATAATCCTGTAATATTTACAAAACAAACACTTTCTCCTAACATGAAATTAAACACTAGCGCATCCGACGCCAAAAGCGCCACTAGCACATCCAAAGCCTACAGCAGCACTAGCACATCCAACGCCAAAAGCGCCACTACCGAAACCAAAGCCTATGGCGGCAATCCAAAAGGTGCTGAATTCATCCTCGCAACTTCAACGGGTACAATAAATCCGGTGACAACCTTAGCCAATGCCGCAAGCACTGTTAATAGCGTAACCAGTGCGACGACTTCACAGCCTTACAATAGTTTCGGCGGAGTCGGGAACCCGGGTTTCGCTAATAATTATTACGGTTCAGGAACGAACCAGGACGTTGGAAGCACGAGCATGTGCGGCGGCTCATCGGCAGACAGAACATCATCATTTATGGACAAAGCAGGCGGGGTAATAACCGATTGGGGGATCGGGTTGATGGGAGGCAATGCGATTTTCGGAGCATTGCTTGCAGGATTATTTTCATGGTTCCAGCAGTCCGACCAGGATGTTTGTTACACAAAAACATTCGCTGTTCCTTTGGTTGAAATAACTGACGTAGCACTTTCAGCTCCTGACGGAAAGAGCGGAGTAAAGGGAATAAGCATGAGCGTTGGAGACCCGACTTTTGATTATGATTCAAGTGTTCAGCCAAATACGCTGGGAACGGGATCACAGGGCGGAACATCAATGGGCGGCGCGGGATACTTCTACAATCCACAAACATTGAGTGCCTCAATCGGCCTTGCGGAAATAAGGGAGTTAACATTTACGAACACAGGAAAAGTTGTGCAGGATAACGAGTTCAAGAAAATAGAGGGACTGCTTAAAGTGAGCGGAATAGAAAACCTTTACAAAGAAAAATACGGTTACCAAAAATTGATGGAAAAATTGGAAGAGAGAAACGAAGCGGACGAGGACAATGAAGAAAGGGGCTGGCTTGACTCGGTATTCGGAAGCAAGTGGGATGCGGACATTTCTGACATGACAAAAGAGGACCTTGAAGTTACCGAGAACAGAAATTATGAGAAACAGTTCCACCTTTTGTTTGATTCTTGGGAATACGTTGAATGCGGACCGAACACATACCCCTGCCCTGCACCTGTAATATCAAACTGCACAGTTGGAAGCAAAGCAGGCTCAACCGGCGATGGAGCTATCCCAAAAATAAAGCTTGAATGGGGCTGGGACAAGATAGGGGCGACTGAGTGTGACGGAACTTCGGAAGAGGATACGGATGCTTCAGGATACGTTTACTGCGACACGACACAATTCACAATCGCAACCCTGAAGAAACTGAAGGAGATAAAGGATTTCATCAGCACAAGTAATATTACAAAATGCCCGAAGGCGATTGATGTTGCGGGAACAAAAACGCAGGAATTGAGCAGAACGGGGCTTGATGTTGGAATAACAATGATAAGGATGAGCGAGGACGCGGACAAGGCGACGATAGAAGTAAAGGTTTCATCCAACAACCAGCAGACAATGAACGGAAAAGTAAAGATAATTGTCGGCGGAGATGCGAATGCGGACGCGAGCTGCGAAGAAACGAAAGAAATTTTGAGTGAAGCGTATTTCAAGTGCGACGTGAGCAAGGCGACACTCGGAACGGGAACTTTCCCTGTTAAGGCGACATTGATGCCTGCGCTTTGCAGCGGCTGCGAAAATAATGACACCTCAAATGACACTATTACGAGCCAGTTGATATTGGGTTCAACAGGTTTGGGAGAATGCCAGAGTTATGACACAAAGAAAGACAATTTTTCAAGAATACTGGCTGCAAATGGTTTGCTGGAAGGAGAAGGAGAGACAATACTTAATTATGTTAATTTTACCGCAAGCATTGTGAAGGACGGTTTCAGCGACGATTTCAAGAAAGACTTCGATGAGACAAAGTTTTTGAACGCGCCGACATGGTTTGCCGATGACGGCCTTGAATCATTATTCCTGAGCAGTAAATTCAAAGTTAGCCCGCAAAGCTGGACAGCGGGAAAATACACCGCAACAATAGTTGTTACTTTCAACGAGAACAAATTTGAGTGGAAGAATGACAACAACAACATTAAGAGCGTCGAGATAAGGCTTGAGCCTTGGTCTGAACCGAAACCGGCTTCGGCATTGTACGATTTCGCGTTTGACGGAACAATCGGATTGGACAGCGACAACGGAAGGCAGGGATACGGAAGCTCATACGAACAGACAAGCGAGCAGTCATTCATAATCGGCGAAGAGGGGGGAAGCGCAATTTATGCGGAAACAAATCCGAGCAGCAACGCAATTTCAAACGTAACGGTTTCGGTGGACAATTCACCAAATGTATTTTACAATTTGAATGTTGGAAACAGGGGAAATGTGCTCACAATTTCAGGAGCCGGAGATAACATAGGTTTGGCAATGACGCCGAGCGTTCCCGTTCCGCTGATACTAAATATCACCAGGGAAAACGGAAGCGATGCTTATGGTTTCTATAGTGTTCAGGTTGACGGACAGCCGCAGAACACGGGGCCTTACATGATGTACTGGAACGGAATAGGCGGGGGATGCGTTGACTTCACAGGAATGCCTATGAGCGAGTGGCAATCAACAGATTCGCCTGCGGACCAATCACCCGTAGGGGACAAGGGAATGGCGAATGCTTACGGCTTGGGCTGGGCAAATGTAACGGAAAAGGGAACTGCTTCCTTCTACGGAGTAATGTACGTTCCTCAGGGAAGAACTTCAATAATAAGCGTTCAGGGCGGGGACAGCGCAAATATGGAAAGCCCCTACGGCAATGGAAACCAGATAAGCGTCACCGCCAGCGCGGGAATAAAAAGCCTGAAAGATGTGCTTGACATGGTGAAGCAGGAAAAAATCTGCGTGATAGGAACTGGGGATTACTTCTGGAACAACAAGCCTTTCCTTGACCCGATGGGAATTGAGGGCAAGGCGAGCGGCTGCATTTCTTCCTAACAAATATTGAAGGAAAGGCGAGCAAGTGCATTTCATCTTAACGAAATTTGGGGATTAAGGACAAAAAACTATTTCTTGTGAATTACCGCACCCTAAAGGGTGCGGCTTCTGCTGGTTTAATCACAGAAGCCAGCAGGCTTCATCCGACGCCTGAAGGCGGCGGTTTTCGCCAGCCTTTTACCAAAAGGCTGATAAATTATTTTGGTGTCACGGGCAAAAAAATTATTTCTTGTAAATTTTGTCGTGATGGTCAAAATCGAGGAAAAGAATAAACTTGTTCTGCTTGTTATAGCTGAAGGTCAAAACAAAGCTTTTGTCAATGTGCACCCTCTTTCTGTCGCTCAAATCATGCCTCAAATTCTTATAATGCTGTACCGTGAAGTCATCCGAATTAATTATCTGATTGATTTTTTTGTAAAGTATTTCAAGCCTCTTTTCATCCCTTCCCTTCAATTTTTTTATTTTTTCCTTTAGTTCGTCGGAGAATGCGAAAGAAAAGGGCATTTTTTCACTTTCCAAAAAGCTTTTCCATTTCCGGACGGCTCATTTTTTTATAGCCGTGCTTTTCAATATGCTTCTTTTCAATGTCCAAAATTTTTTTCACATAGGAATCATCGACTTCCTGCTCCAACTCGTTGCACCCGTACAATTCGATAAATTTGTTCAAAGCCCTGCTCTTGTCGTTTAACTCGTATTTTGCCTTGACAACGTTCAGTACCTTATTGGAATAAGGCTCTAAAACAACTCTCGCCACAGGCATATTACCACCAAATGCACGCCAGATACACCTTGTGTGCATAAAGTTAAAAATGTTATGATGGCTGCTTCAAATTCGCCGGAAGCGCATGCCGCAAAGCGCCCGCAAAAAAGAAGATTTAAATACTTCGAGACCCATTCTTCTAATAGTGCTTTAATATATCGCATCAAATAAGTTAAAGGTCTGGAACATGGGTATAACTGATTGGCTGCGCGAGGCTTATTATTCGACGGAAGACAGGTGGTACAACCTCGTTGATGCATTGCATATAAACGGAATAGTGGATGCCATTGACGGCGTTATTCCAAGCCTTATCCTTATTCTCACGCTGCTGGCAATACTTATCCTGCTGGGCGCGTACATCCTGCTCCCGTCGATGGTTCCGCAATACACGGACATGAAATTTGTGGTAAAGGGAAGCGACGAGCTTATTGTTCAGGGAGTAAAAGTAAATTTAACTGCCGATAAGAAAAATTTAGTAGAAACCACAGACGCAAGCGGGGCGGTGATTTTCAAAAACATTGCTGTCGGCTCTCCAGTTTTAATCGACATAAACTCGGGCAAAGGAACTTTCAGGCAGGAATATACAGCTGAAAATAATTTTTTCAAAATAATAATTCTTGAGAAGCCATTCATAGAACTTAAACCGATTAAAAGAAGGGTCACATTAAAAACCGCGCAGGGCTTGAGAATCGAGGAAGAAATCCCAGTTATTTTCTACTGCCAAAATTCGGCTGCGCTGCCAAAGCCGACAAAAGTCGTTGATGATAATGACGGTTTGGTCGAAGTCGAAGAGCCGCTGAACTGCGGAAAACTTTACATGAGAGTTATGAGCGAGTATTACGAACAGAAAGAATATTTGATTGACTCGCTTTTGAAGGAAGTTACGCTGAACGCGTATTCCGTTCCGTCAAAAAATCTTACTGTTCAGGTAAAAGCCGGAGGAAAACCTGTGAGCGGCACAACATTCACAATTACAGTTACGGGAAAAAGTGATTACCCTGCCGTGAAAACAACAAATTCACAGGCGACGATAGCGGTAATTCCCGGAAGCTACACTGTCTCAGTTTCAGACCCTACGGGAAATTACGGGATTGTAACTCAAATATTTTCTGTTCTGGCAGACACAACAGTTTCGGTAGATGTTTCAAAAACGGTGAAAGCAAAATTGACAGTGAATGTATTGGACAACGGAACATCGGGATATATTTACGGGGCAAACGTTTCGATAAAAAATTCGGCAGGGCAGGAGATTAATAGGAATGAAGATGTGAATGGAACTGTTTTGTTTGCGCTCACGGAAAAAGGGAATTATACTGTGACGGCAAAGAAAGTGGGCGATATTGGGGCAGGGTATAGCGCAAAGTCCGTTGATTTAAACATTGAGGGAGACGCGAATATTGAAATTAGGCTGGATTTGATAACTGTTGCGAGCGCGGGCAGGGTAAGGGTAAGGGTGATAGATCAGGACAACCAGCCCGTCCAGGATGCCCAAATAAGGCTAAAATATGGCTCAAATGACAGCGTTGTCGAGTTAAATGAGCCAAAAAACTATGCTGTCAGCGATTTAAACGGTTACGCGTCCTTTTTGGCTGGAAAAGTAGAGGGAAAAGTTACCTCTTACGCCATAAAATATCCCTTTAGCGGCTCTTCCACGCCGCCAAAGGAAATACTGCTGGACCAGCTGAACGAGTTCACGGTAAAACTAAGCATTGGGCCGACAACTGCAATAGTAAATGTAAAGGACATTTCGGGAAACCTTGTCAGCGGGGAAATTGAATTCTTCAACACAAGGGGAAATAGTGTCGGCGGAATAGTTTCGCTTGAAAACGGGGTTGCGCAAAAACAAATAAAATCGGGGCAAAGCGTTTATGTTGTTGTAAGGGGGGAAGATGAAGCGGGAGAGGCATACGCATCCTATACTTCCGCGCCGGTAATGCTCTGGCCGGACAGGCAGGCTGTTTTCAATATTACCGTAACAAAAAATATTCTTGGGCCTTCAATCGAAATGGGCGGAGTCTACAATTCTGAGGGCGCGCAGGTTCAAACTCTCGAGGCGGGAAAAAAATATTATGCGAGGATGATTTTGAAGGCGGACAACGAATACTCAAACGTGCTGATGCATTTCAGGGCGGGCGAAGAAAACCATTTGGACAACGATTTCATCGAAATTGAAAAGGTAGAAGGAGCGGATGTTTATTCCGTTGCCCGCGGCGCAACATACGACCCCGAACAGGGCTATTCATATGATTCGCAAAATCTTGTTGACGGGCCCGCGAAATGGATTAATGCTGAGTGGAGGAACAAAAACTTCGGGGAAGGCGTGCGCGAAGTAAATGTTTGGTTCAGGGTAAAAGATGAAACGCCGCCGAACCAGAAACTAAAATTATTTTGGAGGGCATTGTTCGACAGCAAGAGGCTGCCTGAAAGCAATATTCCGGAAGAATTTTATTCGGACACATACAGCGCCACATACTACGAAGGATTTTCGGAAACATGCGACACGGAATTTTGCTTTACGTCGGAATGGCTTTACTCCCAGAAAGACGAATTATACATGAACCAGCCTTACGCGTTGAGGCAGGTTTTGAAGTACGATTACCACTTCCAAATCATAAATAACTCACAGTACGATTACATGAAAGGAAAAAAGCCGATTTACATGTACGTTGAAATTGTGGGCGATGAACAGGGCGAGAGAAGGATAAGGATTGAGGATTACAAAATAAAGGACGCGCTCGGAATAGTCGACAGCAATGTTGAAGTGTTTGAAATAAGAAGGGTCGAGTTAAACTCATTCGACAAAAAAACTTCTATTGATACGACAATGACGCTGATGGGATTAAGCGAGGGCGCGGAAACAATAAGGGTAAGGCTTCAATCCGAAGGGGTGGAAATTTTTTCAAAAGACATTTCATTCACGATTCCGACTGAAAAGGAAATGAAGGTAACGGTAAAGCCTGATTTTATTCCGGCGCTGAGCAACACGCCGATTGAAGTTGAAGTGAAGGACAACAAAAACGCGCCGCTGAGGGATGCGAGCGTAAAGCTGAAAATAAAGGAGCCCGGATTCGAGGAAATAATATTTGACGAGGCGAAAACAGACAGATATGGAAAAGCAATCGTAAATTCCGGCATGCATTATCCAAACACAACTCTTGTAATTGAAGTGCAAAAGGAAGGGTTCGCGATAAGCACAACAGAGCTCATTGTTTCCGACAAGGTCGTTGAATTCGAGCCGGCGGAAGCGAGCATTGAATTAAACACCGTAACGAAAAGGGAGGAAACGAAAAGCGTAAAAATAAAAAATCTCACGATGAACGACTTCTCGATAAAGGGAATAACATTGGATGCAAAATTCGCCGGGCTGATAAATGAAAATGCATTAAACGCGTGGCTCGAAGAGCTCTCGGGAGAAATAATTGCAGGGGATGATACGACAGAATTGGATTTGTTAAAAATAAGGCTGGCAAACGACATTACGCCGGAAAATTTCATTGAGCCTGCTTCGATTGACGGAACTATTTTGGTTTCATTCGAAGTAAAGGAAACAGGCGCGGCGTACGATGTGGAATTGCCTCTGAAACTCGGCATCAGTTCGGATGCAACGGTTGAGGACGGATGCATACTCGTCGATAATGCGACACAGTCAAAGGTTACACAGCAGGGGCGCGTAAGCTTTTCATTTGTTTTAACGAACGCCTGCAAATCTGAAGATGTTGCAATAGGATTGGAAAGTTTGAAGGCGAGCGCCGGTGGCGAAATCAAGGGGCTCACGGAACTTTCACTACAAAGCCTTGGCGGCGGAACAACGGGGAGAACGGCGCTCGACCAGACACAGAGAATTACTTTCGGCAGGGTTTCGCCCGGAGAAAAAATTGCAGGAACTGTTACTTATGTTCCGTCGATGGATGCGGCAGGGAGTTCAGTAACAATAATAGTTGCAATCGAGGGCGCCTATGCGGGAAAAAAACTGAAAACAAATCCGGCGGCTTTGAATTTTACCGTAGATGTAATTAATTTGAAGGAGTGCATGAGCATAAGCAGCAACCCCGGGCCGGTTGAATTTGACGCCTCAACAACGGTAACTGTCGACGCTTCCGGATGCCCGAAACAACAGATTGATGTTATTTTATGCAAAGGGGATTCAGGATGCTCCGGCGGCGCGGAAGGCTCGATAAATTTGAGCAAGAAAAGTTTTACACTGAAAGAAAATTCTGAAACCATTACCGTTTCTTCTCCTTCGATTGCCGGCGCTTACGGCGTAACTGTTCATGCAAGGGCGAAAGGAAGCGGCTCCTACATTTATATCGGGGAAGTTCCTGTTTCATTTAACCCGTCGGAAGGAAAATATTTCAAGCTTAACAAATACGAATTAAATTTGTATGGGAAGGGTTCAAAGGACGCAGTAATTCTTACAAACAAATTGCTTTTGGAAAGCGTTGACGTAAAGGCGGACGAATGCGCATGGGGCAAACAGGACGCCGGATTCGATTGGGCGAGCGGGCTGGTCGGCGCGGGCATCGGTGCAGGGCTGGCATATATGGTTACAGGCGCACTCCCAATGTCAACGATTTATGGTGGGGGATGGATTTCCGGAGGATTAATAATAGGCGCAGGAATAGCGGGATTGCTGATTGGCGGCAACATGGGTTATGAATGCGCGGACCATTACCAGGTAAATCCGATGAATGATTTCATAATATTTTTACAGGGAGATACGATAAATATCAACGGAGAAGAAAAGCAAATTCCCGGAGATGCGGGGGCGCTGGGTTTCAGCGTTCCGAAAATAGGGGCGGGCTGGAACTTTGAAGATGCGGAATATTCAGCCGAAGAAACTGTCGGAATAACTTTTTCAAATTCGGGGCTCAATGACCCGAAACCGAAATACGGATTGCTTACAATCAACGCGACCGAGCACGTGCACGGGGATCCGTTGCACACAAAAAGATTGGGCGGAGCAATCGGGGGAGCGGCTTCTACCCCGGTCGGAACAGGAACGCCCACTGGCACAGGCACTGCTACCGGGACAGGTGGAGCATCAACAAGCCCTGCAAATAATTTGACAACGAAAGCAAAGAAGGCATCATTCATACTTGGGATGGGCGAAGGCACGGACAATGGAGAAACTTTGCAAGGAGATGTAGATTGTAAAAGTGACACTTTCGGAAAATATTGGATTGGCGCGGGAGAAGACCAGGGAGCATGCGAAGGGGCAGCGGACAACGATTATTCCCAGCAATTCAGAATGAGGGTTTTGAGCGGCGAGGCTGTTGACCAGGACGCATATTTGAAGAAGGCGACAAGCTGCTACAACGGAGCAGTTGCCGGCTCAACCGGAAAGGATGCCGTTCCAAGGATAAAATTGAATTGGGAATGGACTAACATAAAGAGCGATTCTTGTGATTACGGCAACAATGATTACATTTACTGCGATGCTTCACAGTTCAGCATTGAGGTTTCGAAAAAACTTGCGATACTTGCGGATTTCTTCAACAAAAATCCGAGTTTCCAGTGTCCCCCGGATCCTGCGGAGAAGGAAATAAAGGAACAAACCGAAATCATAAACGGAAAGCCGGCGAGCGTTGCTGGAGGAAGCATTGGAGTAAAAGAAATTTCTGCCTTGGTGGACCCTAGCACTGACAATACAAAAATAACTGTAAGCGTGGAAAACAAAACATCCACTTCCGCCTCTGCAACAATAAATATGATAGTGCGCGGAAAAACAAATTCCCCTCCGGTTACGCACCAGCAAACATTCGCAGTAGGAGTAACAACTGTTGAATTTACGGCAATAACACAGAAATACAACGGGCCTTACTTCGTTTCTGCGGCTGTAAGCGGCGCCCTCTCCAACAATCAAAGCGTTACAAGAATTTTCACAAACAGAGATACGCCAAGCGGCTGCTGGCTTGACCCGAGCACAAAAATGGTCGGAGGAAAACCCGCGATATTTTACTACATTGACACTAATAATATCGGAAGCGTTGTTTGGACCGAAAAAATAACTAATTTAGAGGCGCTGCACAATGCGCTGCTGTTCAAGGCATACCTGATAAAGGACGGTTATGGGGAAACTTTTAGAAAAGACTTCAGGGATTATTATTTGAAAACTTTCCTGCAGGCGCCGGTAACAACGGAAGAAAAAAGCATAGTGGAAAACTTTGATTCGGGCAAATTTTCATTCAAGAAAAAATACCTGAACAGTTCGGATGTTGAAGCAGGATTGTATGAAGTAAGATTCAATATTGATTCAAATGAAACCTTCAGAATACTGAGGGCGGATGGAACGCTAAACGGAAATGTCGGAGTGGAATTGCTTTTGGTAAAGAAGCCGCCAATAGAATACCCGTTTTACAGCATTCCTTTCGACGGTGTGCTTGGAAAAGAAAACGGAAGAACAGGATACGGTTCGGTGTATAACAATGAAAATGGCGAGCTCTTATTCGGGGGGGAAGCAAGCACATTTGAAAGCGCAAGCGGAAACGGAATTGTAAATGTGAAGACAAGGGTCCCGAACGATTTGGCTTCGCTGACTTCATTTGCGAGCACCAGAGGGCAATTGCTTTCAGCCGCAGCATCCGGCGGAAATGCGGAAATAATATTTTCTCCAAATTACGCGACGCCTGTAATCGGAAAATACTCATTGAACGAAGGCACTTCCGGAATATTCGGATTCACCGTAAATCAGGGAGGAACTCCGAAGGCAACGGGCGGCAACATGACATACTGGACAGGCGCAGCAAAGAGCAAAAGCTTCGACGGAGGGAACGCTGTTCAGGTTTACAATGATACCCCCGATTACCAGATGGATGAAACGAGCGGAGTTTCACAGCCGAACGTTACATACGGGTTCAAATGGGATGAAGCTTCAATTGGCGGAACGATTTACCTAAAAACAATAATTTATACGCCCATAAACGAAGTGTACAGCATAATCGGCGAATCAGGCACCGAGTTCTGGACCCCGGACAGCGAGTTCTCCGGAAATGTGGAACTTTCGGGAATAAGCGGGATGCAATACAACAGCAGACAGGGCGGAGGAAAAATAAGAACGCTTGAAGAAATTTTCGATCTCGTGAAAAAGGAAAAGGTTTGCGTAACAAATAACGGAAGCAACGCTTCCTTCTGGTGGAATCCGAAAACAATTGCAACCTCGGTCGGCAGCGCGGGCAACAGCGTTGAAACGAAAGAGGATTTTCTCGGCGGAAGCGCTTTAAAGTAATTGCCTCGGGCGCGCCAAAAATTTAGTGAAATTGCGGGCGGGTGCGAAAACAAATTCTTTTATATTCGAAAAAACTATTATTAGCTGATAAAAATGTTTGAACCTACAATGCTGGCGCTGCCTGTTTCGCTCTTCATCTTGAGCTTTGGGGAACTCGCAATTGACTTGAACATAGTGCTCAAAATATTTGTGATGATGACAATAATTTCTTATATTACGCAGCACCTCGGGAGGGGCCCGCTCGCGGTTCTCCTGATACTCGGAATAAGCTGGTTCGTGCTATTTGATTACTGGAAATTTTTCGGCGGAATATATGTTTTATATGTTTTGGTAACATTCGGGGCAGCCTCAATCCTGATTGACTTCTTCTTTGTAAGCGGGGGGCAGCAGCCGCCGCAGGGAATGGAACAGGAACAAGCGGAAGGAGGCATCTCACACGGACTGGATTTCCAAAAAAGAAACGCGACATTCGTTCACGCAAGGCAAAGCGTCGCGCAAAACATGCTTAGAAGAAGGGGGCCGATGGGCTAAGCTGTTCTGCGGCAAAAAAAGGGCAAAATTGGAAAGTCAAAGTAGGGGGTAAAAAGGGAAAAAAGAATGAAAAAGATTTTGTGAAAAAAGAATGAAAAAGATTTTATGGAAAAAGTGAATAAGAAAATATGAAAAAAAATGAAAAAAATTTTGTGGAAAAAATGAATAAAAAAAATTGGTGAAAAGGATGAATGAAAAAGGAAATTTGATATTAATAATTCTCTTTGGAATGGCTTTGCTGGTACTGCTGCTTCCCGCAGTAATGTACGCTTTTGAGCCGGCCGACTTCATAATAAGAATAATTCTTGCGTTCCTGATATTTACCACGGTAAGGGGCTATCTCGGAACAGGGACAGTTTCCCTGCTTGTAACAGGAATATTGATTTACATATTGGTGATAAAACACGCGTATATTGCCGCCAGCGGCGCATTTATTCTCATGGTACTTTTAACATTCGGGCTCTTCAGCGTGGTTGTTTGGGGAATAGGAATGAACATGCGCGGGCGATAATTTTGCCGGCATGGTAAGGTTTATTAGCAATAAAAACGTATAATTTATCGGGAAAGAAGGAAATAGTGTTTGAAAAGGAACAGGTGATTTGAATGGCTTTTGATATTGTAAGCGCACTAAGCGGCGAAGATTTCGGCTCCAGCATTGCGCTCGCTTTGTTGATAATTTATTTCCTGTGGCTTTTCTCATGGGGAAAGAAACAAGTTGGAATAAAGATAGGAATACTTGTCGCGTTGACGCTCACCTACCTCATATTTTACACCAACGAGTGGCTCATCTGGATCCCTGTAATCGGCTTCCTGTTGATAACATTCGGAAAGGAACTGCTGGAGAGAATTCCGAAAGCAAAATAAGAAAATTTATTTTGATTTTTGATTTAGTCGGTAATTTGGTATTTGATTTAGTAAATAGTTTGATTTATTTTGTAGTTTGATTTCCGAGAAGTGATTGGATGGATTTGGTCAACTATTTGATTTCGATGCTGCTTGTCGGCATTGCCTTCCAGCTCGACCAGGCGTGGATTGCAGTCGGAATAGTGATAATCCTGATAGTTGCGTCAAAAGACGTGAAGGCAAGCATCTTCATGGCATTTTCTGTTTTCGTGCTCTACTGGGTAATGGGAATAGGAATGAATGATTACTGGCTCTTTGCGATGCTCGGGCTGGTCGCAATAGGGTATGTGATAGGGCTTGGAAAGGAAGAGGCGGGGGGAGGAGCCGAAGGAATGCCAATGGACCCTTACGGTGGAATGGGCGGCGGTTACGGGGGATTGGGCGGCCTCGGGATGTAATGCTTGAGCTGGCTGAATTTTATTGCGAAAAAGTTTTTATTGCAAAAGAAGGCGCTAAAATGAAGGCATACACTCTAATCGCTTTTTTGGTTGTCGGCTTCTTTTTTCTTTTCATAGGGGTTGAAATGCTCGGCTGGCTTTTCCTGATTCTTGCAATGGCTTCACTTTTCTACATGATTGTCAAGACGAAGGCGAAAAGCGCGTGGGAAGAAATGAAAGAAGCGGAAGGCCCTTACCCCGAAGGAAAAATAACGGAATACGCCAAAAACATTGCCGGCTTGTTCGCCGACAAAATAACTGACACCAAAGAAGAGAAGGAATACAGCGCGGAAAGGGCAGTGAGAAGAATTCCGCACGGCGCGGAAAAGGCGCGCTCGGAATTCAAAAAGGTTTTCAAGTGAGTTAAATGCCTTTCTTCAAAAAAAAATTGGTCCAAAAAATAATTAAAGAAAATCCAAACATTGACCGATATAAGTTGGAAAAAGAAGCCGGTCAAAGCAAAAAAGGCAAAAGAATAATTTACGGGCACCGGAAAATGTATTTTTGTATACACAGTTCGTTAAAAGAGATTGATCGGGATTTTGGGCACAATCTGATCAAAGAGATAAATCTGCTCAAAAAAACGAATAGAAACAAAAAAATAAGAATATTGGATTGGGGTTGCGGAACGGGGCGCGCAATACGCGAACTCGCCCTCCAAAACAAGAGAATGGAATTTATAGGATTTTCAAAGGACTCGTATATCGAATGGAAAAATTATTCACGCAAAAACTTGAAATTTGCCCACACAACATTTCCAATACTTGAAAGGTACCTCAAAAAAAATCCAGTGCACTTGATGTACAGCCGTTTAGGCATAACGCACTTAGCGGAGGAGAGCACTAAATTTGAGTCTATTAAATTAATAAATCACTTGATGAAACTAAGAGAGGGGCTTATTATTGGGGGAAAAATACTAATAGCCGGCGAAATAGGAGATATTGCTAAGGAAACTCTCGAAAAAAGTGGCTTTGCGGTTGAATTCAGAGATAGGCCAAAATATGAAGAAAAGATTTCAGTTTTGACTAGAATCAAATAAAAAGATTTCCATCGCCCCTGCAAAATGTCAAAGATACAAAAAAATAATGTATCATCTTCGCGCTTCCAAATCAGTCAGCATTTTCCTGTTAATCTCGAGGATTTTTTCCATCAAATCTTTTGTGGCATTGGCTGTTGCGCCGACTTCCTCCATCTTTGACTGAAGCTCGTTCAATTTTGAAAGAATCGCGGGGTCTTGCGCCGCAGCCGGCATATTGGAAACGGCCGATTTTACCTCATCAAGTTTTGCATGAACTTCATCGAGCTTTTGTCCGTGCATATCAAGAACATTGTGAACGGCAGTATCCTGAAGAGCCTCGGTTTGCGCGTGCGTTTCAAATTCTTCCTTCATCAAATTTACATTGCCGAATTGCTGCCGAGCCATTGAAGGCGTCTGTGATTGGGGCGCAGGCTGCGCCGAGGAAACTTCCTGAATTATTCTTTGCGCGTCGCCGTCCGAAAGCCCTATGTCCATCAAAGTGGAAGCTATCGTTTGATTGTCAATCTTTGAATCAAGCATCCTTTTTACAGTGTCGCGCACAACCTGTTCGTTGACCAATCATACCACCAAAAAACAACCAAAGCGAAGACTCGTTGGCTTTTAATATTAGTAATTAATCCTATTTAAATTATCGCTTTTCAGGACGCGGGCGCCAAAGAAAGGCATAAATAAGCAAAAGTCCATATTACTAAAAGAAAAATTAATGAAAAAAATTGCGGTTAGCGGTGCAAAAAATGGATTTTAAGATAGATAACGGGCCGTGGGAAACGATTTTCGCCGGGAAATTTTATGACAGAGATATTGAAATTGTTTCGAATCCGGAACACCTGTTCCTGATTTTTGCTTATGAGAGTGATGGAAAAGAAAAAATTGGCGCGCTGGTCGAGGGATACAAGGCATTTACCACGCGCGGAAACATGGAAGCATTCATAGAGACGCTTCCGAAGCCGAGCGTCGGAATAATGAAAAGCCTCGGCGACAGGACGGTAAAACTGTTTTTCGTTTCGCTTGATTTGGTCTACCTTGATTTTAAACATGAAGACTTCATAAGAAAAATAGACAAACTAATAGCAAATGTTTCGGAAATGGGAAGCACAATCTTCGACTTGGCAAGGGCTTCATCGCTCGAATTAAAAGAACTGAGCCTGTCGCCGAAAAACGATTATGAACCGATACTCGGCGACCCCTTCACACTGAGACTGCTGGCGGGCGGGGCGGCAAAATCGGTCGAGGGAGAAGAAATGCGGACAAAGGCCGTTGCTGCCGAGGGAAGAAAGCTTCAAATCGGGCTCACAAAAGAAAGGGAAATGGTCCTTGAGGATGTCGAAAACTTTTCAAGAACGCTGATAATGGCGAACAGTAAAAATGAACAAAATTATTCAATGTACATTGTTGCGGAAAACTTTCTGCTTGAGAACTCGCCGCTGCTTATTTTCGACAGCGACGATTACTTTGAAAAATTAAAAGTGCCCTCGAAAGACGAAATTGGTTTGAAAGAGGCGCTTGTGGAATTCGACCCCATCGGGTTTCCAGTGAAAAAAATGAAGGCAAAAAACGAACTCAGGGTTTCGCTGAAGGACGCTGACTTTTTACTGCTGCTAAACCTGCTCGGGATAGGAGACCAAGAATTTGAAAAAAAGTTTGCTCTGGCGGCTTCTTCGGCAATGGTTGACACGCCTGAAGAGCTTTTGGGAAGAATAGAAAATTCGCCGCCAAGCGATGCAAAAAATTTTGAGAAATTAAAGTTTGGGGAAAACGGCGCCTATTTTGTATCAGGGCTTACTGATTTTGAAAAACTTAAGGCGGAAAGACTGACAAAAATAATCGAGCAGGAATTCAATAATTTGTTCGGAAAAAGCATCGACCCGAACGAGCTCATAAGAGATTGGCCGGGCAACCTTGGAAAGGCGACGGTGGTGGACACGAAAAATCTTTCGGGAAAGGAACGGACCATTTTTGAGCAAACAATTTTGCGCGCCCTATTGAAATCGTTGAAGGGAAAAAACAGGGCTGATTACAAGGTTTTCATTCCGAATGCGGAAGGGCTGTTCGGCGCAATGCCGGAAAAAACGGCGCCAATAATAATCTCGCTTGAGAACAAGGGAATAGGCTTTGTCTTTGGGATATGCTCGAAAACATTTCCGAGCGATCTGATTGAAACAACAAACGCCAAAATAAGCGTCATAGCAAAAAATGATGTCGCGGTTTCAATAAAAAACCAGAGAAACTACCGCGTTCTTTTGAGGCCTTCCCTGAGCGGCGACGCAAAAATTTAAAAAAAATAAAATTAGTTGGACGGAATTTCAAACAAAATCAGTTTTTTACAATTACCTGCTTCTGCACAACGTCGCTCCAAGGCATCGTATTGTCGCCTTCGCCCCGGGCTTGTTTTTTTATACTGCAAGCAAAAACAAAATTCCCAAAGTATTGCAAACAAAACCTATTATTGCGAGGTCGCGCGCCTTCAAATCTGTGAGCCCCGCAAGCAGGACAACGCCGGCTTCATCGGGAAGGGGGGAAGCGATCAAAATAAACGCAAAGGCGAAGGACAAATAACTAAGCAATTTTTTTCCCAAAATTTTTCCCGCAAAGCCATTCAACCGCCTGACTGCCCACTCCTTTCGTACGCCCTCGAATTCATCGCGAAAAGAAACCCTGATGAAGCGGAAAATTATGAGGTCGGAAATGAGCGCGCCAAGACCGCCAAAAACTGCGGCAATAAAAATATTTTTTGGAATGGCTTCAAGAAAAAATGCCGCAGAAAATGGAGCGGTAAAGCCGAAAGCGAAAAATATTCCCGCAATAAAGCTCCCTAAATAACTCAGTTCACCGAGATGGCTGACAAAAAAACCAACGTCCCTGTTTTGCAGCAAAAAATACGCCGCCAAAATAGCAAGACAGAAAACCAAGAGCTTTGGGTATTTGAAATGAATGAAAAAAAAATTTCTTGCGAATTTTTTGTTTTTCTCAGCCATAAAAACCAAGACAATTGATTTTAGAAATCATTTTAAACTCATTCTGCCCTCACTCTTTGTAAAAGTGGCCGGCATGCACATAATAGAAACAAAAAATCTCACAAAAAAATACGGGAAAGAAGTTCTCGCGGTGGATAACTTAAACCTCGAAGTAAAAGAGGGTGAAATTTTCGGTTTGCTCGGACCGAACGGTGCGGGAAAAACGACCACTCTCATGATGCTCACCACCCTTCGGCCGCCGACTTCGGGAACGGCAAAAATAAACGGCTTTGACATCATAAAAGAGCCGCACAAAGTCAGGAAATCAATCGGAATTGTTTTTCAGGATCCGAGTTCGGATGAAATTCTTACAGGCTATGAAAATCTGAAATTGCACGGGCTGCTTTACGATATGCCGAAGGAACTGATGGAAAAAAGAATCAGTGAGGTATTGAAGCTGGTTGATTTGGAGAAGAGAAAAAATGATGTCGTGAAAAAATATTCCGGAGGAATGAGAAGAAGATTGGAATTGGCACGCGGCTTGATGCACCGCCCAAAAATTCTTTTCATGGACGAACCGACTCTGGGTTTGGACCCGCAGTCGAGAGAACATATCTGGAAGTACATTGAAAAATTGGCAAAGGAAAACAAAATGACAATAATAATCACAACGCATTACATGGACGAGGCGGACAAATTGTGCGACAGGCTTGCGATAATTGACGCGGGAAAAATTGTCGTGCTGAATTCTCCGAAAGAACTGAAAAAAGAGTTGGGCGGCGACGTAATAAAAATAAAAACAAAAAAATTAAACGCCAATGCGCTAAAAAAATTAAAGTATGTGAAAAAAATACAGAAAAGCGGCGGCGAATACTGTTTAACCGTAAAAGACGCGAGCACGCACCTGCAGGAAATACTGAAGGGGACAGGCAAAATTGATTCTGTTGAAATTCATTCCCCAACATTAGACGATGTATTTTTACATTACACTGGAAAAGCGATAAGAGAGGATTCGCCGGAAGGCGGATGGGCGCAAAAAGCGATGAACATGAAGACAAAAAAATAAAAAAAACAATAAAACAAAAACAAAATAAAAAAAATTGAAAAAAGCAAAAATAATGATGAAAAAATAAAAGAAACAAATTTGAAAAAAATAAAGACAGAAAAATGGAAAAAAGGATTTGAAAAATCAAAAATATTTTTAAAGGTGAAAAAATGGGCGAATTAAAGGGGATTTATGCGCTATGGTACAGGGAGTTCAAAGTATTCCAAAGGGAAAAGTCAAGGGTAATAGCTTCAATAATCAGTCCGATACTGTGGTTCCTTGTAATAGGCGGGGGAATAGGTTCGTTCGTTTCGCTCAACGGATTAAATTATCAGGCATTCATTTTTCCGGGCGTCCTTATGCAAGCGGCGCTGTTCTCATCGGTATTTTTCGGGGTCTACATTGTTTGGGACAAAAAAATAGATTTTTTGAAGGAAGTTTTGGTGGCGCCGCTTTCAAGAACGTCAATATTTATCGGAAAAATTCTCGGGGGCGCTACAGACACCCTGATTCAAATTGTAATACTTCTTGCAGTCGGCTACGCATTCACAGCAAGCGGGATGCTCATAGGGCTTAATTTCAGTTTATTTTCGGTGCTGCTCTCAATGGCAATTCTTTTCATCGCAATTGTCGGGCTGGTAAGTATTGGGCTCATAATTGGTTCGCAAATGGAAAGCCCCGAAGGATTTCAATTGATAATGAGTTTCCTCGTGTTCCCGCTGTTCTTTCTTTCGGGCGCGCTGTTCCCAATAAATAATCTGCCCGCATGGATGGCGCCAATTGTTTTTGTTAATCCTGTAACTTATGCAGTTGATGGATTAAGATGGGCACTGCTGGGCTCTTCGACCTTCCCGTTGATTCTCGATATCGCGGTAATCAGCGTATTCTCAATAATAATGGTTGGAATCGGAACCTACGCATTCAAGAAGATGAAGCTGTAAAACAAATAATCTTTTTTAATATTCATTTTTTCGCCAGCCTTTTTCGAAAAAGGGCTGTGCCGAAGGCATTTTCGCCGGCCTTTTTTAAAAGGCCGACGCGGAGGAAGGGATTCGAACCCCCGCTTCCTTTCGGAAACGTGCTTTCGAGGCACGCGCATTGGACCGCTCTGCCACCTCCGCACAGCCTTTTTCAAAGGCTGGCGAAAAAATCTATCTTCGCTGATGTGGCAAACCCGAGGTTTGTCACACGTCGCAAAAGCTTTGAGCTTTTGCTTAGTGCTCGATAGATTTTGCTCCGCAAAAGCCCTTTAAAGGCTGACAAAAAATTGTTCACTTCGCAAACGTGCCTTTGGCACTAACCAAAAAATTATCAATAAAAGAAATTAAAAAGCGAGGGTGCGGCGCCGGAAAGAATTATTTCAGTTTTTTGAGGGTTTCCTTCGCTTTCCCAACCTTGCAGACCAGTATAATCGTATCGTCTTCGCGAATTTTCCTTTCCGGTTCGAAATGGTAAGCTCCCTCGGAAAAGGTTGCGAGCGCAAAGTAATCCTTGTCCCTTACTTCCTCTATCTTTTTCCCGACGGCCTTTGTTTCCTTGGCATGAATTTCGGTCATATCCATTTGGCCCTGGTCGAGATTGATTAAGTCATAAACTTTCGGGCGCGTTATCATCAATTCCGCGTTTTTCATTGCAAGGTTTTCCATATTTATCGGGAACATTCCAAGCTTCCTCAGGATCGGCACAGTTTTCTCGGTGGAGGTTCTGACAAAAATTTGCTTAACACCTGCATCGCGCGCATAAAGTGCGACGAGCACATTTGTTTCTTCAACATCTGTAGCGGCAACAAATACTTCGCACTGGTCAAGCTTTAACTCGTCAAGTGCTTCCGTGTCGCCGTAATCCGCGCTGATTACAATCGCATTGGTTTCGGCGCTGACTTGGGTGGCTCTCTGCTTTTCCTCAATAAAAAAAGTTACCTTGTTGTTGCTCTGCTGAAGCAGCGCTTTCCCAAGCTCAAGAGCAAATTCGGTCGCACCGACAATAACAATCCTCATCCAACCCGCCCCCCAAAAAAACCTATTTTCCTTAAATCAAATCCTGCTTATCGGCGAAAGGAAGCCCCTTATGAGGACCAATACAGGAATTATTTCCATCCTTCCTATCAACATATGGAGGCTCAGCAATATTTTTAAAACCGGAGCCATTAGATACCAAGCATCACCGCTGACCATGCTTAAACCAACGTTTCCTTGTGCTGAGGCAACTGTGAAGACCGATTCAATCACAGGAAACCCGTAAAACATAAAGATAATGCTTCCTGCTAAAAGGAAAAATATGTAAAGGCAGATGTATGAAAGGGCGCCGAGAGCTTCCTCTCTCTTCAAAACCTTGTCGCCTATTTTTATCGGGACAATTGCGCCCTTCGGAAGCAGAGCCTTCAGGATTCCCCTCCTGACCACTTTAATTACTATTAAAATACGCCAAATTTTGAGAGCCCCGCCGGTTGAACCGTAGCATGAACCGGCAATCATCAACAAAATTAAGACGACAATAGAAACGCTCGGCAGGGCATTGACCGCGGTCAGCGTGTTTGCTCCCGTCGTGGTAATTGCCGAAATTGCGTAAAAAAATCCGTCAAAGAAAAGGCTCTTGTTAAAGATAATTAAGTCAAGTGCAATCAGGGCAAAGCCGCCCAGAGTCAAAAGAAAATAAGTTGCAACTTCCGGGTTTGTAAAAAATTTTTTTATTTTTCCGCTCAAAAGGTCCTTGTGGGAAACAAACCCTATTCCCCCCAAAAGCATCAGGAGGCACATTACCACCAACGCATTTATTCCGAAAACACCAGGGCCTTGCGAGACGCTTGAAAACCCGCCGGTCGCAAGCGAAGTAAAAGTGTGGAAAACGGAATCGTAAAATGACATTCCAGTTAAAAGAAATAAAACTGTTCCAAGAACGGTGTAAATCAAATAAATTCCGATAATCATCCGCGCAATTTTTGTGACGCTCACATAAAAATCTTCGTTCCTTCCTTCTGCAAGGAAAAGTTCGTGTGCGGTTTTCGGGTTCTCATAAAACATAAGGGCCATTACGACAACTCCAAAGCCGCCCGCCCACTGGGTAAAGGCACGCCAAAAGTTGAGGCTCATAGGCAACTGCTCAGGAAAAGGCACCATTGTAAGACCTGTGGTTGACCATCCGGAAATGCTCTCAAACAAAGCATCAACCCATGAGATGTTATGCAAAACAAAAGGAATTGCAGAAATTATCCATATCACAATCCAAACCGCCGCAATTGAAACTAATGCATGCCTGAACTCGCAGGTTTCCGCCTTCAACAGGCGCCTTACAACAGTAAAAACACCCGTTAGGACGAGCGCCATCAAGCCAAAAATTATTACAAATTTGGTTTCGCCGTAAAAGAGCGCAACAAGCATCGGAATAATTATCAGAACGCCGAAGACGCGGAGCATATTGGAAATTATTTGCAAAAGGATAAGCAAATCCTCCAGCTTAAGCTCACTAATCCACGGCAGCTTCATAAAAACCCACACAACAAAATCAAAAAATAACTAACCCCACACAAAAAATAAAAATTAAAAATAAAAACAACTAAATGTGCAAATAAATCGCATCTAAAAATCGCTCGACTGAGACTGCCCTCTTGAAGGGAACTGTTCTTTTTTCTTCAGCTCTTCCATTCTTTTGTCAATCAAATCACGAACTTGCGAAAGGGTCGCAAACTCGAGCGGATTAATCGAATCAATCACATACTTCAGTTCTTTTACTTCCTCTTTTGTCGCCGTCCTGCCCCTGAAATCCTCGAGCACCATTTCAAGAGCGGAAACCTTTTCGCTTAAAGCACCCAGTTCCGCGGAAGAAACCCCGCCCTGCGTGCCCTGCATCTGGTTCTCAACAATTTTGTCGCTCAGGGACTTTATTTTTTTATTTAAAACGATAAGGTTTCGGCCAAGAATTTTTTCATTTCTTACCAAGTATTTCATTTTTTGGGTTATAAGAAGAATGCTTGAATTGAGCGCGCGGATGTCGTCGCGTATATTTCCCACGGGCATCTGGCTGCCGGCTGCCTGCGGCGCCATTCCCTGCTGCACCGCCTGCTGCTGTTGGGCGCGCATTGCTCTTTCCGGCCTTGGCACAAAATCACTAACCCGCCAGCGGCAAAAAGCCTTGGCTATTATTAAATAGATATTGATACTTAAAAATGTATTGTATGCCCAAAGCCGTTTCCGAACATAAAAAAAATTCCAAGGGCGAAAAGGAGCCCGTAAAGGGAAAGGTTGAAATGAAAAAAGGGCTGCTTCTCGACGCAAGTTATTTTGACGACGAAGAAAAAGGAAAATCAATAATAAAACTTTTCATCAAAATCGGCAAAAAAGGCGGGAAAAAAAATGCGCCCCGCAGATGGTTTTTCGACAGCGAATTTAGGCCGCACTTTTTCGTTCTTTCAGGCAAAGCCAATGCGGAAAAAACAATAAAAGAGCTTGAGGGGCTTGAGCTCGGCGACGAAGAAAAGTTCAGGATTTTCAGGGCTGAAAAAACAAGCCTGCGTGCATGGGGGCGAAATGAAACAAACGCAGTAAAGGTTTCATTCGACAAAGTAAGCCACCTCGTTCAGGCGAGAAAATTGTTGAAAGATTTGGGCTTTGAAATATTCGAGTATGATGTGCCCTTTGGGAAAAGGTATTTGCTGGACAAAAGATTGAATCCGTGTGGTTTTGTCGATATTGAATTTGAGCCCGCCTCAAACGAAATAAAAAAAATAACCCCTTCAAATGAAATCGTTGAACCGATGAGGGATATTGAGGCGATTGCATTTGATTTGGAAACATATTGCGGAAAAAAATTTGCAATAGGCGCGGAGCCGATAATAATGGCTTCCATGGCGGACATGAGGGAAGAACTTGGAAGAGTAATTTCATACAAAACAAAAAAAGTAAAGGGATTGGAACTGGTTGAGTCGGAGGAAAAAGTGATAAACGAAATCGAAAAAGGGTTGAATGAAGCGGATTTAATTGTCACCTACAACGGGGATAATTTTGATTTTCATTATGTAAAAGAAAGGGCGAAAAAGCTCGGCGCGGAATTCAAAATCAACGGTGTCGAGCCGCGGATAATCAGGAAGGGGCTGGACAATGCGGCAAAACTGAGCGGGGTGCAGCACATCGACTCCTACCAAATAATGCGCTTTCTTCAGCGCACTGGCGCGATTCACATAGTGAAACTGGACATTGAAAACGTTTCGGAAAAAGTTTTCGGGGAGAAAAAGGAAAAAGTTTATCCTCTTGAGCTGAATGAGGCGTGGGAAAACGGAAAAGGCTTGGAAAGGATGGTTGATTACAATCTGAAGGATTCAATCGTCGCAATGAAAATTGCGAAAGAGTACCTGCCTTTGTTCATGGAAATTTCCAAACTCACCTCACAAACGCTGTTTGATACCACAAGAAGCGCGACTTCCTCAATGGTTGAGGATTTGCTGATGAAGGAAGCGCACCACAAGGGCTTCGTTGCGCCGAACAAACCGAACGAATTCGAGGTGCGGGAAAGAATCGAGAACCCGATAAAGGGCGCTTTTGTGAAGGAACCGTTGGTTGGATTGCATGAAAACATCGCGGTTCTTGATTTCGCCTCGCTTTACCCGAGCATAATTGTTTCGCACAACATCAGCCCCGAAACATTGAATTGCGAACATGAGGAATGCAAAAAAAATGTTTCTCCCGACGGAACGTGGTTCTGCAAAAAGGAAAAAGGATTGTTTCCGGAAGTTTTGGGAGGGCTGGTGACGGAAAGAATAAAATTGAAAAGGGAATATGGCAGAAAGAAAGCGGGCGGAGAAGAGGCAAAGGTTTTGTTCTCGAGCCAGTGGGCGCTGAAAATCGTTCTCAATTCCGCTTACGGATATTTGGCGTATCCAAGGGCGAGGTGGTATTCGAGGGAGTGCGCCTCTGCGATTACAGCATGGGCTAGAAATTATATACACGAAACAATCAGGAAAGCTGGCGAAGCGGATTTTGAAGTCCTTTATACGGACACAGATTCCACATTCCTCCTAATGAAAAGGAAAACAAAAAGGGATGTTGAAGAATTTGTAGAGAAAATAAATAAGGAACTGCCGGGAAATATGGAGCTCGAGGTGGACGGATATTATAGAAGGGGGATTTTTGTTACGCGAAGAAAAAAAGAAGGGGGCGTTGCGAAAAAGAGATACGCGCTGATGGACGAGAAAGGAAATCTGAAAATAGTCGGCTTTGAGTATGTGAGAAGGGATTGGTGCAACATTGCAAAGGAAACACAGCGCACCGTAATTGACATGGTCCTGCATGAAGGAGATTCTTCAAAGGCGGCCGATTATGTGAGAAAAGTAATAAAAGATTTGAAGAGCGGAAAAGTTCCGAAGAAAGAGTTGGCAATAATAACAATGCTGAAAAGAAAAGTCGACAGTTACGATGCGAAGGAACCGCATGTAAGCGCGGCAAAAAAAGCAATTGCGCAAGGGACGGAAATTGAAGTCGGAACAATTCTTTCATATGTAATTACAAAAAACGGGAAAAGCATTTCGGACAGGGCGGAGCTGGAAGAATTTGTGGAAGAAGGAAACTACGATGCGGATTACTACATTCAAAACCAGGTTCTGCCTGCTGTGATAAAAATAATGGAAGAATTGGGTTACTCCAAAGAAGATTTGATTCACGGCGGAAAACAGACAGGGTTAAACACTTGGGGATAAATTGGAAAAAAAGAAACCACCAACTAAACCTTTTTAATTGTTCTAATCTCAAATCACTAATGGAAGAGGAAGAACTGAAAGCGTACAAAAAATCCGCCTTCGCGTGGAAAAAAGCGATTTCATTTGCGAGAAAAAAAGCGAAAGAAGGAAAGCTACTGCTTAAGTTGGCGGAAGAAATCGAAAAATTAATTAAGGCGGAGGGGGCGGAGCCGGCTTTTCCTGTAAATCTGAGCAGGAACGAGGAAGCCGCGCATTTTACTCCGAAATGGAATGACGCTGAAATTTTGAAGGAAAGCGATTTGCTTTCAATCGACATTGGAACAAGCGTCGAAGGGTTCATCTGCGACGGCGCAATTTCAATAAATCTGGACAACAAATACGCAAAACAGATTGGGGCAACGGAACTCGCACTTGAAAACGGGATAAGCAAAATCGGTTTTGGAAAAAGTGTTGATGATGTTGGAAAAGAAATTGAGCGAACGCTGAAAGAAAAAGGGCTTAATCCTGTTTACAATCTCGGCGGGCACGGCCTCGCGCAATACGACATTCATGGGGAACCAAGCGTGCCAAACCACTCAAGCGGAAACGAAGCGAAATTTGAAGAAGGAGTTATCGCAATCGAACCTTTCTCATCAACGGGGGATGGATTCGTGGGCGAAACTCCTGCGGTGGAAATTTTTGCGGAGCTGGAAGGCGCGAAAACGAGAAACATCTATGCGAGAAAACTACTTGAATTTGTGAAAAAGTATGAGGGATTGCCGTTCGCGGAACGCTGGATAAGAAAAGAAAGCAGGCTGAACGAATTTCAGGCAAGCGTCGGATTAAGGGATTTGATGAAAAATGGCTGCTTTGAAACATTCCCGGGATTAAAAGAAGCAAAGGGCGGAATCATTGCACAGGCGGAGAAAACGGTAATCGTGCTTGAAGGGGAAGCAATTGTTCTCGGAGAAAAGTGACAAAACTATTGTTTTACCACAACTTTTTCGCCAATTTTTTTGTCAGTTTTTTCCCAAAAGGTCATTCCCCACAAGTTTTTGCCAACCTTTTCCCAAAAAGCTCTGCAAAGCCTTTTCGCCAGCAATTTTTCGCCAGCCTTTTTAATAAAAAGGCTGTGCCAAGGGCTTTTTTTCGCCGGTCGTTTTTCGCCGGCCTTTTTAGGAAAAAGGCCGAGAGGAAGATTTATTAAAAGAGAAAGCGGTTATTTTATCGCTTCTATATGTAGTGGCATTAACAGTGTTTCCGGTGCGGTTGAATGGGAATTTACTCTGGTTTGGAGGGCAAATGGTACGATACTGTTGACAGCCTCGGCTTGGGCGGCATAATAGACAAAATTGATTCCATTGTACCGAGTTTTATGCTTTTCATCGGAATAATTTTAATTCTCGTAATTTTTTTAATAACCACTCTCATCACTTCCGGACCGCGAAATTTTGACGCAGAAATACTTGTAACTTCAAGCGACGGTGGAAAACCGATAGGCGGGGCTGAAATAACTCTTAGCGCAGAATGCCTTGAAAAACAAGGACTGACTAACAGCGGAAGTACGGATAATGAGGGAAAACTCACATTGACAATCTGCAACTCGGATTTATTTTCAGTAAGCGTTGCAAAAACTGGGTACCAAACTTATTCTGATAAAATCGCAATAATGGAAAGCACCCAAGTTCCGATAACGCTTGAAGAAACGATAACACCGAAAGAATTCAACGCAAGAATCGTCGATGAATCCGATAAAATAATAAAGAACGCAAAGTTGCAGATGATTTGCGTTAATGACCCTAAAAACAAACTTGATTTGCCCGAAAAGGCAGGCGGAACACAGCCCGCCGACGGATTCACTTTCACACTAATATCAAATTGCAGCGAGATACAGTTGAATGCGAGCGCACAGGGATACATTGACGAAAAGGGAAAGGAAGTTTCGACAAAAACTGTTTCGCAGAGCGACGAACGATGGGCTTTCAAAATGAAGAAGAACGTTGCAACCGGAAACGTTACTTTTGAAGTGCAAATGGACAATGAGCCCGCGGAAGGGGTCGACATTACACTTTCAACCGAAGAAAGATCGGCGATAAAAATGATTACTGATGAAAGCGGCGCGGCAACGACTTCACAGCCGATTCAGGCCGGCGATTACAGCTATGTTGCGATAGCAAAAAACGGCGCAGTAGACAGCAATTCTTTCACGCTCGGCGCAAATGAAAACAAAACAATAAAAATTTTCATGAAAAAGCCAAAGGACAAAAGCAAAATAAAACAGCTTTACCTGAAAATAAGCGATGAGGCGGGAAACGCGGTTTCCAGCGCGAAATACTCTCTCTTCAAAATGCCGGACGGAAACCTTTTCATCGAAGAAAATTCAAACGCGAACGGGCTGGTGCAGCGGACAATTCCGGACGGAAATTATTTCGTTGCCGTGAAAAAAATAGGCTACCAAACTGCAATTGTGGAGGTTGCGCTGAAAAATGATGGCGAAGAGCCACAACAGATTCTTTTGAGCCAGGGCGGCGCCACAATAAAAACACACGTCATCGACGAAACAAAGGCGGGAATAAAAGGCGCGAACATTACACTCAGGATTGCGGGATTCTCGGGCGTGCTGGAAAAAGTTTTGAGCGACAGCAACGGCACATATGAGTTCAGGGGACTGCCGCCGGGAGATTACACCATAAAAGTTTCAACAGAAAGCGCACAGGGCGAAGGAACTGTTTCCGTCGCAACCAACCAGTCAAAAGAAATCACAATTTCTCTTACCATAAGCGAGGGAAAAATTGCTTTCAACTTGTCGGGCGCGGATGGAACAAAAATAAACGCAAATTACCAGCTCTACGTCAGAAACGGGGCGAGCGGAAACTTTGTGAAACAATCCGAAGGGGTAACGACAAAAAATGTGTTCGATACTGGAATGCTGAAATACGGCACGGAAGTGAAGGCAATTGTTGGCGGGGGAACATACATTCCCTACGAGACAATGGTTTACAAGATTCAAAAGACGACTGCGACTTCGCCTGTAAATATTTTTATCGAATTAAGGACTTTGAGCGGCCTGCCGAACCCAAACAATGTGCAAATGTTCCTGACGGACATTTATGAAACAAGCCCGCTGGCTGGCGGAAAGTCAAAGCCGGCAAGCGTCGACAAAATACTTGCGGGAAAAAATTACCATATGCTTTTTGATTTGGTTCTGTTGGACGGAAATGACACTACAACAATCACAAACTTTTTTGTCGGGCCGAAAGACCAGGCGGGGCTCCTCACAAAAAACCCTTTCATAATAAACGGCGCGTATTCAATTGAGGGGGCAGTAACTGTTTTATCAAACGTTCACGAGGCTTTCGAAATTCCAAACAACCAAAATATTGTTGACACGGGGGCGAAACAGGGGAATGTGCTGCTGGGCAAAAAAAGCGGTCCGATTACGATTCCTGTTGTTTTAGTTGTGCAGACAGATTTGAATGCAGAGGGGAAAGAAAAAATATTTTACGAAGCAAAATTCGGAGACCGGCAAAGCCTCCAATACTCAAAAGAATTTGAATTCGGGAAAAAGTTTTGCACCAAAAACTGCCCGGCTTTTTTGATTTCAAGCTATCTCAAAACAGGGGGCGGAAATTATGAGCCGATAAGCGACTCGAACAAACCGATCCTTTACATCGGGGAGAGCTACAAATTGAAAACGATTGTCGAAAATTTATTGGAAGAGGATATAGGCACGCCGAACTTAATAGTCGAAAGCAAAACAAAAACAGGCAACGAATATGCAATAGTATTCCCGGTTGGGGGCGACTCAAACTCGGATTCAAATGCGGCAGTTGCCTCGATTACGCTTGCGCCGCTTTCAACTTCCACGCCCGCCGAATTCAATGTAAAACCCAATAAAACTTCGAGTTCGGCAAAGGTTGATGAATATCTGAGCAAACTTGTTGACGGAGTAAATGCGCTGAAAAAATATGATGGAAGCAGCGTTTCAATGAGCGTTCAGGTGAAAGAGAAAAGCGGAATCGAAATTTCGATAAGCCCCGAAAGAATTGATTCGGGGGAAGAGTATCCTCTCTTTGTAGTCAAGGCAAAAGGAACGACAACAAAGAAGGGAGTTCCGGCGAGCATTTATTATTCGGTTGAGGGCGGCGGCATGATTTACATGGGAACGGCCGATGAGAACGGGCTGCTGATAAGCGAGTTCAGCGCGGTAAATTTGGGCGCGAACACGAAAGTGCTTTTCACCGCGGAAAAATCTGGAATGGTTTCTGGAACAAAAGAAATAATTATAAGCGCACCTTATTCCCCAATTCCGGGTGAACCGGTAGAGCCGGAGTGCCTTGCGATAAGCGCGGACGCAAACAAGGCGCTGAACATAAGCATCAACGGAACGGGAACATTCGGTTTAACTTCAACATGCACGGAAGCGCGGAGAATTTATCTTCAGACTGATTTGCCGGTGAGCAAAAAAATAGTCGACCTTGCGCCCGGAGGAAGCGAAACAATAAAGGTAACTGCGGCGCCGCGCGACGGACTGCTCGGGATTTATCCCGTACAAGTGTTGGCAATAAAGGGGGCCAAATACAGGCAGCTCGGAATAGTGGATGTTGTGATAAACGATCCGAATTCCTGCTTCGAGATTTCCAAAACGGCTTTTGATTTCAAAAATGAGGATACCGTTTCAGGAACGATAACAAACAAATGTTTTGCGGGAAGAAAAGACAATTTTAATCCGCAGATGAATGTTCAGACGAACAGCGTTTCGCTCGAATATGACAAGCCGGGAATACCTGAAAAAATCACTTCAAAAGTGAGTGTCATGGGAATGGCGCCCGAAGGTTATTTTAGCGGACTTATGAAATCAAATATTCATTTCGCCGCGGACATTGAGTGCGAAGGGGCAATTGATATTCCTGAAACACCTGAAGCTGCGCTGGAAGGGCCGATGGAAGAAGCTGCGGGCACATGCGAAGGACAGGCGCAAAAAATGAATGAGTTGAGAAATAAGAAGACACCAAAACCCGAACCAGATTTGAACGAAACAAAAGTCACACCTGACAAGGTTTTGCAGCCTTCAGAAGTAAAATCAATCACCGGCCCAGCTTCGGAAATAATCCCATCGACCCCTGCAGCTGCAAAAACAAGTTCGGGAGGATTTGCCCCGCCAAGCGAAATCTCGAAAATCAAAAAATTAAGTTTCCAGGAAGAGGGAGGAGATGGCGAGGGAGAAGGAGAAGGGATGCCTTCAGAAGAAGGGGAGGGAGGAGCGCCTACCGAGGGAGAAGGGCCTCCTGAAGGATCGGAAAGCTGCGCTGTTATTCCAAGCGGAAGCACGGTTGATTACATTTATTCATGGTATACTGACCCTTACTGCGGCGGAGGATACGGTGCGTTCCGCCCGAAAGAACCGGATGGAGATGAATTTGGTTCCGGCCCATGGTGGAAATTAAGGGGGGAAGGGATAGAAGGATCAACAGCGGTATATGAAGTTTTGGAGGCAGGTGGCCCAGATACAACACATGAAGTAGCCATAGCAGAGAGATTCGGAGAAGGCGGTGCTGGAATGTACTACCAATTATTGGTTCAAAGCGAAGGATCCGGAGGGTGGGGGAGCAGCTTCTGTCATGGCGCGTACTTAAAAATACAAAACGACTGGTTCTCAATGTATGAAAATATTTCCGGAAGATACAATACTGTAACAAAAGAATTCACTCTTGTTCCGATTGAAGGAAAGGCATATCCTTTGGGGTCGTATAGCGAGGCGACGCCAATGCCTGCATGGATGGGGGACATGAAACCTTATGAGCATTCACAAGGGGATTCATGGACACTCAGCGAAAACGCCGGCAGTTCGCTTTACACCCTCGTCTGCGGATTTGGTGAAGGATTCTTAGACCCGGAATATGCCGCCAGCGTAACAAAGTCGGATGCGGATAAAACACCAAACATTCTTACAAGAGTTTGGTTTGTGTTTGATGCAAATCATCCTCACGTTGAATTTGATTCATCCGGAAAAATACAATATTTCCTTTACACCGAAGAAATGATGAAATATGGGGAAGCATATATTAAAAGCCTTGTAAATTACAACGGGATTCCTCCGGAGCCGGACAAAGACGGCTTGAGGTACTTCCTCAAAAATCACCAAATATGGGCGGAGTATGTTGGAAAGCCGACCATTGCAAGCAACGTAATCAATTTTTCACTCACAAACAACAATCTGCTCGGAGATGAATACTCTATTCTCACTGTGAAGGACTGGATAAACGGAACGGAAAAAGAAAAGAAGGCGTTCCAAATAAAACTTTCAGGAAACCCTTCGAGCTGTTATTCGAGCGACGGCACAATCGGCGCAACGGGAAAAGGATTTTCGCCAAAACTTTTATTTGACTGGGATTGGGCGAATATTCCTGAAAACCAATGCGATTCTTCAAATGAAGATTACACCTATTGCGACGGAACGCAATTTACAACAGCGCTCTTCAAAAAACTTTACAAGATAGACGAGTACACTACAAAAGGAAAAATCGAGGAGCTGCCGACAATAACGGCGTTCTATTCATACCTAATAAAGGACAACTACACAAAAGAATTCTTGGGCGATTTCAGCGAATACTATTCGAACACGCTCGCAAACGCGGACACGAAATTTACCGGCACTTACAACAAGTTCATAACACAAAACAAAATAAAATTCACACTTGACGACAGCGGCGGACCGGGCAGCGCCTGTGAAGAAAGCGCAACCGGAATTCCCGAAACAATAAATATTCTGCCAGGAAGCCCCGCCACACAATTTTTCGCCCTGCCAAACGAAGTAAGCCACGCGAACATCGTAAAATTCAAGGCAACGGACAACGAAAAGTGCGCAACAGCAGAAATAAGGCTCGGGGGAAGCGGCGAATGGATTGATTTGGGCGATGTTGGAACGCCTGCGGCTGAAAAAGAATTCAACTTGGGAAAAGACTACGGGCCAGTAAGGGCAGTAGAAGTGAGGGTAAAGGAAAAAGAAAGCGAGCCGTCCTGCGGAACGGAAAGCGTTGCAATTGAATCAATAAAGGTCGGAGGAAACTGTGCAAGCGGCGGACAGGAAGGAGGCAATCTTCCAAGCGGCGGCCTTTACAGAATAACAATCGATTACAATTTGCTGGACCCGAGTTTGAGAAGCCTGCTTGATAAGGGCGAGCCGAACGCATCAATAAATGTGAAATTCAAATTAATCCAGCCCGCGCCGAACTACAATCCGTTCTATGAAACGCCGTTTGACGGGGAAGTCGGAAAAAAGAACGACCAATTTGTGAGGCACAACTACGGGGTAAGCGTGGACAGCCCCGGCACGGAAACCCTGAAATTGAATTCGAATGTGAGTTCGGCAAAATACTCCGGAGCGATGGACACAATAACACATACAACCACAAAAGACCTTGCAAAGCTTGACAAGCAAATAATCCTTACTTACAACAAAGAAAAGAAAACACTTGAATTTAATCCAGCACAGCCAACCCCGGTAATATTTGAAATAAAAGCCGATGCCGACAGGGTAGATGCGCAATACACGCTGAGCGGAAGCATAAGCGGAACGCTGCCTTCAAAAAAATGGAGAATGGTTTATTCCAACATAGGGAAGAAAGAATGCTACGACTTTTCAGACCAGCACAAAGTGGTTTTCAACGACAGGGAAATTGCGCCGAACAAAAGGGGGCTGGCATGGGATGTCAGGAAAAAAGGGACAATCGGACTCGGAACGACCTTCTTTACGCCGAAAGCAACCGACATAAGAATAGCGCCTATTCCGGGAAGAGGGGGAAAAATAATAGGGTTTGAACAGCTAACAAATGCGGATGCAATAACACTGAATTACTTTGATGCGGCGGCTACAACAGAATATGATTCGCTGGAAAAGCTGTTCAAAATGATTGACAACAAACAGGTTTGCGTTTCAACCGGCTCAAGCTCCGAAGTGAAAATATGGTGGAACCCCGAATACCTTGACGGACTGGCTTCGCAAATCAACGCCGGCACAGGATACACATGCAACCAAGAACAAGCCGGTGCAAAATAAGACAGGCACTTTTTTACGGCACTGCCCTGGAAACCTTTAAAATAGCAAATCAACACAAAAAATGCTGAAGAGCATTTGCTCCTATGGTGTAGTGGATAGCATATCAGCTTGCGGAGCTGGCGGCCCGTGTTCGACTCACGGTAGGAGCGTGGCCTTTTTAATAAAAAGGCCAGCGAAAAAAATATTAGCAAAAAAGTCTATCTTCACTGAAGCCTTTAATAAAGGCTTGCGAAAAATGCGACCTTCGGTCGCGTGCTCGATAGACTAAGCTTCGCAACAGCCTTTTTAAAAAAAAGACTGGCGAAAAAATTAAAGGAAAACAATTAATGAAAAACAAGCACAATTAAAAACATTAAAGGGAAAATATAGTTATCTGGCTGCGGTAGTCTATCGGTAGGACTCAGGGTTGTGGTCCCTGCGGGCTGGGTTCGACTCCCAGCCGCGGCCCTTAAAAAAAGTGTTGAGAATTAATTAAAGTGGTTTTATGGAATTCCAAACAGTAAGAGGAATGAGGGATTTGATTGGGGAGGATGCGCTGCTCCAGCAAAGGATAGAGGACACTATCAGAAATGTTGCGGAGAAATACGGATACGCGCCGCTCTACACTCCTGCAGTGGAAAGTTTTGATTTATTTAAGGCAAAGGGAGGCCTTGGCGAAGAGATAAGAAACGAAATTTACTGCTTCAAGGATAAGGGCGAAAGGGAACTTGCGCTGCGCTTCGAGCTTACCGCTTCGCTTGCAAGAATAGCTGCAAGAAGCCAGCTGAAAATGCCTTTCAAAAGATACCAGATAGGGGAGGTTTACAGATACGACAGGCCGCAGGCGAAAAGATACAGGGCATTCACACAAGCGGACATCGATATCTTAGGGGTAAAGGGATTGAAAGCGGAACTGGAATTAATGCTAATAATAAGGGATATTTTTTCACAGCTGAATTTGAAGCCGAAAGTTGTTTTCAACAGCAGAAATTTGCTCCAGGAATTGCTTTCAATCTTCGGAAAAGGAAAAGAAGTCGAAGCGATGCGCATAATCGACAAAATGGAAAAAATCGGCGCCGAGGAAGTTAAGAAGGAACTGAAAAACATAGGAGTTTATGAAAAAATCGTTGACCTGATAAAATCAAACTCGATAGAAGAGGTTTCAAAAATAGGGGGCATGGGAAGCAGCACCGGACTGAAAGAAGTAAATGATTTCATTGAAATAATAAACGCAAACGGGCTTGATTTTGTGGAGCTCGATTTATCGCTCGCGAGAGGCTTGGATTATTATACGGGACTTGTTTTTGAGATAAAGGCAGGGGAAGGTCCCTCAATCGGCGGAGGCGGCCGATTTGACAAGCTAATCGAGGCATACGGCGGCAATCCGACGCCGGCGGTTGGAATAGGGTTTGGAGTGAGCAGAATACTTGATTTCATGAAAGAAAAGGGTGAAAAAACCGAAGCCAAAGGCATCTTTTTGTTCGGTTTGGGGGTGCCATATGGCAAAGTCCTTTCTGTGGCACAAACCCTGAGGAACAGGGGAATAAACGTCGAAAACGACCTCTCTGAAAAAAGCATCTCGAAAAATCTTGAATGCGCACAGAAAAAAAGATATTCATTTGCGGGAATAATAGGAGAAAGGGAATTGAAAAAAAATGTAATTACACTGAAGAACATTAATAACGGAAAACAAATATTGGTTTCGGTGGAAAAGGTTGAGGACATAAAAAAATTTATGAGTGAAACCTCAAAAATAAAGATGGAACCGAAAAAACAGGATCAGAAAAAAATAATCGGAAGCGGGATAGCGAAAAAGGCCCAAGAAGTCGGCAAAGTATTCCAAAAAATCGGCGAAAAAAAGTTCATCCAAATCAGGAAAAACCCTCCTGAAGCGGCACTGCAAAAACAGGAAGCGCAAAAAAGCACCGAGAAAAAATAAAAAAATGCTCCAGTAGCACAGCCAGTGGTTGCACGTCATTGGTAATGACGAGGTCGCGAGTGCAAATCTCGCCTGGAGCTTCAACCAAAACCTCAAACTGCTACATAAGCGGCGCATAGGAGGTTTTTTATTTTGCAAAAGAATTAGTGTGTTGGTATAAATGATTCTTGACAACCATGTTGAAGTGCTCCTAGAAAAATACATTAAAAATAATTCCGTTGTTTCATTCGGCACCGGCCAGTTAAACGAGCTTTTCCTGAAAAAGCTCGCAATTTACGCCGAGAAAAATAACTTGAAAATAAAATTTGTGCCGACTTCGCACAGGCTAACGGAACTCTGTTCAAAACTGAAAATCGAAACCGTGTCACTTGATGACAACGATATAGATGTCGCATTTGATTTTGTCAATATGGTTGATGAAGATTTCAATTACATTTCAAATGAAACCACCTCGCTAATAAGGGACAAGATGATTGCACAGAACGCAGGCGAAATGATAGTTGTTTGCGAGGACAAAAACTTCGTGAAAAAACTATGCGGAAAAATCTGCCTCGAAGTTAATCCTTTTGCAATCAACAAAACACTTTTGCAGATAATGAATCTTGGGGAGCCGAAACTCAGAGTGAATGGGGAAAAACCCGCATTAAGTGAAACGGGAAACTATTTCGTCGATATCGAATTGGACGATATTTACTCCCTTGACGATTTGGAATTTCAGGCGAAAAACATTCCCTGTGTCCTCGAAACCAGCGTTTTCATAGGGTATGCGGACAGGGTTGTTCTGCACGGCGACAAAGTAGTGGTAAAAAGCAGGATGACCAACAAAGAATGAGCCTTTTAAATTCTTTTCCCGGCAAGTTTTTCTAAAGGCCTGCGCAGCACGGCACATCGAGCAAAGCGAAGATGGGCCTTTTCGCCGGCCTTTGAAAAAGGCCGTGCCACTGTAGATTAGCAGCCAAATCGCCTGACTCATAATCAGGAGATCGGCGGTGCGAACCCGCCCAGTGGCATTTTTATTTTTATAATTTGCAACCCCTTTTTTACAATTTAACTCTTTTCAGAAGCAACGCATTTGAAACGACCGAAACGCTTGAAAGCGCCATCGCACCGCCAGCAATTGCGGGAGAAAGAAGCAATCCGAAAGAGGGGTAAAATATTCCTGCCGCAACGGTTATTCCCGCAACGTTATAAATCAGCGCCCAAAAAAGATTTTGCTTTATTTTGTCCATTGTCGCCCTGCCAAGTTTCAGTGCGCGGGAAATATCAAGGGGGTCGCTTCTCATCAAAACAATAGAGCCGGCTTCGATTGCGACATCTGTTCCTGCGCCTATTGCGATTCCGATGTCCGCCTGTGCCAAAGCGGGCGCATCATTTATCCCGTCGCCGACCATCGCGACTTTTTTTCCCTCGCTCTGAAGCTTTTTTACATATTCAGCCTTCTCCGCAGGCATTACTTCTGAAAAATAGTTTTCGATTCCGACTTTTTTTGAAATTGCGGAAGTGACGCGCTCGTTGTCTCCGCTTATCAGCCATACTTCTAGCCCCAATTTTTTAAGCTCAGCTATTGCGGAAGCGCTGTTTTTCCGCAAAACATCCGCTACCCCAATCACAGCAGTTGTTTCGCCGTTTTCTTTCAAAACAACTGCAGTTTTCCCTTCCTCTTCTATCGCCGCCAATGCTTCCAGCACTTCCTTTCCTTCATTCGTGCCTGCCTTTCCTAAAAACAATTTTTTCTTTCCGATAATCCCTTCAACGCCGACTCCATGAATTGCCCTGAATTTTTGCATCTTCAGCAAAGAGGCTTTCTTCTTGGAAGCATAACCAATAATTGCGCCTGCTAATGGGTGCTCGGAATTTTTTTCAAGCGAATAGGCAAAGGAAAGCGCCTCTTTTGCCTTTTGCTTTTCAAAAACGATAAAATCGACTACCTCGGGCTTTCCTTCTGTTATCGTGCCGGTTTTGTCTAGAACAACCGTGTTTATTTTGTAGGCGGATTCGAGCGCCTGCGCATTTTTTATCAGAATTCCTTTTTGCGCGCCTATGCCTGTCCCAACTATTATCGCCGTTGGTGTGGCCAGCCCAAGCGCACAAGGGCATGCAATTACGATGACAGAAACTGAAATAAGAAGGGCAAATGAAAAGGACTGCCCTAAAACAAAGTACCAGATAAAGAAAGCGACAAGCGCAATAAGTATTACCGTTGGAACAAAATATGCGCTTACCCTGTCGGCAAAGCGCTGGATTTCGGCTTTGCTCGCCTGCGCCTCGGCGACGATTTTCACAATACCGGCAAGCACGGTTTCTTTTCCAACCTTCTTGACCCTAAATTTGAAGGCGCCGCCCTTATTTATCGACCCTGCAAAAATCCTCACCCCCTTGCCGACTTCTACCGGAATGCTTTCCCCTGTGAGCATGCTCTGGTCAATTGATGATTCGCCCTCAACAACAAACCCGTCAACCGGAATTTTTCCGCCGGGTTTCACAAAAACAATATCCCCTATAACAACTTCTTCAATCGGCAGAACAACTTCTTTTCCAGCCCTTAATACAATCGCTGTTTTTGGCGCGAGGTTGAGAAGTTTCTTTATCGCTTCGCCCGTCCTTCCTTTTACAAGCGCTTCAAGGTATTTTCCCGCAATAACGAATGTTATCAGGATTGCGGAAATTTCAAAGTATTGCTCTGTTGCGAAGCCAAGAAGGGCTGCGACGCTGTAAAAGTAAGAGGCGCTGGTTCCGATTGCGATGAGTGTGTCCATGTTCGAGGTTTTGTTTTCCAGAGCCTTCCACGCGCCAGAATAGAATCTCCAGCCGACGCCGAACTGAACGACGCTCGTGAAAGCAAAAAGAAGAAGCATTCTGAATGGAAAATCCATCAGGTACATTCCGAGCAGAACGGTGGGAACGGAAAAAATAATGCTTATCAACAGTGAAAATTTCAATTCACTTATTTCCTTGGATTTGAATTCGGCTGCATGGTCTCGTCCGGAATGGGAATACCCTTCATTGGCAATTGCCTTGTAGCCTGCCGCCTCTATGACGCTGATTATTTTTTTCTCGTCAACCAGCGATTCGTCAAATTCTACAACAGCCTTCTCGGAAGCGAAACTTGCATTTGCGCTTTTGACACCCTCAAGCTTCCCAAGGATTTTTGTAATTGTCAGGGCACAGTTTGCGCAGTGCATTCCGCCGAGTTTGAATTCCGCCTTTTTCATAAAATCCACACATTTTGCCTGAAAAGAGGCATAATTATTTTTCCTCCAAAATTGATTTAACTTGAGACCATTTTGGCGGGAAATTCCCTGAATACGCTTAAAGAAAGCATTTCTTCAACCGACGTTTTTGAAGGGTCATAAGTGACTAAAAAATCGTTCGGCAGAAGAAATTTTACCGAATCAATTCCTTGAATTGTTTTCAGCTCGCCCGATATTAGTGTCGCATGGCCCGGGCACGGAATGTCAACCTCCAATTTTACGGAAGCCGTTTCCGCGCCCGGAACCGCTGGTGAGCCATCAATTAGTGAAAAATTTGCAAGCATCGGGAAAACGAGCATGAAGAAAAATAAATTAACTCCTATTGTGGAGCCATACATCAGGGAAAGGTACTTCCATTTCCTTTTTATTCCTCTGAGAGAAAGTATGCCGTTGTTCCGCAGGTAAATTGCAGAGGAAATCGTTGCGAAGAGAATAGAGAGAAGAATGAGAAAATAGAAGAAATACCTGTTCATGAGGAGGGGCTTGAAGAGTTGGGTTAGGAAAGTTACGCCAAGTATGGATGCTGCTATGAAAGTTATGCAGCCGATGTGCGGAATGATGCCGTAAATTATTCCTTTTGAAATTTCTTTTTTCAAGCAAACTCCCCTAAGAATAAAAAATTAACAATTGCAACTCAACCAAAAATTAACAATTGTTAAATAATATTATATCAAACCGAACGCATTATAAACCTTTCTTAACAATTGTAAATTATGCTGCCGTGCGAAAAAGCCCATTGGACTTTAATCCCTGCCATCAGGAGGGAGTTTGCAAAAGTATATATTGAAGAAATCGGTTTGAGTCAGAAAGAGGCGGCGAAAAGACTCTGCATCAGCGAAGCCGCCATTTCACACTACGTAAAGGGCAAGCGCGGCAACACTTCTGTTTTGAACAAAAAAACAAAAAAATACATAAAAAAACTCGCCAGATCCGGGGCTAAAAACGGGGAGAAACTCATATGCACGACGTGCAAATTCGCAATAAAGCAGAACCTTTGCTGACTGCAAAGCAACCGGACAAAAACCCACAATTATTTTAATTGTTTGGATTTCCAATTGAATTTATGTACCAGCAGATAAGGGCCGCAATCGGCAAGATGGTTGATTCCGGAACGCACATAAATGTGGCCGAGGCAACCGAAATAATCGCAAAAAAACTCGGCCTGAGCGAAGCGATGGTGCAGTTCGCGCACATTGAAATAAGAAATTCTGTTTTTGAGCCGGAATACAAAAAAATCCCTTACAAACAAAGGATCCTTTTTTTGCCCCACTGCGCAAGGAACATCAAGAACTGCCGGGCGAAGCAAACGGGCGAAGGATTGAGATGCGGACATTGCAAATCGTGCGACATCGACAAGGCGGTGAAGCTGGCGGAAGACCTGGGTTACATGAAAGTTTTCATCGTGCCGGGGGGCAGCATGGTAAAAAAGCTCCTGCAAAAATACAAGCCGAAAGCAGGCATCGGGGTGTGCTGTTTCAACGAGGCTCTTATGGCATTCGACATGATTAAAGGCAGTGGGGTAGTGCCGCAGGTGGTTTTACTTTTGAACGACGGCTGCAGGGACACGAAAATAAATATGCCTCTACTGGAAGAAAGGATAAGGCTAAGGGAATAACTTGGAAAGTATTACTCTATTCCGAGCAGTTTTTCTATTTCCGCAAAATTTTTGGCAATATAAATGGGTGCAAATTTTTTCAGCTGAAACTCTGTTGAGATGCCGGTTCTTTTTGCCACAAACGTCACGCCGGCTCTCCTGCACATCAAGCCGTCCTGGTTCGAATCGCCGACAAAAACAATTTCCTCTTTTTTAACTTTAAGTTTTTTGAGCGCCTTTTCAAGCGGCTCTATGTCCGGCTTTTTATGTTCAACATCGTCGCTTGTAATTATGCAATTTACAAACCGCCTTGTTTTTTTGCCGAGAACCGCATTTACAAAAGACCAACGCGACCCGGTCACAATTCCAACTTTGTATTTTTTCGAGGCTTTTTCCAAAAAAAATTTGGAATCTTCGAACCAAATATCTTTTTCTTTTTTCAGAAGCCTGAGAAAAACCCGCCTCCTGTAATTCACAAAATCGCCAAGATTGAATGAAAGTTTATTTTTATCCATGAAATAATACGCCACTTCGCGCGAGTGAACCTGCGATAATTCCCTGAGCTTCTGCCTTGAAATCTTGAAACCGAAGTGCCTTATCGTTTCATCAAAACTTTTCATTATAAGCGGAATGGAATCAATCAGTGTTCCGTCCAAATCCATCAAAACTGCTTTGAGTTTCATTACAGAGAGGTTCGGGAAAAGCAATTTAAACCTAAGCGGAGACAAACTCATAAGCCGGCTGCTCTTTGCGGAGCAGGGCTTACCAAGCGAAGCGAAGGTGGGCAATTCGGCCGGTTTTTTTTAAAAGGCTTGTACGAAGCATGATTCATCGAGCATCAGTGAAGATGAATCTTTTCGCCGGCCTTTCTAAAAGGCCGCCCCGATAGTGTAGCGGTCAAGCACTCCACCCTCTCACGGTGGAAACTCGGGTTCGAGTCCCGATCGGGGTATATCGTAAAACAGGGTATATTATTCGCCAGATTACTGGTTGTACAAACCTTTATATAGCGACCAAACTCGAAGAATATATTATTCTCAGAGTTGGTTTGAATGGTAGATTTGTACAATAACAAGGCGAGGTATGCCCGAAAAAAAAAAGAACTAATTGATGAGTTCGAGGGCGAAATAAAAGAAATTTTGAAAAAGTACGTTGCCCTGCATGACTCAAAATTTGAACGCGAACAAATGGCTTACGGCTCTGCCTTACGAAGCCTTGAAACCGCACGGGACATTTCCAGTTGGAAAGATATATTTTCAGAGAAACCTTACTCAGTTGAAGCGGCTAAAGAATGGTGGAAGCACCAATTAGTAAGACCAAGTCAGAAGAGCAAACAAAAGCTGACCATTAGTACCTTGGAAAAGGCACAAGGGCAAGCGTCAAAATTTTTCAAATTCCTTGAATTCCTAGAAACTGAAAACGACATTGCTTTTTTTAACACTCAAAAATTACCTCCTGCAAAAGCCAGCAGGTATTTTATCGTGGAAATACCAAAAAAACAAAAAGAAATCCCCCGCCTCAACCTAACTAAATTTATTGAGGTGTTTCATACTTTGACAAAATCCCCCATGTATTACGAACGGCTTGCAGGAATTCTGTTCATTGCTGCTTATGATTTGGGTTGCCGGTTTGGCGAACTCGCTTCACTAAAGAACAAGAGTTTTCAAGTGGTTGAAGGGCAACTGCTAATTAACTTGGAGGACTCAAAAACCAAGACGAGAACCGTTGTCCCAATCTTGTCAAAAAAATACTTAATTAATTGGCAATCCATGTCGCCAACTCGCGATGACCCCGAAGGATACTTCTTTTGTGACCGAAAGGGCAGCTTTGTTCCTTATGACAAGGTCAGTATGGCTTTGAAAGAAGCGTGTGCTAAGGTCGGTTTTGAATTTCCAGGATGCAAATTATGGCATTACCTTCGCCACGAATTTGCTTCTCGGGCCTACCAAATGCCAGAAAATCTAATTAGGTATTACCTTGGTTGGAGTGATGGAAGCATTAGAGCAGTTTATTCGCACAATAATTGGAAGGAGTGCTTGCCATACCTTCACAAAATGAACGAGGGGCACCCATTGCTTGATGAGCCTTTATCCGTACTTGAAAAAGAAGAAACAAACAAATTTGAGAGCCAGCTCGAGCAATTGATAGAGAGCAAAGTTGTTGAATGGTTAAGAAACAATCAAAAAAACGGAGGTGATTTACATGAAGAAATACAAATTTAGATGCACTCGCTGCGGAATAGTTGTTGAATCAGACACAATTCCCCCAGAAAGAAAACTTGTCGGACCATGCACTCAAGTACACAACGGAGAACATTATTGGTACAAAATATGGGGGTAATGAAGTATCTTGGCAGATATGACCAAAAGTGCGCAATGGCGACCACTATTGGCTATACCATGGTGGCAAGGCACTCTAAGAGCATTTAAAAAGATAAAACTGAAAATATTATTGGTGTTGGGATGAAAACGATTAACCATACATGGGATTTTTCTGGTGCCAATACTAAGTACTACACTCACGGCATTCATTCTTATCCCGCAATGATGATTCCTCAAGTTGCCCACAGAATAATAGAAGAACATGGAAAAAATGCAGAAACTGCTTATGACCCATTTTGCGGCTCAGGAAGTGTATTACTCGAATTCAAAACCGCAGGAATCGAATGTTATGGCTCAGACTTAAACCCATTAGCAATACTCATTAGCAAAGCAAAAACAACTCCTATTGCTACAGAAAAAATTGAAAAAGCATTTCAAAAAATATCTCAACGGATAAAGGAGATTGAAAATAAACCTTGTGAAGAACCCAACTTTTCAAAAATAGATTTTTGGTTCAAAAAGAAACCCATCAAAGACCTTGCAATAATCAAGCTAGCTATTGACGAGTTAGAGGAAACTACTCTAAAAAACTTTTTCCTTGTTTGCTTTAGTGAAACAGTTAGAAAAAGCAGTAACACCCGTGGAGGAGAGTTCAAACTCTACCGCCTAGGAGAAAAAGATCTTGCGAAATATAATCCCAAGGCAAATGAGATATTTGGAAAAATATACCAGCGTAACGTGGCTGGCATGAATGAACTTAACAATCTAACCAAACAAAAAGAACTTCCAAGTGTTACTGTTCTTGAAGCAGACGTAAGCAAAAAAGTCCCCATAGAACCCAAGAGCATAGACCTGATTGTTTCATCCCCCCCTTATGGGGACAGTAGGACCACTGTAGCTTATGGGCAATTCAGCCGATTAAGCATGCAATGGCTCGGAATTAATCACAATAAAAATACTGACGTGGACAAAAATAGCTTGGGCGGTAAGCCACAAAAAGAAAACCTCGTAGAACATTCCACAAATCTCGAAAAAGCCATCTCAAAAATAAGCAAAGAAGATGAAAAAAGAGCTCAGGACGTGATATCTTTCTTTAATGACTTTTATCTTGCTGCACAAAACATAGAAAAAGTCATGAAAGAAAACTCAACCATCGCATGGGTAGTTGGGAATCGAACAGTAAAAGGCATAAAAATTCCAACTGACCAGATACTCGTCGATATGTTCAGAGACCTCAATTACACCCATGATAAAACAATTATCAGAAGCATTCCATCAAAAAGAATGCCAAGAAGCAACAGCCCGACAAATAAGAAAGGGGTTTTATCTCCAACAATGAATGAAGAGTACATCATTATTTTGAAACGGTGAAGCTTATGACAGTACACGAATCATTAAGAGATGGAAGAAAAATATACAACACGATAAAGAAAGATGGCGACCGACTAATTTTTTCTAAAGATTTCCCAAATTGCAAAGGTCTTTATCCCGACTGCCCCTCAAATCCTTCGCTTACGGAAAAAAATTGTAGAACCTGCCCAAAAACAGACGAATTGAAAAAACCAAAAATGGAAAGTTAATATGGTGAACAAATGACACTTCAAAAACAAAACATCTGCAATGCGGGGGAGTATTATTTTGCATCAATACTTTCAGCACAAAATTTTACGGTAACCATAACTCTTGGAAGGGCAGAAAAGTATGACATACTTGCAGTAAATGAAAAAGGAAAGACAATAAAAATATCTGTAAAGTCAAGATACAAAGAGGCAGTAAAAAGATTTCCTTTAAAAGAAAGTGATGAAACTAATGGTGCTGACGATTTCTTTTATGTCTTTGTTCGGCTCAACGAATTTAAAAAAGAACCTGACTTTTGGATTGTTCCGAGCAAAAGAGTTAATGAACTGACTCATCACGCTTCGCACATTTATTTTGACATCAAAAAACGCAAAGATGGCAAGCGCCACAAGGATACAGGAATAAGGAATTTTTGGTTAGTCATAAATAAAACAAGTAAAGGGCTGTTTCCAAAAAATTGGGAAAACGAGCTAAAGACTTATCACAAAAATATTTCTCAACTTACTCGTTAATATTTAAAGCAAAGATATTTTCAAAAAAGGAAGCGAAATAATGACTGATGAAGAAAGTTTAGATTATCTGAAAAAAACATATCCTTCAATTTTGTCTCAAGCAAAATCCAATCGAGACGAATATTTCTCGAAAGTTATGGGTAACGTTAAAACGTACTGGCGGAAGAAAAACTCGCTGGTGTTTAAACGTTCTCAAGAAAATTTATTCATTTTTGGATTCTATTGCGAAGCATGTGTCGTGTCAAGAGTTGTTTTAGAGGATGCCATACGGCGAAAATATAATCCTTCTTCAAAGAAAACACTCGAAACGATTATTGATGAATGCCTTATAGGCAAAACAAAAGATTTAGCACACAAAATACGAAAGAATGGAAATAATTTTGCCCATGAAAACTGGCGCAGAAGACAACCCTTATTTCCAGAAAAAGACGAAAAGGAAAAAGCCATGAAATCTGCAAAAGCGTTAAATCAAGTATTAGTTGATTTGGGTTATAAAGAACCAGAGTTTTTTCAGGGTTGAAAAGCACTTAAAAACCCTAAGTTAGGGAATATTTCGGAGGGTTATCCTCAATGAATATGCAACGTGTACAAGAAACTCTCGGCAAAGTTGGGGGAAGAAACCTTAGTTCAAGCACAGAAGCCTTGCAAGAAGGTTTGGAATACATTGCAGGAGAGGACGACCAAATTCCTTATGCAGGGTATGCACAAGGGTTAATAGAACGTGAACTTGAAAAACGCCAAAATAAGGAAAACATTGCAATTGCTAAAACAAACCTGTTTTGGCAAAAAGTTGGCATCATTGTTTCAGTCATTGCTGCGTTTATTGCAATACTTATTGCAATTTACTTAAAAAAATAAAGTAAGTGGTTTTCATGCAAATCGTGTTGTGTGCAAGTTGTCAAAAAGGTTATTTGTGCTTCAAAAAGAAACATCTTGAAAACATTATTGAGAATAATGCCCCAAGAGAACAATTCAGATGCACAAACCCTTTGTGCAATAGAATTTTTTCTGCCGAAGACGTTAGAGGGATATATGCGTTTACTCGTATGAAACCAACACCCCCAGACCATTGGTTGCTTAATCAAAAATAGATATTTTAGTACACGTGCCTCATTTAAGTACAGGTTTTACATTAAAATACGCAGCCCTGGCGTGGGAAAGTTTTAAATATTAGTTAACACAATAGTACTTGGTGGTGGTGACGGCTTACGAAAACCCGCCACATTAATTCTTATCAAAAATTCTGGGTTTTGGAAATAATATTATTCTAAAATCGTCAATATTAAATCTGCCAACTCCCACCATCTTGGATTTTAGCTTAAGTAAATATTTCTCGCTTTGAAATTTTTCCCCGTAATTTTGTCTCAGCCATTGTGAATACAGTTTTTGATAGGCATAACATACTGCGTCTGCAAAATCAAAAAATGTTGATTTATGAGATTTATCAATGTTTAATTGTCTGAATACATGATTAATTTTGTCATAATCTGTTCCTTTGTCAACAAAATGTTCATGCGCTTGTGTTAATTCTTTAGCTAATCGCAAACTTGATTCAGAAAGATTTACACAACCAAAAGAATTTTGTTCCTCATTTTTTATTTTTATAAAACCTTCAAATCTCTCTAAAAGTACCATATATGCAAATGGATAGGGATTAAGGGGCGTTCTGTATTGTTTACGATGTTCAATATTGTCAATCACAACTGCAATTACATTAATTTCTAAAGATGCCAAGAAATCATAAAACTTTTGTAAAATATCTTTTCCTTGCTGTCTTGTTAGTATTCCTACATAAGGATTTTTTCTTGAATTCTTGCCGCCACTAATTTCTTTTATATTATTTAAATCAACTGAATGAATTGGCACATCAATAAGACTTTCTGGAAAATTCTGCTTTTTAAACTCTCGAAATCTTGCAATATAATCGTTTAGATGTTCTTCTTTAATTATTATGCCTCCCAATACAAAAAAGTCATATTCTTTTTTCCACCACATATCATATATTTTCGAGTTTCCAGATTCATCAAGATATAGGAAAAACATATCAAGATAATAATTTTTTTCTTAATAAGCTTATCTTACTGCTGAATGCAATGCCCTTATTCAGCATGCAGACTTTACGAAAAGTCCTTTTAACACAAATCACATAAGCACTGTCTAAAAACGGCTTTTAGTACAGTTGCCCTTTATTTGGGCTTTAAGTACAAGCCCGAGCACAACAAAATCTTTAAATAACCAAACAATTTTACGAACAAAATCAGCAGCAGCAAAAATACTTAAAGTACTTTCTTTTTTTTCACATATAATATATCTAAGTTTTTTTCCATTGCCCTAAAAGCGGTTCCATGGTCGTGACGTTTTCCTTTTAGTCGCCCGCTCTCATAATGCCCTAAGCGAATGTCAATTTTTACGACGCCGTGATACAACGCACTTATGAAACCCTTAAAGTCAAACCCTTGCAGCGCATATGCTTCTTTGTACAAAAATTCTTCCTTTTTTGATTTATTAAACCTTGACTCGGCCTTAACAAGAAGCAGTGCATTCTTGAACTTTGTTTCAAATGCTTTTTGCAAATCACTCTTTAGCCAGTAACAAACAATTTCCCCTTCGCCATTAACTATGTTCAATCGGTCTTTTTTGCCTTTGACTTTTAGTTTTTTTCCATTTCGTAATTTAATAAATCGATTGTTTTCGAGAGTTACATGCAATTCAAGGTCACCACCCGCTTCTTTGCTGGGATATCCATATGTGTTGCGTATGCACAAGTTTATTCCTCGTGGCAGTGGGGATTTTGTAAAAAGAGTAACCATACTTGACGAGTTTATCCTTGCTGATTTTAATTCAAATTCAATGTGGTCAGGACCAGCAACATTGTTCTCTTTCATCCCAAGTTCATCTTCAAGGGTTTTTCCTACCCCCGTATCGCTTAAACGGTGAGTCTCAATATACCCTCTTTTCTTAATTTTTTCCAGCTTTTTCAGAAAAGCATCAAAAGAAAGCATGAATAAATTGAATTGCAATTAAAATAAAAGGTTTCGCAAAAGCGGCACAGAGGCTGGTCAGGGATTTAAAAACCATTAAATGGCAAAGTACTTTAGTGAAACAAATGAATGCAGTGACTGAAAGATATCTTGAAAAACTCAAAGCAGTGGAACAAACTAAAGAATTTCCATTTGACTTGATTTCAAAAAAAGTTTACCTCCTTTTAATGTTCCACAACACAATAAACGCAAAACCTAGTGGGCTTGAAAAATCATACAAAGAGGTGATAGATAAAGCAGGCATAAAGGATTATGCACCCATGCTACTAGACTATGCCTTGCTTGAAATAAGGGATTTTTATAAAAAGGCATGGCTTAAATTCAAAGAAAGCATTACCTACCCAAAAACTCACGAAAAAGTGCAAGTATTTAGGGATAATGTTGTTGGGCACTTAAAAGAGGATGTTGATTTGCTAGACCTTTTGAAGGAATACTCAAAAATTAATGCCGAGGGAGGATTCCAAGAAATTTATAACGAATGGACCATTTTCCGCAGCATGCTTTTTGAGAAAATTAATGCAGAAAAGGTTTCATAGATTTATTTTTTTCGGGAAATGGTGAATAGTCATGGCTGATGGGAGGGTTATTGCATTTATTTGCGTTGTAGGAGTAATAATTGCAATTATATTAATTGCTTTTTTGAAGGCGTATATTTTCACCCCAATTGGAAATACACAGATTACCCAAACAACTCAACATTATCTCCTTGCCAATAATTGCGATTCAAACAGATTTATTCAGGAGTATGGCCGGCATGAAACATGGGGGCAATTTTCGTACAATTCCAAGGATTACTTTATCCTTTATTTTAACAATAACTGGCCAGCAATAGTTGAATCAGCAAATGATGGAAAGTGTTATTTTGTGGATAATGAACAACAAAGTGAAGACCTGTTTCGCACGGCATATTTTGCCACTGCCATTTATTCAGTTGATTCAAATTTTTATTCGCCTTTCATTCTATGCAACAGGCCAAGTGTTGGCGCACAAAAAGTTTGTGATATTACCTCGGCTATAACAAATGCGCTAGATTCCATCACTGTTAATTTGATTGTGCATGTTCCTGATTCGGCATTTGATGCAGTGAAAAGTAAACTTGAAGGAGAAGGTTTCACTGTAATAAATGTACTTAAAAACGGAGTAAAACTAGTAAAGTATGTTAAAGGAAGTATTGCCTTTACTGTTTCTATCGAGTTGATAAAAGAAACTTCCTGTGCATTAGCTGATGCCCAAGAAGTTAAGATATTCCACACCGCTAATGACATTAACCAAACATTTACCGATGCTAAAAATGCTATTTTTAACTCTGACACTTTGCCAATAATTGTTGCAACCAACGAAACACTTAAAGATTTGTATTTAATACGAGCCCAAAACACCAATATCGTTAAAGGGGCAACTGATTGGTTGAGCAATACCATGGTTTCCCCATATTGCAATTCTTTCAACCCAATAAATGAAATAAATTCTTTTGAAAATAAAACACAAAATGTCGATACGAATGGCGTTACAATGGCCACTCTTTATTATTCAACTTATCTGTCGCTAAAAACAGCCGCTTATAGCCAACTGCAGATTGAAAATTCAGAAAAGGACAGGTATCAGCCCGATACCTTCAAATGGTTTTTTCTCACAGGCAAATCTATAGGATATACAACTCTTTCATCAGGAGCTAATAACATCGCAAATCAGCAATTGTTCAAATCAGCTACAAACGCCTCAAAGGATTTTTTGCCTAATTACAAAGAATACTGGTGGGAGATCACCCCCTTAGACTACGTCCCAAGTTTGGCAGCAGTTATTGTAATTTTACTAATTGGGCTTATTGCGTTCTTGCTTCCAATGACACTCAAGCCAAATGAAAGTTAAGTTACTGTTATCTTCTTTGACACAGGATTAAACCCTACAAGCCCAGCAAAAATAGTTTCTTTTTTCACTTTTATCACCCTTTATTTTTCATATAATCCTTCATAAATAGCGCTTTTTCCACGTCTCTGCAACTTAGACCCGTTTGTTTAGATATTTGCCTTACTCTCTCAAAAAACTTGATGAGCGATATGGTGCTGGAGTAATCTTTTACTTCTTTCTCACTGCCAAACAATTCCCTCCACGCGTGTATGTCAAAAACACAATACTTTTTTGGGTTATAAAATGTAAGCGCTACGCTGCACACGGCATTTCCAAATCCTCTAATTGTTTTGAGTAATTCTACTCTTACTTCGTCGCTTTTGCCTGATTCAAATGCTTTCTTTGTCAGAAGAATAATGCACTCCTCAGGAATCTTGTTTATGTGATTGAGTTCGGTTATGCGCCTATTTCTGTTTCTCTTGTCATCAAACTTCCACTTTATGAGTTCAATCAGCTCTGCCTTTTTTATTTGCTTGTTTTTCTGGAAGTTCTTTGTTAACTCTTCTTCCGTTTCTTTTTCCGATAAGCTCTCCAGTTCAGCATATTTTTTTAACCATTGAAGAAGCTCTTCTTTGCTGTACTGTTTGTCCATTCTGCCTGAATTATGATTTGTAACCCCTTTTAACTATTGCCTGTTGGGCAATAAAGGTATTTATCGGGCAACAACCGGCTTTGTTTCATGAATGAAGCGCAGCTAAAGGCTATTTCCGACCCAACAAGACTCAAGATACTAGGATTACTTGCCCAAGAATCTTTGACCAACACGGAACTTTTCGATAAACTTGACAAAAAAAAGCTTGGACACGGTTTGAAGGGCAGAGAAGCCGTATACAAAGCCCTAAAAAAACTGAAAAACGCGGGTTTAATTAAGAGAACCTTCAAAGAACGAGTTGGCTACAAATATACCCTAGATTTTGCCGAATTAAAGGTTGAAGGTCGCCTAATCCTAAAAATCAAGTAAAAAAACCAGCCAAAACTAAAGGACATAACCTGTTTTTCTTTTTGTTTTTGATTTCCTTTTAAAAACGCCATTGGGGGTTTTTTATTAATTATTGGTTGCCAATTGCATGGTTAAACATTGGTTATTTTGGTTAGAGGTAAGGAACCAAGTACGGTCGCATGCCGACCATTGATTCGAAAATATGTTTCCTAAACCCGAATTTTATGTAATCAAAAATTTCGTAGAATTCCACTATTGTGAATGATATTCCTTCGTACTCGCCCAAATCATACAATCTGGCTTTTTCTTTCAAATAGTATGCCCTTTGTTTTTGAGGGATTAGTTCTGTGAGTGCGTCCATTAATTCTTGCCAATTTTCTTTTTCAGCGAGGATTACGGCATTCACCAGCTTACATTCGCCTTCTCTTTGGAAGAATGCAGGGGTGTGATAGTAATTGAATCGCTTACGAACATCAAAAAGAAGTGAAACTATTGTGACGGCAAGGTTTTCGCCACAAATTTTTTTGCAAGCGTGATAATAATCTTCAACACTAAAAGATTCAGGCAAGTATTTTTTTAGCGCGAATCCTCTTTTTTTGCCTAACCAATCTAATCCAAAATTGAGTGCATCGGTTACTGCCCATGGGTCTCGCCGTTGAAGTTCAGTAAGGTCAAGGATTCGTTGGAGTTCTACCACAAAATAAATGATTTTGTCATCTCGCAGCATAAATTCTGGCGCATTCTCGACGAGACCAGTCGTGCTAGTTCCGAAGTATGGGTAAATGCTTGGTTTAGGCTCAAGCAGCCAAGCATCGCATTTCTCAAAGTAGACCCCAGTGCCTGGAAGTGCTTCCAACAATTTTGAGAGCGTGTTTGCTTCCAATGATACCATTTCCTTTTTATTACATTAAGCCATAAATAATTTTTAATGGTATTGCCTGTTAGGCAACAGCCGTGGTTGAAATGAAAATAAAAATATTTTTGGTTGTTTCATTAATCATACTAATTCTGCTTTTTGCCGGTTGCACCGAAGAGACTCCGCGCGGAAATGTAGCCGCACCAGGGAACAATCATCCAACGCCAACACCAAATAGCACTGATAATACAAGCACAACCGAAGCGCCGACAAGAGACTTTTTTTTAATAGGCGAATCATACACAAGCGATGATGGTTTGCAAATAACAGTCACAAGAGTGGCGAACATGGAAAATTGTGGTCGAGACGATGCAGGGTGCACAAGTGTTTATACTGAAATAACTAATAATGGACAAAAAGCTAATTCAGCATATTTCATGCAACCGGTGATATTAGAGGATACAGGAAATCAAATCGAGTTAGCAAGCTATGGATGCCCAAATGAGTTAGAATATCGAAAAGACATATATCCTGGAGTTATACAAGAAGGTTGGATTTGTTTTGATAAAATATCAAGCGCTGCAACAAACCTGAAAGTCGTTCTGCCAATGGGTTATGGAAATAAAGTTAATTTGGTTTATGGATTACCTGCCAATGCGATTCAAACAGCCAAAAAAACTGCAACAATTTCTGTACAAGACCTTGCCGGGGAATATAATGGCTATTACACAAATATCACAGGAAATGTCGTCGTAGAAAATACTGGAGAAATAAATCTTGATGATCTAAAAGTTGGTCTAAATTTTAAACAAAATGGAGTTTCTATTCTTGAGGACAAAGAGATAAGACCTTTGATATTATACTCACTTGCCCCAAACAAAACCGATCAAGCGGAACTATCCGTGATGGAAACAAAAAACATATTCCCAGGCGACTATAACGTGGATTTTATTCTGTGGGATAAAACAGGAGTTCTCACACAAACAACCCGTACACTAAAAGTTATTCCTGGCACAAGCTAAAGCAACCCTCTTTGCACCCCTTATCTTTGGAGGAACATCTAATCCAAGCCACCTTTACTTTGCCCTGTACTCCTTCGGTAAAGAAAAACAACCACCACCAACCTGTTTTTTTAAAAAAAGGTACTTCCGTAAAGGAGAAATGCCTTTGGTAACCTAAATCAAACCATCCCCAAACAGATTGCTGTTGATTCACGCTTTCAAATCACAGTCAAATCAAAAACTTTGGTTTATAAAAAATTATATTCCTAATAAATCCCTCGCCCGTGCTGCGTGCCTTCTTTCCCGTTTTTTTAGTGGGGTCATAGGGGGCTTGCCCCCTAGTGACCAACGTTTCTGAAGGGATTTCCCTTCCTTTCCTTTTTTTACTAAGTGGTAAAAGGAGAAAAAGGATGAACCACTACGTAATGCCCCTTTGTAGTTCGAGTGAGAATGCCCCTCTTGCACAACCCGGTAAGCGCTTTTTCCCTTGCCGATTGAGAATACGCACGGAATTCACGAGTTATGTCTTCCGTAGTGAGCGTATTCCTCTTGTTTTTTTTAACCCAATCAATGATTTCATTTTCGAGTTTCTCATGAACTTTGGGTGGCGTTACAGATTCGCATGATGGCGTGTAGGTGTTGATAAGCTCGATGACAACAGCGTTTTTTCCATTGATGAGGTCGTCGCGAACCATGAATTTGAGTCCTTGGTTCAACCCGTCATTGTCGCGTTGTAGTCCTACTTCGAGCTTGTATTCGGCTATGTAGTCTTCTTCCTTGATTTTGCTGAGAATGAGCATGTTGCCTACCATTGCTGCAAAGTCCCCGCTGCCACGCGCATCTCTTGGCTGTACCGAATCGGTGCTTTTAACGGTGTGATGCAGTAACAAGAAAGAACAATTGTATTTTGTGAAGAGTTCTTTTGCTGCATGGAATACCCTTCTAACGTCTTCCGCGCTATTCTCGTTTCCCTGCATCACCCTGACTATTGAGTCCATTATGACTAGGTCAGGTTTTACCTCTTTGATTACCTTTTCCAGCCGTGCCTTGCCTTCTGGCGTGGTCAACACAAGCCCCTTCATTGAAATAAACATCATGTTGTTGTAGATGTCTTCAATTTCGGAGGGGCTTAGCTGCATACCAGCAACAAGTTTTCCCAAACGAGTAGCTACACGACGCTCCCCGTTCTCTTCATCGTGGTAAAGCACCCTGCACTTTTTGGTTCCACGATTCAAGAATTGCCGACCCGTGGCACAAGAACACGCCATGAACAAGGCTACAAAGCTTTTGAACTCTTTTGCCTTGCCCACGAGCATGTCTACGCCCTCGTCAGAGAGCAGTCCTTCAATACGCCATTCCTGTGGAGGCAAAGGAGTCGTTAGCAACTCCCTTGCTGTAATGAACTCCTTTGCCTTTAATTCGGCGAGATTTTGCTTTAAAATCACATTTTGGTTTTCAGCCATATTAATCCACCTTTGAGTTTTTTTTAGTTTCAGACAAACAGCGCTTATATGATTCTAACCGCTGCTCAATTTCGTCATCTTCGTTCTCTATGCTGGGCACGTATTTTCTGGGTTTACCAACAAAGATTAATTGAGTACGACTCCCGTCACCACCTGCGTTTACAAAAAAGACGCATTCTTTTCTGTTAACCGCGTATAGTGGGATACGGTTTCCATTGATTTCTTGCTCTGCTTTCTCTATCTCTTTGAATGTCTTCAAAAGCATTGGCCCCAAATCAATCACTTGTGGTTTACTCACAGTTAATGTGATTCCAATCTCGTAATTCCCGTCGCCAACTGTGTGCTCATGGTCTATTTCTGCAATTTCCATGCGACACATTTATTTCACCCCCCCATTATTTTGCCCTGCCAATATTGCCCAAACCCGGCTTTCTTCCAAGCCATGCTTTTTGGCAACTTTTTCCATTATTTTTTGTAAATCAATCATTTTGATTCACCTCGAGACACCCTGACTTTTGGTCGCTTTATAAAGAAGAGCATTATAAAAAAACTTCGACCAGTCAATGAGTTATGCTTGAAGAAAATTATTTGCCTGAAAAAAGTTGTTTGACAGAAGAAGAAAAGCATCTAACAGACCCTGGGCGAGACATTATTCGTCAATATAAGACAAAGAAAAAAAAACTTTCGGCATTGATTATCTGCGCCCAGTTTCTTTTGAGTTGTTTTTGGACAGAAAAAAAGAGATTATTTTACAAAGCCCTTATGAGTGGAAAATACCCTGAATATTATGACAGAGAAGAAAAGGCTGAGGTCCCTTTAGAAAATTTAGTTTATGAATGCAGATTTACACTGGCAGAGGTATGGGATTATTTTACGCAAAATCATGACTTAACAGAAGTTATTGAACACGAAACAAAATTGAGTAACAGCTACAAGCAAGAATACTTAGAGGAAGTAAAGAAGGGAAACTATATGATACACGACAAGAAATTTGTAGAAAAATTAATTCTTACGAATAAAGAAATAACACCAATTGACATTACGCATCATAGTGCGATGGAAGGAACTAATTCAGCTATTTACTGCTATGAACCAAAGACAGGCGCTAGGTTTTGGCATGAGACAAGAGGATTGGATAATGCTGGGCTAGAATTATATTTTGACAAAGTTATGCAACCAAGACTAAAAAAAATGTATTCGGTGCTTTTATCCAATTTGAAAAAAAGTTAGGTTTGAAAAAACATTGCCGTTTAAAAATATATTTATTTATACATAACATATTCGAGTTTGGAATATAGGTTGAAACAACCTTAATCCGATCGGGGTATTTTTTTCTTAATGGGGCATGGGGGGATTGAACCCCCGCCTGACGCTTGTTCTCGCCTTTCGCCAGCCGCTACAACGCTACTGCAAGTAGCGCATCAGCGTAAATCGTTGTACACGGGCGAAACCGTGTCCCGAAGCGCCGATCCTACCACTAGACTAATGCCCCTTAAATAGAAAATTAATGATAAAATTAATAAAAAGGAAGCAGGAAAACAATGCTGGCCAAATAAACGATGAACACCAATTTTTCGTCATAATTTTCTTTGTTAATGAGGCAAAATTCCAGAGCTGCAAAAAACACAAGCGGCATTAAAAGCAGCGGATTATTGAAAATAAAATACGCCAAAAAATAAGCCGCAACAAAAAAAGTGCCGATTAAAAGCTTCGCGTTTTTCATTCCGAGAAGAACGGGGAGAGTTTTTATTCCGTTTTTTTTGTCCTCGTCCAAATCCTTAAGATCAATAAAATTTATTGCAAGCGAAACTCCAACGAGAAAGAAAACCGTTATTGAAAGGGGAAATGAAATTATTTGGTTACCAGCCAAAGAATACCCAAGGATTACAAGAATAAGGCTGTTAAGAGAAAGAAAAAATTTTGAAATAAAAGGAAACCTTTTCAACCTTAAGGGCGGAGCCGAATATATGAAAAAAATGCATGCCCCGAAAAGCAAAACGGCCGCGGAAAAAAAATTCGCAATTGCGGAATAAAAAAGCCCAAGCAGCAGGAAACCTCCGGCTAAACCTTCATTGGCCTTGCCGGCTTTCAACTCTGAATCCGCAACATCATTTAATATTGCAGAAGAAATTCCAACACAAAATATCCCAATTGGAATCAAAACGAACTGAAAAATATTTTCACCGGACAAAACAAAAACGCCGCTTTTGAGCCCAATAAAAACGCCCGCAAAAAACATCAATTCATAATGGACAAGGCGCAACCCTCCTTTGCCCCCTAATAACCAGAAAAATCTTTTTTTATCGGAAAAATAAAAAACCAGCGCGCCCAGCACAAAAATCAAAACCGCATAAATGCTTGAAAAAACGATGTCCCAACTGTCAAGCAAATTTACCCCCAAAAAATCAGAAACAAATTTGAGAAAAAAAGGAACCAACAAAAAACAGAAACCGCAAACATAAATCAAAAAAATGCAAAAAAAACTTTTAATAAACCCTAATTTTTTTGAATAAAAATAAAAAAATGCGAAAAGCAGCGCAACCAGTGCAACAAGCTTTATTCCGGGCGTCATGCCCGCGGGCGCGAAGCCTCCTCCAAAAGTAAAAAATCTGATTAAAATATCATTATGGATGTCGGGCAAAAGATAGGATATTGTGAACCCCTTGCCGCCGCTCAGAATAATATCCACAATCGGGGCAAAAATTATCAGCGTAAAAAAAGGCAGAATGGTTCGTGCTATTTTTTTTATTTCAACCCCTGTAAAAAAGCGGAAAAACAAAACCAGCACAAGAAAAAGCGCGGCATAATAAAGATAGAAGTGCAGGAACATCCACGTATCCAATTTGGCGCCGCTGAACAGGACCTCGAGGAAATTTCTCAAAGTTACTGAAACAAAAAAAATAAGAATTAAATAAACGAAAGGCACTTTTGAATTTTCAAGCTTTTCTACAAAACGCTTCAAATTTTTTATGCCTTTCCTTCTGTGTCTTTCCATCATAACCGAAATATAATCTCAAACCTATTATTTAAATCCTTTCCGCGCCAAAAATACGTTGATTAAATGAAAAGTGGAAAAAAGAAGAAGGGAAAAAAACTTTCGGCCGAAGGGTTTGAGCCAAAAGGAATAAGAAAAGTTTTCAGTGAAAGACCGGGCTTGGCGGTTGCCGCAGCGATTTCTGCGGTAGTTATTGTTCTGTTCATAGCTTTGCTGATTTCGAACCCGCTTGCAAGCAGGGAGGAACTAGCCTATGCCGGCGCCGTTTTTGAAGAGAACCAAGCGACAATTAGCGACTATTTAACCCAAATCGACGAAGAACTAAAAACAGATTACACAAACACTCTTGACGACGATTACCTTTATTCGTTAAAAGCGGATCTTGAATGGCTAAAACAAAAGGAAATTAGTGCACACAGTTCGCCGCAAAAAAAAGAGGTTTACCTGAAAGAAATTGCCTTCAGCGCTTTGCTCGAAATGATAATGCAGGTAAATCAGAACATAGCAATTGACATTGGAAACCCGGATTATGATTCGATCATTTCTCTCGCACTGTCAACAGATACAAATTCAATTGAATTGTTTTTGGCAGAGGATTTTAATGACTCAATAAATCCGAAAGAATACGCAATTAAAACAAACGAAATATTAAATCAGCTTCTGAAAGAATATGTTGCCGAAAAGAAGGTTTTAATCGGGAGTGACGCCTCGATTGAGAGAAGATACGTGGAAGCAAAAAAAATAATCCAAATAGGCTACATTAATTTTGATTATTCGGAATATTCGGAGTTCGAATAAGCCAATATTGCATTTAAATCGCTTATTGATATTTCTCCAACCGCCTCTTCATTTAAGAAAAGCCTTCCATTTTTTGGAGGCGTTTTCCACACGCCCTCGAACCCGTTCTTGTCTATTTTTTTGAAATATTTTTGCACGGTTCTGAACTGTTTCCTGTTTTCTTTCAGGTTTTTGCAGCCGGCTTCCCCAAGCCTGTAAAGCCCGCAAAAGGGATAACTTTCCCTATATCCCGGAAGAACAATGAATGGAAAAAGTTTGCACACTTCCGGCCTGGCGGAATAAATTTTGCAGCTGTTGCCCCTCAAAAGAAACGAGCACCTTTTCCCGTTTCTTTTCAATGCAATCTGCGGGAGAACGAAAAAACTCTGCGGGGAAAAACCCAATTTTTTCTCAATCGATTTGTAAATTTTTTTCGGAAAAAAAGTTGAAGGGCACGTAAGAAGGCCCGGCACGGTTTTTGGAAAAACCTTCACCGACAAAACACAGTTTTTTTCCAAAAAATCATTTTCAGAAACCTTGAGAAATTTGGAAATTCTTTTTGATTCTTCGGGAAGGATTGTTATCCAATAGCGCCTGCAGCACTCGCCGCACGCGAGGCAGATTCGGCTTTTTTTCTTTTTGTCCAGTTTCATTGAAAAATCTCTGCTGAGAAGATTTTAAAAAGCAAAAGACAGTACTGCCGATGCGAGAAAAATTCCCTTAATTGCAAATATTTATTAAGGACTTAAATCAACCTTTTAATGCAATTTTTATGGTTGACAAGGAAAATGTCGTTCCAACGATAAAGCAATATCCGTTGGAGAGAGTAAAGATACTGAAAAAGTTTATCGCGAGCGAAATAGGCTATTTGATATGGGGAATCATATTTGCCGGATTAACCGTCCTTTTGTCGCTCGCGCCAATAATCTCGGGAATTTCTACAATATTGATTATGTCAATCGTTGTTTTGTTTTTGCTGATAACGGCTATCAACTGGTGGTATCAAACGAAATATTATGAGACCTATTACTATGACATTAGGCAAAATTTTCTGGTCATAAAAAAAGGAGTTTTTATGCCGAGAGAAACCACCCTCCCATTTGAGAAGCTGCAGGATGTTTATGTTGATCAAGACATTTTTGACAGAATCTTCAATCTGTGGGACCTGCACGTTTCAACCGCAACAATCATGTCAGGAATGGAAGCGCACATTGACGGCGTAAATATTGGGAACGCCAACGTCATGCGCGAAATTCTGCTCGGAAAAATAAAAGAAACAAAATAGGTTTTTTTATGACAATTGAAAACAGGGTTTTCCAGCCGAGCATGCTTAGCATTATTCCCGCGTTGGGCTTTGTCCTTTTTTTTCTTTTTATTTGGCTTTTCGGGCTGTTGATCTTTACCCCGCTCCTTTTTCTGCTCGTTTTTTTTGGCGCAGTAATCTTAATCGGCGGGATAGTTTATTTGAAAGTGAAAAACACATATATAGAAATAAAGGAGGACGGCATTCAGGTGAGAAAGGGAATTATTGCAAAATCACAATCCCTTTTCCTGTTCTCTAACATACAGGATGTCGATGAATCGCAGGGGCTTCTTGAAATTATTTTTGGACTGAAAACGCTTAGCATAAAAACGATGACTGCCGGTTCAATTCTTGGCGGAAACGTTTCGGGCCTAAGGCAGGACGATGCAAAGTTCATAAGAGAATTTGTTCTGAATAGGATAAATGAGGATTCTTTGAAAAAATTAAAAAAGGAGAGCCCAAAAGTGTTTGAAAAAGCCGCAGCTGGTTCCGAAGCGGATGAAGAACTTGTCCTCAACCCGTGGCCTGTTCATTTCTTCAAGGCGACAGCGATACCTTACTTGTTTGCCATCATTTTCACAATCGTATGGTTTACAGCAGGACTTTTTTTTCAGCCGCTAATGACACTTTTCTTTTATTTTATAATATACATCCTGTTTTTCATAGTAATTTCCCCAATCAGCCTCCTTATCAGAACAATTTCCTTCAAGTACAAGCTTGGAAAAACAAGGATTGAAATAATTTCAGAATTTTTGTCATTTTACAGAAGCACCGTTCCGTTCTATAAAGTACAGGACATAATCTTGAACAGAAGTCTTTTCGATAAAATTGTCGGCCTTGGCAACATAAGAATCGAAGCGGGTGAAATGACTGTTTATACAAAACAGGGGGGTTCAAATGTTTCCTTCAATATTATTCCTGCACTCGATTTCGGCAATGCGCTTAAGCTTAAAGATAAAATATTTGATTTTTTGTCGGTAAATTTGACTGAACTTGTGCCGGAAATCTCAAAACGATTTCCTCTTGAAAAAAGAAAAATTTTGAAAAAAACTATTGTAAGGTCCCTCTGGCTCGTGATTATCGCTGCAATTATCATTGCATTAATAAGTGTCAGCCCTTACTTTGCTGTTTTCGCAGGCTTGATTGTTATGGCACTGATTTTACTCATTTTGATAATACTCATCCACCAGTGGCTGTACCTGAAAGGTTATTACTACAATGTCTCAATCGACGCAGTATTCATCAGAAAGGGCGTAATAAATTCAAACGAAATAATACTCCCTTTCAAGATGATTCAAAATGTATTTGTAGATCAGGATATTCTTGACAGGTTGTTCGGGCTTTATGACGTGCATATTTCAACCGTAACGAACACTTCTGCATTTTTATCCCATATTGACGGCGTGAACAAAGAAAACGCGGAAAAAGTGAGGGACATCATTTCAAGATGTATGACTGAACAAAAAAACAAATAGACCATAAAAAGCTGACTAAGAAAATCTGCAAATGTAAAGTTTTAAAAAGTAATTAAGGCTCAATCTATTTAGATCCGAAAGGAATTGGATTAATGTGTTTGCCAGAGTAGCTCAACGGTAGAGCTGCACTCTTGTAAAGTGCGGGTTGGGGGTTCAAATCCCTCCTCTGGCTCTAAAATGTGCTTAACCTTTCTAAGATGCTTTTCATTGGAAAAACCAATTAATTCAACCCATTTCTTTATCTGCCCGTTGCCATAAATCACAATGTCATATCTGTCGTTCCAATCGGTTTTTGACTTGGAACAATAAATCGAAAAATCTGCCGAAAGGATCTCTTTTAATTGTGAAAATAAAGGCTTGCTGTATGTTACCAAATGTATTCTTCCGTATGGTTTTCTGTAAATATTTCTTTCGTCAATGTAAACGCATCCATCCGTATCGGCTATTCCTCTTATTGCTGCATAAATAAAACTTTTTTTAGAAACCAATATTTCTTCAGGTATTTTAACGGTTAGCGTTTTTTCTCCCGGGACAAATTCAAACCTTTCGGTCAGCAAAGAAAATGCGAACTTTGAATAAATATTTAGAATTATTGCATTTGAATCTTTTCTGAAACTTGGGTTGGCGGTTGCGCCAAAGAGTTTCCTAGCAAGTGGGGCAAGCCTGTTTACTAAATAATCCTTATCAAGATTAGCATCACCTGTGACGCTTATGTGATAGTTTGGCTTGCCGCTTTGTTTAGTGTAACCGCTGACGCATCCATCCCCAATAACCGCGCCAATAAATTCGCACAACTCTTCTGTCAATGGAAACTCATCAACGGGCGTTTTTCCAAAATGATGCCCAGAAAATTCCATGCAATAAATTTATATTATTCGTCGGTTCTTAATGATTACGAGGCTTCCGTGCCGGTCGGGGGTTCGAATCCCTCCCGAGGCTTTTTGTGATTTCGATGCCGTTTAAAAGAAAAATCCCCGCGATAAATCAGGGGCAAGAAAAAATTTGGGAACTTAATTTTGCAAGCGGAAAAGGCGCGCAGGGGATTGCTTACGCTGAAATAAAAGAAAGCAATTCCCACTACCACAAAAAAATCACAGAACACTACTTCATATCGGGCGGCAGCGGAACAATAACAATAGACGGCAACATTGCGAAGGTTGGAAAAGGAGATTTAATTACAATAAAGCCAAACCAAGTTCATTCTGCAAAGGGCGGCTTTTTAGAGAAATTGGAAGTAGTTGTAATAAGCAGTCCCGCGTGGAAAAAGGAAGACCATTTTGTGGCCAAAAAAGGCTAGAAAAAGTCGGCAAATTTTCAACCAAAAGAAAGCCTTTTATACTTCTGCAAGGGAATTATTTAGGTTCTTATGGCTGAGAAAAGAGAGTCGAGGGAAATTCTTATAGGAATGGCTTCGCTGCTGGCCGGAAGCTATTTTGTGCTTTCCGGAATGGAAGTCATAGATATTCCATTCAGAATTTTTGAACAGGGGCTGAGCATTTTGCTTTCCGTTCTTTTGGTCGGGATAGGAGTTTACCTGCTTACAAAAAACACAAACAAATAGGCTCTGAAGGGAATTTTTTTATAAAAACCATTCGGGCAAAATTTCTTTTTCGCCAAACCCTATTTTTCTTCGAAAATTATTTTATGCAGCCGGCTGAGAGCGAATCTTCCCTTGAGGAGAGGCTGTGCCCGTTGGAGGCATCAGCAGTTGAAAGGCTTCCTTCGTTCCAGAACAGCATTGCGCGGTTGCCCATATTCGAAATGCAGACATCGCCCTGTTTAACTGCATCGAACAAATCTTCAAGGCTAAAAATGCGGGAATTGTTTGTCTCGTCGTTGAAAACCATTCCGCCAATTCCCTTAAGCGGAGCGGAATTTGCGTTGCTTCCCTGAAGAGTATGAAGCGAGGTTCCCTGAATCGGCTGAATCGAATATGATTCAGAAACTGGGGAATAAATGATTGTCTTGAAATAAATGTCGCCGCCCTGAACAGCCTCATCAAATTTGAGCCCGTAATATCCTCCAAACTTGGAATCCGGATAAAGGAAATAATTCTTTGCTGCGGAAGTTCCTGAAAAGTCCCTGCATTTTCCATTGCCGATTCCGGTTAAAAGCAAAAAGCCGGGGCTTGTTGAATTAATGTCTTTTGAGTCGCGCATGGGCTTGTAAAGCAGCTGCGCCTTTTCTCCCGAATTTGCGTGCGTTGAAACTATCAGCGGCGTTGCAAAAGAGGGTGCAAATGTTATGTATGAATTCGCATCGGTGCCGCCCTTCGGGTTGTACGCATACTTGTAATCAAAAAGCTTTCCTCTCATCGAATTTAGGCTGTTTATTTCGAAAAGGCTTTTCGCGTTGCGGTAAGGAATATTCAAAAGGGCTGTTGAGCCTGATTCAATTATGCTTCCCTTATTGTCAACATTGAAATAATCGTCATTCCCGCCGGAAATTCCGAATCCGTAGCCGTCGCGCTTTGAAACGCCGCCAACAACTACAATTCCGTTTTTATCCGTTCCCGGAGAATTTTGGTCCGCGACACCCGGCGAATTTGCGTCATAAACATTTCCATCCTCTGGGATAACATCTGTGGAACTTTCCATTCCTACTGCACCGTCAAAAGGGGAATAATAGAAGACGCTAAAAGAATCGTTGATTGGCTTTACAGGATAGAGTTGGAAAATTATTTTTGCGCTTGGCGCTCCTGAAGAAAAGAGCCCAGTGTCTTTCAAATCGGCAAGCAGTCTCACACTGTATTCTCCCGCATCGGGAACAACAAATCTGTCCGAAGCAGAGAAACCCGCGGCTTCTGAACTGTAATAACAATTTGCACCCCTAAAATATTTTGCCATCCCCTTGTCGGAATCCGTAAATGAGGGGTGCGAAAGCAGTATTTTTGTAGTGTATTCTTTCGTGAAATCCTGCTGGAATTTTGTCCCGAAACCATCCTTCATCAATTTGACGTTGAAATTCAAAATCTTTTCAAATTCGTCTGCATTGCCTGAAACGAAATAATACAGCGCGGGCTTGCCGTCGTACAAGCGGGTGGTAAGAGGGAGGTAACACTTCGGCAAATCTTTTGGTAAGTATTCACTCGGCTTTACGATTTGCAGCACTTCAAGAGAAGGATTTGGCGGACAGGAAGCGGAAATGCTTTTCAGCGCCTCATCAAATGCGGTAAGTTTTTTGCTCAAAACAATTGACATTTGGGCGGCGTCCAAATACTTTGAATCATCAAACCCATCCCATTTCCACGAGAGATTTATATTCGGGAGGGCGTCCTTTCCTTCCGCGCCCCTAGTTAAACCGTTTGAACAGCTGCCAAGTTTCAATCCTGTTGCGGCTTCAACCCTTGGCGCAGCATTAAATTTGAAATGGAATTTTTTTGAAACGGTTTCGGTCGAGGCATCCGGAATATTGAAAGGGCCGAAAGGCTGGCCGTCAATTTTCACAATTTCGCCGCCTTCTTCATTACCGCTGCTTTTTGGTTTCTCTTTCACAGTAGTTACGGTAAGTCCTGAATCATCGCCTTCTGTTGAAGAAGAAGTGCTTGAATCTGCGCCGTTTCCATCAGTGCTTTCTGCCAGCGGACCGTGAATGTGCTTCGTTGCATTCAAAGTAACTGTCCCGTAACCGTTTTTCACCAAACCATTATTTGAGAAAATTACGCCGACTTCCTGCTTCTCAAAAACATCAAACATTTTCGCATCGCTGAAACTCCAAGTCGCGCCGACGCCCTCATTTGAAACCCCTATCGGCTTGCCGTCCTTCACCAAATTAATTACGTAATCAGTTAAACCCAAATCAATTCTGTTGGCGCAATCCTGAGTAAAAGACTTGTTTAATCCTTCTGTGAAATTGGCCGCCTCATCCTCTGCGCTTGTTGAATCACTGCTGCCGGAATCGCCCGCAAGCAAAATTTTATTTGAATTAAATTTATTAGTTTGGGAAGAGGTGCCTATGTTGCCGGTATTCAAGCCTGTGCCCGTTCCGGTTAAAGCCGTTCCGGTGTCCGCGGTCGTGTAAACGCCGCCTTCATATGCGCCTGCGATGTAGCCGTGCGAAACTGCGGAAGCGATTAAACCAGCCAATCTTTTTTTGTTGTAAGAAGAATCCGCGAAGTTGGCGCTGGAATAAGTTGCAGCATCACTTGAAGCTTTTTCATCATTTGAAAGCTCGCCCGCCGCAATTATTGCCGCATCAAGAGAATCAATTGCTTTTTGCTGCACATCAATCACATCTCCATAAGTTGAAATCGTTGATTCATACGCCGATTTGGCGCCGTCAATGTCTGCGCCGGTATCTTTCATCATATTTAAAAATACTGCAAATACGTCTCCTGCTGTAACAAGAATATCCAAGGTGCTTGTCACCATTTCAAGTGTTAAGCCACTGCTAATCGAAGCAAGTTTCGTCCTTAAAGCAGGATCAGAACCACCAACACCTGTGATTAAAAGACACTTCGCATATGCCGCCGCACACTTTTCGTCGCCGCTGCACTTTAAACATTCTGTCGCAATAACAGTAATTCCTCCGGTTCCGGTAGCCACTACCATTTCTGCTTGGGCACTCCCAATAGCGGTATGTGCAGTGTAAAGTTCAGACAATCTCGCCACATACAACACCGTTGTAATGTGCGAAAGCCCATCAATAACATCAATAATTTCACTTTTTCCGAATTCATTGGTTTCTTCCAAATCATCAAGCGCATCCGTTGCCGAATTCAAGCTTTCAGTTGCCGCTTCCAAATTTGCTATTGTTTCTTCGTGTGCGCCCTTTGCCATTTCCAAATATTTTTTAGCATCCGCATCATCGCTTGATGCAGAGTAGAAAGCATCAATTGCAGCAGCTTCCAATGCTTTTTGGGCATAATTTACAGCATTTTTGGAACTTTCAACTGCCGCATTGGCGGATTCCAACGAAGCCTTTGCAAATTCTAATGTTTCATCCGCACTTGCTTTTCCGTCCCCCTCAGACAATGTCATCACTGAATCTACTGCTTGCATCATGCTCGTAACACTATCAAGAATTAACAAAAAACCTTCAAAATAACTTATTTCATATGCGGTTTTTGCAGTGACATATGAAGAAGCGACTTTGCCAGCAGCTGGAATTGCAATCAGTGTGCCGGCTGTTGCAGCAGATGGCCCACAAACCGAACCTGCAATAGCCGCCGCAGTTACAGAAGCAACGTACATGTTTACTGCATAATCCCCTCCAGTGAACAATCCCCAGTTCACAACACAAACAGCTCCTTGAGCGGTTAACTCCGTAAGCGCCAATGTTAACTGAACTGTCGCAACCGTCTTCCCGTAATCCGTTCCTTCCCCAAATGAATCAACTGCAGCTTGCGCAGCATCGACAGCGGATTGCGCGGCATCTTTTACTTTGAGGGCTTCCTCATGAGCTTTTATTGAATCCAAATAAGCTTTTTTTATCAAAGCATTTCGCGGAGCGGAAAACGCCTGCGCCGTTGCGCGCGCCTCATCAATTTGCTTCAGAGTTTCTGTCAGGGACGCCTGATATTTTCCGACGCCTGCTTCTTTTCCTAAGTTGTTCCACCAGCCGCTTCCACCGGTGGAAGTGTCTTTTGATGTGCTTGAACTATTTACATCAGTAGAACCGCTTCCGCCTGAATTTGAATCAGCGGACAATGCTTCGCCTGCATTTGCATAAATGTCGCAGATGCTTGCATTCACATGAACGTCTTCCGCAAGAGTCGGGTTGGAGACGCGAATGGAATCTTTCGTGCCATTTCCAAGCAGAGAAATCACAAACTTATCGGGCTTAAGCATCTCATCGCTTGGCTCAACAAAAACTTCTTTTTCCGCAATGAATGCTTTTTTGTAGCCGACAATGTTTGCGTGAACTGTTAAGCCGTAAACGCCCGGAATTTCTCCTTTTGTAATCATAATTGTTTTTTTGGAATTGCCGCGGGGGGAAAGGCTGAATGAAGCCGGAGAAATGTCAATTGAGCCCTCGCTCGCGCCGCCGGTGCACCCATCATCGCCGTCGCAGATATAGAACGCTATTGAGTCGGAGCTGCAGGCGGAAGCGTCAATTGTAATTTCCGCGCTTTCTTCGCCCTTCGGAATAACTAATTCTGATTTTGAAAACTTTACGCACTGCTCTAAATTGTCCAATGCAACATCAAAATTAATTCCGACTCCGTTTTGGTCCGAGCCGAACATCACCGAAAAATTTGCTTTCTGCCCCGCATACTCGACAAAAGGGGTAAAAATTATTTTTGCGGGGTAATCGCTTTTCGTAGCGGAATTTGTTAAAAGCGCCGGAGAAAGGGAGAGCGTTCTTCCCATTAATTCTCCTTTCTTATCCGCCATAACCACCTCGACTGTCCCCATTTGTTTGCTGTTCCATTTTACGTAAGCATTCAAATCCGCCTTTGTGTCGCAACTTACTTTAAGTTTGAAATCCGTTTCGAGCATTCCGAAGGGAGTTGATTCTCTCACCGAACTTTTGTTGAGCGCGAGGCAGCCGTTTGAAAAGTAATCTTTTATTGTCACGTGGACAGGAATCGTTATTATTGTTGTTTCATTCGTATCGGGATTGAGAACGGTAATTAGAACATTGACATCGTATTCTCCGGGCGGCAATCCTTCGGGAGGAAAGAGGTCAAAGGAAATCCTTCCATTCGCATCCACAGCAGCATTTTCAACCAGCCACACTATTTTGCCGTCGGTGCTTTTTCCCTCCGCCTTAACTATTATTGAATTTGGGGAAACCAGCGGCTCGCCCTTGATGCGCAGGGAAACTCTTGCGGAGGAATCGCCTGAAACCATAACTGCTTCCAACGGCGGGCCTTTTGAATTAATTGTTTTGTCTGCCTTTCCGTCCTGGAAATGCTGAATCGTTCCGGCAACATCATTTCCTGAGTCGTCGGTAAACGAGTATGCACCCGAACCGGAAAAATTTCCCGGATTCATTAAAACGAGCAAAATTATTATTGCGACAACGATTGCAACAGGAACGATAAGCTGATTTCTTTTATCTTCCAAAAAAAATTCTAACTTGGTCAAAAGCCCTTCCTTTTCCGCGCTTTCTTCCTCTTCATCGCCGTAAAAAGAGGGTTTGTATTCTCTGGGCGAATAGTCTTCTTCAATGTCACCATAATAACTATCAGAACCCTTTGAGCGCTTTTTTGAAGCCATTTTTCCCACTGAAAACCCGCAATTTTGCCGCAACAATTATTCAAAAACCTGCAACCTCGCTGTAACTATTATATGCAATCTTGCTATAACTATTATTTCTCTTTCATATATATATGCATGTTGTTCTGCGGAATTCATTAATTCAAACGCATTAATCCCTTTCAATTATTTTGGTTTTAAAGCGGCTTTTCCTTTTTTTCAGCAAAACAATTCTTGACTCCTTTTTTTCTGATTCATATGCATAGGAAGGCATCTTTTCGAGCAGCTGTTCCGAATATGCTTTCACCTCGGAGTGGGAAGGCATTGCCTCGTACTTCAGGCGGCGCCTTGAAAAGCCGAGATTCATATACGCTTTAACCTCGATGAAATCGCTTTGAACGGCTTCCAAAACTTCCGCAAATTCGCACAATGTTTCCTCGGAATAATTCAATTCTTTTATGAGTGTTAGGCGGATAACCGTTCTGCACGGAAGCAGTTTCAGAAGCGCGAGAGATTTCAAATAATTTTTCCAGCCGTTTTTTTCGGTGTTGCATGTGATTTTTCTGTAAAGCCCTTTATTTGGAGCCGCTATGGAAATGTAAAGCTGGGTCGGGAGGGAATTTTTTTCCCACAACTGGAAAAGCATTTTTGGGTTTTGGCCGTTTGAAACCAAAAAAACCGTTTCTGTTTTTGGTCTTTTTTTCAAAAGTGAAATCAGCTGGGGAAGTTTTTTGTAAAGGGTGGGTTCGCCGCTCAAAGAAATCGCCCAGTGTTTTTCCTCCATCGCTTCGTCATATCTTTTTCTTGCAGAAGCGCCGCTGCTTTTGAATCCGCTGATAAGAATTTTTCTTTCTTCAATCAACCCTTCAATCATTTTTTCCGGAGAGAGCGGAGAAGGGGGTTTGCCTCGCATATATTCCATCGGGCGCCAGCAAAAGACACAGGAATTGTTGCACCACAAAGCACTCGGAGTAATCTGGTGGCAGCTGATGCAGTGCGCGCCGTAAAAGTCCTGCTTGTAGCAGTGCCCCTTGCCCCTGAGCGCTTTCTTGTTCCACTCGCACACCTGAATTGCGGCATCGCCGTTGCCGAAGAAACGGTACTGCTTTTTCCTGAACTCCCTTAAAAGACTTTCCTTGTTCATTGAAATTATTGGAGTGAGGAGTTTTTTTAAACAGGAATTTTTTTAAACAAAACAGGCATTACTTCTAACAGCAAATATAAATCTGAGACAAAGGGTGAAAAAAATGGAGGGTTCAATACAATTCATTTCGAATTACGAGGATTGGAAGGCAATAAAAAAAATAAAGATAACAGGGCAAACTAATCCGAGAACGGTTGCGGAGTTTCTTGCTGGCCTTTCAACGAGCCTTGATTCGAAAGTAGAATCAAATTTAAGAAAAATAGTCGCGCTCGACAAGCTGGACGCGGCGGTAAAAGAACTTGCATTCGGAAAAGGGGATTCGGCAAGGGCGCTTGAAGAAATCAATTCGAGAAAAATTTCTGCCGTAATAAACGAAATTATTGAGCTTCCAAATTTGCAGGCGAATGAAAAAAAGGAATTGCAGCAATTCTGCAGGGTTTATGCGACAAAAAAGGCCCTGAAAGAATGCGGGCTCATGGTTGATTATTCGGAAATCGATATTCCCGGAATGAAAAGGCTCAAGAAAAAAAAAGTTGAATAGGTTAGAAAAAACCCTATAAATTAAAATAGGTTAGAAAAAACCCGATAAATTAAAATAGGTTAGAAAAAAATCCAATAAAAATAATATCAAACAAAAATATCAAATAAAAATTCATCTGAGAAAAAAAGTGCTGTAAATGTTCGACGAAATAATTGCCAACCAAATTTTGCAGGGATTCATGAGCCCCGCGCTTACCTTATTTTTTCAAATAGTGACTTTCTTCGGCCACCCGATAATTTGGTTCGTTGCGGCTGCATGGCTTTTCTGGCTCGGAAAGGAAAAAAGAAGCGCAATACTGGTTTCGCTTATCGTGGCGGTCGCAGTAATTTCAACCGGGGTTAAAACGCTGATTGCGAGGCCGCGGCCGGCGGGAATTGAAATACTTGAAATGCAGGACACGACCTATTCGATGCCCTCAAGCCACGCCGCAATAGGCGGGGCGATGTACGCGTTCTTTGAAAAAAAATTGGTCGGAAAATTAAAACCTCTTCAGGCACTCCTTCTCGCGGCAATAATTCTGATAGCGATTTCAAGAATCTATTTGGGCGTCCACTTCCTCAGCGACGCAATTGTCGGGCTTTTTTTGGGTTACATCATTGCAAAGGCGGTTCTGATTTACGAAGAAAGAATGGTAAAAATAAATCTGGTAAAACTTGTCAAGATGGAATGGCCTTTCCTCCTTTCAATAATTTTCATCGCATCCATTCTTCTGATTCAACTGCTTCCGAGCGCCCTTTACGAGGCACAGACGCTTCTCGGGTATTATTTTGGTTTTATACTTCACAAACAGGGGCACAAAATATACGACGCAAAAAACAGGCCCCTAATACTTTTAATCGGAACCGCACTTCTTGCAGCAATCGGCTTTTTCGCGTATGAAATCGGGGGAATAGTCGGCGCTGTGCTATTCTTCACCGCCGGATTATTTGTAACGTTCATCTGGCCGTTTGCTTACTCAAAGTTGAAGCTTTAACCGGCTTCAAAAGTCAAGGATAAAACTTTAAAAACAAAGCAGCAACTAATTATAGGGTTTTGTCCGCAAAGCGGAGAACCAATTGTTTGTGGCAGTTGCATTTGCGAAGTATGCTGCATCGAGCGAAAGCGAAGATGCTGCTCAGATGCCAACTGGCTGCAGCAGTTGCCCCCCTTAGTTTAGTAGCTTGAACGCTCGGCTGTAGATATAGCCCTTTTCTTTTCGAAAGAAAAGTGCTATCATCCCAAAAGAAATTTTAGGATGCTTTTATTTCAGCGATTGCTGATACGAGTAAAAGGAATAGCTACCGAGAGATCCCCGGTGCAACTCTGGGAGGGGGGATTACACTTATAGTGCAATTCAATCAATTAGCAAAGATTTATATTAATTAAAAAATATTGTGTTGATATGGGACTAAGAAGATTAATACGATTGAAAAAGCTTCAACGCTTGAAGAGGGATCCGGAGCGAAGAGCGCAACTTGAAGTTGCCCGGGACTTTAGAAGATACTCTAGAATTAATCAGGAACCCAATTCACTTACTGGTGAAAAAGATCCAGGCATGTTACAAATTGCAAGCAAACAACGAGCAACCGCTAATAGAATTACAGCTGATCTGAAGAAAAAAAGAAAATCTCTGTAATTTGTTGCTAATCTACAGAATGGCGCTGGCTGCGGCAGTCGAGAAGGGGGAATTCCCTTTAGAGGGGCACCACCTAAACTAGTTCGACCACAAACTCTTGTTTTTACTACACACGCCCCTCAACTGCAAAAAACACGCAATCTTACTTGTAAGAAATCCTTAAATATTAGTTTGAATACAGTATTAACGGTGATTGGATGCAGCCAATAGTTGAAACAACAAAGATGTCCACAAAAGGGCAAATAATAATACCTAAAGAAGTAAGGGATTTCACCCAAAGCAAGGAAAATACACTGTTTACAGTAACGCCAGTGAACACTGACACGATTATCCTCAAAAAATTAAACAGGCAAGAAATGGTGAAAGAATTCCAAAAAATAAGGCAAGAAGTAAAAGGCAAGCTTTCAGAGGATGAAATCAATGACCTCATACACAAAGTTCGATAGCCGAAAACTCGTCCTAGACACAAACATAATAATTTCAGCGTTAATAGGAAAGCACGGCGAATCGGCAAAACTATTCGAAAAACTAATCCAGGAAGAAATTGACAACTATACAAGCAAAGAAATCATCCAAGAAATAATTGACGTGCTAAACAGAAAAGAAATAATAAAAAGAACAGCAAAAGAAGCAAGAACATTCATCCTAGAACAATACCTCACACACTCAAAAATAGTTGTGCCAAAAGAAAAACACAAAATCACGGCACATGAATCAGACAACAAATTCATTGATACGGCAATTGAAGCAAAAGCAAGCTTTATCGTAAGCGGAGACAAACACTTGCTTGAAATAAAAGAATTTAAAGAAATAAAAATAATAAGAGCAAAAGAATACTTAGGCAACGGAAAATGAAAAGCAAACTGCCAACCAAGAACAACCCGCGTGCAACTCTGGGGGGATTACATTTATATAATTCAAACGACTTATGCTTAGATTGGAGTGGTGATTTTATTTGAATAAAAAATTTGGTTTAAAGTTTTTATTTGATCCGCAGTTTTTATTTGATTTACAGTTTTTAGCACTCAAAATTATAGGATTGCTGATTGCAACATATTTCATCTCAAACCTTTACTTTACGGCAATCACAAGCACCTTTGCAAATTTGGAATATTTAACTTACTACTGGCCATTTTTTACTCTGGAAATATTAGCCGCTTTAATAGGGCTGTATTTACTTTTTCGGCAAAAGAAATTCCCGGAAATGAAAATCCCTGAAAAACAAAAAAATGGGAATAAGAAAAAGAAATAAATATGCGGAACGGCCCCGACTGCAGCAATCGGGGAGGGGATTTATTTTTATACAATTCTTTGTTTGATTTAGTCATGAATAAATCAATGCGAGATGCTACGACTGAGCCTATTCTGGATTATTCCAAGTTGCTGCGCCCCGCCAACTTTATCGGGGCTTCTCAGGAGGGGATTATTTCTTTTGGTTCGGGCCAACCTGACCTTGCTCCGCCGCAGGAAGTTTTTTCCGGCTTAGGGTTGCACAGGACATTCAAATACGGGCCTGTTGCCGGGCAGGACACATTAAGGGAAGCGCTTGCGAAAGAAAACCCCTTGTTTAGCAAAGAGCATTTTGTTATAACTAACGGGTCTTCGGAAGCGCTGGATATTATTTTTCGCGTACTTGCAAAACCAAAAGACAAAATACTGATACACACGCCATACTACTATTCGTACAAACCATTACTAGAGCTAAACAATTTTGAACCCGTATTAGTAAATACCGTCAAGGGGAAAATTGATATGGGGGATTTTAGAAAAAAAGTTGTGGGGGTCAAGGCTGTGTTGATTAATTCTCCGAGCAATCCTACCGGCGTGATTCAAGAAATCAGTGCGCTTAAAGAAATTGAAAAAATAACAAAAGACCTCGATATCCCTCTGGTGTCTGATGAAGTGTATAAGGACTTGATTTATGAGAGAGAAAATTATTCTCTTTCAGGGCCGCACGTGATTACGGTGAATTCATTCTCAAAAACATTCAACCTGTGCGGTTTGCGCGTAGGGTACTTATTCTCCAATGACTTGGGCATAGTAAACAAAGTGATTAATTTCAAGTCCCATAGCTCAATGAACACTTCAATTCTTTCCCAAGAGATGGCAGTGAAAGCGCTTAGTGTTCCGAAAAAGTTTATACGGGACCAGGTCAAGATTTGGAAGAGCAGAAGGGATTTGATATACGAGGGGCTAACTGAAATGGGCCTTGATTTGTGGAAACCGGAAGGCGCATTTTATGTTTTCCCAAAAATCGACAACCCCGAAAAATTCGTGTATGAGATGCATAAATACCACAAGGTTATCACTTACCCCGGAACCTGGTTTGGAGACAACGAACGGGTAAGATTTTCTTACGCTCTTAACGCAAACAAAATTGAGGAAGGACTAGAGCGAGTGAGAAAGTACTTACACCGCCCATAATTCTGGCACCGTAGCAACTCTGGAGGGGGATTTTTTTCTTATTACTGCACCGCCTTTAGGCAGTGCATATGTGTCGGTGCCAGCGGACGAAACCGCCGAACGATATGTTTAAATTCTGTAATTTACAGAATTTGTGCATGACAAAGACTCGTATAAGAACGCTTTCCAAAGAGGTAATAATTAACATAAACAAGAAATTCTCTGATGGAATAATGCGAAATGAGGGGGAAATAGACCACGTAGTGTACAAAGTTGCCGGTACCAGAGGGATAGATAGAAAAGCCGCTACATTGCTAATGGACATTGCAAGAAAGCATGCTTTCACTGACGGAAATAAAAGAACCGCTTATGAATCAATGCTTACATTACTTGAACTGAATGGAAAAAAACTTGAAGTTGGAGAAACATCGAGATTTAATGTTGTTGTTTGGGTAGTAAAACCGAAAACAAATTTAGAGGAAATAATTACGTGGATAGCAAACCACACAAGGGGTAACTAAAATGAAAGTAATAAAAGTCAAAGGAAAAAGAGAACCAATAACAATGGCTGAATGGAGTGACGTTAAAGAAATGGTTGAAAGACACCTAAAAGAAAACAAAACATTCTACGCACAACTAGCTGAATTATAATTGTGACAAGCAACAGTTTTGACCGTAATCTTGAGCGCCCCGTGTGCAACTCTAGGGGCATTCCTTTTTTCTGGTTTAGCTGCAAACAAAACTAATTTATTGCTTAGCTTGTAAAATTAGGTAATGAAAATAACCTTGTGCTCGAGCTACAGATTCTTTGACAAATTATACGCAATAAAAAAGGCGCTGGAAGAAAGGGGTTACGAAGTGTTTTTACCGAGCATGCGTGATTACCATCACCTTGAAGAAACCGCTCTCGCAAAAATACAATACAACCTAATCAAAAACCATTTCAGAAAAGTTGACAAGTCTGATGCAATCTATGTGGCGAATTATGACAAGGACGGCGTAAAAGGTTACATAGGAGGAAACTCCTTCCTTGAGATGGGAAAGGCTTTTGACAAAGGAATTCCAATATTCCTCATGAATGAGATCCCAACCCAATCGCCATACAGAGAAGAATTAATCGCGCTCATGCCGATAGTAATCGGCGAAGACTGGGATCTAATGAATAAATTGCTTAAAAAAAGGTGACTAAAAATGAAATTAAAAACAAAAGCTGAAAAGAAAAAGGTAAAATCGGAAAAATATGTCCGGGTATGCCCGATGTGCAGGAGCGCAAAACTTTCAATAAACAACTCAAACCCCTTCTTTGTGAGTGCCAATATTTGGGAATACAAGTGCGGGAACTGCGGCTACAAAAATGCCCAGAGCCTATTCCCTGAAATAAAAATTCCCGAGAAACAAACAGGCGGAAAAAAGAAAAAAACGACAAAAAAATGAGCCTAAATGCCCCCCACAGAGAATGTTTATATACAACCAAGAAGCTAATTTGTTAAGTGGCATTATGAGAAGAATCAACAGTCTGTTTGGAAGAAGAAAAAAACCGCTCAGCGAATCCGTAAAGAAAGCGCGTGAAAAAAGGTTGTTGGAGAGGAACACTCCGCCTACAAAAAAGGGTGGGAAAAAGCCGTTGAGGGAAAGTTTCTACCGCGGCTTTACTCCGAATAATTTGAGTGCAAAAGAGCAAAAGGAAACGGAAAGGGCAATCAAGGTGCTGGAAAGGGCAAGAATGAAGGGGATGAAAAATACCGTTATAAAAACCACTATTGGCACGCATGTTGGCGAGTTATACGGTTTTTGGAACGCATTACTTTCGGCCACAACAAACACATCAATAATGCGCGGGGCCGGAATTTACTTTAAAGCCACAATTGCGGGCGGCGCAATCGGATACGGAATCGGGCACGCTAAAAATGTGCCCCTTGTAAGAAGGGCGACAAAACTTGTCGGCAGGGCGCTCTACAAGGAACAGAAAAAGAACAGGGATTTGCGAGAGTTCTTGGAAAAATACAGGTACGTTTACATCAATATGACCGGGGACATTGTCGGAACCAGGCTTCCAAAAATAATATTCGGAAGGATGCGGCTGAGAACAAGTAAAATAATCGCCGGAAAATATTAGGGGCGTTTAATCCCTGCAGCCACCCGCAACAATTTTTAATTGAATCCACAGAAACTTCATTATGATTCCGAAAAACATTTCCGAATTAGTTACCTTCTCGCCGAACAGGTTTGAGCCGATACATGACTGGTTCTACTATAAGGAAGGGTACGCAAAAAAATTGGTTGAGTGGCTGGTAAAGGAATACAACCTGGAAGGCCCCATTTTTGACCCGTTCTGTGGAAGCGGGACAACAGTTTTGGCCGCAAAACAGATGGGCATTGAAAGCATCGGGTGCGATGTTTCGCCGCTCGCGGTTCTTGCATCAAAAGTAAAAACAAGGAATTATGAAGTTGAAACGCTGAAAAAAAAGCTGGGCGAATTCAGGGAAATGAAAGTTCCTCCCGAGCAGTTGACGCCGCGCGACGAAAGGCTGAGAAAAATAATCAGCAGGGGAAACTGGGAAGAAATGCATTTTTTGAAAAAAAAGATTGAGGAAATTGGAGACGAAAAAGCAAGAGATTTTTTTTATTTGGCAATGGTTGATTCTTTCGGTGCAGTGGCGCAGGTGGTAAAAGTCGGGGGGTCGCTGAGAAGGGCGAAAAAAAATGTTCCATCAATGAAAAAGTTTTTCGAGAGGAAATGCGAGAGGATGATAAGGGATTTGGAAAGGGGGAAGAAGGGGGTGGAGCCGGAAGTAATCGAAGCCGATGCAAGGGTTTTCAACCTCGAGGAAAATAGTATTGGTTCCATAATTACTTCACCGCCGTACTTGAACAAAATCGAATACACTACCGTTTACAAGCTCGAGCTTATTTTGTTTTTCAAGGTGCAGGAAACGCAATTGAGGGCTTTCATCGGGGATGAGCCTCAAAACATCAGGGGAACAAAAATAAAAATCAAAAATTTTCAAAAGTTTCCGCCGATTGCGCAGGCATACTTTGAAGATATGGAAAAAGTGATGGTGAACTGCTTCCGCTGTTTAAAGCCGAAAGGGAAAATGGTTATTGTTGTGGCTGGAGGATGCCTGCCAGATAGAATAATTCAGAGCGACGAAATTTTGTGCGATTTGGGGCAGGCGATTGGATTCAAAATAATCGATATTATTGCCGCAAGAGAAATTTTTTGCCACGCAAACAGGTCGATAAAAATCGGGAAAGTAAGGGAAAGCGTTATTGTTTTGGAGAAGCCGGAAGTTTGAAAAGAAAGGTATAAATACCATGAAGAACGCTATACTTCGGGAAGGATTTCCGATTTTTGAGGTGGTTTTTTGAAAAGGTTTCTTGGAATAGTTTTATTGGTCGCAGTAATTATTTTATTTTCAGGGTGCATCCAACCGCCAGTATGCGGAAACGAAAGATGTGAAATAGGAGAGAACCAAGACAACTGTTCAGCGGATTGCTCGTCACAATCGCCGCCTTCGGTGCAGATCTTTGAGCCGGAAATCAACGGTCTTGTTGTGACCCAAAACGGCGTTGCACAGCCTAACTGTGGAAGCTTTGACGAAACATACTGCGCAAACTATTCCGCTGGCCCAGACCAAAATGGAACAATATTCAACGGGCCCATTGCATTTGAATGGGGCGACGGAAGTGTTTCATGTTCCTGGTTCCCTGCGGAACATCAATATGCACAAGCCGGTGAGTATACAATAAGCGTAAGTGCAAAAAATACCTGTACCGAAACGATCGGCGGCGCAACCAGAATTGTGCGAATAAGTTCAGGTTCTTGCGGAAATTCAATATGCGAAGCAGAAGAAACGCCTCAAACATGTTCCGATGATTGTAGCATAATTTCTCCGGGAGTTTACGAGCTAAATATCGGGGACAAAATATTTGTTGAAGGAGGCGGAAATTTTGCAGGCGAAATACTGTCAATAACATTTATTGATGTGGTTCAGCCGGGAACGGGCCCAAACATGCCCTACCAAGGGAAATGGACACTAAAAAACAACTACACATTACTAAAAATTGTCCAAAAAGCGCCGGGCACTTACTTAAACGACGAATTCGGATCAAATTATTTTAACCGCAATCCGAAAATATACGTTGAAGAGGTTGCGTTTAATCTGCAAACCGAAAAATATTTCGCAAAAGTGAGGATAACAAGCGGAATAGAAATAAGGACTGACCAAGTGTTCCCGTACGATCCGGCGCAAACAACAAATCCAGAATGGACTGGGCACGCGAACACTGTTTTGGAAGGAAATAAAGTCAAACTTCTCTCAATTGAAATAATGAATAATTGGTCATATGACCAACCAACAAACGAGAGTTCGACACAGAAAATCGTCCTCGCAAAAAACCAATCAATAAAACTCCCTTTGGATTATGGGCACATAACTTACGAAGGCCTTCAAGGGGAAAACCCTGAAGTAACCGAAACAATTGGCGGAAACACATTAAAAATAACTGATACTTTTGGAATCCAAAGAGAAGTTCCATTAGTAATCCAGCTGGGATTCGGTCTTAACGAGATAATGATTTCAGGAACCCCATTTGTTGTTTATCTCGCTAAGCTTGAAAACACTGAAAAGGATGTTGCCAGGTACTGGCCTTACTCTAGAACTGCCGCGGCAATTCCCGACCCATGGAAAAACCCTCCGGCAGGTTACAATGACATCTCATATTCAAACAAAAGCGTAACAAAAACAACCCTAAGCTTCTGGGTAAATACAACCAGCATGTCGCCAAAATATGCCCTAGGGGTTGACAAAACAACCGGGCAGGCATGGCTTTTACTGTCCAGCCAGTCATTCCGCGTTAAATCTGCAAGCAGAAGCGGCATTCTTGAGGTCGGAAGCACCTGCATCCCATCAGCCACGCCGGACCAAAGGCCGTATTACCTGCCGGATTTAACCACGTTAAATGTTCTTACCGGGGCCGGCTATTCAATAATGCCGTCTGATGGGGATTCTTACGAATTCACTTCAAAAATGACACTCAAGGATTATGACAATCCGCAGGGAGTAGATTTTTATCTCGGGACGTCGGATGATTTGCTCGTAAACAGCACAAATAATAAAGCAAGGTGCAGCACGGCGGACAATGAGGCGGAATATATTCATTGGAACCTAAATGAATACACAACCGCGGCATCCACAAAGCTGCTGCAGGGATACACTACTTACGGCACAAAGGTAACGGTCAGCGAGGGAATTGGAAAAGCATACGTTCCGCTTTACACAAAGGTCATGGCGCACACAACTGTAAACATTTCCAACCCAATTGAATTATTCCTGAGAAACAAAATACAGGATTCAAATCAATTCATTTGGGATATAAGCTCCAATGATGTGTACAGCGAAAAAATAATGCTTGAGGCAACCGCGAGAAATCAGACAATCGCAAACGGCTTTTATCCGGGCGAGGTTGTTTTGTCAATAGGAAAAAATGGAATAGAATACTACGTCACATTCAACCAGCCTGCCGATATCGGCACCGAAATAAATTTCATGGGCAAAAATTATAGGATTGCGGAAATCGGATTAGGGCGCGTATTCCTTGAAGAAGTGCAATAAATAATACGATTCTCAAAGGGCGATTAGTTTTTTTCGCCAGCCTTTTTGTAAAAAAGGCTGGTTTGAAACCTTAAGTTTTGGAAAACAAGAGGTTTGCTTTTTCCATAATGCATCCTTATTAGCGGGGGCGCAACTAACATTAGTTGCCTTCTATTAAATGCACCAAAAAAGAGATGCACTGCAACTGAAGGCACAACTCCAACACGGTGAAAAAAATTGAGTCTTATAAAGCTGACTTTCGGCGGAAGGAATCCAAGCGCGGCTGACGCAATAGGCAAAGGAAAATTGAAGGTTGTTAAAACCGACAAATTTTACGGAACAGAAGCCGTTTGCGTAATAGGAACACTCGTTGAAGGGGCTCTTTCTGTAAACATGTGCATTCCGGAAAAGAATGCAAAAATACAGAGCCTGGAATCGAACTATGGCGATGATTACTGCGTAAAAGAAGGTGCAAAGGTAACACTCATGGTTTTGGGGATAAATAAGAGCGACTTTAACACGGGGGATGACATACAGTTCCAAAAGCTTGCGGTGATTGCCGGCAAACCGAAGGGAAGATTGATAATCGCATAAATTTTACGGATGGTGAGCAGCCCGGCCTGCCCCCGGCGGCAGGCGGGTTTAAATCCTTAATTGGACTAATTTTATTTCAGTATGGCAAATCTTTTCAATCCACAAAATATCCAAGATAAACTGAAAAATCCAATGAAAAAATTGTTCTCATCGCAGGCGTCGGTTGAAACAAAACAAATAATGCTTTATGCAACCGGTCTAATCATTATCCCGCTTTTATCCAACAATCAATTGATAACGGGCGCATTTGTAAACACAATATTGATACTTGCCGCGCTGAACTATTCCCTCAAAAAAACTTTTTTCCTCTCATTCATCCCGAGCACGACAATTTTTTTAACAGGGTTTTTCTTCGGCGGCGTAACAGCCGCAATCGCGTTGATGCTCCCTTTCATTTGGGCGGGAAACTTTTTGTTGATGCTTGCAACAAAAAAACTTTTCATTGAAAAGAAAAAAAATTATTTCATTTCTGCTACCGGGGGGGCACTGGCAAAAACCGCTTTGCTTTTTTGTTCTGCAACAATGCTCGCTTCATTCTCGCTTATCCCAATCGTATTCGTTTCGACGTTTGGAATAATGCAGCTGGCAACAGCCGAAAGCGGCGCAATGATTGCTTTTATTTTAAAAAAAGCAAAAAGATAAAAACAGGCATATTCACTTTCATAGTATGTTAATTGAACTTTTCCTGTCTCTTCTGGCAATTTCCCTCGTCTCGCTGATAGGCTTATTTTCATTTGCGGTAAACTCAAAAAAAATCGGGAAATTGCTCGGAGAAATGGTTGCGTTTGCGGTAGGCGCTCTTCTCGGGGACGTTTTCATCCATCTCCTTCCGGAACTTGGAAAAAACGGGTTTTCACTTGAAATTTCAATAACGATTCTTGCTGGAATGGTTTCATTCTTCGTGCTGGAAAAATTCATCCACTGGCACCACTGCCACCACGTCGAGCATGGAAAAGCCTGCCAGAGATTCACATACATGAGCATTTATGGCGACGCGCTGCACAATTTCATTGACGGGATAATACTTGCAGGCGCTTTTATTTCGGGAAACGTAATCGGCTTTTCAACCGCAATCGCGGTTTTTCTGCATGAAGTGCCGCAGGAAATCGGGGATTTTGGAATTCTGCTGAAAGGCGGCTTCACAAAGAAAAGAGCATTGTTTTATAATTTCGTGACGGCGCTTACGACATTCGTGGGAGCGGGATTTGCTTTATATTTCAGCACGCTAATGGAAGGAATTGCCCCTTTTTTTATCGCTTTTGCCGCTGGAAGCTTTTTGTACATCGCCGGAACGGATTTGCTGCCGGAACTGCACAAAGAATTCTCACCAAAAAAAATATTTTCACAGATATTTTTTATCATTCTTGGCATAGGAGTAATGGGCGCGCTCTTACTGATAGGGTAGATAACAAGTCTGCAAATCTTCGAAGCGGAAGTAATTTAACCAAGAAAAGAGGAATTACTTAATGAAAAAAATATTCAGAACACCTTTTTTCAATGGAAGGAAAAAAAGAATTGAAAGAGCAGTAGAAAGGGCAAGGGCATTGCGGGCGAGAAAACGCGTTCCATGGAAAAGAGGAATATCCGAATTACACGAGATGAACGAATCGCACGCGAGAGAACTTATTGCAAGAAAAATAGTTCTTCCTGCGGCAAGAAAAGCGCTTGGAAGGCATCTAAAAGCGGTCCTGATTTTCGGGAGCGCACAGCAGGGAGTAAGGGAATCAGTGCTTGGCCACAGGAAATATTTGAATGAACGCCCCGCACTTGCCATCCCGAAAAAAAGCGATCTTGATATATTACTGATAAGCACAAAAGCACCTGACAGAGAATCTTACCAGACAATGGCAGGGCTTTCAAGCATGGTGCCAATTGACCTTGAAAATACTTTGGGCGGGCAAATGGGTGCCGGCGGTTTCATTAGAAGAAAAACAAAAAAAATCGAAAAAACTGTTTCAGACCTGAAAATACTTAATCTGGGATTTTATGTGCATTTCGAAATAGTGCACCCTGATGTTTTTGCGAACGAAATGCGCAACATTTTTTCTCCATTTCAAGTGATAAGCGGGAAGAAATATGTTCAGCAAATACTTGAAGAAAAATTTTTCGAAAGGCTGCCGAGAATGAAAAAAGAACTCAAAAAAGATTATCCTTTGAAGTATTCATGATTAAACTTTTGTTAAAGCGCGGGCGAAGTAACTTTCTCAAGCGCTTCCTTCAACATTGCTTTTGCGCCGCCGTAGTTGTGCCCGGGCCAAATTATTATCTCAGGATTTTTTTTTGAGAACGCTGAAAGCTTTTCCAGCGAAGCGCGCATTTCATTTTCATCGCCGCCGAAATCGGCTCTTCCCGTGCCGTCGGCAAACAGCACATCGCCGGTAAATAAATTATTTTTAATCAAAAAACAAACGCTGTCGGAAGTGTGGCCGGGAAGGAAAAGCGTTTCAATTCTGAAACCCGCGACTTCAATTTCCGGGCACTTTTTTAAATCTTCAAAACTTTTCAAAAGGATTCCTTTCTCAATAAAGCAATTCACGTTTCCGGCATGGTCGAAGTGGGAATGGGTTACTAATTGAAAAATAACTTTTGCGTCATTTTTCCTTATTGCTTTTTCTATTTCTTCAATTGAGCCGGTCGCATCAATCAAAACCGCTCCGCCATTTTTTCCGATTACAAGATAAGAAAAATTGTTGTCGAAGCCGCGGACATTTACCTGAATTATTTTTACTTTTTCCGGTTTTGGAGATTTTTTTAGGCTTTTGGAGGAAACCATAATGGTTTTTATACTGCGGAAACATCTATAATGGTATGGCGGAAAGGAAACCCAGCATAGTAAGATTAGTGCTGACAATCATTGTTGCGGCAATAGTTTTCTTTGTCGTTTCGATGGCGTTCAGCTTCCTGACAAAAATGTTCTTTCCTTATGACATGGCAGCGATTGCAGGGTCCAGGTTGGTAACGGACCCGCTAATGATGGCATTCTTCCTACATCCACTAATATATATGGTCGGAGTAGTCATACTGTATCCTCTGCTCAATCTGAAGTGGAGCACCGTTGAGAAGGGAACCGCTTACGGTTTTATTTTGTGGCTGATGATTTCGCTTCCCGAAGCGTACGTAATATTTACAAGCATGAGTGATTACCCGACAGGATTTTACATAGACAAGCTTTTGTTCGGGCTGGTTGCATGGATTGCAACCGGAGTAACGATTGCATACCTGTTGAGAGAGTAAACTGTTGAAAGAATATTTGTCCAACCGCTATTTGCTACGACGCGAGAACTCAAAAATACATTTAACTACTTAACTTTTCACAAAAATTTAAAGCAGCGAAAAGACCTTTCATAAAAAAGGCTGTGCCGAACGAAGTGAGGCGTTTTTCGCCAGCCTTTTTCTCAAAAAGGCTGCCCCGATAGTCTATTGGTTAGGATTCACCCCTGTCACGGGTGAGAGCCGGGTCCGAATCCCGGTCGGGGCGTTTTGGGCGAAAGGCCTATCTATTAACAGTGTATATTTTAACAATAAAAAAAAGAAAAAGCAAAACCTTTAAATACAACCTCGATACACAAAATAATATTGGTTGCGATTTCGATGCGAAGACAAGTTTTGTTCTTATTTATGATTCTTCTTTCGGCGACTGTTTTTGCGGACTACTGTGTTAACAGGACTGGACCCGGTTATCTTGTGGGTTGCGGTGTGCTAGGAGTACAAAGCGGGTTTTCAACCTGCATTTATAACACCGACGCCGCCATGACTAAAATTAAGACTGTATTGAATTATACTGGACCGAACTGCGGAGTAAGAGTTACTTGTTACAATATTGGCAGTGGCGCTAGTGCTGGTCTGCAAGTTTGTGCGGGATATGATACTGGTTGTTATGCGCCAGGCGCAGGGTCGTGCGTTTGCAGCCCGAATAGCCAATTTGCCCCTGAAACATGTTCAAATGGTTTTACCTATAAAACTTGTAACGGTAATGGTGACGGTTATTCACAGGCGAACTGCCAGCGGATTGGCGGTAACTGCAGCGGTGGAGACATATTTTATACATCCAGGCTTAACACATCCTGCCCCCCAATAAACGGGCAATGTGTTCAAGACGTTTATGGCGCCCTAAATGGCCTGGGATACTGGGAACAATCCTCAGGGGCAAGGGCTTACTGCGATACTGTGAATTATCATGGCCTTCAGGTGGCACAGGCATGCGTTAAAACAGATGGTTCATGTATCCCAAAGGTCTGTACAGCGAATGCGTATGAGACGAGGGTGTGCACCAACAACAAGGGATTCCAATGGAGACAATGCAACGGATCTGGAACAGGATACAACGCCGACTGGTCAGCCTGCATAACCATCCCGGGAGGAAACTGCACCACAACAACCGGCGACCAATTCTACACACTAAGAGCAAACACCACCTGCACCCAATCAGGACTAGCAGACGGATCATCATGCAGCCAAAACTACACTAACCAATTAAACTCACTAGGATACAGCGGACCATACACAGGAACAAGAGTGTATTGTGAAAGCGGGTCATATGCAGGTTTTACAGCGGGAGAGGTGTGCGTAAAAACAGATGCAGCCTGCAACCCACCAATCTGCACAGCAAACGCATACGAAGCAAAAGTATGCGCCAACAACAAAGGATTCCAATACAGAAAATGCAACGCAAACGGAACAGGATACGAACCAGACTGGCAACCATGCACAGCACTGCCTGGAGGGGATTGTAAAACAATAACCGGGGATTTATTTTATACATCAAGACTGGAAGGCAAAAACTGCTCCCAATACGGGTTCGCAGGACAGACTGGATACTCGGCATGCGTACAAAGCATTAACAGAAGTGTTTTGGACGCAGTAGGATATACGGGACCATACATCGGAGCAAGAGCATACTGCGACGATGAAACATACCAAGGCGCAACTGCAGCAGAAGCATGCGTAAAAACAGATTCTTCTTGCGGAGCACCGTGCACAGTGGGGCAAATAGAAGCACAAACCTGTGACAATGACAATGGATACAAGTACAGAACATGCAACTCAACAGGAACGGCATGGAACGACTGGACCACATGCGCACCGCTACCAGGAACAAACTGCGGAGCAGGAACAACCAAAATATTCTACAAAGCATTCCTCAACAAAACATGTGCGGAAGTCGCCCAGGGAAGAACAAATGTCTGTATACAAGACGTATTCCAAATAGCGTGGAATAATGGGTACAGGGGCCTGGCAACGGGGGCAAAGGTATATTGTGATGATTACAGGACATCAAGCTTATACGGGGCAGGATTCTGCGTAAAGGTGGCTACGGAATGCGACCAGTCAGTCTGCACACCCGGAAAATACGAGGCAAGGGAATGCATAAACAAGAGGGCGGATACCAAAATGCCAAGCGGATATCAATACAGGCAATGCAACACAACAGGGCAAGCATGGGGCGACTGGTCAACATGCGCACCAATACCGGGAATAAACTGCGGAACCGGAATCACAAAAATATTCTACTACCCGAAACTCAACGTTACGTGTGCAGGGGTCGGGATACCGACAAGCGGACTATGCATACAAACAGTACTCCAACAAGCAAAAGCACTCGGATACACCGGACCAGAAACAGGCGCAAGAGCATATTGTGATAATTACAGAACCGAAGATATATTCGGTGCGGGAGCATGCGTAAGAACGGACACAGGCTGCAATACCGGCTGCATATGCACCGACCAATACGACCCTGTTTGCGGAACAGACGGAAAAACTTATCCTAATGAATGCGCCGCGAGATGCGCGAAAATAGCGGTCGCGTATGAAGGCGAATGCAAAGAAAACTGCGCAAAGGAAGGGGAAGGAATCTGCAACACATGCACACCGGGAAGCGGACCAACGGAATGCTGCACCGGGCTGACAAAAATAACGCCCGCAAGTAAGCTAAATGATGATTGCACTTTGAAAAATATAGTCGGCGGACAATCATCAGTCTGCACCCATTGTGGAGACGACATTTGCGGAACCGGAGAAAACAAATGCAACTGTCCACAGGATTGCAATCCCATTAAATGCGAAACAAGTAAAGATTGTTTAAGGGGTTGCATAGGGCCGAAAGCGACTTACGGTTCCTGCACGAACGGGCAATGTGTATATACTAGATGTGAAACGGATGGCAGTGGCATTGACAGATGTGCTGCAGACACCGCACCGCCAACGTGCGACAAAAGATGCGACGCGGACTGCGAAACCAACGCGGACTGCATGGTTACTTGCGCCCAAAATTTATGCGCGATTGGCGAAACCAATTGTGCAGAATGCCCTGAATACACCTGCAACAGAGAATCCTGCGAGTGTGAGCCGGTAGTAGTACCTGTACCGCGGTTTAATTTGACAGTGCATACTGGCTGGAATATTTTCTCGATACCCGGAGCATTGAGCCTACTGAGCAATAATTGCGATTCAAGCAGATTTAGAATTTACGAATACACCCCCTCTTCAATACCTTGGTTTGTTCCTGTAAGCAACGTTGAAATAGGAAAGGCATATTTACTATATTACCCTCTGGCAGATTGTTCGGTGAGAGGAACCATAACAGAGGCAATCAGTTCAAGCGAATTGCCGGCTGTCAGAACAGGCTGGAATTTCATACCTGTTCTTGTTGATATGATTGGAATGAAGGTGAGCGATCTTGTACCTGATTGTGGAGCCGTTAGGGCGTACTTCTACGATGCCGAAGCAGTTGGATTCGTTGACATAACTAATACTATTTTAACTTCAAGTGATTTAGGCCAAGGATTCGGATTGTTTGCAATGAATGGCTGCACGGTTACAACACCATCGGAACCTGGCTTCCCTGCATTACCGGAGGCTGACTAAAGCATGGAAAAAAAATTTGTTTTAGTTATACTTATTTTGGCAATAGTTGTTTCAATGCTGCTGCTTGGCTGCACATATGAGGCGTCAGTTTGCGGCGACAGAATGTGCAACGGGCGGGAAACAGCCAGCACATGCCCTAATGATTGCGGAAGCAACGCTGCATCGCCACCTGCACTGCCTGCCAACGGAGACAGCGGAGTAGAGCCAACAATGCCTTGGCAATAAAATATTCTAATATAAAATTAGAGTTCATCGTGGGCAAATCGAAAAATTAATTATTAAAAAAAGCAATTTATACATAACCCTGATTATTTTAAAAATCATTTTTTTGCCAGCGCCTTGTTGATTCCTTTTATCAGCGCCTGCGCACTAGCCATAACGATGTCCTCGTTAATGGCTTCCGCCTCATAAATTTTTCCGCTGCCGTTTGAAACTTTTACAACAACATCTGCCAACGCATCCGTGCCGCCTGTAATCGCCTTCAAATAGTAGTCCTTCAGGAAAATCTGCTGGGGGATGACTGATTTTATCGCATTGCTTACCGCATCAACCGGACCCAGCCCGTAACCAACCGCCTCAACACTCTTGCCGTCAATCACGAGTTTTATTTTCGCCTTCGGCCTTGTTTTGTTTCCGGTTTCAATAAACAGTTCGTCAAGAACTACACGCTGCTCTTCTTTCTTCAGTTCCTTCGTAACATCACCCGCAATCGCCACGATATCCTCTTCAAGGACAATTTTCTGCTTGTCGGCAAGGTCCTTTATTTTTTTGGTCACTTGGGCAAGCTGCCCCTCGCTTAAAATGAAGCCCATTTCCTCAAGGACTTTTTTCGCCGCGTGCTTTCCGCTGTGCTTACCCAAAACAAGTTTTGTTTTTTTGCCGATAATTTTTGGATTAATTATTTCGTAAGTTTCTGAGTTGGCAAGGATGCCGTGCTGATGGATGCCCGATTCGTGGGAGAAGGCGTTTTCGCCGACTATGGCCTTGTTGCGCTGAACGGAAATTCCAGAAAGGCTGCTTACCATCTGCGAAGTTGCATAAATTTCTTTCAAATTGATATTTGTTTCTGCTTTGAAAAAATTTTTGCGCGCATAAAGGTTCATTGCGACCTCTTCAAGCGCGGCATTGCCTGCGCGCTCCCCCAAACCGTTAATTGTGCACTCTACCTGCGAAGCGCCGTTCGCTACGCCGGCAAGGCTGTTTGCAACCGCAAGACCCAAATCGTTGTGGCAATGGGTGCTTATTGCAATTCCTTCAATATTCGGCACTTCTTCCCTAATTTTTTTCACCAAGACGCCGTACTCTGCAGGCTGGGAATAGCCGACCGTATCTGCAACATTTATGGTGGAGGCGCCGGCTTCAATCGTTTTCTCGATAACCCCGAGCAAAAAAGGCACATCGGAACGGGTTGCGTCCATCGGAGAAAATTCTATGTCGTTACAGAGGTCGGAAGCGAATTTTACCGCCTCAACGGACATTTTTAGGGCATCCGCACGCGAAATTTTGAACTGCTCTTTCAAGTGGATATCCGAAGTGGACATAAATGTGTGAATGCGGGGCTTTTTCGCGCTTTGAAGCGCTTTCCACGCAACTTTTATGTCATTTTCGCGGGCGCGGGCAAGGGCGGCAATCTTGGACTTCTTAATTATCGAAGAAATTTCTGAAACAGCTTTGAAGTCTTCGTCGCTCGAAACAGGGAAGCCTGCTTCAATAATATCCACTCCGAGTTTTTCCAGTTGCTTCGCTATGATAATTTTTTCGCGATGATTTATGGTTGCGCCGGGGCTCTGCTCGCCATCCCTTAATGTCGTGTCAAAAATTTTTATTTTCCTCACTTTATTTCCCCCACAAATTTTCCCCTATTATTTTTTCCGCATTATTTTCCCTTATTATTTCCCTCATAACCATCACACATATTTAATATAAAAACAATGAAACAGCGCCTCCCAAAAAGTAGTGGAAAGCGGTTAACCCAGAAGCAAGAGCAAGTAAGCGAGAACTGTTCCGAGAACGAAGAGGCCTACAGCAGATGAAAAATCGCCTAAAAAACTTATTCCTGTTTGCCTCATAAAAATCTCTCTTTCCCTATTATGCGCTTCCCCCTTTTAAAAGGTTTCTTGTTTGGATACTGAAACAAAAAATACATCCAAAAAGGGTTTTCTTGCGTAAAAAAAGGCGGAAAAACTGAAAAAATTACAAACCAAAGAAATGCCAAAAATTGCATGCCAAAAAAAGAGAACTGAAAAAACCGTGCGCCAAAGAAATACAAATAAAAGGGAGTTAGGGCATAATTAATCAATGAGGAAAGCCCCCAAAAAAACAAATCCTGTTCAAAAAAAACCTTCGCAGAAAAAGCCCCGGGTTTTATCTTATGAAGAGGCCTGGGGCGGTTTTATGCCCGAAGTGGAAGAGGCACTCATCAAGGAAAGATTGGCAAAAATGGCCCGAATTGAAAAGAGATTTGAAAGGGCTATGCCCTCCAAGGAAAGAAGCGTTTACTGGATTTATGCAAAAAGAAAAAAAGGAAATTATCCCGCGCATACCGAACGCGGCGGAAAGTGGCTGGTTTTCGTTGACGAACCTTACATTGATGCTGTTTGGAAAAAAATAAAAAAGGCGACGGCGGACGGGCGCCTCGGTGGCTACACAAAAGTTTCAACGGCAAAACCCCTTTCGGAGGAAATGGCGAAGCGTACCGGCATGGCGGACAAGCATGTGAGAGTGGTATGTGTTTACACATATGACTATCAGGACAAAGTGGATTCCATGCGAATAAGGGAAGAACTAAGGAAGATGGGGATAATCAAAAAAATACCTTACAAGCCCGATTATGCTGCCGGAAAATACGGCGTCGAAACTGTTGTAGAATACGAGGCTTGACAGCAAAAGTTGGCGGCGCAATTTTGAGGGATTTTTCCGTTCTCCCGCCTGCAGAAAAATATAAATAAAAGGGCTTCTCTGGCCCCTTATTGTATAAACGCGAAAGTAAGGGTGATAAAATTGTACAAGAACAGAAAAAGAAAAAACAGAAAAAGGCTTATGAAAAGCAGAAGAAAGTAAGGCGCAAAAAAGACGACAAAAAATAATGGTTTTTATGCAGCCGCGGGACAGAACAAGCAGTCTGATTGGCCAGATGTTTTCCGAGTGCCACAACAGACTCGGAAGAAGCGAAGACCCCGTAAATTATGCCGGCATAATGGAATCTGTCAACTCCTCGATAACGGAGCTGCAAAAAGTACTTCCCGAAATCGGAAAAGACGAAAGGAAGCTCGTGCTTTTTGAAGCAGCAAAACAGTTAGATTTGTTGAGGGCTAGGTTCAGGGAATCAAAAAAAGCTGAAATGACCGAACACAAAAAAGGGTTCGTTACTTTTCTGAATGAAAGGATGGTAATGATTATTGCACTCCTGCTAAAGGAAGAAAAGGACTGGCAGCTGGTGAAAAGGATTGACCAGATGATTACGCCGATTTACTATTTTGAAAGGGAAAAAGTATCGGACGCAATGAACTCAAAAGTTCCGTGGACGCCGGTTGCAACAATCGACCAGGAATATGCGGTTGAAATTTTTAGCAAACGGTTTGAAAGCGTGCTTAACAGGAATCCCGAACTCAGGGAGCAGATGGAAGAATACAAAAAATTTTTGGAGCAGAGTGCCCCAAAAATCGAATAAAAAAATTTCAAACGAAACTCGAATAAAAAAATTTTAAGAATTGAAAACCCGGTTTGCAATGTTAAGAATAAATTATTTTTTTCAAATCAATTTTTCTTATTCCTATTTCGAGGAAGCCGTCCGCACGCCCCTTGACAAGTTCACCGCTCAATATCGAGCCGTCGGCTGCGCTCGCCAGAACATTCATCTTTATGATGAGTTCTTTTCCTTTCCTCTCAACAGTTCCATTGGCCGTTTCAAGTTTGAATCTCCTGTCGCGCGCATGATTCGTTACAGAACCTATTTTTCCATGGGAACTCACTTCAAAGTCGCGCATTCCGCCGTTAGAACTCACTATTAACCCATATTTTATGTCATTTTCTTTCGTGAAGGCATCTAAACATTTGCAAATATCCTCTCCGTCATCCAAAGACATAGTTATAACCCCTGCCATTTTTTCACCACCATAAAAAAAGACGATAACTCAAAAAAATTATGAAAATTACCGTTCTTTTATCACTCCGATTCAGCACTATATACCCTTTATCGGGAATATAAACCTAATCATTCAACCGGCCTGCTGATTTTACCATAATTTTCAATTATTTTATTTTTTTTTGCGGTGTTTTTTGAAAATATTTAAAAAAAATAAAAAAACATTTTCGTCAAACAACGTAAACAGACAATTTAAATACAACCTCTGACATAACAATAGCGATTGGTACAAACATCAAATTAAAAGATTAACAAAGCAGGATGATCAATTTGGAATTTTTCAAAAAAAATCTGATCTGTTTCGCAGTTCTATTTTTCGCTTCGATTATTCCGGGCGTTTGCGGTGCCGCAGTGCAAATTGACATAAACGGGCAGTATTATCTCGGCGGAGCGGTGACAATATCCGGAACAGTTGCTCCGGCGGCTGCAAATGATTTGAATATTTATCTTACCAACGCGTCAAGCGGCGCGGTATTTGACAGCAACACTGTGGCTGCCGATGCAAACGGGGCGTATTCCATAACATACAATTATTTGAGCGCTGGCGACTATAACGGGCTGGTAACAGATGCAAATTCAAGCGCGACCAATAGATTTTACCTAAAAATAACCAATTATGCAAGCATAGACATCAATTTTGTTGGAAGTATGCCGCCTTTAAATATCGGCCAGGCATTGGTTGCGAATTTTACTTTGAGGGATTATAATAATGCAGTGGTAACAAGTGATTACAACATCGCATTAAAACTTGTTGATTCGGATGGAACCGTTGTCAAGGATCAAAACAACTATGTTCCAAAATCAGGCGGGGCAAACAGAACTGATGATTATAACTTCGGCGCTCTTCCCACTCCAGGAACATATACAATAATAGTGGACAACGGAGTAACTGGGTTTAATGTTCCAGTGATAGCGTACAACTTATTTGTTAATTCGTTCAATTCCAGCACCGGCGACCCCCAAAAGATATTTGCCGCGGGACAGGACGCGAATGTAAAGGTGTTCATGAGCAACACAAGCGGAACCCCGATAACAAGCGGAACTATTTCAGGAACAATACAAGCGCCAAGTAGCGTTACACAATCCCCACTAACTTTCACCCCATACGGCGGCTATTTCATGGCGAATACGGGCGCATTAAGCACGCAAGGAGAATATACAATAAGAGTTAGTGCGAGCGCACTCGGTTACAGCCAAAACCAGGAATTAAAACTTAAAATCCAAAGCTACTCGATGTTATTGCAGCCGAAAAAGAATGAAAGCGCCGGAAAGAAAGAGAGGATGAAGGGAGCATACAGCACTTCTTCGCAGGCGATTCTTGAACTGAGCATAACCGACTTGAACACAAACATGGCTCTCGCAGGATTGGATTTGAATAGCGCCTGCAATAAAAACAAATTATCGCTTACTGTTTACAAGGCGGGTTCGACTGTTGGAACAAGCGTTACTTTCGATGTGAATAATGTGCCGGATAAGACATGCGATTTGAATTTTGTTACGCCTTCATCAACAGGAGAATATCGTTACAAACTGGTCGGCACGGACATGAATGTGGCAAATACTGTGCAGGATTTGGCAACATCAACCGGATTGAAAGTGCAGAATCAGATGGTGTTCTTCGACGCGGTTGATCCATCTGCATATGCGCAGGATTCGAGCAATTCGTGGAAATTCACTTTCTACAAAGATGAAAACATCGGGTTTGTTGCAAATGTAATTGATTTGAATGTGAGTGATGATGCGGATGTTTCTGCAGTAAGTAAGGCAACAATAATGCAGAACGGCCAGCGCATAACAATAACCAACACTGTTGATAAAAATTATCTTGATTATAACGCGGAGTCGCATGTGCTGTTAATGCTCGGAAGCGCACTCACTGATAATAATGTTTCCGCAGGGTTCGTTCCGATAGAATTCACGGTAGATGTAAATTCAAATAATGACGCGATGGATGCGAATAGCATTACTGCATTCGGCGCGTTCAAATACAAAATAATGAATATTTCTTCGATGCCGGCGGATGAAAACGGCGGCTCAAAATCAACAATGTTCGGACCGCCGGTATTCCACTCAGATACCGAAGGAGTTTACCTTCAGGTTTCGGTTACGAATGCGGGCGGAACTGCGATAAAATATGCCAATGTTGAGCTTTACTCTCTTAGAAATGTAGATGACTGGAATGAACTGAGCGTTGCCCCGATAAACGCGATTTCGGATAACAATAATCTTATTACGAGCAGCGCCGGAACGGCACATCTTCACTTGGGCACACTCTCTTCAGGGATTTACTTCGGGCAGGTGAAAGTAACAAACGGAAGCACGATTGATTATGGGGATTTCTTTTTGATGGTGAAAAGTTACATTGTTAATGCACAGCCATTGACAGTGGAAAACGGCCAGTGCATGTTCATGAATTCAATCGGACAGAACAGCGATTTCAACATGGTGATAATGGCGATGAACCCTGCGCTGGGAATGCCTGTTAATGATTATGTTCCGGATGAAAACGGCACGAAAGTGTTCCTCATGAGCATGGGGGAAGAATTCAAGGAACCGACAATATACGATGTTACTTTGAGCAGCCCGTTTGATTTCAATTGTACGGGAATGATGGGTCCTCCGGGCGAAGTGCAGACATTCAAAGCAATGACAGTTCACCCGAACGGCGATTCTAACTGGCAGGCGGGAAATTACAGGGTGCTTGTGAAAGGAAGTTCTGCTGAGCTTGGAGCGGAAGCCGGAGACGGCTTTTTCAGGGTGCAACCATTTAAATTCAGTTTAATGCCGTTGGCAATGACGGGCATGGGCGGCGGAGACCAAAAGATGCTTAATGCGACACCGGGTTCGGCTTTTGATTTCAATGTCATATCGGACAAGAGCATTACTCTGAGAGCAATTCTTGTTGATGAAAAAACACAGCAGGATGTTAACAGCAATATTAATTTTGTTAACAACAGCAACACAGTCAATGCAAATGAACTCACAACCGTTTCGGTTCTTATCCCGTCAAATATCCCTTTATCTGAATACCCGCTGATAGTTTTCGGTGATGACACTTCGGGCAACCAGGCGGAGCAGGATTTATTCCTAAGAATGAGCCTTTTCAATTTGGTTGTGCCAAGCGGTATTGGAAATCAAAATCTGCAGTATCAGCAAAGCAATACGGGGGCATATGACACAAACATTTTGGATGATGCTACAAATGGAAACCTGCGCCATTCAAGCGGCCCTGGCGACAGCGGGCATTATTGTGATGGAAATGTTACTGTCGGCGACATCAACTATAACAGATGGATTATGGCCGGCACGGATTGGGCCAGAAATGATTTGAATCATTTAATGCTTGTTAACACAATCGATCAAAATGTTTGGATTGATTATGACAATGACTGCAATTTTGTTCTGGATGATGCGGACAGCAACAGACATGTTGGGGATACAAACATAGGGTCAATGACTGATGGAAACGCCATGCTCGTAACGGACATCACCTCAATGGCATTAACATACATGAAAAAGCCGTTTGATTTTAATAATTCAAGCAGGATGCAGGGAACTTTTATCGGGCAATATCCTGTTGATGAAAATATAGGCGTGCCGATAATAATTAAGAATTTGGACGGCACCACTACTGCGGATATTAACGTAACAATAAACAGGGCGATGCTACTGCCTTCCTTTGGAATGGGAATGCCACAGGAAACAACCGGGTGGACGGCGTGGCAGGGCACAACCGACGCCGACGGCTTTGCAAGGGCAATCTTGAATGTGTCAAGACCCGGAACGTACATGCTTGAAATAAAAGCGACCAATACTGCGGGAACGTCACAAATATTCAAGCCGTGGGAAGGAATGGTAGTTGAAGCGAAGAAGTACAAAACTGAAATGTTCCTGCAGAACCAAATAGGAGATATTACAATTGATTTCAACAATGTGCTGGCTGGGAGCGGCGTATTTATTGAAGATGACGAAAGCAGCGGTCCCGGAGATAATGGCGACGGTTTAGACCAGACATGGTACGATGCAAATTACGGGCTGTTTGATGAAAGCGCAAGAGACTTTGATTTGGATAAGGATGGCGCCAAAGACAAAAACTTTTATTTCATAAAACTGAACGATGCGTTCCACACGGCCAATTCTGGAATGGACGCAAATATTCTGGTTGACGATGACACTAATTTTTGCAACATACTGTACAGAGGGCCAGACAACAATAGAGATGATTGCGACCAAAATGTTTTGGGCGAAGTCGGATTGAATGAAGGCTGGTTTGACAACACAAGCGGGCTCTTCCTGTGCCCGTACAGCAACGCCCAAGGTTCAATGCAAAACACTTCATGCGGAAACAATGAAGCGGTTTATGCGATTTCAGAGAACGACACAAATGTCAATGATAATGATGCGATAATAATCAACAGAACCACCTGGAGGGCGCTTGATAATACAGGAAACAATTGGGGGTTATGGATGATAAAGGACGGCATAAACAATGCCGCAGGTTCAAGCACAAACACATGGACTATATTCAAAGATCTTCAGGGAGTAAAACTTAATTCTTCAGGCACGATGAGCGCAAAGCTTTTCAGGACAAGCGCCAGGCCACAGATGAACCAGCAAAATACGATGATTCCTATGCCAGGAACGTATCCGGGAACGATAACCGGCGGCATAGGAAAAATTAATTACGGCAATCTGCCGGATTCAAATTATTCAATGGCGGTCGATGTAAACATCAATAATGATTTGCAAACGCAATACGAAAACTTTGAAATAAGGTCGTCATAAAATAAGTTTGAAGTTATGAAAACGGTGGAAAGATGAAAAGGATTTTGGCAGTTTTAATAATGCTTGTTGCGATGGTCGGCTTTGCGGCTGCAGCGAGCGTTTCTCTCTCGCTAAATTCGCTGGAAACGATTGCGGAAGGCGAAACAGTCACGCTGACCGCCACTGTCACCGCCGTCGGGGATTCTGTGGGCAATGTTTCACTTCAATTGGGCGACCTGTCGCCGGGCGTAAGCACTTCAGACTCATCAACTCAATCCGTTGGGACATTGAGTTCCGGGCAAAGTTCTTCGAAGAGTTGGACAATTAGGGGGGATGTCGCAGGAACTTATTCTTTTAACGTCACGGCGTCCGGCACGGATGTAAGCGATGTGTTTCAGAATGCTTCAATGGTTGTGAACACCGCTGCATTTATCGAAATAAGCGACAAGACCTGCAGTGAAACGACGATGGATATCGGAGAAACAATAACAATGAATTTTATTGTAAAAAACACCGGTGGAAGTTCTGCAACTGTAACGACGACAATGAGCGGTTATTCAAGCAGATTTACTCTCACATCCGGAAGCGTAACTTCAAGCGCGGAGATAACGGCCGGTTCACAAAGCAGCAAATCTTATTTGTTCACGGCGGCAAGCGCCGGAACGGCAACAATAACCGCCACGGTAACTTCCACAGAAAATAATCCGACGGCACAAACTTGCGCCGTAACAATAAACGCCGCTTTAGATACGAGCGACGACGATTCAGAAACTGTCAGCGGAGTCCCCGCAGGGGATATAATACTCAGCAGGGTGCTTGATCAAAATCCAAGTGTGGAAGAAATAACTGCAATCTTAAGTTCTGCCGGTTTAACGCAGGAATCGATTGACAGAGCAGTAAGCCTGCTTGAAAAAATCGGCGTAAAAAAAGAAGTAATTGTTCGTAAAAGAACGTTGACTAACGGCACCACAGCTTACACTACCACAATAACATTCACAATAAAAAATAAAGACGGCACAAATCTTTTGAAAAATGTCAAAGTAATTTTGGAAATTCCGAAAACGGTTGCGGAAAATGCTTCCGAACTTGTGATTCCTTCAAATGAAAATTACACCATAATAAAGGCCGACCCAATACTTGAATTTGAAATTGCGGAAATAGCGCCAAACGGCACTGGAAAAGTTGACATCGACATAAATAAGCAGATAAGCGGCGCGTTGGCGGATTCAATATTACAAGCAGTAGTTGCCGATTTCGAAGAGGCCGCTGATTTGTGCGTCGGAAAAAACTGTGATGATGAAAATCCCTGTACGACTGATGCATGCAGTGGGGGCAATTGCTCAAATACCAGCGTCACTAATGGAACTGTGTGCGGCGAGGGAAAAAGTTGTAAGGCAGGGGCATGTGTTTTAATCGCTGCTGAAGAAAATCAAGAAGGAGAGCAAACTCCTGAGCAGAAGGCGGCACAGGACCAGACCAATTTACTACTCATAATCGGCGCAGTAGTTGCACTAATACTTATCATCGCAATAATTGGGGCAATTGTACTCAAAAAAAGAAAGTAAACCGAAAAAAATCCAAAATCAGCCCCCGTTACCGAATAAAATGACCCGAACTTATTCTTGTTCCTCAGTTGCCAATATAGCTCCATACCTGAAAACTCTCATTCCAAGTCTGACCCATTCGTCAGGGGCAAGGCCTGCTTTGAGACAGAGGTGCGAAAGAAATTCCTCTTTTGTTTCAATTTCTTCCCAGACACTTGGAAGGAATGTCGCGCTGCGGAAGCCTTTCCGGATTATCAAACCGTCTTTTCCTGCAACAATTTTTTTCAGCAAATCGGCGGGAGAAGAAAATTTCATTTCAACAGCATCTGTGAGAACTGAAACCTCGATTTTCAAATCGGAAAGTTCATTTTTTGAGAGAGGGTTGAAACGCGAATCCTGAAATGCGGCGTTAACTGCATTTTCTATAATGTCAAGGTAAAGGGGCTGCATCGCGTCAAGGTGGCCGATACACCCTCTCAGCTCGCTCCCATTTGTCAAGGTAACAAAGCAGGCCTTTTCTTCCAACAAGTTTTTTGGAACCACTTTTTCGGAAAGTTTTAGAAGCGCGCCGCCGCTAAAAAAATATTCTATTGATTTGCGCGCAAGCGAAACACAGAACTTTTTTTCTTTTTCATTCAAGGAAAATTTTGAACCCATTATTTCACCCTCAACACAAAATTACCACGCAAAATTATTTATTATTGCCCCTTACTTCCCCCCTATTCCACAAAAACAATCGAAGCGTAGCCGACCACTTTGCTTTTGTCTCCGGCGGTATCGCCCGAATTTTTGTACTCAACCAAAACCGGTTTCCACTTAAATTTTTTTGCAATAATCATCAATGCGGCGATTCCGGTTTTGCCGCAGGCGTCGCCCGAAAGCAGAAATTTTTTCAAATCGAGAGAAATAATCGCAGCGATTGTTGCGTTATCAATTCTGTTTGCGTCGTCATAACGAAGATAATGACTTAAGTCGGAGCTTGCAACCAGCACGGAATCTTTTGAAACAAGCGGCTTAATTTTTTCAGCCAGTTCTTCGGCGGAAATTTCGCCGTAAATTAATGGCACGAGAACAAATTGTTTGAAAATTTTCTGGAGAAAAGGCACTTGAACTTCTAAGGAATGCTCCACATCGCCCCGAATTGCATCAATGCCCGGCGCCTTTTCTACTTTCACTAATCCTAATGGTGTTTCCCAATTCTGGTCAAACGAATATGCACCTTCAAAATACGCCTGATGAGAAGGACCGAACAGCACAACTTTCTTTGCTCTTGACCTTTTTAGCAAAACATATGCGGGGGAGGCAACGGATGCGGAATACACATAACCTGCATGGGGAACTATTGCGCCGCGGATTTTTCCTGAAATTTTTTCAGAAATTGTTTTGCTTTCAAAAAGCAATTTGTCAATAAGTTCTGAAAGTTCGTCCTTATCGGCGGGATAAAATTGGCCGGCATAAACCGGCTCTCTTATATTCACTCACACGCCCCCTGTTTTTTCTTTTTCAACTTTTATTCAAAAACACCTTCTATTTTTTCGCCGCAATCCGCACATCTTGCGCTCCTCGAAAGGCCCCCCGCTTTTTCTAGCCCGCCCATGGCGACGCCGTAAAGGCTTCTCTCAATAATTTTCGCACCGCAATTCGGGCAATAGGTGCTTTCCAAATCCGAATCAGAAAGATTGCCGCCGTAAACAAATCTCAGCCCTGCATCCTTCCCTATTTTCATCGCCTCTTTTATCTGGTTCGCAGAAGTTTTTGGAATTCCCGCCATCTTGTGGCACGGATGAAAAGCGGAAACGTGCCACGGAATGCTTTTATCAACGGAAGAGATAAAATCCGCCAACTGCTTCAAATTATCATGCGAAGTGTTTTTACCCGGAATTAGAAGCGTAGTAATTTCGGTCCACGTTTTGTTTTTATGGAAGGATTTTATTGTTTCGAGAACTCCTTCAAGTTTTGCGCCGCAAATTTTTTTATAAAATTCGTCATCGAAACTTTTCAAATCAATATTAATCGCGTCAAGTTTTCGCCGCAATGATTTTATTTGTTCTTCGCTTTCGTATCCGTTGCTTACAAAAACGGTTCCGAAATTTTTTTTTCTTGCAAGGGCGATTGCGTCAAGGCAATATTCGATTGAAATGGCGGATTCGTTGTATGTGAATGCGACGCTTTTTGCGCCGCTTTCTTCCGTAAGGGAAATGAATTTTTCCGGGCTCACTTCCTGCATTCCCGGCAAAAGTTTTTCAACCTGTTCGCCTTTCACGGCGGAAATATCATAATTTTGGCAGAAGGCGCAGGAAAAGTTGCAGCCGAAGAAGCCGATGCTCATTATTTCAGTTCCGGGCTTGTAGTGGAACAGCGGCTTTTTTTCCATCGGATCAAGATGGATGCTGCAAGGTTTTGCATAAGTAATGAGAAAAAGCTTGCCGCCAATATTTTTGCGCACGCCGCAGATACCGAAGCGGCTTTCGGCTATTGTGCAGCCGTGCCTGCACGCGCTGCATTTCACCGCGTTCTCCGGCTTTTCAAGCCGCTTATAAAATGTGCATTCCTTCATTTTCTACCCGCGAGAAAATTATCCTGGGAAGTTGTTAAAAAACCGCGGGCAGAGAATGTTTTAATAGGTTTCGCAGACAAAATACTTCAATAAAAAAACAGGCGCCGAACATGGATTTGTACTCCCAAATTTATTTTGGAAATTCCATAATGCAATTTCTGCAGTTTTTCGGAATAATAGTTGCATCCATACTGGCGGGAAAGGCGATAAGCTTTATTTTTGCAAACGCCCTGACAAAGATTGCAAAAAAGTCCAATAACACTTTTGACGATTTCTTGATTGCGGCGCTGAAAAAGCCGATAACCGTTTTCGCAATACTTGCAGGAATGTATTTCGCATTTGGATCCCTCACTCTGGAGGAAAGCGCGCGGCATCTGGCCAACAGGGGCTTTGAAATAGCAGTCATAATTTATTCGGCGTGGCTGGCTACAAAAGCAACAGATTCGTTCATTCAAAAGGTGCTTAAGCCGCTGGCAAAAAAAACCGATTCAAAACTTGATAACCAATTGCTGCCAATTTTTTCGAAATCGGTCAAAGTGGTTGTCTGGATTATGGCGGGAATAATAATCATAAGGAGTTTCGGCTATGACATAACGGCGATTCTTGCAGGGCTTGGAATCGGCGGCCTGGCATTTGCCTTCGCTGCGCAGAGAACAATTGCGGACATTTTCGGCGGAATAAGCATTCTTTTTTCAAAACCTTTTGTGATAGGCGACACCATTGAGACGGGCAGAGTGATGGGAAAAGTCGAAGAAATTGATTTGAGGAACACAAAAATAAGGGATTCGGACGGAAGGATAGTTACGGTGCCCAATTCGACGATTTCCTCCGAAGAGATAAAAAATATAACTTCGGAGCCTACAAGGAAAATCACGGCAAACCTCGGGCTGACTTATGGCACTTCGACGGAAAAAATAAAGCAGGCGATGAAGATAATCACAAAAGTAGTAAATTCAAATGAAAACTGCAAGCCGGAGCCGCAAATTTATTTCAGCGAATTCAGGGATTTTTCCGTTAACCTCCTGGTGATGTACTATGTCACCGACAAGGAAAACTGGCAGCAGATTAGGCACGACGTTAATATGAAAATTAAGTCTGAATTCGACAAGGCAAAAATCGATTTTGCTTTCCCGACGCAGACGGTTCATGTGCAAAAATAAAAATCCCAAAAAGTTAATTTTTTTGCCCAAAAACAAAGAAGTGCTACATAACCGCACCGGCTTTTGAACAATCACTTTACTTTCGGTCTTTTACCGTGTGAAAAAAAATTACAAAGTAAACAAAAAAGCAAGCTTAAATACACAAAAGACATTATTTTGTGGATGAAAAAAGCCGTCTTAATCGCGGGCATTCTTTTGTCGCTAATCATACTTTCTGGGGCAGCGCTCGCGGAGGATTGTGTTTGTACCGATGTATACGAGCCCGTATGCGGAGTCGACAAAAAAACATATGGAAATGAGTGCAACGCAAACTGCGCCGGAATTGAAATTGCTTATAAGACAGGATGCTCTCACACCTGCGAAGATATCTCCTGCACACTTACCTGCCCATATGGAGTTAAAGCTGATGAATACGGCTGCAAGCTCTGCGAATGCAACGAAATTAGCTGCGCCGGAGAAGGAATGGGAATCGCGGTAATACCAAATCCGCCGAGCTGCTGTGAGGGACTCAATCAAATACCCCCGAAAAGCGGGGACCTCTTAGGCATTTCCGGAATATGCACTGCAAAATGCGGCAACGGAAACTGCGACACAGGAACAGAAACTAATTATAATTGCCCCGAAGACTGCCAGCCAGTGCCATGCAAAAACGATGGAGAAGACATTCCGGTTATTGAGAATCCTCCTGTATGCTGTGAAGGATTAAGGGCTGAACCAATATATGACAGGAAAGGAGTTAGTGCGATATGCAAAAAGCCGACCCCTTGCATCGGCACCATCGACGAACAAGGGTGCAAAGTAGTGAAATGCGATGATGGCAGGTATGAAAGAAATTGTCCAACCACCCCGACACCGGTAACATGCGAAAAGCAGGAAGATCCTGCAACTAAATGTGTAATAAAAAAATGCAGCGATGGATACATTGATAGATGGTGCCCGACACAGCCCACTGAATGCAAAACTTATATTGATGAAAAGGGCTGCAAAGTAACTTCCTGCGCAGATGGGACCAGACGAGATTGTCCGACGCCCGCACAAGAGGAATGCACGAAATATGTTAGGGAAGACGGCTGCGTAGTGAAGAAGTGCAAAGAGGGTGCCGTAATGATTGATTGCCCGACTAGTACAGTACTTCCTGCAAGTGCGGTACCCACAAGCTGCATCGAAGTGAGAGATGAAAGCGGAAATGTTGTAAGCAGGCAATGCCAAGCGGTTGCAGTAAATGAAGTGCCAATTTTCACAACCGCCTGCCCAACAGATGAAGACAATAAGAGAAAAATAGAAGCGTGCAGGCTCTCAAACGGAAATCCATTTACCGAAGCATCCTCAAATGGGTGCAAAGTAATCAATTGCCGGATGGCAACATCAAGTACCACCAGTGGCGACGCAACGCCGGCCGTTGCAACAACCTGTCCGGGGCAGCCAATTGAGGAAATTAGAAAAATAAAGGATGACTGCAAGCAAAATGCCGGCGAAATAATTGTGAAGTTTGATGGTGGCGGATGCGAGAAATATTACTGCATAAAAAACTGGGAGCAGGACTGCAGAAAGGAAAAGGACATTCCTGCTGAAAAGAAGGATTCCTGCGAAAAGCAGGGCGGGCAATTTATATTAAAAACAAACGAAAAGGGCTGCATTACATTCATTGACTGCATCACGACCGGACAGAGTAGCTATGCTTCATCGGAAATAAAAAAGACGCCCGATGTTGCAGAGCTCACTGATTTGGCTTTTAAACTGGAAAGCCTGAAAATAGAATTTGAGGGCCTTGGAAAGAAAGCAGACGGAATTGCAGCATATTACGAAGAAAACGGAAATGAGGCGGATGCGAACAGGTTCAAGAGGGTTGCAGGCATGCTCTACTCCGCAAAGGACAAAATCGATGAAATCAAGAATATGATACGGGAAAACCTTGATAACTTCGATGAAAGCATGGCAAGGGAAGTAAAAGATTCCATAAGGTACATAAAGGAAATACTGCTGAAAGACATTCTTTACATTATGCTCGGTGGGGAGGGAAAAGCCGGGGAAACCTGCAAAAACATTTCCTGCTTTGAGAGGGCATTAAGGGCTTGCCTCCCGACAACGATAACAGTAAGCGAAGGCGGAAAAGAAATGGAAATAAATATTCTCGGGGTGGAGGACAACCTTTGCAAATTAGAGGCAAAGACGGGCGATGAAAGCGGAACATACGAAATGATCTGCAAAATCCCCGACTTTTCTATGATAGGCTTGGGGCAATTCAAGCCGGAAAAATACTGCGAGGGAACGCTGCTTGATTATATGGCAGGAAGTATAAGCCCAAAAACGTCAACAAGCAACCAGATACAAGCCCCATTAGAAGGACCAGAGCTGATAATAGAGTCTGTGAAATGCGTATTTAATAATAACGCCAGTGGAACGCAGAAATGCTACGACAGCACAGGGGCATACGGGTGCGCAAATGAGCCTAAAAGAGACAAAAGAGACTACTCAACAATGTGCACGCCCAAAACGGAACAGATTAAAGTCGGGGAAAGGATCGCAGTGAACGGCGGCGGGGCATATGAAGGCAAAACACTGACAATAAACTTAACGGATACAACCGCCACAAACACCGACGAAACGACTATAAAAAGCGCATGGGCATTAAAAAACGGCGATGAAATGCTGAAAACCGCCGAAACCATAAGGGGCAACACAAGCTCACAGGACGATCTCAGCTTGATATTCCGCGAATACATTGCCACAGGCACCTATATCCGCATCACGGGCATAGTGCCAACAGGGGATAAATATGCCGTAACGCTGGTAACCACCTGCGAAACGTCCGATTACACTTCGTGCACTGCTGAAGTAAAGGGGGCCAAAGGCACAAAGCTTACTTGGAAAAGCACATGCGGAGGATATGCATACACAACAGTGGACGGGGAAAACGAATATGCAGAATTCAAATGCGGATTCTGCGACAGCTTAGACGAAGCGGGCTGTGAAAAAACAGAAGGATGCACCACCGTCCGTATTTCTGCACCACCAACAGGAGCAACAAGCGATACTGGTAAATTTGTTAGATGCGAGGCGATAGTTCAATGAAAAAAATAATCGCAATAATGTTTGTCGGATTGCTTTTGGTAAGCATGATTTTCATTAACGGATGTACGGCTCCGGCTGAAGACGACAAGCCAAAAAATGATAATGAAGCAAGCAATGCCCTTTCAGACATGGGGAGCGATATCAAAGGAATAGGCGGCACGCTTGATGAAATCGACCAAAACTTCGGCCAATGACCAACAATAAACCAAAAATGCACTCTCAAACTTCTTTTCTTATTATTTTATTAATCTCTTTGCGCAGGATTAATTCATGCGAAAAACTTTTTTCCCGCCGCAATTCATCGAAAAATACAAAAAATTCTGCGGAAGCGAGTGGGGCGGCTTCTTCGAGTGCATTCAAAGAAAACAGCCGAAAGCATTTTGGGTTAACACGGACAGGGCAACCGTCGAAGAGGTGAAAAAATCCCTCACCGCACAAAAAATAAAATTCGGACAGCTGCCCTTTCACGAGCAGGCATTTGCAATCGAGCTTCAAAGGCCCGGGAATTTGAGGGAATTCAAGGAAGGAAAAATTTCAATACAGGAAAAAGCGGCGATGCTGCCCGTGCTGGCGCTTGCGCCTACAAAAAAAGATTATGTTTTGGATGCATGCGCTGCACCGGGAGTGAAAACGATTCAATTGAGCAATTTTGCTGGAAAAGTGCTTGCGGTTGATGTGAACAGCACGAGGATAAAGAGCCTGCTTTACAACAAAAAAGTTTTCGGGCTGAAAAATGTTGAGGTGGCGCGTAGCGACGCCAGAAATGTGAAGGAAACATTCGACAAAATACTGCTGGATGCGCCGTGCTCAAGCGAGGGGCTTGTAAGGAAAAGAATGGATGCGCTGGAGGGATGGTCGCAGAAGCTCGTACAAAGGAAAGCAAAGGTGCAAAAAGGGCTTATTTTGGGGGCGTTTGATTTATTGAAACCGAAGGGCGAAATGGTTTATGCAACATGCTCTTTCGCGCCGGAAGAGAATGAGGAAGTCGTGAAACTGCTGCTGGACAAGAGGAAAAATGCGGAGGTTCTGCCTGTTGAATTTAAAGGAGTTAAAATAAGGGAGAATAATTTGTGCAAAAATTGCATTCGGCTTTGGCCGCAGGACAATGATACGCAGCAGTTCTTCTTCGCAAAAATTAGGAAAAATTAATTAGGGGATTATTTCGGCACAATTATATTTTAGGAATTCGAGCTGCTTCTTTTTTATTTTTCCGGAGGCGAGCAGCTTTTTTATTTCCGGAGAGATTCTTTCCATTTCACGGAGCAGATGTTTTACCGTTGCGCAAAGCTCATTTCTCCCTCTTTCCAGCCAGGGCTTTGTGATGTTTGAGTAAAGGCAGCGGCCGCCGCAGAGCCCGAAATCGGCACAGGAAACGCAGGGCTCTTTCACGGTTAATTTGAAAGGCAAATCGGTTGGATTCGAAGTCCGGATATCGCCGAGGTAGTAATCATTCATGCCGGACATTATGGGGCAGGCAGAAATCTTTCCGTTCGGGAGGATTGTGAAATTCCCTATTCCTGAGCCGCATCTCAAATAATACTTTTTTCCAAAAATAAGTGAATTAATTATTCCCATAAACGGGTAAAGGCGCAGGACTTTTCCTTTCTTCAACTCTTTCAGCCAAAAATTCGCAAGCTTTGTTATTTGCTTGTTGTAATTCTTCGACCATTCCGGAAAGTTCCTTTTTTTATAGTCGTGCCACATGTTCGCATCAAGCTGCCAGTGGATTGAAACGAAAGGAAATTCCTTGTTTTTGAGCAGATGCATTAAGTCCTTGTAAAAATCGGTCGGCTCTTCGACGCACATCCGAGCGATTATTTCGCCTTTGAAGCCGTTCTTCTTCAGCAACTTTAAATTTGAAATTATTTTTTCATATGTTCCTTCGCCCCTGTTTCTGTCGGTCGTTTCCTTTGTGCCGTCAATGGAAACAAGTACTGTGTGAAATTTGTTTGAATACTTTGTGGGAAGCTTGTCGAAAAGAATTCCGTTGGTTTGAATCAGAAAATTTCTTGCTTTTGTAGAATCCATTATTTGCTTTATCGAATCGATTTCAAGCAGCGGCTCGCCGCCGTAAAAAATTATTGAAACTCCTTCCTTGTCCTTTGAAAGAAAATTGTTGAGCTCTTGCATTGAGTATTGGATTTTTTGGGGAACTTGCTCGAATTTCAAATCGATTTCGGGTTCGTCAAAGGCTTTTTCGCAGCAGTATTTGCAGCACAAATTACATTCCGGAGTCGTTATTATGTGATAAATCATAAAAAAAACCACCATTTCAATCAAATGAAAAATCTGAAATTAAAAGCTAAAATGCCGTTTCAAAGCTTAATCCTTTGGTATATCTATTCAAGCCAACCATTTTTTCTGGAATTTTTTCCCTGTCGGCGAATTTCTTGTAATCTAAAACTTTTTTCTTCCGAAGGAAGAGCGGAAGCTTTGAGGCGACGCCGTTGCCGCCGATGCAGCCGCCTTTGCAGAACAAAATGTCATAAAAAATTTTGTCGGAATGCGTTTCAAATAGTTTTAGCAAATCTGCGCAACCATCGCGGGAAACAGTCTCCCCCTCTTTCAAAATATCTTTTGAATGCAGTGTTTTACCGAGTCCCCCGGAGAGCGGGTAAATTTTAGTGTAATCGTTGTAGAAGCGGTCGAACAGATGCGAGCGACCGGACTTTTTTGGCTTTTCTTTTTCAATAATTCCTTTCATTTCCCTAAAAGTAAGCGCTGCTGAAATCAACCTGCCATTTTTTGCTTCAATTTTTTTCGCGGAGCAGGGGGCAAGAAAAACGATTTTGTGCTTCGGATATTCCTTATGAAGTATCTTTGCCATTGAAATCACTGGAGAATCAAAAGGCAAAAGGAATTTTTTTAATTCAGGGTGACGGTTTTTCACCATTTCAACGGAAGTAGGGCAGACAGAGGAAATGAATTTCTCGTAGCCTTTCTTTCCTTTATTTTCTTTTATGTATTTGTGATAGTGTTCATTTACTATTTTTGCGCCGAAAGTGAGCTCGGTTATCCTGTCGAAGCCGAGCCCTTTCATCAAGGGAACAAAAGAAAGATAATCGAAGTCGACAACAAAAGAGGGCGCCGCCATCAAGCAAACTTTTTGCTTTTCATTCAAAAGCGACAGAACTTTTTTCTGGTCAGTGGAATAACTAAAATTTAGATCGACCATCCTAAATGAGATGGAAAAGAAAGTATTTATTTGTTGGGTTTGCGCTTCAGAACGAAAACCTTGTCATTCGGCCTGCATCTGCCGGAAACTTTTATTCCAACGAATTCGCCTTGCCTAGCTTTTTTTATTTTCTTATGGTTGATTTCCATTGAGTCGAGTTTTTGCTCGATAAAAGTAGTTACGCCTTCAATAATTAATTTTTCACCGGCAGAGAGCGGAGCAAAGAGTTTTACTTCTGCCACGCCCGGCTTAACAAAATAATGGGTTATGATGCCTACGTTAAATCTCTTCTGTGTTTGGACTGAACCCTGTCCTTTAGCTAAATCTTTTTCATCAGGAACGGAAAAAAAGAAACCATTTGAGAAGCCGCGGTTGTAAACTTTTTCAAGTTCTGAGTTCCAACGGGCAATTTTTTCTTTTGAAAAAGTGCCTTCAAAAACGGAGTCGATTGCCTGACGGTAACAGCGCGTTGCAACTGCAATGTAATCGGAAGGCTTTGTCCGCCCTTCAATTTTAAGCGAATCAACCCCCACCCAGATTATTTTGTCCAAAAAATCTATTGTTTTCAGGTCTTTGGCGGAAAGGATGGTGCTTCCGTCCAAAAAAATCTCCTTCTTTTCGAAATTCGGGAAGTCGCCGTCCAAAAAGTAGGCGCGGCGGCAGGGCTGGAGGCATTGTCCGCGGTTCGCGCTTCTTCCAAACAGTTCATGGCTAAGGAAGCAGCGGCCGGAAACGGAAATGCACATGGCGCCATGAATGAAACACTCAACTTCAATCCCAAGCTTTTTTGCAATTTTCTTTATTTTTGAAATCTGTTTCAGGCTGAGTTCGCGGGCGAGAATTATTCTTTTTATTCCTAGGGATGAGTATTGCTTCAATGCTTCCGAGTTGGAAACGCTGGCCTGCGTGCTGAGGAACGGTTTTAGTTTGAATTTTTTTGCGAGCGAAAGGACGGAAAAATCCCACAAAATTACGCCGTCAACTTTTGCCCTTTTTGCTTCCTTTAATATTTTTTCCACTTGCTTTATTTCCCCGTCAAAAATTATTGTATTCAGCGCAAGGTAGCCTTTCATGTCGCTCGCGTGAAGGGAAGCCATTAATTTCTTCATGTCGCTGGCGGAGAAGTTGGTGCCGAGGTCGCGCATATTGAAGCCGCGGACGCCGAAGTAAACCGCATCGGCGCCGTTCGTGGCTGCGGCTATCGCCGAGGCAAAGTCGCCGACGCCCACGCACAATTCGGGCTTTTTCGACATTGGAATCTTTTTTGCAGTTGAGTGATTACGGCGCATGATAGCATAAATTAAATAAAGAAACGCTTATAATTTTCTGCATATGAACGCGATTGACATAACCGAGTTTGTAATAAAGACGTTCAGGGAGGGCAAACTTAGGACGTTTCTTACACTTGTGGGGATAGTAATAGGCGTTGCGGCGATAACGACTCTTTTTTCAGTGGGCACTTCGTTGAATGCGACTATCGAAAACGTTTTTCTCGCATTTGGGACCGACATGATTTACATAGAACCGGGAATGAGCATAAGCGAAATGATGACGACAAAGATAAGCGACGACGCGATAAAACTTGCTGAAGGGGTAAGGGGCGTAAAAGAAGTAATTCCCTTTTATGAGACGAGCAGCGTCGGAAAAATTGGAAGCACGGAAAGTGGTTTTTTTATATTCGGAATTGACCCGGCCAAATTTGCAACGTTCGATGAGTCTGGTTATTTCACCGTGCTGGAAGGCAGACCGCTGAATAAGGGCGAGATATATTCAGTGCTTACATATAAAGACGCGCTAAAAAAATCTTTCGGAAAGGAAATAAAACTCGGGCAGTCAATTGAATTCAACAAAAAAAAGTTCAAAATAGTCGGATTTCTCGCGGAAAACTCGATGATGAGCGTGAGCCTCGGAGGAACCAATCTGCTGATAGTAAGCGACACGGCTGCAAAGGAATTGTTCGATACAAAAGATGCGATGGAAGCGGCTGTGACAGTGTTTGAAGGCTATGACTTAACAGATGTCGGCAGCAAAATTGAAACCAAACTGGATGACAAATACGGAAAAGGGGTTTACACAATTCTGACGCCGGACGAGGCATTAGCGCAGGTCGGCCAAATAATACTTATTGTGCAGGTGGTGCTAGGGTTCATTGCATTCATTTCGCTTATCGTCGGAGGAATAGGAATAATCAACACGATGGTAATGAATGTGAATGAAAGGGTTCAGGAAATAGGGACTATGAAAGCTATAGGCGCGACAAATACTACGATTGAAATGTTGTTTCTTTTTGAAGCGCTGATAATGGGGCTCGGGGGCGGACTGATAGGAGTTGTGATAGGATACATAATGACTTTTGCAGTGGTGCTGGTTGCAGGCGCAACAGGATTCCCGATGATTTTTACCATTGACTGGGGGCTTGCAGGCGGAATGATTATTTTTGCGTGCGCAATGGGCGCGGTAGCGGGAATAATTCCCGCAAGAATTGCCGCATCAATGGAACCTACAAAAGCGCTGAGGTACGAGTAAATATGTTTTGGGCGCAAACAAATATTTTTTGGGTGGCGAGTTAAATGATTGACTTGGAACTTGTTAGGAGAGGATTTGGCAACATAAAAAATTACGGGCTCAGGAGCGCGCTCACAATACTTGGAATAATTGTTGCTGTTGCGTTAATAGTTGCGCTGATTTCAATAAGCAACGGTTTTTCCGCGAGCATTGACAAGCAGTTCGAATCGTTCGGAACGAACACCCTTATAGTAATGCCGGGAAAGAGTTCCATGGAAGGAATGTTTGCAAAACTTCAGGAAGGAGACGGAGCCGTTATTGAAAAAGTTTCAAGGGTAAAACTCGCGGTTGAAATATTTACCTCTTCCGTTGACGTAACTTTCAAAGGCGAAACAAAAAGAACGCCTGTTTACGGGGGATCGAGAAAAAACTTTTCAAATCTTGAATTCAATAATTTTATCACAATAGGGGAAGGAGCGCTCATACAAAAACAGAGCGGGCTGTTGGTCGGAGGGAAGTTTGCAACTGAAAAATTTGACAAAGAAATAACTCTCGGGTCGATGCTCCAACTGGGCGGAAAAGAATTCAATGTTGTCGGGATTCTCAAAACATCGCAAAATTTCACATCTTCGATGTTTTCAAGCGCAATACTGATGGATTCTGATGAACTTAAGAAAATTCAACCGAGTATAGTGCCTTCAAGAATATTCGTGAAATTTGACGATACCGCAGATGTCGAAGAAATTAAAGACAAAATTACAAAAAAACTGAAGGATGCGCATGGAAAAGAAGATTTCAGGATAGTTGATTCGAAACAGCTGGCCCAATCGGCGACTTCCGTACTTGGAACAATACAGGTGGTGGTGCTCGGAATCGCATTCATTTCCCTCCTTGTGGGTGCAATCGGTGTAATGAATTTAATGTTCATGAACGTAAGCAACAGAACAAAAGAAATAGGGACTATGAAAGCGATAGGCGCGACCAATTATCAGGTGATGGTAATTTTCCTGACGGAAGCAATGCTTATCGGCACAATAGGGGGGCTAATAGGGGCGACAATCGGCATCGCGGTCGGAATTGCTTCGGAAGCGGTTGCAAATGCCGCCGGGTTCGAACTGATACCGGTAATGGGAATCGATTTGATTTTGTTTGCAATATTTTTTGCCGGAATCATAGGGATACTTTCAGGCGTGCTGCCTGCAATAAGGGCTTCGCGGCTTGATCCTGTTGACGCAATAAGGCAAAGCAACTGACACGCGAAACGAAATTGATCAATGGGCAATCGGGCTGAAAAAAATAAAAAATGTTTTACAGCGCGAGAATAATTCTTCTGATGTCGAGAAGCAGAGCCATTATTGAAACCATGAGCGCAATTTGAAGGTAAATAAAAATCTGGGATTTTGGGAGTCCTGCCTGAATTGAGATTGCACCAAACATTATGCCGCCCAAAAAAACAAGAACAATTTTTACGAGAGAATGATGAGAAGTCCTTTCCCCGTCGAGGAACGACGAATTATGGTGGACCAAGCGCTCAAGGCTTCGCTGTTTTAAGGAAAATTTTTTTGAAAAGCCCCCGCTTTTTTGAACCATAAAATAATTACTCGCCTCTCCTATTTAAGCTTTTGTTTGCCAAAATTTAGCGCCGATTTTCAAAAAATTTCTCGTGCCCTTCAGGTTTTTTAAATGTTTCCAGGCACTTTTTCTGCTATGGGCATAACATATTTTTCTCTGCAGGGCGCAAATGAAAAAATACAAAAAATAAAGCCGATTATAGAAAGGATGCGCCAGCTTGTCGAGGAGCTTGATTTTCTTGATAACACAAAAATAGAACTAGAAAATGAGAGTACGGAAAGCCTTATGCTCGAGGTTGCATTGAACAAAAGCTTCCACGAAAAAAATCTGGAATTGTATTCCCTGATAGAAAAGGTGATACGCGAAGGCTGCATAGTAAGGGACTTGCAAAGCATGGAAATCGATTTTTATTCAAAATTGGGGGAGCGAAATATTCTCCTGTGCTGGAAACGCGGAGAGGAAAAAGTACAGTGCTGGCACGAAACATTCGAGGATTGCTCGAAAAGGAAACCCGCCGTTTTAATCGAAAAAAATTACTTTGAGCAGCTCAAAAGGCTGCGGTAAACCGATGTTTTTGCGGAGGCTGGAAAAGCTGCGTCCTCATAAAGACTTTTAAAGCTTTCTTAATTAGAATCTGTTTGAAAATAATTGCTTGGTAGCCATCGGCAGGTTAATTTTTTGGACGCGGGCTTTTATGGTTTTTAAAGGCCTAAGAAACGGAAGAGGGGCGGAGTTGCGTAATCATTGGGAAAATAACCTTTTATGGAAGTAAAAGCGCGTTATTTTTCCATTTAGCCTTTTTGCTGATGAATTGCTTGGCAGTTACAAGCGCGAGCCTGGTGATTGATTGGACTTTGAAATCAAAGATCATTATTTGGTTCCTGAGCACGTCCTAATTAGGAAGGAAAAGGTCGAAGAGTTAATGGCCGGGCTAGGAATAAGAAAAGAATCTTTGCCGAGAATTTCGAAAGTTGATCCTGCAATAAAACTTTTAAAACCGAAAAAAGGCGACGTTGTAAAAATAATCCGCGATTCGATAACCGCCGGGCAGACGGTATACTACAGGATTGTGGAGTAAAATTTTTTGATTTCGGAACGATGAAGGATTGTGAGGGGTTTTTGTGGGCTGGGAACTGATTGAATCTTACTTCAAGAACAAAAACATCGCACAGATGGAGATTGATTCATACAACCAGTTCATCGAAAAAAAGCTTGACAATATTGTGAAGGAAAACGCGCTGATTGTTCCGAAAATAGAAGAAGTAAAAGTAGAGCTTTCAAATATCGAAATTCTGAAACCGAAAATTACTGAAGCGGATGGTTCGCCGCGCGAAGAGTTTACGCCGATGGAAGCGAGGCTGAGAAACAGGACTTATGCCGGACCGATTTATTTGGAAATGAGGCTTTACAGAAGGGATGTGGAACAGGATGCGAGAAGGGCGTACATCGGCGACATACCCGTAATGCTGAAATCAAAACTTTGCTGGCTGGACGGAAAAAGCCCGGAAGAACTTACTGAAATGGGCGAGGACCCCAAAGATTTCGGCGGATACTTTATTGTGAACGGTTCTGAAAAGGCGTTAATGACCCAGGAAGTTCTTGCATCCGACAGGGTATTAATTTCAGAAAGCGAAAAGGGGGTTGCCGCGGAAGTTATTTCAACGCGCGGAGCATTTAAAGGAAGAACAAGGGTTACGAGAAGCCCTGAGGGAATAATTTATGTTTCATTCCCGACAAGCCCGAGAAAATTAATGATTGTCACGCTTTTCAAAGCGCTTGGATTAAAAACGAAGTCGGACGTCTTCGGCGCATTTCCGGAAGAAGTCGAAGTGGTAAACGATTTGTTATTGAACTGGGAAGAGTGCGAAATAAAGGATGAGGAGGAGGCGCTGGACAAAATCGGAAAATACGTTGCGCCCGGGCAGGTAATTGATTACAGGCTTAGAAGGGCAAGGGAAGTAATTGACGGCTTTTTGCTGCCTCACATAGGGCAGGAGGAACCGGCCAGATTGACGAAGGCATACTATCTGGCAATGATGGCAACAAAAGCGATTGAAAGAAGCTACGGTTTAAGGGGAGAGGACGACAAGGACCATTACGCAAACAAGAGATTGGAGTTGAGCGGAAAACTGATGGAACACTTGTTCAGGTATTCATTCAAGTATTTTGTAAAGGATTTGAGATTCCAGATCGACAGGACTGTTACGAGAAGAAGAAAATTAAATATTTCAACAATAGTCAGACCGGGCGCGATGACGGAAAGAGTCAGGTTTGCGATGAGCACGGGAAACTGGATAGGGAGAAGCACGGGCGTGGCAAAATTCATGGACAGGGTAAATTATTTGAGCCCTCTTACTGACATAAGAAAAATAAAGAGCCAGCTGAGCAAAACAAGGGAACTTTACGAGGCAAGGGACGTTCACGGAACGCACTGGGGAAGATTGTGCCCGGTGGAAACGCCTGACGGTCCGCAATGCGGATTAGTAAAAAATCTCGGATTATTGGCGGAAGTTACGACCGAATCTGATGAGAAGCCGATTGAGGATTTCCTGCACAATCAGGGAGTAAAGCTGAAGAAATTGTAGTTTATATTTTTAAGTTTGAAACGGTGAAAAAAGATGGCAAAATTTGCAAAGGTTTACATCAATGGAAGGCTGATAGGATTCCATGAAAACCCTGAAGAACTTACTGAAAAAACAATCGAATCGAGAAGAGCGGGAAGGATTCCAAAAGAAGTCAATGTGGCATTCCACAAGGACACAAACGAAGTCTACATCAACTCCGATGCGGGAAGATTGCAAAGGCCGGTAATTGTTGTAAAAAACGGGAAAAGCCTTTACACCGAAGAAATAAAAAAGAAGGTTGAAGACGGAAAGGCTTCCTTCAAACAGATTGTTGAAATGGGAATAATCGAATTTTTGGACGCGGAAGAAGAGGAAAATGCATTCATCGCGCAAGTGGACGAAGAACCTACAAAGGAACACACTCATCAGGAAATTGACGGCGCAAGCGTATTGAGCATAATAACAAACCTCATACCTTACCTTGAGCATAACATGGCGGGAAAGGTTTTGCACGGTGCGAAAATGTTCAAACAGGCAATAGGAATGGGGGCAACAAACTACAATTTGAGACACGACACCGAAGGGTACACTCTTTACTATCCGCAAAAAAGCATTGTAAAAACAAAAACGATGGACATACTGGAATTGGACAAAAGACCGTTAAACCAAAATTTTGTTGTCGCAATACTTCCATATTATGGGTACAATACGATGGATGCCGTTGTAATAAATCGCGGAGCGATTGAAAGGGGACTGGGCAGGGGCTCATATTACAGGAATTATGAAACGAATGAAAACAGGTATCCCGGCGGACAGAGGGACAGATTCGAGGTTCCGACCGAAGACAAGGTTGAGTTTGTTGATGAAAAAGAATTCACAAAAATCGGGCAGGATGGATTAATACAATTGGAAGAGTTTGCCGGAGACCATGAAGTAATTATAGGAAAAACTTCGCCCCCAAGATTTTTGGAAGAAATGAGCGATTTCGGAGTCGACCAGGAAAAGAGAAGGGACAGCTCTGTAAGGGTAAAAAAAGGAAAGCCCGGCTACGTGGACACCATAATAATGACCGAAGGAGAAGACGGAAGCAGGCTTGTTAAATTGAAGGTAAGAACGCCGCTGATTCCAAGCGTTGGAGATAAGTTCTCTTCAAAACACGGGCAAAAAGGAATCGTTTCAATGATAGTTCCGGAAGAGGACATGCCTTTTACAATTGACGGGATAAAACCTGATTTAATTTTGAACCCGCACTCAATCCCTTCAAGAATGACGATGGGGCATCTGCTTGAAATGCTTGCGGGAAAAGCGGGGTGCATGAGCGGCCAAATAATTGACGGAACGCCTTTTGCCTCAATGAAAAGAGAGGAACTTGAACAGATGCTTTTTGAAAGGGGATTCAGGTCGGACAACAATCAGATTTTGTATGACGGGATTACCGGAAAGAGATTAGAGGGCGCGGTATTTACCGGAGTAATTGCTTACAAAAAACTTTATCACGTCGTTGCACACAAATTGCAGGCGAGGGCACGCGGGCCTGTACAAGTGCTGACAAGGCAGCCGACGGAAGGAAAAGAAAAAGAGGGAGGGCTAAGATTCGGAGAGATGGAGGGAGAAACTCTTGTCGGGCACGGAGCGGCGATGCTGTTGCATGAAAAATTACTTGAGGATTCGGATAAGACGGTTGAATTGGTGTGCGAAAAATGCGGCGTTGTCGCAATAAACGATGAAATAAGAAACAAGAGGTACTGCCCGTTATGCAAAGGTTCAAGCGTTTACCCTGTTGAGATGAGCTACGGCTTCAAGCTTTTGCTTGAAGAACTTAAGGCGCTGGGCATTTTGACTAAACTCAATCTGGCGGACAAGGTTTGATTTTGATTAATGTGAAGTGTGAACGGTGTTGAAAAATGTTGATGAAAAAAATCGGGAGCGTTGAATTCAATTTCCTGACCCCTGAACTGGTAAGGAAGATGAGCGCAATCGAAATAACAACGCCCGAAACTTACGATAAAGACGGATTCCCTATGGAAGGCGGCCTGATGGACCCGCATCTCGGGGTAATAAATCCGGGCATAAGATGCAAGACATGCGGCCAGCAAATGAGGCAGTGCTCCGGCCACTTTGGGCATCTCGAACTTGAAAGGCCCATTGTTCATTCCGAATTCGGAAAAAAACTCGAACTTTTAATGCAAGCAACTTGCAAAGAATGCGGAAAAATACTTTTGCCGGATGACCAGATAGCAAAATTAAAGGAAATGTCAAGAGGCAGAACTGTAGATTACACAAAAAAAATAGTGCTCAAAACGAAGGACGTAAAAAAATGCCCTCACTGCAAAGGAGAGCATGGAAAAATGCTGCTGGACAAGCCAACGAACTTTTTCTACGACAAAGAAAGAATCTATCCGACACAGATAAGGGAATGGGTGGAAAAAATTACAAACGAAGACATCAAACTTTTCGGTTACAATCCGGAAAGAATAAGGCCGGAGTGGTTCATACCGACAGTGCTGCAGGTTCCGCCGATTACGATAAGGCCGAGCATCACACTTGATTCCGGAATAAAGAGCGAAGATGACCTGACCCACAAATTGGTTGACATCATAAGAATTAATCTGAGGCTGAAGGACAACATCGAAGCCGGAGCGCCGCAATTAATCATTGAAGATTTGTGGGATTTGCTCCAATACCACGTGACAACTTACTTCGATAATAACACTGCAGGGGTTCCACCGGCAAAGCACAGAAGCGGAAGGCCGCTGAGAACGATTATTCAAAGGTTGAAGGGAAAGAAGGGAAGATTCAGGTATAACTTAACCGGAAAAAGGGTTAATCACGCGGCAAGATCAATTATTGTTCCGGACCCTTACATAGATATTTCAGAACTCGGAGTTCCCGAAGACGCGGCAAAGGAACTTACTGTTCCTGAATTTGTAACGGAGTGGAATCTTGCGAACGTGAAAACACAAATCAAGGAAAGCACCGCGCACGTTTACATAATAAGGCCGAACGGGACGAGAAGGAAAGTAACTGAAGAAAACAGGGAAGAAATTTTGAAGGAAGTTGACACGGGATACAGAATCGAAAGAAATTTGCAAGACGGGGACATAGTGCTGTTTAACAGGCAGCCTTCACTGCACAGGATTTCAATGCTCGGCCACAAGGCAAGAATCTTGCCGGGAAAAGTTTTCAGGCTCAATCCGATTGTTTGTGCACCGTACAACGCAGACTTTGACGGAGATGAAATGAATTGCCACGTTCCGCAGACCGAAGAAGGAAAAGTGGAGGCAAAAAGGCTGATGATGGTTAGGGACCACATTATTTCTCCGAGGTATGGCGCGCCGATAATTGCGCCGAAAGAAGATATTGTTTCCGGAGCATTTGCTTTAACGATTCCGCAGACAAAATTCACGAAAGAAGAAGCGATGAGGCTGCTTTACAGCATGGGAGTAACGGAACTTCCAAAACCGGATTTGGGAAAAAATTATTCGGGCAGAATGATATTTTCGCACACGTTGCCGAAGGATTTGAACCTTGAATACGATTCTTACACGCACAAGATTCTGAAGAAAGCCGGGATATGCGAAGAAGATTGTAAGGAAAACTGCAAACACGGCGCATATGTGAAAATCGTTGACGGAAAATTGGTGAGCGGAATAATTGATTCCGCGTCGCTGAGCGAAGGAAAAGGAATTATAATTGACACGATTGCAAGAAACTATCCGAGCGAAGTAATTGAAAAGTTCTACCACAATTTGGCGAGACTGACGAGCCACATTCTGACCGAAGAGGGAATGACTGCGAGCCTTGCGGAGTTTGACATCAGCGAAAATGCGAGGGCGATAAAGAAAAGAGTTTTAAGCGAAACGCTGAGAAAGGGCGAAGAACTCGTTGAGAAATACAAAAAAGAAACGCTTGAAATAATTCCGGGAAGAACGCTGGACGAAAGCTTTGAAATTTACATGATGAGGCTGGGCACGGAGGCAAAGGAAAAAGTTGAAATCGAAATAATGAAGGAAAAACTTGATTATGTTTTGTGCGAAAAAGTAATATTTAACACAATCGCAATGATACTCGCAAAGTCAAGGGGAAGCGCAACTAACCTGATGAACATAGGCGGGTTCTGGGGACAGGCGTCCGTAAGGGAAGGAAGACCGAAAAAGGGCTTCGATAAAAGGCTTATCTCTTCAAATGAAAAGGGAGACGTTGGAATTCACGCAGGCGGTTTCATCGAGAGCAACTTCCTCGAAGGAATGACACCGAAAGAATACTTCTACCATTCGATGGGAGGAAGACAGGGAGAGGTTGATACAGGAGTATCGACAAAGGTTTCGGGTTACCTTTACAGAAGGCTTGCGAATTCGCTGAAAGATGTTCTGGCTGCGCCGGACGGAACTGTTAGGACTGCGGCAAACAACATAGTTCAATACACATACGGAGAAGACGGGGTATTCCCGAAAAACACAAAGAGAGGAGTGGGCGTAGACGTAAAAGAAGAATACGCCAAAATGAAAAGCGGAAATTAATTATTTTTTGGATGGATTAAAATGAGTGATGATGAAGACGCGCCGGTAGAAGAGATGCCTGAAGAGGAAGCCGTTGAGGAAGACGGGGACTTTGACAAGGAAATTGAGGATGACGGGCTTGTGGAGAAGGATGACGGCGAAGCGATTGCCGCCGAAATCAAAAAAATAAAGAAGGCGGCGCCGGCAAAAGTTCTCGGAGTAGAAGAGACGAATGCCGAAAGCGAAGAAAAAAAACACGAAGAGGGCGAAACGGAAGAGGGAGAAAAAGGCGACGAGGAAAAAGAAAGCAAGGATGGAAAAAAAGGAAAAGGAAAGGAAAAAAGCAAACTGAAAATGGCAAAGGCCGAGGAAGACAATAGAGTTTACGAAGAAATGGAAAGAGATTGGGAACAGGTAGCGCTCCCGAAAAAGCTTGTTGATGAAATAGTTGCAATAGCCGAAGTGCACAACCTTTCAAAAGAAGATGCCGGAAAATTGGCAGATATTGTAAAGGCAAAATATGACCAGAAAATAGTGGAGCCGGGAGAAGCGGTTGGAATAATTGCGGCGCAAAGCATAGGGGAACCCGGAACACAATTGACGCTGAGAACAAAGCACTTTGCCGGGGCTGCGGAAGTTTCCGTTGGATCAGGAATACAAAGGGTTGAAGAAATCGTTGACGGAAGAAGCAAGGCGAAATACCCTACAATGACCATTTACCTCAGCAACGAGTTTAAGAGAAACAGGGAAATGGCGGAAAAGTTCGCGAAAAGCCTGGTCGATGTTAGAATAGAGGACGTAGTTGAACTGAAAGAGGATTTTGAAAACCTCAAATTTTCAATAAACATAAAAAAGGACGAGGCGAAAGAGCTCGGACTCAAGATTGATGACATTGCGAATGAAATAAAAGTTGGAATGAAAGAGTTGAGCGCGAGACAGCTTGAAAACGTTGTTCATTTTTCAATTGACAAGAAATCTGATTACCTGAAGACAAGGAAGCTGCTTCTGAAACTTCTTAAAACCAAAATATTCGGGGTAAAGGAAATAGAAAAGACGCTTGTGGCGAACGAGAACGGCGAGTATGTAATAAAGACAAGCGGGAGCAACCTGAAGGTGGCTCTTAAACTCGCAGAGGTTGACCCGACAAGAGTGTTCACCAACGACATAATTGAAGTTTCAAAGGTTTTGGGAATCGAAGCGGGAAGGTCAATGGTTGTTACTGAATTGAAAAAGGTGCTTGACGAAAACGGAATTGCAATAGATATAAGGCACATAATGCTTCTGGCGGACCTGATGACTTTTTCGGGAGAAATAAAAGGAATAGTTAGAACCGGAATAACAAAAGGAAAGGCCTCGCCTTTCGCGAGAGCCGCATTTGAAGAGACAACAAAGCACCTGCTTGACGCGACATTCAGGGGTGAAATAGAAACGCTCAACGGCGTAGTTGAAAACATTATTGTTGGGCAGCCGGTAAAAGTGGGCACTGGAATCGTTGAACTGCTGATGAGGCCGAAAAACAAGTAATTTTCACCAGCCTTTTTCGCAAAAAGGCTGATTTAAAAACGTTAATGAAAGGGATTGTATAGTAATTGTTTTGCCTTGGGAAGCGGAAAGCGCGGAGTAAGGCGGTTAAAGAGTTAACTGCTTTTAATCCAGTGCTCCTCGACCCAGGTTATTGGTGGGCGGACAGAAAGTGATTTATCGTGGAAATAAACAAGGAAATCAGGCGTGCGGTTGACACCGGAAAGGTTTCATTCGGGCAGAGACAGTGCCTAAAAAACCTTGCGAGCGGAAAGGGCGAACTGGTAATAGTCAGCGAAAATCTCCCGCGCAACGAAAAAGAAAAAGTAGAGCATATGGCAAAAATTGAAAATAAAAAATTCTACGTATTCAGCGGAAACGGGCTGACGCTCGGAAGCATCTGCGGAAAACCATTCGTAGTTTCGACAATGCTCGTGCTCGACGCTGGAAAAAGCAAGGTGCTTGAAGCCGTGCAGTAGAAACAAAACAACATAAAAAAAGCAGTGGGAACAATGAAGCTTTCAATGGATGAAATTCGTTTGATGAACGCGCTTGAAAAAATTTCGGGGGCTAACGCAAAGGACTGCCTCGTTTCAGACGGCATGGTTTCGTTTCTTGTAAACGAAAGGGATGTCGGGAAGGCGATTGGAAAGAAAGCCTCCAATGCCAGGGCACTCGAAGAAAGCGTCAAAAAAAGAATTGAAATAATCGGCTTTCAGGAAAATCCTGAAGAGATGGTGAAAAAGGCGCTCGAAATAGAAACGATAGGGGCAAGAAAGGACTCTGAGAAAATTGTAATAAGATTGGATTCGATGAACAAAAGAAAATTGCTCAAAAAAAGCGCAAAGCTGAAGAGGGTAAGGGAATTCATAAAAAGAAATTTTAACTTGAATTTAACGGTAAATTAAGATAGGTTAAAATAGTATTGTTACAAGAGAAATTATGAGGATAAGAGAGTAAAAATTACAAGTGATTTTAATGGGAAGAGGGGAGTTCGCAGCACTGAGCCTCGAGAAAAAGAGGAAAAAGTGGAAGAGAAAGGACGGAAGGCATGCCAGAAAAATGAAGGCAAAGAACCGCGAATTTGACGACCTGCTGGAAGGAGCGCCGCAGGGAAGAGGAATCGTATTAGAAAAAAGAGGGGTAACGGCAAAGCAGCCCCACTCCGGAATAAGAAAATGCGTAAGGGTTCAGCTCATTAAAAACGGAAAACAGTTGACCGCATTGGCGCCAAGAGACGGGGCAATAAAATTTATTGACGAACATGACGAAGTAACTGTAAGCGGACTGGGGGGAGCGCAAGGCGGGCCTTCAGGAGACCTTTGGGGGGTAAAGTACAAAGTAACGCACGTGAACGGAATAAGCCTCGAAATGCTTAGGACAGGAAGAAAGGAGAAAGTAAAAAGGTAAAAGCAAAAAAACTAAAAAAAATCAAAATGAAATTAAGATAAAAGTAAATTAAGAAGAGAAAAAGTAAAATAGAACAAGGTAAAAAAATTAAAATAAAAGTAAATTAAAAAAAGAAAAATTAAAATAGAATAAGGCAAAATAAAGTAAAAAAATTGAAACTTAAAAAAGGAAAAATAAAATAAGTCATAAAAAAACAAATCTGGAAAAAATGAAAAATAATAATTAAAAAAATAAAGCAAAAAAAAATGGAAAAAGCAAATCTGAAAAAAACATAATGAAAAATAATACTTGGAATGTGGTAATATGGGCGCGGAAAAAGAAGAAAAAAAAGAAAAACAGGCAAAGGAAAAAGAACCTTCGGCGAAACCGGTGAAAGAAATGAAACCAGAAGTTAAGGCTGAGGTTCAGAAAACTGCGCCGCAGGAACACAAACTTAATGCAAAGACACCGCAGGAAAACAAACCACGTGCCGAGCATTTGGCGGAAAAACAGTTCGCCGTTAATCCGGCGCCGAAAATTTTGGTGCCACAGAGAAAAAATCTTTTCCCTGAAAACAAGGTTTTCAACAGATGGTCATTCAATGACGTCAGAATAACTGATTTGGGCTTGGCAAGATACATATGCCTCGATTCAATGATTCTGCCGCATTCTTTCGGAAGAAAGACCGGCGGAAAATTCGGGAAATCAAAAATTAATCTCGTTGAGAGGCTGGTAAACAAAGTTATGCGCTCGGGCCAGGGAAAAAGAAAACTCAGCGGAAAATTTATCAGAGGAAGGGGAAGCTGCGGAAAAAAAATGCAGGCAATGAGAATAGTCGAGGGAGCTTTTGAAATAGTTGAAAAGAAAACAGGAAAAAATCCTGTTCAGGTGCTTGTTACCGCTATTGAAAACACTGCTCCGAGAGAAGACGTTACAAGAATAAAGAGAGGAGGAGTTCCGTACACCGTTGCAGTAGATGTTTCGCCGCAGATAAGGCTCGATGAAGCACTAAAAAACATCGCACTGGCCGGATTTGGAAATTCTTTCAACAAAAAAGTGAGCGCTGCGGAAGCCCTTGCGGAAGAAATGGTTGCGGCTTCGACCAACGACACGAAAAGCAGCGCGGCAAAGAGAAGGGATGAAATCGAGAGAATCGCGAAGGCCTCAAGATAAAAAAAAGTTCCCGATTATTTTATTTTTTGGTGGTACGGTGGGAAGACAGGAAGACATGGCTTTGCTTGTTGAGAAGCTGATGAGCTCGAGGGAAAATATCAGGAACATCGGCACTGTCGCACACATCGACCACGGAAAAACAACGCTAAGTGACACGCTAATTGCTGCTGCAGGGCTAATTAACCCTGAACTTTCGGGAAAAGTCCAGCTGATGGATTACGAGGACCAGGAGCAGGACAGGGGAATAACTATAAATGCGGCGAACATTTCAATGGCTTTTGATTATGATGGAAAGAAAAATCTGGTTAATTTGATTGACACACCAGGGCACGTGGATTTTACAGGAGAAGTTATAAGGGCGATGAGGGCGGTTGACGGTGTAATACTTGTGGTGGATGCAGTCGAGGGAGTGATGCCGCAGACGGAAACTGTGATAAGGCAGGCGCTGAGGGAATATGTGAAGCCGGTGCTGTTCATCAACAAAGTGGACAGGATAATAAAAGAATTGAACGCGACGCAGGAACAGATGCAGGAAAAATTTGTAAAAGTAATTGCACAGGTAAACATGCTGATTGAGAGGAACGCACCTGCGCAATTTAAAGAAAAATGGAAAGTTAGGATAGAGGACGGCTCTGTTTCCTTCGGTTCGGCTAAGAGAAAGTGGGGGGTTTCGGTTCCTTACATAAAAAAGACCGGAATAACGTTGAAGGATACTTATAATTATTTGAGGGAGGACAAGCAGGATGAGCTTGCAAAAAAGAGCCCTGTGAGCGAAGTGGTTCTGCAAATGGTTGTGGACCACCTTCCGAGCCCAATAGAAGCGCAGAAATACAGGATACAAAAAATATGGGGAGGCGATAGGGAAACAGAAGTTGGTAAGGCAATGGAATCATGCGACCCGAACGGACCGCTTTCAATGGTTATTACTGATGTGAGCGTTGACCCTCACGCGGGGGATGTTGCAACCGGAAGGATTTATTCAGGAACAATAAAAAACGGGGGCTTGGTTGTGCTGACGGGCTCGAAGAAGGAAATAAAGATACAAAAAGTCGGAATCTTCATGAGCAACGATTTTTTGACAATCTCGAAGGCGCAAGCGGGAAACATTGCGGCGCTCGTCGGAATAAAGGATATTTATGCTGGCGAAACGGTTTCAACCCATGAAATGAAGCCCTTTGAAAGTTTCATGAGCAGGGTTGAACCGGTAATGACGATCGCAATTGAAGCAAAAAATCCGAAGGACCTTCCGAAACTTATCGAAGTGCTGAGAAAACTGGCGAAAGAGGATCCCAACCTAAGAGCGACAATAAACCAGGAAACGGGCGAGCATCTTCTTTCAGGAATGGGAGAGCTTCACCTGGAAGTAAATGTTTACAGGATTACGACTACGAACAAAGTTCCTGTTCAGACGTCTGCGCCGATTGTGGTTTATCACGAAGCGATTAATGGAACGAGCCAGACTCTTGAAACAAAGAGCCCGAACAAGCACAACAAATTCAAGATGAGGGCGCTTCCGCTGGACAAAAAAATTTTTGACAATTTAATCGAAGCAAAAATCGAGGGAAAATTAAAATTGAAGCACGCGGAAACGATTGCAAAACTGCAGGCGGCCGGCTTTGATACGGACACTTCGAAAAAGGTTTGGGCGATTAGTAACGGCTCTGTTTTGATTGATAGGTCAAGAGGGGTACAGGCGCTGCACGAAATAAGGGAACTTGTAATTGAAGGGTTCATGGACGCGATGGCGGAAGGGCCGCTGGCGAAAGAAAAGTGCCAGGGGGCAGTAATAGAACTCGAAGATGCAATACTTCACGAGGACTCAATTCACAGGGGACCGGCACAAGTATTGCCTGCAATTACACGCGGAATATTTGCAACAATGCTGCAAGCTGGCGCGGTTCTCTTTGAACCGAAACAAATACTTTCAATTATGGTCCCTGAAAATTACATGGGCGCGGCTTCGCGAGAACTGGGGTCGAGAAGGGTGCAAATAACAGAAATGAGGACGGAAGGGGATTCGAGCGTTATTATTGGAAAGGCACCTGTGAAGGAATTGATTGGGTTCAGCAGCACAATGAGAAGCGCGACACAAGGAAGGGCCGTTTGGACGGCGGAGTATTACGGCTATGAAATGCTGCCGAAGGAATTGCAAGCAAGCACAATAAAAGAAATAAGAAAGAGAAAGGGAATGGACGAGGAAGTAAAGAGCTGGCAGTTCTTCGTCGACTAATTAAATCGAGTAGTAAAACATGGTTGAAATTGCGAAGCGTGACAAAACAGTTGTTTTGCCACGGTCTTTTTTTCGAAAAAAGGGCACTCCTGCGAAGCAGACAGTTTTTCGCCAGCCTTTTTCGTAAAAAGGCTGATGTGAAGCATTTTTTCGCCGGCCTTTTGCTAAAAGGCCGGGGGCAAGTATTTAAAAGGTTTCTTTAAAGGAATAGTAATATAGTTTTGCTGCGCAACTGGTGGGCGCGGCCGCAACGATAAAATTTGGAATTTTTATTCGGAGGAATGTAAGATGGCTGAAAAAAGTCTGATGAACATAGTTTTTATTGGTCACGTGGACCATGGTAAATCCACTTTAATCGGAAGATTGCTTTATGACGGTGGAGCTCTTTCAGAACAGGAATACAGAAAATTGGAAGCGGAAGCGAAGGAAAGGGGAAAGGGAACATTCGCCTTTGCATACGCAATGGACAAACTGAAAGAAGAAAGAGAAAGGGGAGTAACAATTGACGTTTCATACAGGAAGTTCGAGGCGAAGAAAAACACTTTCACAATAATTGACGCGCCCGGACACAGGGACTTCGTAAAGAACATGATAACGGGAACTTCACAGGCGGATGCTGCAGTATTGGTAGTCGCCGCAAAAGAAGGCGTTCAGCCGCAGACAAAGGAGCACGCGTTCCTCGCCCAGGTAATGGGGATAAAACAATTAGTCGTTGTAATAAACAAAATGGACGAAGTGAATTATGAAGAGGCAAAATTCAACACTGTAAGCGCCGAAGTGGTAAAATTGCTGACAGGCGTTGGATACAAAGCTGATAACCTGAAAGTTGTTCCGGTTTCGGCTTGGAAAGGAGACAATGTAGTAAAAGCTACTAATAATCTAAAATGGTTCAAGGGAAAAACACTTTTGGATACGCTTGATGATTTGAAGGCGCCTCCATCACCGACAGACAAACCGTTGAGGCTGCCGATACAGGACGTTTACAATATAAAAGGAATTGGAGCGATTCCTGTTGGAAGAATTGAAACCGGAATAATGAAGCCCGGCGACCAAATAATAGTAATGCCTTCGAAGAAAACCGGGGAAGTGAAAACAATCGAAGAGCATCACGAACAGCTGAGCCAGGGAGGTCCGGGAAACAACGTCGGTTTCAGCGTAAGAGGATTGAGCAAGGATGACTTGAACAGGGGAGATGTTGTTGGGCCGGTAAGCAAACCGCCGACGGTTGCAAAATCGTTCATCGGGCAGATAGTTGTGTTGAATCACCCTACTGCAATACCTGTGAATTACACGCCAGTGTTCCATGTCCATACTGCACAGATGTCAATGAGACTTGCTGAACTGCAGAAGAAACTGGACCCTAAAACGGGCGCTGTTGTGGAACTGAATCCAAAGTTCCTGAAAACCGGCGATGCGGCAATCGTAAAGATTGTTCCGTCAAAGCCGCTCTGTATTGAAAAATACTCTGAGTTCCCTCAATTGGGAAGGTTCGCAATCAGGGATATGGGTCAAACTGTTGCGGCGGGAATCGTTCTTGACATTGAAAAGGCGGAATAATCCCGTAGGGATTTTCGCAGGCCTTTGAAAAAGCTGGCAAAAGTTTTTCGCGAAAGTTTTTCGCCAGCCTTTTTCGCAAAAAGGCTGTGGGGGAGAGAGTTTTTTCTTTCTTCCAGCCATTGTTTTTATTTCAAATGGAAAGTAGGCGACAAAGATGCAGACAGCACGAATAAAGCTTTCGAGCACTAATTACGGAACGCTGGAAGAAATTTGCAACAAAATAATAGATGTCGCCGAAAGAACCGGGGCAAAACACTCCGGAAAAATTCCTTTGCCGACAAAAAAATTAATTGTTCCCACTAGAAAGGGGCCTTCCGGCGGAGGAACTGAAAGTTATGAACACTGGCAGATGAGGATACACAAAAGGATGATTGACATACAAGCGGATGAAAGAACTTTGAAAAGAGTAATGAGAGTTGAGATACCTGAAGATGTCCATCTTGAAATTGAATTGAAATAAGCTTTCTTTTTTTAATTGATTCGTGCCTAATTCGTCTATGTTCGAGCTGTTTGAGCACAAGGCGGATATCGGTGTGCGCGGAATCGGCGAAACGAAAGAAGGGGCTTTTGCCGAATGCGCAAAAGCGCTTTTTGAAATAATGTGCGACACGAAAAAAGTAATTCCCTCGCAAAAAACCGAAATAATTGTTTCTTCAAACAAATTGGACGAACTACTTGTAGAATTTCTTAACGAATTGCTGTATTTGAAAGACACCGAAAGAATGCTTTTCTCAAAATTCGAAATAAAAATAAAAAAAGTCGGAAAAAAATTCGGGCTGGAGGGAATCGCGTTCGGGGAAAAAATTGACGCAAAAAGGCACGAATTGAAAACGGAGGCGAAGGCGGCGAGCTACTCGCAACTGCTTGTTGAAAAAAACAAAAATGGAAAATGGACGGCGCAGTGCATTGTTGATGTTTAAAAAAATGGTTGAAAAAGTGAAAAAAATGGGTGAAATAAAAAAAATCAGCGAATTCATTTACGAAGTTCCGAAGGAGGGAAATATGCGTGTTCCTGGCAGAATTTACGGAAATGAAAACACCATCGCCGCGCTCAACGATGAATTCCAAAAAAACCCGAACTGGAATTCATTACAGCAAATGGAAAACGGTGCGGGGTTACCCGGAATTCAAAAATATTTATTTGCCTTGGCCGATGTGCACTGTGGGTACGGACTGCCGATTGGTTCGGTTTTTGCAGCAGATCCAAATGAGGGGGTAATCACCTTTGGCGGTATCGGTTTTGACATCAACTGCGGCGTGCATTCGCTGATTGTTCCTCTTAAAGCAAGCGAGGTGGAGAAAAAAAAGAAAGAAATCGCGGAGCAACTGTTCAGGGATGTTCCTGCGGGGCTCGGGAGCAAGGGAAACTTGGAATTGGGGAGCGGGGAGTTGGATGAAGTGATGGAGAAGGGCGCCGAGTTTGTGGTGGAAAGAGGGTGCGGGAGAAGGGAGGAATTAAAATTCATTGAAGAAAACGGGTGCGTGAATGGCGCGGATCCGAAAAATGTTTCGGAGAAGGCGAAGCAAAGGGCGCTGAGGCAAATCGGAACGCTGGGCTCGGGAAACCATTACTGCGAAATCCAGGAAATTGAAAAAATATTTGATGAAGAGGCGGCAGAAGCGTTTGGGCTTGAAAAGGAAGGAGTTTTAGTTAGCATCCACTGCGGCTCGCGCGCTCTCGGACACCAAATCGGAACTGATTACCTTTCAATTTTGGCAGAGGCTTCGAGGAAATACAAAATAAATATTCCCGACAGGGAGCTGGTTTGCGCGCCGATTGAAAGCGAAGAAGGGCAGGATTTTTTTTCGGCTGTAAAATGCGGAATGAACGCCGCGTTTGCGAACAGGCAGGCGATTGCTTCGCTGGTTCGCAGAAGCTTTGCAAAAGTTTTCGGAATTTCTGAGGCGGAAGTAAAAACTCTCTATGATGTGGGGCACAATACCGCGAAAATGGAGAGGCACAAGGTGAATGGGAAAATGAAGGAGCTGTTAGTGCAAAGGAAGGGGTCGACGAGAGGATTCGGGCCGGATAGGGGAGAAGTTCCTTCGAAGTATAGGAAAGTCGGGCAGCCGGTTATTGTGGGCGGAACGATGGGAACGCATTCATTTATTTTGAAAGGAACGGAAAAAGCGATGGAGGAAACTTTCGGAAGCACGATTCATGGCGCGGGGAGGGCAATGTCAAGGACGCGGGCTTTAAAAATGTGGACTGGGTCGCAGATGGTTCAGGAGCTGGAAAAAAAAGGAATCCTGATAAAGGCAAAATCGCTGAAGGGGCTGCCGGAGGAGGCGCCGCTCGCGTATAAGGACGTGGAAGAGGTTGTGAACATAATGCACAAGGCGGGAATTTCAACAAAGGTTGCGATGGTTAAGCCGATGGTTTGCGTGAAGGGGTAGAGAAATATGGACAAAAAGAGCATTGAAGAGTTTGCGCCTAAATTGATGGAAAATAATAATTTTGAGTGCAACTTAATTTTAGATGAAAGGCGAAGAAAAAAGGAACTAATATATACCTGTTCACGCCTTTATTAACTGTGAAAAAAGCCCTTTTAATAATCGCTGTAAGCGCCATTCTGCTCTTGTTTGGGTGCATAATAGAAGGCCCCATGATGGAAGACATCGCAAAGAGTTCAGGAACAATTAACAGCTTTCTTGCAGAATACCCCGATGCGGAAGTAACCATCCAATTATTGAAAAAAGATGTTGTGGCAGCCGATCCAGATTTTATCGGATACTGCTCACAAGTCGAACCAAACGAATATTACAAAGTAACATTCACAGACAAAGCCTCCGGCTTGAAGGCTTTTGCATTCGTTGACAAAGACATAGGGGTAGTGTGCGCCCACAAAGAAGGCACGGAGAAAAAATGCGACAAAACAAAGGGCGCGGAATGTGAAACTGATTACGATTGCAGGGTTGGCTGCAAAAAAGAACCCTGCCCGCAACCGACATGCAACAAAGAAACCTGCAAATGCGAACCAGAGAAAAAGGAAGACAAATGCAGTTGGATGCCACCACAACCAGGAGAAACAACCTGTGCCATGGTAATCGGGCCAGGATATTATTATGACTCGACAAATGTTGCTCAAACAACGAGCTGTAAATATTTCTCAGGGGGCAGCGGATGCAGCGGCCCTCCGTTTAAAACAATTGAGGAATGCCAAGCGACCTGCGAAAATGAGCGCCACAAATGCAAAACGGATGCAGATTGTATGGTATTATACGAAGTGTTGGAAAAATGGGGCTGCAATGCAGGATGCTACAATAGAAACACTGTTTCTGGCGACAAAAAATGCAAAAACATAAAATGGGAACTTATTCCTCCAGAAAACTGCAAATGCATAAATAACCAATGCAGGCTTGCCACTGAAAAATGTGGAATAACGAATTGCCATGGATTGGATGTCACCTGCGGTTTTGTGACGAAACCACAAGCGTGCACTGCAGTTTACGAACTTGGGGACAGGTGCAGGAAATACGCTTCCTGTGGCACGATTAACGGAGAATGCCTGCACAAATTGGAAAAAAAATTCGAACAATGCAAATCCTGCGTCGAAAAATGCAAGGATGAATTTGGAAACGACCCTGGGAACTACATTAACCTCTTTAAATGCGAAGCAAAATGCGAGCCTGTTGCGGAACCCATTTGTGGCGACGGAAAGTGCGAGGCGAGCGAACAGAATCCACTAACTTGTGTGACTGTCGGCGGCAGGTGCGCGGGAAGCACGGGAATTGCCGAAACAATACCTTCTGTTAGCGCAATTTCGACAATAGATTCGAATAGCATAGACTCAAATATTGTGGATTCGAATAGCATGGAAGGCAGCACGGGAACCGGCAGCGCGGTAGTGGGCACAGGGGTGGCGGTGGATAGATGTGAAATAATAGAGGATTGCAGGCCGAATCCAAATTATTGCCCGGCAGACTGCAAAGAACCGATAAAAGAAACGGTTAAATGTGTATTTAGCGGCGCGAATGCTGCCCAAATTTGTTATTCCATAAAAGGAAGCTGCACTGCCACGCCTATAACAACAGGCAGTACAAACGGCATGACAACAACAATCAGCACGAGTGCTGCAACGTGCACAGTGGATGTGGAAGGGTATAAAGGGGAAAAAGTAACTTGGAAAAGCACCTGTGGGGGATACGCTTATACAACAATGGAGGGAATAAACGATTACGCAAAATTCCAGTGCCAAAAAGAATGTGAAACGGATAATGACTGTTACATATGCGGAGGCGACGGAGGTTCCAGCGGCACATCCTGCATAAACGGAATATGCAAGTGTGGTGAAAATACAGATCAAGGCCCTGTCACATGCACCTCGTGGGGAAAAACATGCGACAAACGGTGCGGCGCATCATGTGAAATTGATGCAGACTGCCCGCAAATAACAAACTATCCGGAATGCGCCCTTGACGGCGCCTGCCTAAGAAATGTGTGCAATAAAGAAACTTGCAAATGCGAAACCCAAAAAAATACATGCTTGTCGAACGCCGACTGCAAAAAAAATGAATTCTGTAACCGCGAAGGCTGCGTAGAAAAAGGAATTTGCACGGAACTTGGCAATGCCTGCATAACGCTCTATGACCCTGTTTGCGGGTGCGACGGAAAAACTTACTCAAACAGCTGCTTCGCAAATATGGCAAAAGTCTCAGTGGCATACAATGGGGAATGCGGGGCATGCGCGAAAGAAGGAGAACATACTTGCCCTAGTTGTACTGGAGGCTGGCACACGAAATGCTGCAGTGGATTGACAGAGATCGCACCTTCAGAATCATTTAATGAGACATGCAACAACTTACAAGTATTAGGCCCGGGACCAGTCTGTACTAAATGTGGGAATGGAATCTGCGGAACAGGGGAAAACATTTGCAACTGCCCACAGGACTGCAAGGAACCCGTAAAAGAGACTGTTAAGTGTGTGTTCAGCAATGCCGGCGAAACACAGAAATGCTATGATGTCACAGGGACATATGGCTGTACAGCCAGCGCAACTCCTCCAATTGGCACTACGACTTCGTCGGCGACCGGCGCAACTGCTACATGTACGGTAGATGTGAAAGGAACCAAAGGGACAACAATAACCTGGAAAAGCACATGCGGAGAGTACGCATACACAATAATAGACGGGGAAAGCGAGTACGCTAATTTTGAATGCCAAGCAGAATAGCAGATGTGTGGAATACGCGGTACACAACAATAAAAAGGAGAGACAAAAATTCAATGACGTAAGCGAACTAACTGCCAAACTCATAATTTCGATTCCGTCGACTGCTTATTTCACTTATTACTATTCTTTGCATCCAATAATGGGGGCAATGGCTAGAACGCTGGCTGGACTTACGCCACCACAATTTACCTTGACCTAAAAAAAAAGGCAAATAGCACGAAACGGCTGAAAACCGCTTAAAATGCAGTTGAAAGCCACCTGCTTAAACTAACTTCTTCCCGTTAATAAGCGAAAGGTATTTATACTTGTTTGTAAGGGATTACATTAGTGGGTTGAGGAAAATGAAAAACAAAATCTTGCTTACAGCATGCTTTTTGATTGCAATAATAATTTTGGCGGGCGGAGTCATGGCTTGTTCGATAGGAATAAGCAACTCTATGACGCAGCTCAGAAGCAATACCGACGGTTACGCGGAAGAAATCAGGGCTGAAAATAATTCGCCAATAGACATAAAAACTTCATTTACGGTAGACAGTGTTTCCGGAAGCGACTGTTCAAACACAATTTATTCGAGGGCAAAAATTTACAGATACAATGACACGAACGGCGGATGGGATGAAATAAAAACAACTACCTCACAAGGGAGAACTTTGAGCGCGGACGATTTTATTTTTACCTGGCCGGATGAATTTACAGCAAGTGAAACCTACCAAAAGTACAAAGTAGACGGGCAAATTCTTGACGGCAACACTGTTTTGGACACTACAAGCGGTTACGTTTACATAGGAGAAGGAGAATGCACCGGAATCGAACTTACAACAAAAACGATTAATGTGGACGAAGGAAGCGACGCAACTGAAACTTTTAAAATAAAAAATACCACGGGAACGGATTTTAGAATAGAAAACGCGGACGTCACTTTTTCAAGCTCATTGATAAGTTCCGGACACGTATGGTTTGACAGCAGGACTGTTGAAAGCCATTCAACCGTGAACGTGGATGTCGAAGTCGAGGCAATCGAAGTTACAACTGACAGGAGCACGAGCGGAACATTCAAGGTTTCGGGATACCTCGGAAACACTTTTTGTTCATACACTTCGATAGGGCAGAAAAATTTTAGTGTAAATATAAAAAATCTGGAGGACGAGGGAGAGCCGAGCGCGGACTGCGCCGACTTGAGCCTGCACACCGCGGATTTTTCAATAAATGAGGGGGAAACTTTAATACAAAGCTTTTACCTTTCAAACGATTCGGAAAGAAAGTTTGAAATAACTGAGATAAGGCTTTCAAGCGAAGGCGTTGATTTGAGCGAATATTATTACAAGCCGGCAATACCAAGCGGAGAAATCGGGGACATATTGATAAAGGCGGACGCGTCGACAAATGTGAATTATGACCAGACATACAGCAACACGATTGAAGTCGAAGGAAAATTCGGCGATGGAAAGAGATGTTCGTTTAACAGCATCGGCGGAAAGGGATTCAAGGTAACGATAAAAAATGTTTTTAGCGAACAGGCAAAGCCTGCTGTTCCATCACAAAGCTCCTATGCGGGATATGAAAATTATGCGCCGTCTTCGATTTATTTGACCGCGGAAGAGTGCAAAAATTTTTCAATTTTGGCAATAAACAATGTTTCAGTGAACGGGAGCGGAAATGTCCCTATAACAATAAAAAACGGCACCGGAAAAAGGGTTACAATAATCGTTGAAAGCAACGCGAAAACGGACCCTTCACAAATATCGGTTCCGGAATACACTTACATTACAAGGGAAATAAGCTTTGAAATGAACACAAGGGAAGGCGAAATAAAGCTGATTCCGCAGATGGACGGGTGCGCGATTGCCTCAACAACTATAAGCATACACAATAATTCGAATGTGATCGGAGGAACAAGCGGCGGAACAGGCACAGGCGGGAGCGGCAGTCTTCTTGGCTCGCTATTCTCCCTCGGAACCTCGGAATTTTTCGGAGCGCTGGCTTTGATAGGGCTGGTTGCCCTTGCCATCCTAATAATCGGGCAAGCAAGCCTTGGAACCGAGTACATATTAAGCGCTAATCTGACTGCGGAAGAGATTGAACAATTGAAAAGATGGAAAGCATACGGCGAAAACGCTTAAATTGTTTCGCCATTTCAAAACCCCAAACTTTTTTTGCTAATTTTCAATATTTTCAGCGTTTTTCTTTTGCTGAAGATTACAATGGAAATCCAATAGGGTTTCTACATCGCCCCCAAAAAGCCAATCCTTTTAAACTTGAAAAACCCTATTTTTGACAAGGTTTTAGGTTGAAGAATTTAACATTTACAGCGGCTTGCCTGTTCGCGTTGCTTTTAGTTCTTGGCTGCACAATTAATGACCCGTTAGAAGCGGCGAAGTCTTCGCCGACTATTAAGGAGTTCCTCTTGCAATACCCCGATGCAAAGATAAACATTCAAATGACATCTGAAGCGGCGATAAAGACGGACTCTGACTTTAAATCCGACTGTAACGCTGTGGAACCGGCTGAATACTACAAGATAGTGTTAACGGATAAAAATTCAGGATTGAAAGCGGTCGCCTTTGTTGGCATGCAGAGTCAAATGTCACTTGCACATTTAACTGTCGTTTGCGCATTTGAGTCGCAACCCTGCAATGAGGATTGGTCTTGCGAAGAATGGGCAGCCTGTACAAATGGAACCCAAAAAAGAAATTGTGATGATTTGAACAAGTGTTCGACAACAGGCAACAAGCCGGTAACAAGCAAATCCTGTCAGGATGCAATAAAAACCTGCACTGAGAGCGACTGGTCGTCGACATTAAGCCCGAGCACTTGCCCGCAATCAGAACAGCAAACAAAAATTTGGATAAAAACAAATGACTGCAACGCAGGAGTTACGCATCCATCGACAGAATCTATAACCTGTGACAGCCAGGCACCGACATGCACCTCTTTTACATATTCTCTCTGGGAAAGCTGCACCCAAGGCGGAACACAAACAAGAACCATCGCCACCTCTTCACCAAGCGGCTGCACCGGCGGAAGCCCGGTAACTTCGCAAAGTTGCATCTATGTTCCAGTTTGCAGTGAAAACTGGTCCTGCACGAGCTGGACCGCCTGCAGCAGCAACGGCACACAGACAAAGACGTGCACAGATTTGAGCTCTTGCGGAACGACAACAAGCAAGCCTTCTTTGAGCCAGAACTGCACTTATCACGCTCCAATTGAAATTAAAAATGACCAGGTGTTTCCATACGATGCAACTCAAACAACCAACCCGGCATGGAAAGCATATGTGACATCTAACGGATCGGCAATAACTGGAATTTCAATCAAAAACAACTGGAGCTATAACCAGCCGAAAACGGAAACATCCAATTCAAAATTAATGCTTGTCAAGGATGGCAACCTTAATTTCCCGCAAAACTATATAGTGTTTACTTACAAAGGGCTGCAGGACCGCACAACAAATAACGCCACTATTGGCGGAAGCAGCATCACAATCACAGACACGAAAGGTATTTTGAGAACAATACCGTTGGTAATAGAGCTTGGAAGCGGGACAAATGAAATAACGATTGGCGGAAAACCATACATAATAGATGTAAACAAGCAAATTAACGCTGCAAGGTATTGGACACTGTCAAGGTCGTCCGGTTCAACATCAGACCCGTGGGGTTCCTCATCGACACCCCCGGCGGGATACGCTGACGCTGGGTACACTGACAAGGGTGTAAACACGGGCGCTGCAGTAGGGTTCACAGTTGATGCAGACTGGGAGAATTCTTCAAAAGGAAAAGTTAATTATTATCTTGGTGCAGACGAAACAAACAGCAAGTACTGGTTGTTCTTAGCCGTACAGGATTTTGGCATGCCCTCAAGCACAATTGGTTTCAACGGGACTTACCTCACAAATTCGGATTTGAGAAACTACTACCTTCCAGACACAACAACATATAATGTTTTGACGGGCGAAGGCTTTGCCAAGGCGCCAAGCGAAGGGGATTCATATTCATTCACGGCAAAATTCAGCCTGACCGACGAGGGTACCACCTCAATATACACAAATACTTCGACAGGTTATCTCGTTAACAGCACTGATGGAAAATCCAGGCTGTCGGCTGCAACTGCCGAAGTAATTCATCCTGGATTTATTCTTAATGAATACAGCACGGGCGTCACGAGACTCACACAAGGATACACTTATTATGGGACAAAAATTTCTGTTGGCGGCGGGGTTGCACAAATATATGCCCCTTCTTCAAAAAGATACGCGCTGGTAAATATGTACAAAGGCGCCACAAATCTTGGGGATGGAGAGGAAACAATTGCTTATAGCGACTCTGAATTGACAGAATTCAGCAAAGTACTCGCTACCACCCCGACTTATTCTGAAAACGTTTCGGTTAGCAACACCCCGTTGTTACAGACAATTGCAGATGGAATTACGCCAGGTGAAGTAGCCCTCTCAATAAACCAACAACAGGCAGTATATAACCTAACATTTATTGCCCCAATTCAATTCAACACATCCACTACAATAAGCCTGCTGGGAAAGACTTACACCATAATCGAATCTTCTTCAACAAGGATCCTGCTTCAAGAATCTTAACCATTAAACCATTGTAGCGGGCGCCATACTTTTCTTTTTAAACCTTTCCAAGAGAAAAATAATAGTTTGAGTACACTGTGTCAAAGGAGTTCTGGTGATTCCCCTGGCATAAATGCCAAATAGCTATTTATTTGGTAAATTGTGAATTTTGCGCAGGAAAGTTCGGCGCATTTAAAACTCAAAGTGCCCGCATGGGCGGGCAGCGGCAAAAAAAAATTTTGGAACGTAGAAAAGGAAAAATTTGGTAAATTTTAAGAAGGGAAAAAAATGTCATCATACACACAGCCAAGAAGAGGGTCAATGGCTTTCTACCCGAGGAAGAGGGCGCTAAAACAAACCCCGAGCATGAGGGCATATGGAAACGATGCGAAAGCACTGAATTTTTTGTGTTACAAAGTCGGGATGGTTCAAGTAATGGGAAAAAATATTCATCACGGAAGTCCTACTTTTGGGCAGGAAGTGGTAATTCCCGCAACTATAATCGTTTGCCCGCCGATGAAAGTATTTGGGGTAAGGGCGTACACCAAAGCAGAAATAGGCGTGGAAGTTCTGGGCGACGTGCTTGCCGAAAATACCGACAAAATTCTATTGAGAAAAATTTTGAATTTTAAAAAACCGAAAAAGAAAGAGGGAAAAGAGGCGGCGGAGAAAGGGGGGAAAGAAAAGGAAGGCAAGGAAAGCAAAGAGAAGGAAAAGAAAAAAGGCAAAGAGGCTCCTTGCACAATTTCTGATTTCGAAAAAGAACTCAACGACGTTGAATATTTCACGCTGCTTGCGCACACCGCACCGGACAGAGTGGAAATAAAAAAGACGCCCGATATTTGCGAAATCTCAATCGGCGGAAAGAAAGAGGGGCAACTTGTCTATGCGAGAGAAAAACTTGGAAAAGAAATAAACATCGAAGAAATTGCGAAAGGCAATGACTTTTTGGATGTTAAGGCTGTTACGACCGGAAAGGGATTTCAAGGGGTAGTAAAAAGATTCCATGTAAGGATGCAGAGGCCAAAAGCGAAAACCAGAAGAGTGGTCGGTTCCATCGGACCGTGGCACCCCCATACAGTAATGTTCACCGTTGCAAGGGCGGGGCAGATGGGCTACCAATCAAGAACGGAATACAACAAAAGAGTGCTGAAAATTTCTGATAAGCCGGAAGAAATTAATTCGAAAAGCGGATTCATTAATTATGGAAACATAATAGGAAAATATGCCATAATACAGGGAACACTGCCCGGACCGACCAAAAGATGTATCGCAATAAGAAAAAGCACGAGGCCTGAAAGAAAGAAGGGAATAAAGCTTGAAACGGTGAGCAAAGTAATTGTAAATTAAATTTGAAAAGAAGGGGAAGCAAAAAAAGAAAAAAAATTGAAAGATTGTTTTTGAAAATAAAAGGTTGTTTTTATGAAAGTGAAAGTTGTGGGAATGGACGGTTCTTCTAAAGAAACTATGGAGCTGCCTGAAGTTTTCAACAGCGAGTACAGGCCGAGAGTAATACAAAGGGCAGTTCTCGCAATGCAAACCGCAAAAAAACAGCCGAAGGGAGCTGACACGAGAGCGGGAAAAAAGAACACCGCGACCTATGTCGGTACGAGAGGACCGCCCGCAGAACGCAGAACAATAAACGTAGAGCACGCGAGATTGCCGAGGCTCAAAAACAAGCGCGCTTTGCTTTACGGAAGAGTTGCAAGAGTCCCGCACTCCGTCGGGGGAATGGCTGCGCACCCGCCAAAATCCTGGAAAATTTATGTTGAAAAAATAAATAAGCGCGAAAGAAAAGAAGCCCTCAAGAGCGCAATTGCGGCAACGGGAAATAAGGAACTGGTCGCAAAAAGATTTATTTTTGATTGCGAACTGCCGCTGATAATTGAAGGAAAATTTGAAAAGGTTCCAAAAACAAAAGAAGTTGTCGCAGTCCTGGAAAAAGCCGGCGTGGGAAAGGATTTGGAAAATGCGAGGGAAAAAACTGGAAAGAGGGCCGGAAAGGGAAAAACCAGGGGAAGAAAATTAAAGGTGAAAAAAAGCGTTCTTATTGTGACGGCACAGAATGAAAAAGTTTTGAAGGCTGCGAGGAATTTAATCGGGGTTGACGCGGTAACGGTAAATTCCCTTAATGTGGAGTTGCTCGCGCCGGGCGGAGAAGCCGGAAGACTTGTTGTGTGGACAAAGGACGCAATCATTGCGCTTGGAAAAAAAAATGAAAAGGGGATTCACGCGGAAAAGGGCGAAAATAAAAAAAGCGCGGAAGTAAGCGCGAAGAAAAACAAAATTGACCCGAGAAAAAAAAACAGGCTTTTGAGGAAAAAAAGGGATGCGAAAAAGAAGGGCGCGGCGAAGGGCAGAAAAGAAAATGAAAGGGGCGAATAAAGATGGTAAAACTGAAAGCCGAGGAAATTAGGCAGGCAAAGGCTGAAAAAGAAGCAAAAAAGAAAGCTGAGGAGAACAGGGCGCCGGCAAAGGTTGCTGTAAAAAAAGAAGGGGGAAAAGGAGAAGGAAAAATAAAGATTGCGGAAACGGAAGAAAGTTTTAATGTGGTTTATTACCCGCTGGTTACCGAAAAGGCGGTGAACATGATCGAATCGGAAAACAAACTGACATTTATCGTGAGCAATCATGCAGGGAAGAAACAAATAAAAGAGGTAATTGAAAAGGCATATTCAGTAAAGGTAAGGGGAGTAAACGTTGTAAGGGACAGAAAAGGAAGAAAAAAAGCGATTGTCAGGCTCGCTCCGGAATTTAAGGCGCAGGAGCTCGCCACAAAACTGGGAGTGCTGTAAAATTTTTTAATTTTGATTTGTAAAATTTTTGGTTGATGAAAAATGGGAAAAAGATTGATATCGCAGAGAAGGGGAAGAGGGACACTCACGTTCATAGCAAAGCTCAAGGGATATGAGGCAAAGTACATTAACCAGAATGGAAACGAATTGATAAAAGGGGAGATAACGGATTTGATAAAGGAGAATGGCAGAAATTCATTGCTTGCGGAAATTACATTCAATGACGGCCAAAGTGAAATAATAATCGCGGCCGAAGGGATAACGATTGGAAAGAAAATGGAACAGGGAAAAGGCGCGGCAATCGAGATAGGAAATGTCGCATTTTTACAGGACATACCCGAAGGGTGCCCGATTTTTGGCATTGAAAGGGTTCCGGGGGATGGTGGCACAATGATAAAGAGCGCCGGAAGCTACGCTTTGCTTATAGCGAAAGACAGCAAGAAGGCAATAATAAAGATGCCTTCAAACAAGATGGTAACGCTGCTGTTGAATTCAAGGGCAACTATAGGAAATATTTCCTGCGGCGGAAGGGGCGAAAAACCGTTTGTCAAAGCCGGAAACAAATTCCACGCGATGAAGGCAAAAAGAAAGATATATCCTTGGGTAAGGGGAGTCGCGATGAATGCAGTTGACCACCCATTCGGCGGAAGCCAGCACCACCCGGGAAAATCAAAGAGCACTTCAAGAAATGCGCCGCCAGGAAGAAAGGTTGGTGCGATTGCTTCGACAAGAACGGGAAGGAGGAAGAAGAATTAAGGGCGCACGGCGAAAAGGCGCTTATTAAAATCAAAAAGGTGTTTTTATGGCTAAAAAAGAATTTACTTTCAGGGGAAAAAATATTCAGGAATTAAAGGCGATGAGCGTAGAGCAGTTCGCGGAGCTATGCAACTCAAGGGCGAAAAGGAATTTGAAAAAGGGAATTGACAAAAAGTTCATGAAAAAAATAGAACGCGCAAGCAGGGATTCCAAAGCAAAGCCCGTAAAGACACATTTGAGGGACTTGATAATAGTGCCTGCAATGATTGGAGTAAAGATTGCGGTTCACAGGGGAAACACTTTTGAAACAGTGGATGTTAACGAAAAAATGCTCGGGCATTATATCGGGGAATTCGCACTCACAAGAAAAAGATTGAGTCACGGAAAAGCAGGAATCGGAGCGACAAAAAGTTCGACCGCGATAACTGCAAGAGGATAAAAAAGATTTAAAAAATGGAAAGGGAAAAAAGAATTAAAAAAAATCAAAAAAAATAAAACAAAAAAACTAAAAAAATAAAGCCAAAAAAAATGGAAAAAAGAGGTGAAAAAATGGTGAAAAAAAATTATCAGGCGCTGCCGGGAAAGCAAAGCAAGACCGCAAAAGCCCTGATAACGAATGCACCGGTTTCACTCAAGTATTCCACTGAAATATGCAATCAAATCAGGGGAAAACCCGTTGAAAAAATGATTGAATGGATGAAAAGAATAATTTTACATGAGGACCATTTGCCGCTCAGGATGTACCACAAAAAGGTCGGGCACAGAAAAGGCACTGCAAAACAGGGAGTAAAAGCCGGAAGGTATCCTGAAAGAAACGCCGCAAAATTCATAGAACTTCTGGAGCTGGCAAAATCAAACGCCGACTTCAAGGGGCTTGATACAGAAAAACTAATAGTGCTTACCGCATTCGCATCGCAGGGAGTGAAAAAATACGGCCACCAGAGCAAGGGAAGAATCAGCGGAAAGGTTCATTTGAGAAAATCCACAAATATCGAAGTGATTGTTATGGAAGTGAAAGCATGATAGAAAGATTTTTCATCCAGCAGAATATAAAAAAAATGGAGCTTGAAGAGTATATCGGCAAAAAACTTGACAGGGCCGGTTTCACGCACATAGACATAGTTAAGACGCCGCTGATTACAAGAATTGTGCTTCACGTCGCAAAGCCCGGGCTGGCAATCGGAAAGGGCGGGCAGACAATAAAACAGCTTACAACATTAATAGCTGAAAAGTACGGAATTGACAATCCACAAATCGAAATACAAGAAATAAAAAATCCGAACATGAATGCGAAGGTTATTGCCGACAGAATGGCATCGCTGATACAAAAAGGATTTTCCTGGAGAAGCGTTGTTTTCAGAAGCGTTAGGGACATAATGACGGCGGGGGCGCAGGGAGTTGAATTGCAGGTGAAGGGAAAGCTCTCCGGAAAAGGCGGAAGGAAAAGAAAGCAGAGAATCGCATTCGGGTACATGAAAAAAGTCGGCGACCAAACGAAATATGTTGATTACGCAAAAACCGCGGCCTATCCAAAAGCAGGTGCAATCGGAATAAAGCTTAGAATAATACATCCGGAAGCGGTGTTTCCGGACAAAGTGGATGTTTTAAAAGTCGTTGAAAGCGTAAAGAAGGCTGGGGCGGCAAGCGCTTCGGTAGTGGCACACGCACCGGCGGCAGAAGCGGAGATAACAGAAAAACAAAATGTCGAGGAAACAAAGCCCGAAGAATCAATTGCCGGGAAAATAGAGGAAATTTTTGAAAAGAAAAAAGAAGAGCACAAAAGCGAGAATGCCAAAACAAAGGAGGCGCAAATAGAAAAAGCAAAAGAAAAGCCAGAGGAAAAAAGCTCAAAACCGAAAGAAATTCAACTCCAAAAGGCGGCTGAAAAAAAGGAAAGAAGGAAAAGAAAAGTTGAAATGAAATAAAAAATGAAAATTAATTGAAAAAATAGGATGAAAACAAAAAATGGGAAATAAAAAAAAATGAAAAGTGATTGTTATGAAGTACAAGGAAATTGAACAAATGGGCGTCGTGGAAATCAGGGAAAAAATAATCGAGAACAGGCAGGCGCTGGCGAAAGAAAGGGCGACAATCGCATCAGGAGTTAGAAGCGAAAATCCAGGAAAAATAAGAAAGCTTAGGAGAGAGGTTGCGAAGATGCTTACCGCGTTAAATGTTAAAATGAAAAGCAAAACGGAGGAGAAGAAAAAGAATGCAGGAAATTGACAAGATCAGCGGGCTTCCCAAAGACCTTTTTGACATAAATAAAATCACAAAGGAACAGCAGAAAATAAAAATTATTGTTATAAAAAGGAAGTTCTCGAAAGTTGTAACAATAGTTTCTGGTTTCGAAGACCAGGAAACTGCAAAGGAAATGGGAAAGGAGATGAAAAGAAAGTTTGCATGCGGAGGAACAACAAAAGGAACGGAAATAGAGCTGCAGGGAGACCACAAAAGAAAAGCAAAAGATTTCCTTTTATCAAAGGGTTATAATGAAGAATTAATTGATGCGTGATAAAAATGAAAAAAGAAACGGAAAAAATTGATGCAGGGGCAAAGTACTGCGTAACAAAGGAAAACGCCGCTTTTCACGAGCTAATAGGGCTCGGTGTCAAGGTTGTGGGTGGAAATTGCCAAGAAAGAAATCAGTTGAAAGGCAGGATAATGGATGAAACTAAAAACACCTTTGTAATAGAAACGAAAAAAGGAGAAAACGTTGTTCCAAAATGTGAATGTATTTTTGAATTTGAGCTTGGAAAAAACGGAAGCGTTGTCATTGAGGGAAAGAAAATTTTGAAAAAACCTGAAGACAGGGTAAAAGAGTGGAGGAATTAAAATGGCTGCTGCAAAAAAAATGGAAACGGAAAAAGTTGCAGGCAAAGGTGCCGGCGCCGGGGGATCCTTCGCGGTTGTCGACGGCAAAAAAATTTATCCGGTAAGAGGAAACATATTCGAGGGAAAAGTCGTTTCAGCCAAGGCAAACAAAACCGTTGCGGTTGAAAGAGAGTTGACACACTATGTGAGGAAGTACGAAAGGTACAAGAAAATAAAATCAAAGATAAGCGCGCACAATCCCGGCAACAGGGCAAAGGAAGGAGACACTGTAAGAATCGGGGAGACGAGAAAGATTTCAAAAACGAAATCATTTGTTGTGATGGAAATTTTAGGTGAAAAGAAATGAAAGCAATGAGCATCAAGAACAATAAGGCGCTCACATTGAAGAGCCACGTGCTTTGTGCGGACAACAGCGGAGCAAAGGAGGTTTACATAATTTCTGTTTTCACCTACAAGACCAGAAAAAAAGGAAACCCGAAAGCCGGAATCGGCTCTTTGGTTAATGTAGTGGTAAAAAAAGGGAAGCCCGAAATGAGGGGAAAAATTGAAAGGGCGGTTGTTATAAGGACGAAACAGGAATACAGGCGGCCGAGTGGAATGAGGGTTAAGTTTGATGATAACGCGGTAGTGCTGGTTGATGAAGAAGGGCTGCCGAAAGCGTCCGAAATAAAGGGCTGCGTTGCAAGGGAAGTCGGGGAAAGGTTTCCGAAGATAGCGGGCCTGGCGCCGACAGTTGTTTGAGGAACAAAAAAAGGTGGACAAAGATGGCAAGCAAACCAAGAAAAGTGAGAAAGGGATTTTACAACATGAAAGCGCACAAGCGCGCAAAAAAAATTGCGGCGCACCTTAGCGAGAAGCTGGCAAAAGAACACAACAAAAGGGCATTGTCCATAAGAAAGGGGGATATTGTAAAAGTTATGCGCGGTAATTTTAAGGGCAAAGAGGGGAAGGTAAGCGGAATTGACAGGGCAAAGCTGAAAATTTTTGTCGACAAGGTTATGAGAAAAAAAAGTGATGGAACGGAAATGAAAGTCGCGATTGACCCTTCAAAAGTAGTTTTGATTGAGCTTGAAAAAAGCGACAAAAAAAGAACAAAACCTAGGAAAGGTGAAAAAAAATGAGCACCAAAGGGGAAAGCAAATCATGCAAGGCAAGAAGCGCGCCGAAAGCTGTTCATATACCAAGAAAGGAAATGGTTTGGACGGTAAGGGCGAAGGCTGGGCCGCACAAACGCGAGATGGCTGTTCCGCTAGGAATAATTTTAAGGGATTCGATTAAAATAGGGAGAACCATGAAAGAGGCGAAAAAAATAGCCAATGCCGGACTGGTAAAGGTAAATGGGATGGCAAGAAGGGACTGCCAGTTCGCCGTGGGAATTTTTGACACTGTTGTAATTGAGGCGCAAAAATTGTTTTACAGAATAATTATCGACAAACAGGGAAGGCTTGTAATAAAAGAAATGAAAAAACCAAGCAATGAAAAACTGTGCAGAGTAGAGGGGAAGAAGAACACAAAAGAAGGAATTGTAATAAGAACAAATGACGGAAGAACCTTGAAAGGGGTCAAGGCAAGCGTCGGAGATACAATAAAAATTTTGGTGCCGGAAAACAAAGTGGAAAAAATATTTGAACTCAAAGAAGGCGCGTTGGCTTATCTCATCAACGGGACGCATGCGGGCGAAACGGCAAAAATAAGGAAAATAGTTTCCGGAACGGTAACGAGAAAAAAACTTGTAAAATTAGAGGCGAATGGAAAAGAATTCGAGACAACCATCGAAAAAGTTTTTGTAATAGGAGACAAGGAAGCTGGATTAGAGGAATTGGGGCGGATTTAAGAGAGTTAAATGGCGGGGTGAAGCTTGATGAATATGAGAGAAATATTGATTGACAAGGTAGTAGTCAATATGGGCGTTGGCGGAGACCCTGAAGAGATGGCGAAGGCGCAGAAAATAATCGAGCTGATAACAAAAAGGAAAGCGGTGAAAACAAAAGCGAAGGTGAGGGCTCCGGAGTGGGGACTGAGGCTTGGATTGCCGATAGGACTGAAGGTTACTCTCCGCGGTGATGCTGCGCGAAAATTTTTGGATGATGCATTTACGGCAAAGGATAAAAAAATAAATGCGAGTAGCTTTGACGGGCGCGGCAATTTCGGTTTCGGAATCGGGGAATACATTGATTTGCCGAACGCGAAGTACGACCCGAAAGTCGGAATAAGAGGCTTTGATGTTTTGGTTTCGCTGAAAAGAAGGGGATACAGGGTAAAATTGAGAAAAATAAGGCCGGCGCACGTCGGAAAAAACGGCCTTATATCGAGCGAAGAGGCGATTGAGTTTGTGAAAGCTATGGGGGTCGAGGTCAAATGAGTTACCCAAAAGCAAAAAATGAAAAAATGAAAAAAAGAGACAGGGTTTGCAAAATGTGCGGAACGAGAAAAGGGCTTGTCAGAAAATACAAGATAGGAATTTGCAGAAGATGCTTCAAAGACAACGCAGAAAAGTTAGGTTTTAAAAAATACGATTAAGGTGAAAAAATGAGTCTCATGGATCCAATAGCAGATGCGTTAGTACAAATCAAGAACGCGGAGGACGCTTCAAAGAAAGAATGCGCCATACAGCACGGGTCAAACTTCCTGGGTGAAGTATTGAACACTATGAAGGAAAACGAGTACATTGAAAGCTACGAGAAAAAAGTGGAAGGAAGCATAATCACTTACAGCGTGAAACTCGGGGGAAAAATAAACGAATGCAAGGCGATAAAACCAAGGTACGCGGTAAAAAAAGACGCATACGAAAAGTACGAAAAAAGATACCTGCCGGCCAGAGACATAGGATTGCTCATAGTTTCAACGTCACAGGGTGTAATGTCGCACACGCAGGCAAAATCGAAAGGCCTCGGGGGAAGACTGGTGGCATTCGTATACTAAATAAGGAAAATTTGAAACGAAATAAAAAAATGAGAGTGGTTTTTATGGCAGAAAAAGAGCTTGTGCAAAAGGTAATTATTCCGGAGGAAATAAGCGCTGAGAACCCGGACAAAAACACGCTCGTGTTAAAGTCCCCCAAAGGAATGATAAAGAGGACCTTCAAAAGCCACAGGTTGAAGATAAGTTTGCGCGGGAGAGAAATAATTCTTGAGGGGACGCCTGCAAACAAGCAGACAAGGGCGCTCCTGCACAGCGTTGTGGCACACATAAAAAATATGGTTGAAGGATTGCTTTACGGTCACAAATATGATTTGAAAATTGTTTACTCGCATTTTCCCCTTACCGCCGAAGTCGAAGGCGGAAAGGTTAAGATAAAGAATTTCACCGGGGAAAAATTCAACAGATGGGGAAAAATAATCGGAGATGCAAAAGTTGCGGTGAAGGGGCAGGAGATTACGGTAACGGGGCTGGACAAGGAATCTGTCGGGCAGACGGCCGCAAATATGGAACTCGCAACAAAGGTAAGAAAAAGAGACGTAAGAAGATTTCAGGACGGAATTTATATCGTAAAAAGGGGAAATATCGAGGAAAAGAAAAAAGGAGCCGCAATAGCAACGGAAAAAGAAACTGAAGTAGTAAAATCAAAATAAGGGGGGTGAAAAAAATGGCTAAAAAGGAAAAAAAGAAAATAAAAAAAGATTTTGAAGGGGCGGCAAAGGAAGCAAAATTAGGAGCAACTTCAAAAACGGCTGAAAAAAAGGCGGAGGAGAAAAAGGGGGAAGCAAATGCGGCAGCGGAAACTTCCGAAAAGAAAGAAAAAAAAGAGGAAAAGGGAAAAACAGCGGAAACCGCGAAGAAGATTGTTAAGAAAAAATTCATTGCAAGAGAAAAGAAAATCGAGATGAAGAAAAGCGCCGAGGCGCTTGAATTGCAAAAGAAACTTAAGGGGAGAAAGTGGCACCCAGTTTTTAGAGGCCGTTTCGGAAAGAAGTGCATCAGGAGAAAGTCAATTGAAAAATGGGACAAGTGGAGGAAAAGCAGGAGCATTGATTCTGACACGGGATTGAGGCACGGATTCAAGCCGAAAATAGGATATGGGAATCCAGCGGAAATAAGGGGCATTCATCCGTCTGGATATGTTGAGGTAAGGGTTCATAATGTGAAAGAACTGGAAAAAATAAATCCAAAAACCGAGGCTGGAAGAATTTCAGCGACTGTCGGAAAGAAAAAGAGGAATGAAATAATTGTGAGAGCAAATGAAAAAAAAATAAAAATTTTGAATTAATTTGGTTGAGATTATGGAACTGGACAAAGTAAAAAAGCTGGCTGCGAAAGTGCTCAAGGTCGGGCCGAAAAGGGTTTACATCGACCCTGAACAGATCGCGCGGGCAAGGGAAGCGATGACAAAGGAAGATGTGCGCGGATTGATAAGCGAAAGAATAATCAAAAAAAGACACCATCAGGGAAAAAGCAGGGCTGGCGCAAGACTGCTTGCGGAAAAAAAGCAAAAGGGGAGAAAAAGAGGAAAGGGAAAAAGAACCGGAACAAAAAAAGCGAGAGTCGAGAAAAAAAGCAACTGGATAAAAAAAGTGAGGGCGCAAAGGAGAATGCTTAGAGAATTGAAAAAGAGCAATCCGAAAGCGGTTGAAGAAAAAGGTTACAGGAATATTTACAGAAAGATAAAGGGAAATTATTTCAGGGGAAAAAATTATGTTAAGGAATATGTTGAAGGGGGCAAAAAATAATGTCAATTGACAGAACATACAGGCTTCCTTTCAGAAGAAGAAGGGAAGGAAAAACGGACTACCGAAAAAGACTTGCATCCGTAAAATCAAAAAAGATAAGGCTCGTGGTGAGAACGACAAACAAAAGAGTGCTTGTTCAGGCGATAAGATTCAACCCGAAGGGGGATGAAACAATCGCGTCCGCGGATTCACGCGAACTTAACAAATTTTCTTTTTATGGAACGAACAATACTCCGTCTGCGTATCTAACAGGATTGCTGCTCGGAAAAAAACTCATCGAAAAGGAAAAAGAAGGAGTGCTTGACATTGGATTGAAGACGCCAAGTCACGGAAGCATAATATTCGCAGCCTTGAAAGGGATAAGTGACGCGGGAATAAAAGTTAAGTTCGGGGAAGGGGCAGTTCCGAGCGAAGACAGGATAAACGGAAAACTGCTCGACAAATACGCGCTGAGCTTGGGAGAAAGGGCAAAAACGGTTTTTTCAGGATACATTAAGGCTGGAATCGGAGTGGGAGAAATTTCAAAAGCTTTTGAAAATGCGAAATCGCAGATAATAAAGGTGAAATAATGGGTTTTAGAAAAAGAAAAGAAAGGGAGCCTGACGCGGACCAGATTGCGGCCGAAATAGCAAGAAAACAGAAAACATTGAACGACTGGGTTCCAAAAACGGCACTTGGAAGAAAAGTTAAAGTCGGCGAAATCACTTCAATTGAAGAAATATTTGAAAAGGGGTGGAAAATCTTAGAGCCCGAAGTGGTTGATTCGCTTTTGCGCCTCGAAGAAGAAACTATTGAAGTCGCAAAAACAACAAGGGTAGTTACTTCCGGAAGAAAATTTTCATTTAGGGCGACGGTAATGGTCGGAAACAGAAACGGTTACATAGGGATAGCAACGGGAAAGGCGACTGAAAAGTTTCCTGCCATAGAAAAAGCAAGCAAAAAGGCAAGACTAAACATTAAAAAAATAGTTTTGGGTTCGGGATCGTGGGAAGAACAGCCGACAAGCGACAAACATTCCATTCCGTTCAAAGTAATTGGAAAATGCGGCGGAGTAAAGGTTACGCTGCTTCCTGCGCCGAAGGGAACCGGTCTGGCAGTTGGAAAAAATATAAAAAAAGTTTTGGAATTTGCAGGAGTTAGAAATGTTTGGAGCAAAGCGAGAGGAAGTTCCGATACAAGACTAAACTTCGTGTTAGCGGCAATAGACGCGCTTGAAAAAACCGCCCAAATGCGGGTATCAAAAGATGTGGAGAGAAAAATTTTCAAATAAAAAAATAAAAAATAAAAAGTGTTGAAAAAATAAGGCTAGGAAACAAAAAAATGGGAAAAACTGAAAGGAGATGAATGAATTTTATGTACGCTGCAATAAGGATTAGGGGACAGGTAAACCTTAATCACAAGATGAAAAAAGCGCTTGACATGCTTAATTTGAAGAAAGCGAACCACCTAAGCCTCTGGCCGGAAAGCAAAGGCGCGAAAAAAATGCTTGAAAGGACGCAGGGAAACATAACATTCGGAGAAATTGATGACGCAACATTGAAAGAACTTCTGGAAGAAAAGGCCGAAGTGAGTGTGCCGTCAAAAAATAAAAAGGGAGAAAAAACGAAGGCGAAAAAGGCGGGAGCAGAGAAAACAAGGGCGGAAGTTGATGTAAAACAAGTAATTGAGCTTTTAAAAAAATGGAAGAGCCCGAAAGAGGCGGGAATAAAAAATTGTTTCAGACTCGCGGCGCCGACAAAAGGATACGAAAGGGGCGGAATAAAAAAACCCTACAAACTCGGCGGAGCGCTGGGATACAGGGGAAAAGAAATAAACGCGCTCATCAAAAAAATGCTTTAGCGGAAAACGAAAAAGTGAAATTTGGAAGAACAAAAAAAGAAATAAATGGAATTTTTGGGTGAAGAAATGGTTGAAAGGAAAAGAAGAAGAAAAAATAAGGTAAGAGGGGAAAGGACCCACGGAATGGGCGGCACTAAAAACAACCGCGGAGGCGGATGCAGGGGCGGAAGGGGAAATGCGGGCGCAAACAAACACAAATTTCACAGCCTCAAAAGGCTTTACCCAAAAAAGATAAGGCTCAACGCAAAACCCATTAAAGAAAAAATAATAAGTTTGGGGGATTTAAACAAAAAGCTTGATAAAATGCTGAAAGACGGAAGGGCTGGAAAGAAAGGCGCAATCATAGTGATTGGAGAGGATAGCGGATACACCAAGGTTCTGAGCGGCGGAAATATCGACAAAAAAATTATTCTAAAAATAAAGGCGTCGGAAAAAGCCGTGGAAAAAATAATTTCTGCCGGCGGAAAAGTGGAAACCGAGGGCGCAAAAACGAAAATGAGTTCAGACAGCGAAGACGAGGACGAAGAACTTGAATTTGAGAGCAAAGAAGAATTCGGCAAGGGAGAAGAGAGTTAATCCGAAAAAAACAATTTTTTGAAATCTGAGGATAAAGTTTGAAAAAGGGCTGTTGATACGAATGGGAATAGTTGATTATTTTGTAGGGCTGTCCGCCGTGCTGCCGGAAATAAAGGCGCCGGAAAAGGAAATTCCGTTCAAGGAAAAACTTTTTTGGACAATACTTGCAATAATAATATTTTTCGTTCTTGGAAACATTTGGGTAATAGGGCTCGATTTAAACAACCTGAATGTGCAAAACATAATATTCTACCAGACACTTCTTGCGAGCCACACGGGAACGCTGATAAGCTCGGGAATCGGCCCGATAGTAATGGCGTCAATATTTTTACAGCTTTTCGTCGGCGCAAAAATATTGAACATAGATATGGCAGATCCGACCGGACGGGCAAAATTCCAGGCACTTCAAAAAATATTTACAGTAGTATTGTGTGTCGTTGAGGGATTTATTTTGGCAGCATCCGGAATGCTTATGCCGATTGGAGGAAATTTTATTGGAAATCCTGTGCTTTGGATTGTAACGGCACAGGTCGCGCTGGGTTCGCTAATATTACTTTATCTTGATGAAATAGTTTCAAAATACGGAATAGGGTCAGGAGTAAGTCTGTTCATTGCGGCGGGAGTAAGCTCGGAAATTTTCTGGCAAATATTCATGCTGCCGATAACTTCAGGGTTTAATCCTGCGCTTGCAAACGGAGGGCTGCTGTGGAGGGCATTCACCACCGGAAACGGGCTGGTGCTGCTGCCGATACTGGGGCTTGTGGCAATATTCCTTGTTGTTACCTTTGCAGAAGGAATGCACGTAAATATCCCAATTACAATGGGGCACAGGGGAACAGGCGGAAGGTATCCTGTAAAATTTTTGTATGTGAGCAACATGCCTGTAATACTCGCGATGGCATTATTTGCGAATATCAGAATTTGGGCGGTTTTTTTGAAGAACGTTCCGATAATGGGGGATTTGATGAACGGGGCATCATGGGCGGTCGGAGTGCCAAATGTCGGAGGAATGACTCTTCTAACAGCGATTTTTGTTCAGGGAATAAATTCAACAACACTTGCAGCGGCTGGACAAGCCGTAATATTCCTCTCAATTTTGATAATTGTTTGTGTTGTATTCGGGTGGTTCTGGGTTCAAATGGGAAACCAGAGCGCGGAGGCTGTTGCGGGACAACTGCAGAGCTCAGGAATGCAGATTCCGGGATTCAGGAAGGACAAGAGAATAATTGAAAGGGTGCTTGCGAGGTACATCCCGCCGATAACAATATTGGGCTCAATATTTGTTGCGTTGCTCGCGGGATTCGGAGACATGATACTCAGCAATCTCTCCTCCGGAACTGGAATATTGCTCACAGTCGGAATTGTTTACAGGTTTTATGAAGAGATAGCGAGAACGCAGGCGGAGAAATTGGCGCCGCTGCTGGGAAAATTTTAATTTAACGGAAGGGGAAAAAAAACGGTGAAAAAGAATGGACGCAAAAAAAGTTTTATATACCATTGGTTCCAGAGAATCTGTCAATGGTGGGCCGGGCGGGGGCGGTTCATAGTGAATTTCATCAGCCCCGCAGTGGTAATATTCGCGGTTTCATTTGTAATGGTAATCGTTTCAGAATTGATAAAATGGAAGTTTTTTGACAAAGAGAAGGTAGACGGACATCAGAAAGAAATGAAAAGGAAACAGGAATTAATGAAGGAATTGATAAAGGAGGGCGACAAAAGAAAAAAAGAGATTGACAAACTACAGGAAGAAATGCTTGACCACACCAGAGAAATATTGGGTGCAAGTAACAAATTGATGTTTGTTTCGCTTCCGGTTTTCATGGTATTATTTTTGGTGCTCGGAATGCTTTATGGCGGAAAAATGTTTGACGCGTTGTTTCCGCTGCCAAAGTTTGAAAATTTTTTCCTGCTGAACCCGCTCAGCTGGTTCAGTTGGTTCAGGCTTGATTGGCCCCCGGTGGTTTTGACAATGAAAACGGGATATTACAAAGCGTATTTTTTCTCATATCTTGTGTCGTCAATCGTAATTTCGATTCTGAGAAAAAGTGTTTGGCAAAATTTTAAGGGAAAAATGCCGAAATTGGGAAATAAAAAATGAAAATTAATTGAAAAAATAGGATGAAAACAAAAAATGGGAAATAAAAAAAATGAAAAGTGATTTTTATGGTGAAACCGCACGAAAAAACAATGAAGAAAAAAATGAGGAAAACTCCTTCAAAAAATAAAAGGGTTTTCTTCAAGGAAAAACCTTCAAAGAAAACATGCCCCGTAACGGGAGAAGCGTTAAAAGGGGTTCCGCATGCAAGAAAATACAAGGCAAATAAACTTAGCAAAACACAGAGGAGACCGAGCGTGCCTTTTGGGGGCGTTCTTTCGGCGAGAGCAAGGGAACAGGTTTTTATTGAAACTGGAAAAATCGCCGCAGGCGTTAAAAAAATTGATGATATCGACGAGAAATACAAAAAATTTGTAAAACAGGCGCTCAAGAGGTTCGAGTGAAAAAAAACGTTTGGGTGGCAAGGAAAAAAAGTGAAACTTATGGAAATAGGGCAAATTTGCATCAAGACAAAAGGGAGAAGCGCCGGCAGAAAGGTAGTAGTGCTGTCTGAAGTGAAGAACGGAAAGATTTTGGTTGACGGCATAAATGTCAAAAGAAAGGAGTACAATGCAATGCACCTGTTTCCGACAAAAGAGAAAGTGAAATTAAAAAAAGAGGCGACACACAAGGAAGTGGAAAGCGCACTCAAAAAGCAGTGAGTATGAAAAGTGATTCAAAATGGCTGAACTAAAGTACATAGTAAGATTGATTGGAAAAGATTTGGATGGGACAAAGGCCGTTGAAAATGGAGTTTGCGGAATAAAGGGGGTAGGCAAAAGAATGGGAATGATAATAAGCGGCCAATTCAAAAAAGAAAACGGAATAAAGGGAATGAAAAAACTCGGAGAGCTTAACGACGAGGAAATAAAGAAGCTTGAAGATGTAATTACAAACCCTGCAAAGCACGACATCCCCGGATGGGCGCTTAACAGGCAAAAGGATTTTGAAAGCGGAGAAACCATGCATAAAACAATGAACGAACTGGATTTCGGGCTGAGAACAGATTTGCAGAGGCTCGCGGAAATAAAATCCTACAGAGGGCTTAGGCACATGTGGGGGCTTACTGTAAGAGGGCAGAAAACGAGAAGCACCCACAGAGGAAAAGGCGGCGTTGTCGGAGTTGTAAAGAAAGATGTTAAAAAAGCCGGCGGCGGAGCAAAAGAGGAAAAAAAATAAAATTGAAATTATGAAAATTTTAAAACTGAAAAAGTGATGCAAATGGGAGACCCGAGAAAAAGAAGGAAAAGTTTCGAATGGCCGAAAAAGCCTTTCGAGAAGGAAAGAATTGACACGGACAGGGTGCTCAAAAAAACTTACGGGCTAAAAAACAAGCAGGAACTTTACGAAGCGAGGACAATTATGCGAAGGAAGAGGACCAGCGCAAAGAAACTGCTCGCATTGAATCTGGAAAAGAGGCTCAGAAAAGAAAAAGAGCTGCTTGAATCGCTTAAAAAAATGGGAATACTTTCCGGAAACCCTTCGCTCGAAGATGCGCTGATGCTTAATGAAAATGACCTGCTCGAAAGAAGGCTTCAGACAATCGTTTTGAGAAAGGGGCTGGCGAATACCACAAAACAGGCAAGGCAGTTTATTGTGCACGGGCACATAGCAATAAACGGGAAAAAAATGGACAAGCCGAGCTACATAGTGCCTGCAATGGAAGAAGACAAAATAAGCTATTACGGGAAAGAAATAAAATTTGAGCAAAAAAAAGTAAAGCCGGTGAAAGGGGCGAAAGAAAAAGGAAAAATTGACGAGCTCAGGGAAGAATTTGAAGAGGCAAAACCGGACGAAGAAATTATGGGCGCGGATGCGACCGAAGAAATCGAAATCGCGGGAAAGAAGACGAAAGGGGAAGAAGAGGTTGCAGGAGAGGGAGGGGAAGGTGAGAAACAATGAGTGAAACAAAAGGAATAATCCATATTTATGCAACGCATAACAACACGATGCTTTTGCTTACCGACCTTACGGGCGCGGAAACAATTGCAAAAAGCACCGGTGGGATGGAAACCAAATCACAGCACAAAGAAGGAACGCCCTATGTTGCAATGAAACTGGCGGCGAATGTTGCGAGCGCGGCAAGAGAAGCGGGAATAAGGGAAGTTTATGTCAGGGTAAGGGGCCACGGCGGAAACAGAAGCACTTCGGCGGGCGCTGGAGCGGAAGCGGCAATAAGGTCGATTACAAGAAACGGAATCAGAATAATTTCGATAGAAAATGTTACTCCCCAGCCGCACGACGGCTGCAGAAAGAAGAAAAAATTCAGGGGAAAATCAAAGGCTTAAATTTGAAAAACTGGTGAAAAAAATGGAAGTAAAAAAAATATTTGAAGAAGGAAATATTTCAAAGTACCTTGTAAAGGGGACGACGCCCGCTTTCATGAATACTTTGAGAAGAACAATAATGAACAACACTCCTTGCCTCGCCATCGATACCGTGAGAATCTACAACAACGATTCGGTAGTGGTAGATGAAATGCTGGTGAACAGATTGGGGCTATTGCCTCTAAAAACCGACATAAAGGGTTACAAAAAGGGAAACACTGTAAAACTCGTGCTTGACGCAACCGGGCCGAAAACGGTTACAAGCAAGGACATAAAGTGCACGGACCCAAAAATAGAGGTTACGGACAAAAAGATTCCAATAACCAAGCTCGGAAAGGAGCAAAAATTGAAATTGGAAATGACTGCGATAATGGGCACAGGGTATGAACACGTAAAATTCCAGCCGGCAATTGTTTCTTACAACGAGGTTCCAACAATAAACAATGAAAAGGCATATTCGAACACGAAAGAACTTATTGACGCGGCACCGAAAGGCCTTATCGAAGCAAAAGCTGGAAAATTATTCCTCCTCGACCCCTACAATATAAAATTTGCGACGCAACAGGAAGACCTGCTTGCAAAGCACGGAGTAGAACTCGAATATATTGAAGACGAATTCGTGCTCACAATAGAAAACAACGGGCAGTTAGACCCCAAGGAAATAATTGAACTTGCGACGGATTCGCTGGCTGAAAAGCTGGAAGAATTCGGGAAAGAAATAAAAAAAATATGATGCAAAGCATCATAAAACCCGAGCATAGAACATTTATGCGGCAGGGGTTCCCGAGCGGTCAAAGGGGCAGGACTTAAGCAGCCTTTTTAAAAAAAAGGCTGGCGAAAAAAAGCTAGCGCGGCAGCCTTTTAAAAAAAAGGTCGTGATGAATTAAACTCATCACGCTTCGCAAAAGCTTTGCTTTTGCTTAATGGAGAAAAGGTTTGAGTAATCCTGTGGCTTAGTGCCTTCAAGAGTTCGAATCTCTTCCCCTGCATAGGGTCAAGAAAAAAAATAAGAAAATCGAATTTAATAATTAATTAAGATAGAAAGTGAAAAAAAATGACAAAAAAATTGGAAACGGTAAAGCTGATTGCGGCGCTCGAAAAGAAAGGCCGCAAGACCAAGAAAAAATTATGGAAGGACCTTGCGGAAAGGCTCGGAAGCCCGAGAAGAAATGAGGCTGTTATAAATGTCGGAAAAATAAACGCAATCGCGAAAAAACAAAAAGGAAAAACAATAATTGTTCCCGGAAAGGTTCTTGGAAAAGGAGACCTTGAAGAAAAGGTGACTGTTGTGGCGGTTGAAGCGTCGGCGGAAGCGGCAAAAAAAATCGCGGAAAAGGGAAAATTTATTTTGTTAAAGGATTACATTGAAAAAGGGGAAACAAAAAACACTGTAATTGTAAAATAAAATGCGAACAAAAAATTTATTTGGAATGAATAAAAAAATTAAAAAAAGGTAATGGGAATGTTGGTTGATGCAAACGGAAGGATTGCGGGAAGGCTTTCCACAAGAATAGCGAAAGCGCTGATAAACGGCGAGAAGGTAATACTGATTAATGCGGAAGGAGCGTTAATAATTGGAACAAAAGAGGACATCTTGGAAAAGTTCAGGAGAAAAATCGATGCAAGCGTGAAATCAAACCCTGACTACGGCCCGAAATACGACAGGATTCCGAGCAGGATGCTGAAGAAAATGGTGAAGGGAATGCTGCCGAACAAAAGCAGAACCGTTGAAAGATTGCTGAAAAATTTGAAGGTTTATAATGCCGTGCCGAAAGAAATGAAGGACAAAAAATTTGACGATGTCGGAGCGGAAAAATATGACGAAAGGCATGATTTCATGACTCTTAAAGAAATTGCATGCATGTTCGGTGGAAGATGGTAAAAATGGAAGAAGCGGTAAAGATGGAAGAAAAGAAAATCGTTGAAAGCGCAGGGGTGCCAGTGGGCGTGTTGATCGGGGCGCCTGTTGAAGAAACTATGGACATTGATGATTTAGACGAAGTAATTGACGTGAAAAAAAAGGTCAAGGCTGCTTCAAAGAGGGCCGGAATGATTGTTAAGGCAAAGAAAAAAACAGCCGTTGCAAGGGGGGTAATAAAAAAAGGAACCGGAAAAATAAAGGTAAACAAGATGAATCTGAAAGCATATGCGATGGGTTATGTGCTTGAATTTATTTCGGAGCCCCTGAAGCTTGCGAAAGACGATTTTAAGGATTATGACATCACAATAACAGTAAAGGGTTCGGGATTCATGAGTCAGGCAGTTGCGATAAGGGCTTGCATAGCAAAGGCAATCGTGAGGGCGAAGGGCAAAAAATACAAGGAAATATTCAACAATTTCGACAGAATGCTTCTTGTTGACGATGTGAGAAAGGTTGAGAGCAAAAAGCCGCTTGGAAGAAAAGCGAGGAAAAAGTGGCAGCACAGCAAAAGGTAAATGGTGTTTTGGAAAATTGTGCGTTATTGGAAAAATTTGTTTTTTGAGGTGTTGGTTGGATGATAATGCCGGTAAGATGTTTTTCATGCGGAAAACCCGTTGCGGGATTTTATGAGGAATTCAAAGAAAGAACTGAAAAAGGGGAAAGCCCTGAAAAAGTTCTTGACGATTTAAAGGTGAAAAGATATTGCTGCAGAAGGATGCTTCTGGGGCACGCGGACCTCATTGACGAAGTAATGAAATACAAAAAATAAGGAAAAACGTGAAAATGCATGAAAAGAAAAACGGAAGAAGCGATTGAAAAGGAAAATTTGCGAAGGCGCGAGAGGGCAAAGGCGGAAGCAAATGCCAACCCCGACGGGGAAGAAGCGATTAAAGAAGTGGATGAGGTGATCGTTGGAACGGCAAGCAATCTGTTGGCAGAAACAGAAAAATATTTGAAGAGCGGAGTTCACATAGGCACGAAATTCAAAAGCGATGAGATGAAGAGGTACATAAGGAAAAAAAGAAGCGACGGCCTGATGATGTTTGACATCGAAACAATCGATAAGAGAATAAGAATGGTTGGAAAAATACTTGCAAAGTACAGGGGAGAAGAAATTGCAGTTGTTTCAAGAAGGCTTTACGGGCACAAAGCGCTGAAAAAGTTTGCCGCGATGACGGGCGCAAAAATATTCATTTCAAGGTTCATTCCGGGCACATTTACCAATCCGAATTCACGCGGATTCTTTGAACCGAAAATAATTATGGTTTGCGACCCGATGAGCGATTTCCAGGCGGTAAAGGAAGCTGCTTCAATAAGAATCCCTATAATAGCGATTGCAGGAAGCGAATCGCCGCTTAAAAATGTCGATTTGATAATAGCCGCAAACAACAAGGGAAGAAAATCTTTGGCATTAATATTCTACCTGATTACACGGGAAATCCTGGCCGAGAGGGGGGAAATTTCAAGAGAAAATTTTAAGGAAAAAATAGAGGATTTCGAGCAGGAAGTGGAGGAAAAAAAACTCGAAGAGGCCAAGAAAAAATTTACAACAAGGCGCTTCAGCAGGGGCGGCTTTAGGCGCCAAAACCGATAAAAGAAGTGGTTAAAACCGCTTTAAATCACTCTTTAACATGCCCAAATTGTTTGTGAAGGAATACTACCGAGAGTAAGTTTATAAACCAATTAAGCTCCCTATATATAGGGAATAAGTGAATACAGTGGGCGATATGGGCGAAACTGATCCGAACACTCTGCTGGAGAAGCTCGGGCTTACGGAATACGAGGCAAGGACTGTAAGCACGCTATTCAAGCTTAAGGAAGCGGAAGCGCCGGCTATTTCAAGAAGCGCACAGGTTCCAAAAACCAGGGTTTACGATGTCTTGGAAAAACTTATTGAAAGAAATATTATAATCGAAATAAAGGGCAGGCCAAAACTTTACAGAATCATTGAACCGGAAAAAGCAATCGATTCGCTGATAACTGCAAAAAAGGAACAATTGAGAGAACTTGAAAAAGACGCCGTTTCCTTGAAAGAAAGCATCATTACCTATCCGGACAAAGACGAATTCGGGGAAAAAATGATGAAGGTCAAGGACAAACAGGACTTCGAAAAAATATTGGGGCAGGAACTTTCAAAAGCGAACAAAACCATACAAGGACTTACGGAAATCACTGATGACCACGACATAATATACGAAGAGCTGGTGAAAGCGAAAAAAAGAAATGTTACAATAAAACTCTTGAACGCATACCAGTCAAAGAGGCTTAAGGACTGCTGTAAAGTCAGGCATCTTGAACACGGGCTTAATGCATTTATAATCGACGGAAAAAAAGTCGTGCTTGCAATTTCGGATTTCAAAAAGTCGAAGCCGGCGTACCATTTCACAATCCTGAACGACCATCAGCCGGTGGCAAACGCGCTCTCGCATTATTTCAACGCGCAATGGGAAAGCGGAAAAGAATACTGATTTTCATTTCGACTTCCAAGCTCGCCGACACAAAAGAATAAAATAACTCCCCCACTTCCTTCTTTTAAGGGTACAAATCCCAATAACGCTTGGGCGCTGCAAACCCGGAAGCGGTGCGGAAGATGGAAAAAGTAAGGGCAATGGCGCTGAAGTACGCCATCAAGAACGCCTATTCCCATGGGGGAAAGGCGGATGTCGGCGCGGTAATAGGAAAAATGAAGGCGCTTTTCCCCGACCTTGATATTGCGAAAGCTATGCCTCACATAAGCGGAGCGGTGAAAGAGGCAAACGAAATGAAAAAAGAACAGCTCGAAAAAAAGTTTTTGGAGTTTGAAAAAGAAGGGTGGGAGCTAAAACACGTTGAAAAGGAAAAAACGCTTCCCGAATTAGAGTGGATCGGAAAAGAAAAATTGGTCACAAGGGTTGCGCCGAACCCGAGCGGAGCGATGCACCTCGGCCATGCAAGGCCGGCAATTCTAACGGATGAATATGTGAAAAAGTACGGCGGAAAATATATTCTCAGGTTTGATGACACCGACCCGAAAATAAAGGTGCCTGTCGCGGGAATCGAAAAAGAGTTTTTGGGGGAATTTAGGTGGCTGGGAATAAAAATTGATGAAACTGCGAATGCGTCCGACAACTTGAAAGAATATTACAATGTTGTCGAAGAGCTAATCAAAAAAGGAAAAGCCTATGTCTGTTTTTGCGAAGCTGAAGAATGGAGAAAACTAATCTCAAAATCAAAGGAATGCCCCTGCAGAAAAAAGGATGAAAAGGAACAGATGGAAGAATGGAAGAAAATGCTAACGCACGAAATCAAAGAAGGCGAAGCCGTTGTAAGGATAAAAACTGACTTGAAAAACAAGGACCCGAGCGTAAGGGACTGGTGGCTGGCAAAAGTTGTTGATGCGGTGGAGCATCCGAACAGGGAAGCCGCGAAAATGCACGTGTGGCCGAGCTACAACCTTGCATCCTCGGTTGACGACCATCGGATGGAAATAAATTTCATAATAAGGGGGCAGGAGCACGCGCAAAATGAAACAAAACAACGCTACTTATACGAATACATGAAATGGAAGTATCCTCACGCGCTCTACCACGGGAAGCTCGCGAAGGTCGGGGACATGCTCTTGAGCAAGAGCAAAATAAGCGAACTGATGAAAAAAGGGAGCATCACTTCGGATGACGACCCGCGGCTGGCAACGCTAAAAGCGTTAAGGAGAAGGGGTTTTACCCCGCAGGCGATTAGGAAAATAATTGTTGATATGGGCGTGAATCCGAGCGAGGCGAAGGTTTCGATGGAAAACTTTGCGGCGGCAAACAAATCTGTGCTCGGGAATGTTGCAGAATTTCCTTTTTTTGAAGAAGCGGTTGAAGTAGAAGCGTATAACGTTGGGAACGGCGCAGGGGAATGCTACGGAGAAAAAATCGAATTTGAGGGGCCAATTGAAAAATTTTTGGTGGACAAAAAGGAACTGAAAAGGCACAAAGCCGGAGAAATTATCAGGTTCAAGAAGGCTTTCAATGTTAAGCTGGACGAGGTTTCGGAATATGGAGGAAAAGCAACATTCTCTTCCTACTCAAAAGCGGATGCGAATTATCCAATCGTTTCATGGCTTGAGAACCAGGTTGATGTTGAACTTTTAATGAGCGATGGAACTAAGAAAATGGGTTTCACTGCGCCGAGCATTTTGGAAGCGAGTGGAGTAATCCACTTTGAAGGCGTAGGGTACGCGAATATTGAAGCGAAATCGGAAGGAATGGTTAAGTGCGTTTTTAGTTACGAATAATAAAAATATCTCAGAGTTTTTTGAACAGGGAATATAAAACTGCACAAATTTAATTAAAGTTTAAAAAATTTTTTCAAATAGAATATTCTAAATCCATAAATCGGTGTGAATAATAAATGCAAACCGCCTATAAAGTACACAAATTAATTAATCGCGAACGGAAAAAGCGTGGTTTGCATCATTTGCAATGGGATAGGAGGCTTGCAAAATTAGCCTTCAGACAAGCCAAATATTGTTCCAAAGTTCATCGGCTAGTACATTCTAAACGCTATGCTTTTCAGGGGGGAGAGAATCTAGCACTGGGCGGGAGACATTTTAATCCAAAGGCCATTGTAACTTGTTGGATGCATAGTAAAGCTGGCCATAGAGAGTATCTATTAAGTCCTCGAGCAACAAAGGCTGGCGTGGGAGTAGTAAAATCCCGCAAAAAGACGTATGTAGCATGGGCGTTTAGTGATGAATTCACTATCGAGTCCTTACACATTCCAAGAAAAATTAGAAAACTAATTCAGGGATTCGCAACTTTTCTTAATAGATAAATAATAAAAAAACTCTTTTTTTGGAACAGGTGCTCCGCTTTTTAAAACTTTCTGGGGCAAGGGTTTACTGCAGAATGGCTAGTTTCTGCCAATGAAACTGATGTCAAAGCAGTTGATTGTGCCGAACGAATGTGAGGCAAGCTGTATCGAGCCCAAAGGCGAAGATACTGCCCGCATGTCAACTGGGCGCGACAGTTGAAGTGGAGGTGTTTTAATGGCGGGATATGTAAAGGTTGAGCTTACAGCGGAGCTTAAAAAAGAAGTCGCTGACCTTTTGGACAAATCAAAGAAGGGAAAAATAAAAGCGGGAATCAACGAAGTGACTAAGGCAATTGAGAGGGGTAACGCGAAATTCGTGGTAATAGCGGAGGACGTAAGCCCTGCGGAAATAGTAATGCACTTGCCTTTGCTTTGCAACGAAAAGCAGGTTCCGTGCGCGTACATTGCAACCAAGAAAGAACTCGGAGAAAAATCGGGCATGAATGTGCCGACTTCTTCAGTTGCGATAATAAAATCGCCTGTTGAAAAGGAGCTCCAGAATCTTGGAAGCAAAATCGCGGAGCTGAAGAAGTAAACTTTGCGGAAGGGGAATAAAAAATGGAAGATGAAAGGGGAACTCCTGCAGAGGTAGTTGAAATAGTAAAGAGAACCGGCGTTCACGGAGAGGTAACGCAGCTTCTGTGCAAAATACTTGAGGGACCGGAACAGGGAAGGGTAAAACGAAGGAACATCAAGGGGTTGGTGCAGAAGGGCGACATATTAATCCTGCTGAACACGGAAAGGGAAGCAAAAGAAATCAAGTAGGTGATATGAATGGTGAAATGCGCATTTTGCGGCGAGGATTTGCCGCTCGGCGGGGGAAAAATGTACGTCAAAAAAGAAGGGGCGGTTTTTTACTTCTGCTCGAGCAAGTGCGAAAAAAACCAAATCGGCTTGGGAAGAAAACCTGCAAAAACCGATTGGACGGAAGAGCACTACAAGTTGAAAAAAATTTCCGCACCTGAAAGAAAGCAGGCAAAGGAAGAAGGCGGCGGGAAAAAAAAAGATGAAAATGTTGTCTGAATCCGGAAATTTTTTTCAAATAAAAAATTAAAAAATCGCCTAAAAAGAAGCGATAAGAAAAATGAAAAGCGGTGAAAGGAAATAGCTGTGAGAGTAATTGCAAAAACGGTTGTGATTGAAATGATAAGGCAGCCGATAATAACTGTGTTGGGTCATGTCGACCATGGAAAAACGAGCCTCCTTGACGCGATAAGGAACACGGCGGTGGCTTCGAGGGAGGCGGGGGCGATAACGCAACACATAGGCGCAACGGAAGTTCCATTAAAGGCAATAATGAAAACTGCCGGTCCGCTCATAAAAAAATTTGGATTCGATTTGAAAATTCCGGGGCTGCTTTTTGTAGATACCCCGGGGCACGAGGCATTTACAAACCTGCGAAAACGCGGAGGAAAAATTGCGGATTTGGCGGTACTAACGATTGATGCCACGCAGGGGCTGCAGAAACAAACAATCGAAGCAATCGAAATTCTGCGGGAATACAAGGTTCCTTTCATAATTGCGATGAACAAAATCGATTTGCTGAATTTTTATTCCTCAAAAGAAGGAAGTTTTTTGGAAAATTTTTCAACCCAAAACGAGAACACGAAAAAACTTATGGAAGAAAAGCTTTACACCCTCGTCGGACAACTGTACAAGCACGGGTTCGAGGGCGAAAGGTTCGACAGGTGCGAATTCGGAAAACAAATACCAATCGTGCCGTGTTCGGCGGAAACAAAGGAAGGGATTCCTGAAATCCTGACTCTGCTTGCCGGGCTTTCACAAAAGTATTTGGCAAAACAGCTGGAAATAAGCGAAGGTGAGAGGGGAGAGGCGGCGGTGCTGGAAGAGAAAGAAGAGAAGGGGCTTGGAAAAACAATCGATGTTATTCTTTACAAGGGAACGCTAAGCGTGAATGACCCGATTGCTGTTGTAGGAAAAAACGGGGTAATTGAAACCAAGATAAGGGCACTGCTGCAGCCAAAACCGTTGCAGGAAATAAGGAACACTAACGAAAAATTTAACTCCGTGAAAAAGGTTTTCGCCGCAACAGGGGTAAAAATTGCCGCGCCAAATCTTGAAGGAATTGTTGCTGGAACAACGCTTCTTGTCGAGGCGACTGGAAACGAAAAACGGGAACTGGAAAACGAAATGGAAAGCATAAAGATTGATTCCACGAACAAGGGAATAATTTTAAAGGCGGACGCGATAGGGTCTCTTGAAGCGCTCATCGGGCTTTTGAAAAAAGAGGGAATACCGATAAGAAAAGCCGATATCGGAAATGTAAACAGAAAAGATGTGATGGAAGCGTCGTCTCTTTTGGAAGAAGAAAAAACGCTTGCATGCATTCTGGCTTTCAATGTCGAAGTGGAAAAAGAAGCCGGAAAAGAAGCGGAAAAAAATGGGGTTCAGCTTTTCGATGAGAAGGTGATTTACAAACTTTTGGATGATTACAAGGAATGGTCCGAGAAAACGAAACGCGCTGCAAAGGAGCAAAAGCTTTCCTGCCTAGTGATGCCCGTTGAGTTCGAAGTGCTGCGCGGAAACATTTTCAGGAACACGAAGCCGGCAATCGTCGGAGTAAAAATTCTTGGCGGAAAACTGCGCGAAGGCTGGAAGGTCATGAACAAAGAGGGAAAAATAATCGGCAAGGTAGAAGGAATGCAAAAAAATTCAAAAAGCGTAAAGGAAGGAGCCAAGGGGGATGAGATAGCGGTGTCAATAAGAGGCGCCAATGTCGGAAGAAATCTTTTCGAAGGCGACCACCTATTCTCATGCATACCTGAAAGCCATTACTGTGAATTGCAGTGCTGCCTGGAAGATCTTTCGGAAGAGGAAAAATCCCTGCTTGAAAAAATAAAAGAAAAACAATTAAACTTAGGACAAAATAAGGAGGAAGCAGCATGAAATTCGTTGTAAGCGAGCCAAAAACGAGAAAGGCATACAGCATGAACTCGGACAAAATAACTTTTGCCGGAAAAAAAATCGGCGAAGTGATAAAATTGGACGAGGTCGGGCTGCCCGGCTATGAAGGAAAAATAACCGGCGGAAGCGACAAACAGGGATTCCCGATGAACAAATCCGTTCAAGGGGCCATGAGAAAAAAAATATTCACAGGAAACGGAGTAGGCTTCAATGCCGAAAGAAAAGGCGAGCGAAAAAGGGTTTCAGTGAGGGGCAACACAGTAAGCGAAGAAACTGCACAGGTAAATCTAGTGGTGACAAAAGTTGGCTCTGTTGAACTGGACAAAATTCTGGCAAAGGGCGCTCCAAAAGAAGAGGATACACTAACTGCAAAAGAAAGGGCTGTAAAAACAAGCCTCGAAATGGCCGGCAGTGCTGAACTCGGAGCCGCACCGAAAAAAACAGGCAGGCACTAAAAATAGTTCGAAAGAATTTGGGTTTGTTTTCGCGCTTCAGCGCTTGAAAACGGAAGCCAGGAGGCTTCATCCGTCGCCTAAGGCGACGGTTTTCGCCGGCCTTTTGTCAAAAGGCCGAGGTGGAACTATGCAAAAAAAAGAAAAAACTGGGAAGGCGAAAGAAAAGAAGCCGAGGGCGGCGCACGCGAAAGCACTAAAAAAAATAAAAGCGCACGCGCATAAAGAGAAACACAATAAAGGGGCGGCCGCACAGCCGGAAATAAATATCGGCATGATAGGCCACGTTGACCACGGCAAAACCTCGCTCACCAAGGCGCTCACCGGAAAGTGGTGCGACACGCACAGCGAAGAAATGAAGAGGGGAATTTCAATAAGGCTTGGATACGCCGACACCACTTTTTACAAACTCAAAACGAATAACGGAATAATTTACAGCAATGACAAAAGCAAGGGAACGGTGATGAGCGAGAGATTGGTTTCTTTTGTTGATGCGCCAGGACACGAAACCCTTATGACGACAATGCTGAGCGGAGCTGTATTGATGAATGGGGCGGTGCTTGTAATAGCGGCAAACGAAATATGCCCGCAACCGAGAACAGTCGAACATCTGATGGCACTTAAATTTGCCGGCGTCGAAAAAATTGTGGTGGCACAAAACAAAGTTGATTTGGTGGATGCGGAGAAGGCAAAACAACAACAGGGAGAAATAAAAAAATTTTTGAAAGAATACGGGTATGAAAACGCGCCGATAATTCCGACTGTTGCAAATTTCGGGACAAATATTGATTACCTTATAGAGGCGATTGAAACGCACATCCCTACGCCGAAATATGAGTTGCACAAGGGGCTGAAAATGTTTATTGCAAGAAGCTTTGACATCAACAGGCCTGGAACAAAAGTCAAGGAAATGAAGGGCGCTGTTGTCGGCGGAAGCATAACACAGGGAAAAATAAAATTAGGCGATGAGGTCCAACTGTACCCGGGCATCAAGGGAAAAACAATAACAAAAGTTATAAGTCTTGCAACCGATTCTGGAATGCTGAATGAAGCCGTTCCGGGCGGACTTATTGCGGTTGGGACTGAAATTGATCCGAGCATAGGGCAGAATGACAGGTTGAGAGGGCAAATAATCGGAAAGCCCGGTTCGATGCCTGAACCGACAAAAGTTGTTTTATTGAAATTAAATCCTTTTGAAAGAGCCGTCGCAATCGACCAAAAGGCGGAGATAAGAAGCAACGACATAATTGTTTTGACAATCGGAACAAATACCGCAATCGGAACGGCGGCGCAAAGTGCTGGCGGGAAAGTTATTGTTTCTTTGAAGAACGAAGTGGTTGCGGAGAAGGGAGAAAAAGTTGCGGTGAGCAAGAACTTAAATAACCAATGGAGGCTAGTGGCGTATGGGGAGGTCTTGTAAGGTTTTATTGGACACAAATTTTCTCCTCGGCATCGCAAGGCTAAAAATCGATGTTTTCGGGGAAATAAAAAACAAATTTTCGGAAAACGGGGTTGAAACGGAATTTTTTGTGCTTGGCGGCGTAATGGATGAATTGAAAAAATTGGGTGCGAATAAAACGCTGGAAAAGGGGGCAAAAATAGCAAAAAAATTGCTTGATGGGAACGGCGCAAAGGTGTTGGACGACAAGGGCGATGTGGACACATTATTAGCCGAAAAAAGCCCGGAATACTGGATCGCAACCAACGATAGTGCACTTAGAAAAAAGATAAAAAGCTTTGGAGGAAGAACCATATACATCAGAAAAAGGTCTTTTGTCGAAATAGATGGCATTTAAATCACTGATGTTTTTAAAGTTTTTCAGAGTTTAATTTGTTGTTTAATTGGTTGTTTTTATTATTTGAAAAATTGTTTCGAAGCGAAAGGTGAGCAAATGTACTACAAAACAAAAATAATTGATAAGGTGAGGGTCCCTCCAAAAAATCTTGGGGCGAAAATAAAGGAATCAATACTGGGAATATGCAAGGAAGATTACGAAGGAAGAATAAATGACGAATATGGAATAATCGTTGCCATAACGGGAATAGGCAAAGTTGGGGACGGGCACGTAATACCCGGAGACGGCGCGGTTTATTATGAAACTGAGATAGAAATGCTGACATACAAGCCGCACATACAGGAAATCACAAGAGGAGTTATAACTGAAGTAACCGAGTTCGGCGCATTTGCAAGAATCGGGCCGATTGAAGGATTGATACACGTGAGCCAAATAATGGACGATTACATAAATTATGACGCGAAGCTGCCGGGATTTGTCGGAAAGAAAACCGGAAAAAAACTTGTCGGAGAGGATTCGGTGCTGACCAGGGTCGTAACAATTTCAATGAAGGGGCACACGCCAAGCTCCAAAATAGGATTGACAATGAGGCAGCCTTTCCTCGGAAAACCGGAATGGGAAAAAATTGATGATAAGCTTGCAAAATCTATAAAGGATGAGAAGGGAAAGAAAGGAAAGGCGCCTGTTGTGGAAAAAGCCGAGAAGGCGAAGAAAAAAGAAAAAGAGGCCGAAAAGAAATGATAAAAGAGAAGGCGTGCAGAACATGCAGATTCATTGTTGAAGATGCGAAGGTTTGCCCAAACTGCGGCGGAAACACCTTCACAACATTCTGGAGAGGGTATATAGTAATAACAAAACCTGAAGAATCGGAGATAGCAAAAAAAATGGGAATAACAAAACCAGGCAAATTTGCCCTGAGGCTCAGCAGGTAAAAAAAAATTGTGCAAAAAAAGCTGGAAAAAATAAAAAAGGAAATTTAGGGAAAACAAAAAATGAAATTTAGGAAAAATAAAAAAGAACTTAAAGGTGTGAAAAATGAAATTGGATATAAAAACAAACAACAGGAATGAAACGCTGAAGAGAAACGAGGTGACGGTTGAAACCGAAGAAAAAGTAACCCCCTCAAGGGCCGCGCTCAGGGAAAAACTTTCGGCCGTTTTGAATGCTCCGCAGGAAAAAATAATTATCGACAAAATAGAAACAAAATTCGGGAGCCCGAAGGCAACTATTTATGTCAAGGTTTATGACAGCAGGGAACAGCTGAGAAAAATTGAGGCAAAACACATGCTGAAAAGAAATTTCAGGGAAGAAATGGAAAAGGAAGAAAAAGAGAAAAAAGAAAAGGCCGAAAAAAATAAGGCGGCGGAAAAAAAATCCGAAGAAGCTCCGCAGGCGGCATAAAAAAGTAAAAAACGGTTCAAGGTGAATTAATGTGGCTGAAAAGGAAAAAAACAAAAAATTGAAATCAGAACTTTATTCTGTTACGCCCGAAGGGCTCAATAGAAAGGCGAACTTTTGCCCCAAGTGCGGAGCGGGAGTTTTCATGGCAAACCACAAAAACAGGCTCACATGCGGAAAATGCGGATACACCGAAATGAAAACTCAAAAATAATCGGAAGAATCCACACTTATTTAAAAAGAACAAGCCTATCTGTTTAGTCTGATTAATATGGGCGGAATAATTGAAATGTTCGCGATAGATTTCGTAATGCTGTTATTGCCTCTTTTTTTTCTCAGGGCGGTAAAGGGGAAAGAATGGGGGGAAATCGAAAAAGAACTTCTTGGAAAGTATCAGGGAAATAAAAAAGAAATTGTGGGCGCTTTGGCGCTTTTCTCCGCCCTCCTCATAGGATTTGTAGTGATGGGCTCAATTATAAGTTTTCTCGGGATAAACGACCTGTCAAAAGTGCAAGAAGTGGTGGTGGAAACCTATTCCCGAAACGCGCCCGCACTAATATTTACCCTGTTGATAGGGGTTTTTGCGGAAGAATTTTTCTTCAGGGTTTTTCTGGTAAAGAGAACGGGCATACTGGTCTCAACAATAATATTCACTTTCGCGCACCTTGGTTACGGGTCGGCAGCGGAAACGATTGGCGTTTTCTTCCTTGGGTTGATACTCTCTTGCTGGTACAAGAAAAAAAAGTCGCTGTTCCAAAATTATTTCGGGCACATGCTTTACAATCTGTTTGCAATTACAATCTATCTGGTTGGGTAAAAACCGCGCCGGACAAAAAATTGGCGGGCGAGGCTGATGATTGAAATAAAAGAAAAAGAGTTCCTTTCCGGAAAAATGGATTCGAAAATAAGGAAGGCGCTTGAAAACGGGGCAATAATTATTTTTCCGAGCGAAAGCTCATATGGTTTTGGGGCGAACTGCCTAAATGAAAAAGCGGTAAAAAAAATTCATGAAACAAAAAAAGAAAGTTTTGACAAGCCAATCGGACTTGTAACTGATGATGTGAAAAAAGCAGGCCCGCTTTTTGAAATCGGGCAAAAGGAAAAAAAGCTTCTTGAGGCAAGGCTTTCCGGACCGCTTACAATCCTATTGAAAGAAAAGAAAAAAATGCCGTGCTCTTCCAACGGAACTGTCGGCATAAGAATCCCCATCAATAAAACACTCCTCAGACTTTGCTCGCTGGCAAAATTTCCACTGACGGCGACTTCCGCAAACATCCATGGAGAAGAGGCAACCTTTTTACCTGAAAAAATAATGGGCGCCTTTAGCGCGGAGAAGGATTTTATTTTTATAAACGCGGGAAAACTCGAAGAAAACAAACCATCCACATATTACGATCCGACCAACGGAAAGATTCTACGGGAAGGAAAAGTAAAACTGGAAGAAATAAAAGGAGCACTAAGCAAAAAATTAATGCAGCAAAAAAGAGTATCCATGGTGATTGAATGAAATGCTTTGCAATAGAATCAACGGCGCATACATTCGGCGCCGCAGTTGTGGATGAAAAATGCAATATTCTTTCAAACGAAAAAAGTGTATATACAACGGAAAAAGGGGGGATGATTCCGAGGGAACTTGCGGAGCACCACTACAAATGCGCACCAAAAGTTGTTGCGGGCGCACTTGAAAAGGCGAACTGCAAAATGAGTGAAATTGATCTGGTTGCCTTCTCGCAGGGGCCGGGAATAGGAAACGCGCTGAAGTGCGGGGCAATAGCGGCGAGGCAGCTTTCATTGTTGCACAATATCCCGCTAATCGGAGTGAATCACTGCGTCGCGCACGTGGAAATCGGGAGGAAACTTTGCGGAGCGAAAGATCCTGTTTTGTTGTACGCGAGCGGAGCGAACACGCAAATAATCTGCTTTGAAAATTCTTATTACCGCGTATTTGGGGAAACGCTGGATGTGGGAATAGGAAATTTTTTGGATTCATTTGGAAGGGAATTAGGGCTGGGTTTTCCGGCCGGACCGGCGCTGGACAAAATGTATTTTGAGGGCAAAAAATACATCGAATTGCCTTACACTGTAAAGGGAATGGACCTTGCGTTTTCAGGGCTTTTCACGGCTGCGAAAAACAAAATCGGAAAAGTAAGGAAAGAAGATTTGGTTTACTCGGCGCTGCACAATGCGTTTGCGATGCTCACGGAAGTAACTGAAAGGGCGCTGGCGCACACGGAAAAAAAAGAGGTAATACTCGGCGGAGGAGTGGGGTGTTCGCGCGCGCTGCAGGAAATGATTTCAAAAATGTGCGAGGAGCGCGGAGCAAAGCTCTTCGTTCCTCCGAATTCGGTTATGGTGGATAATGCCGCGCAAATTGGTTGGACCGGCATACTGATGTATAAACATGGAAATAAAACAAAAATAGGCGATTCAATTATTCTGCCAAAGCAGAGAACTGATGATGTTAAAGTGAATTGGAGAAAATAACTTGTGGGATTTGGAAAACTATTTTCTTCTCTTTTTCGCGATTCTTTTTTTCTTCTTGGGTCTTGGCGCGGCTTTTTTCCCGGACTGTCTAGCGGGCCTGATTTTTGACTGCAAAAAGCCCTGCCCATAAACCGCACGCCTGAAGGGTTTCGTGTGCGAAAAAATTATCATTCCGAAAGTGAGAAGACCCAGGAAACCTATGAAATTATAGGGAAAAGGAACGATGTTTACTTCCGGGTCGAGGTAAACGTAAATGCTCATTGCAATTACGGAGGCGAAAGCGAATTCCGCAATCCAGAGCACGATTATTTCAGTGCGAATGCCTAAAATTTTTCTTTTTGCCGAACCCAAAATTATTTTTGAAAATCCTTTGTGAACTTCTGCAACAGTTTTATCTTTCTTTACAACAACAATTTGGCCGATTGAGAGAAGGAAAACTGCAAGGAAAAGAAGAATTGCCGAATCGAAAAGGGTTGATTCAAAAGAAAGGAAAGATACAAAATTTGTTCCAAGGAGGGCTTTTACAATATTTTTTACCTGGAGGACAATTATAAGTGCCAAAAGCACTTCCAGAAAAATAAATGCAGTTGCCTGTTTCTTTGAAAGCATGCTAAACAATACGCAAAAGCAGTAAATAAAGGTTACCTTTTGGAAAGATTTTCACTTTTTGGTCCAAGAAAACGAATGTGCTAAATTCTTTTAATGGCCGAATATACGCTATAAACTTTGACACTTCTTGGGCGAACACGCTTTCCCACTTTTGGAACCATCCTTGCCTTCCCAATTCCCTTGGAACGCATGCCAATTTTTTCTTTCAAAATGCGCGCCATTGCCTGATGCGTTTCAATTCTCACGGTTGAAACCCCCCTTGTTTTCAGGTGACTGAACACATGCGGCATAAATTTTATTAGTGCACGAACTCCCTGCATTTTGTTTGCATAACCATCTTCGGGATAGATATTCGCAATGGTAAAATAGTTTTTTCTGCCGTATCCATATATTCCCATATTTTCTTTTCTTTGTGGAAAAACAAATTCAAATTCAAATACTCTCAGACTCGGGTCGTGCTTGTGAATACCTTCAGCAATGTTAAGCCTGTACCCCTTGCCGCAGGAATCGCTGAGATCAATTGATTTTAAAGCGGTTAATTCTGATTCTGTAATATATATTGGCATAATGGTCGCAGAAAAATAATAGTGTTTCAAATATAAAAAAGAAGCATATAAGGGCTGAAAGAACTAAAAACCATTCAATTTTATTCCAAACCGAACTGCCTGTCAATTTCGATGGCGGATTTTTTGAGCTGCTCGAAAATCCTGTCCACGTCGGATTCGATTTCTTCAATCGTGCGTTCAAGGGAACTGCTTCTTGAGGAATAAAACTTTCCATTCTTTTCAATGAGACCGGATTTCAGAAGCCGGTTCAAATGGTTTATTGTGCTGCCGCGGCTCATGCCGATGCGCTGCGCAATCGCAGTGCTTGAAAGGGCTTCGCCATTTTCTGTAGCGGAAACGATTTCTTTAAAAACAGCCGCAGCATTTTTCTCCTTGTCGATTGGCTCAAAAAAACCAAGCGAGGAACAAATCCATGCCAATTGGTGTTCAAAATCATCGTGGTAAGGCCTCTCCACCTTCCTGATAACGACCTTAAAAACGCCTCTCCGCGGCGAAATATGCTTCACAGAGGCTTTTTTTATGGGCAAAGCAATGAGAGAATTAGAAATTTGCACCCTCCCAAAGTGGTTTCCTGAAAGCTGTTTACCCCCAGATTCCTGCTCCAACTCATTTTGAGGCATAAAACCAATAAAAACTTATTTACAGAAGGATTTAAAAACTATTTGTTTAAGAAATATCAATATTGTTCATAAAGTATAGACGTTTTGGTTGGTTTTTTAGTTTTGGTGGACAAAATGGCCAATAAACAGAAACAAAAAGAAGGTCAAACTGACCAAACAGGCCAAAAAACACCAAGCGAAGAAAATATTCAACCAAAAGTCGATGAACAAGAACAAAAAGGCGAAAAAAGCAGTTCGAAAGAGGCAGTAGAGATATTGAAGGAAGTGGGAGAGCTTACTGAAACACTTCAGCGCGTACAGGCAGAATTTGAAAACTATCAGAAAAGAGTTCAGAAACAAAATGAGGAATTCAGGCAATACGCAAATTCAAAATTAATGGAAGAAATTTTGCCGACGCTCGACACACTGGAACAAGGAGTTATACATAACAAAGGATTTGTGGGCGTCCAGAAACAGATAATGCAAACTCTTGGAAAAAACGGGCTTGAAAAAATAGCGGTAAAAGAAGGTGACGATTTCGACCACGAAACAATGGAAGCAATGATGCGAGAAAGCAACGAAAAAATCGGGGATGGAAGGGTGGCAAAGGTTTTACTGGGCGGATATAAATTGAACGGAAAGATTCTGAGGCATACAAAAGTTTCGGTGAATAAGTTAGAAAAGAAAAACGAAGAAAAAAATGAAACAAACGAAGAAAATGGCAAAAAAGTATTTTAAAAACAGGAAAGTGAAATTTATGGTAAATTATAAAACTGGTTATTTAGATATTGGGCTTCCCAAAGAAGACTTAAAAATCATAAAACGAATTTCAGAAATAAGAAAATTAGGGAACTTCCAAACAGTCAGAAAAACCATTGGCGATAAAAAATTAGTTTCGTTGATAAATAGGCTTTATCCAAAAAATAATATTTCAACTCTCGAAAAAATATTTGGTGTTCCTGATTCATCAATCAATTACTGGTTTAAACAACTTGAAATTAAACCCTCCAGAAAACATGTAAACAATTTGGTGGTCCCGGCAAATTTTAATGGATCCTCTGTTTTTTCAGTTGGCAACAAGTCAACTAATTTTTCAGCGATTAGAATTGACAAAGATTTAGCTTATTTAATTGGATTCTGCATTGGGGATGGAAGCGTCCAAAAATATGCCATAGATGTTTTCAACAAAAATCACGGGATGAAAGAATATCTCAATAAAATTATGGCAAGATACGGAAAAGTAAAAGAAACGAATCGAAAAGATGGATTATGGAAGCTAAGGCTTTCAAGTGTCAAAATAGCTGATTTAATAAAGAGGAATTCCATAATCAGAAATGACACTTTGAATCACATTTTTTCTGAGAAAATACTTGCCGGAAATTTTCTTGCTGGGCTTTGGGATTCGGAAGGGAGTGTGCTAAAACAAAAAAATTATTTTCACGTTTATTTGTATAATTCCAACAAAAAACTTATTGATGAAGTTTCCAATTATCTTGAAAGAGATGGAATTCAAAATTCAGTACTTGCTATGAAAAAAAGACTCAACCGCTATGTTCTGCAAGGAAGAGTGGTGAAAGCAAAGAAAACTGTATATCGCATTGGGATAAAAAAAACCAGTTTGGATAAATGGGTTAATTTAATTGGTTTGCATTTAAAACACGACAAAAAATATGTCGTAGTTAAACAAATTTTGGAGGAGTGTGATTAAATATGGCAAAAATCGTAGGTATAGACCTTGGAACATCGAACAGCGCGGCAGCAGTGCTTGAAGGGGGAAAACCGAAAATAATTCCCTCGGCGGAAGGAAACACCGTTTACGGGAAATCATTCCCGAGCTACATTGCTTTTGCAAAAGACGGAAAACTTTTGGTCGGAGAGCCGGCGAGAAGGCAGGCAGTAACAAATCCGGACAGAACAATTACGAAGGCGAAAAGAAAAATGGGCACCGGCCACAAATACAAAATTGATAACAAGGAATATACGCCGCAGCAGATTTCCGCTTTCCTTCTTCAGAAAATAAAAAAGGACGCAGAATCTTTTTTAGGCACAACAGTTGAAAAAGCGGTAATTACCGTGCCAGCTTACTTTGACGACAATCAGAGGCAGGCCACAAAAGATGCGGGAGCAATCGCAGGATTGGAAGTAATAAGAATAATTAACGAGCCAACGGCTGCTTCGCTCGCATACGGTTTGGACAAAAAGGGAAAAGAATCAAAAATACTTGTTTTCGACCTCGGAGGAGGAACACTCGACGTAACAATAATGGAAATGGGCGACGGAGTTTTCGAAGTAAAATCAACTTCAGGGGATACGGCGCTCGGCGGAACTGACATGGATGAAATTTTGCTTAAATACGTTGCGGACGAATTCAAAAAAAGTGAGGGCGTCGACATTAGAAAGGATTCAATGGCTGTTCAGAGAGTAAGGGAGGCTGTTGAAAAGGCGAAGATAGAGCTTTCAACTGTGCTTGAAACGGACATAAATTTGCCTTACATTACGGCGGATCCGACCGGCCCGAAGCACTTGGCGATAAAACTGAACAGGGCGAAACTTGAAGAGCTTGTTGAGCCGCTGATAAAGAGATGCGAAAAACCGATAACACAGGCGTTGGCGGACGCGAAGCTTACAGCAGCAGACATTGACAAAATAATTTTGGTCGGAGGGCCAACGAGAATGCCTTCAGTACAGAAATTAATAAAAAAAGTTGTCGGAATCGAACCGGAAAGAGGTGTTGACCCGATGGAATGCGTTGCGATGGGCGCGGCGATACAGGCAGGGGTGCTTGTAGGAGAAGTAAAGGATGTGCTGCTGCTCGATGTAACACCATTGTCTCTTGGAATCGAAACGCTCGGAGGAGTATTCACAAAACTAATCGAAAGAAACACCACAATTCCGACAAAGAAATCGCAAATATTTTCAACCGCGAGCGATAATCAAAGCGCAGTCGACATAAATGTTTTGCAGGGAGAAAGACCGCTGGCAAGGGACAATAAACCACTTGGAAGATTCCAGCTCACTGGACTCTTACCCGCGCCGAGAGGGCTTCCCCAAATAGAAGTAATTTTTGACATTGATGCAAACGGAATAGTTCACGTAACGGCAAAGGACAAGGGAACCGGAAAGGAACAGAGCATCAAAATCGTTGCTTCGCAAAAATTAAATGAAGCCGAAATAAACAGAATGAAAAAGGAAGCGGAAGAGCACGCGTCCGAAGATGTGAAAGCAAAGGAAGAAATCGAAATAATCAACAATGCGGATGCGACAGTTTATTCGGCGGAACAAATGCTGAAAGAAATAAAGGAAAAAATCGGCGAAAAAGACAGAAAAGAAATTGAAGAAAAACTGGGCGCATTGAAAGAAGAACTAAAGAAAGAGCAGAAAGATGCGCAAGGCGTAAAAACAAAAATGGAGGAACTCACTTCGAAGCTTCAGGAAATCGGCAAAAACTTCTACCAGCAGGCGGGAGGAAGCGGACCGCAGAACGAAAACTGGGAAGGAGGAGGCAATCCGGAAAAAGAAGGCGGGGAAAGTGAAAACAGGGGCGAAGAAAATGACAATGTTGTTGACGCCGAATTTGAAGAAAAAGATTCGGACAAAAGCGGAAAGGACAAGAATAAAAAAAGAAAGTAATCCAAACACTAACAACCCGAACGACGGAAAAAAAGAAGTTTGGCACGCCGCATAATCATTGGCGCGCGCCCGATTGCCTGATGCAGAGTTGATTTAATGGAAAAGGATCACTACGAAGTTCTTGGACTGAAAAGGGGTGCCCAGATCGAAGAAGTAAAGAAAGCGTACAAGCGCCTTGCAAAAAAGTATCATCCCGATGTTTCAACCGACAAGGAGGCTGAAAAAAAATTCAAGGAAATAGCGGAAGCATACTCCGTGCTCTCGGATCCTGAAAAAAAACAGAACTACGACAATTACGGAAACACTTACAAACAGTTCGAAGGATTCAGCGGATTCGATTTCGGAAAAGGGTTTGACTTTGATTTCGAAAACATATTCAACCAGTTCGGATTTGAAAATTTTTCTGATTTTGGAAGCGCCTTCGGTTCAACGAACAGGCGGGGAAAAGATTTCGGTTCAAACATAAAAGCCGAAATATCGCTCACATTTGAAGAAGCGGCATTCGGCACAACAAAGCAAATAGCCTACAATAAAACTGTCAGGTGCAAAAACTGCGGCGGAAGCGGAGCGGAAGGCGGCAAATTCAAAACCTGCAAAAACTGCGGCGGAAAAGGATATTCCATAAGGCAATCAAACCAGGGATTTATGGTTTTCCAGTCAAGAAGCGTATGCCATCACTGCGGTGGAAGGGGAAAGGCCCCGGAAAAAAATTGTTCTGAATGCAACAGTCACGGTTTTATTAATAAGAGGGTTTCGCTCGAAGTAAAAGTGCCCGCCGGAATAAATACGGGAAACCATTTGTTCCCGATAAAAGGCGGGGGAAACGAGGGAACGGATGGCGAAGGCGCACTTTTTGTTGTTGTGTTTGTTGAGCCGCACGAAATATTCAAGAGGGACGACGCCGACATTTACACGGAAATTCCTATTTCCTTTACCGAAGCGGCGCTGGGTTCAACAGTTGAAGTACCGACTTTGAAAGGAAAAGCGGATTTAAAAGTGCCCGCGGGAACTCAAACAGGCACAATATTCAGGATGAAAGAAAAAGGGGTAAAACACCTGAACCAAGAAGGATTCGGGGACGAATATGTTAAATTAATTATAGAGACTCCTAAAAAAATAAGTGAAAAACAGAGGAAACTTCTCGAGGAACTGGAAAAAGAAGCGCAGCTGGCAAAAAAAAGAAAAAACTTTTTTTCAAAAATAATAGAAAAATTTTGATGCACCGGCAAAAAGAAAAGAATTTAATACACTATAGCGCACCTATATATCTGATTCGCGATGGCAAAACTTGCTTATGAGAGAAAAAACGGTTTCTTCGTGCTCGCAATTTTTTTCGTGGTAGCAGTTGTGTCCATTTACATTCTGATGGGGCACCCCTCGTTTGGAGGAAGCTCCTTAACACAGGTTGATGATGCCACAGCTTTGAAAGAGCTTGCGGCAACCATTGCAAAACACGGAGTGGAAAACGGCTTCATCCCTATTTCAGTAAAAATGGAGGGTTACATAAACGATCTCTCAATTCTGAGGGGAAGAACTGGAAACGGGAGCGCTTCAGCCATAATTGATGCCGAACTTTCTTCGGCAAATAGCCATTATTATTTGACAAGAGCGCTTGAGGAATTAAATCTCATAGACAGGGCAAAACCGAACTGCGGCGGCGCCGAAATAAAAGAAATAATTTTGTTCTGCGATTCCTCGATAAGAGAGGCGAATGCAGCGGTTGCAAAAATAAATTCTCTCAACGGGGAAGACAAGGAAAAGATAAGGGAAAACGGGCTTGAAATTGCGCAGTCCAACATTGAACTGGCCGAAGAAGTGAAGGCGCAAGTAAACAAAATCTGCTAAAAGTTTTTCTAACCGGCTCGTTTGGAGGGGACCTGAAAAGCGCCGAAATAATTCTTATGCAAAAAAAATCTGGCGAAAAAAAACGCCGCGAAGAAAAAAAATTCCGCAAAATCGGCGCGGAAGCTGTGCTGACGGAAAAAATTTTCATGGGAAAAAAGGCTGTTTCAAAGAGGCGACTGAAGAAAAAATATAGAAACGGGGCGCTCGATTCGGCGATAAGAAAAAAAAGAACGAGGGCGGAAGCGAAACTGATAAGGGCGGGCGCGCCGATTGTGAGAGTTCCTTCCATATTCAATGTTGATGAGGCGGACGCGGAAATATTGATGGAATTCATCGAAGGGAAAAGACTGAAAGAAGTTGTTGAGAAGAGAGGAAGCCTTTGCACCCTCGCAGGAAAAGAAATAAGAAAACTCCATGACTGCGGAATAATACACGGCGACCTCACCACTTCGAACATAATTGTGGTTGCCGGGGCAAAGGGCGGGAAAAACGGATTGTGCTTAGTCGATTTCGGCTTGGGTTTCTTCTCAAACAAAATCGAGGACAAGGCAACCGACTTGATTGTGTTCAAAAAAACGTTTAACGCGACGCACTCAGGACTGAGAGACGGCTGGGCGCTTGTGATGAAGGGTTACGCGCCGAACGAAGAAATGAACTCAAAGATGAACGCGATTGAAAAAAGGGCGCGTTATCATTGACTGCCTCGCCGCTTCCCGATTAGCTTTTTAAAGGTTCCTTTAGTTAGAGTATTAAGCATAATTTTGTTGTTCTTTTCCAAGCCCCGAGGGTTGGAAAGGTTAAATTAAAAAAAGTGGTAATTGTGAAGAAGAAAAGCGGAAGCGCCGAAGAGGAAACGAAGGCAGCAGTTGCCGCCGAAGAGAAAGAGGAAAAAGAGCCGGTGCCCGTGAAGGCGAAGAAAAAGGTTTCTTCAAAAAAGAAAGTTGTGCAGGTTTCGGTTTCGCCGAAAGAAGCCGAAGAAATTGTTGTTTCTCTTTCGAACGCCGGGCACTCGCCGAGCGAGATAGGGCTCATTCTAAGGGATGAACACGGCGTAAAAAATTTTTATGTTCATACCGGGAAAAGAATACAAAAAGTGATGGCGGAACACAAACTGGTAGGAGAAGTTCCTGAAGACATGTTGAATTTGATAAAAAAAAGCGTTGCCCTGCAGAATCACCTGGCAAAAAATAAAAAAGATTTTTCGGCAAAGCGCGGATATGAGATAACGGTTTCAAAAATAAGAAGACTTGCCGCTTACTATTCAAAGAAAGGAAGGATTGCAAAGGACTGGAAGTATGATGCGGAAAGCACAGCATTACTGGTAAAGTAAATGAGGAATTTTATTTTGAGTGGTTTTTATGGTTGAAGAAAAAAAATCAAAGGGCGCACACAAGAGCGTTGACAAGTGGAAGAAGAAAAAATGGTTCATTTTGAACGCTCCAAAGGTGTTTGATGGCAGGGTTCTTGGAAGCTGCCCTGCGGAAAAGCCGAAGAATATTATGGGCAGGACAATAAAGGTAACGCTCGATGTGATAACCGGGCAAAGGGCCATGAGGGATGTTGCAACTTATTTCAAGGTAGTGGATGTTCAGGGGCAGAATGCAAACACCAAAATTTCCTGCTTTGAAACAAACAGGGGTTACCTAATGAGAACAATAAGGAGAAGGGCGAGCAAAATCGCGCTGATTGAAAAAATTCCTGTTAAGGGCGGGGATGCGAGGGTAACGATTGTGGCAGTAAGCGACAGGAAATGCACAAAGGGTCAAAAGACCGGCGTGAGAAAAGTAATTTCTGAGGAATTGAAAGTTATAAGCGGAAAAGAAAATGAATTCGATGATGTCGCAAAGGAACTTTTGTTCGGAAAGTTCAACAATGCTGTTTTCAAGAGGGCAAAAAATATTTGCGCCATGAAAAAGGTAATAGCAGCAAAAGCCACATTCATTGAGGCAAAATAATGGTTTCTTTGGAAGAAATGCTGGTAGTCCTCGCCCTTCTTTTGGCATTCTCAATTTTTTCTTACAAAAAAAAGCTCCTCGACACCGACGGAATATTAATTGCAAACGCAATCGGAATAGCGGCAATGCTTTCCGGCCCGAACAGGCTGGCGAATTTTTTTGTTGTAGTAATTTTCTTTCTGATTGCGGAACTGGCAAGCAACTTTCCGCTAAAAAAGCACGAAACCCGCGGAATAAGAAATATTGTTGGCAACGCTCTTCCGGCGCTCATAATGCTCTTCATGACAAAGATTTTTCCGCAGAACCCGCTCGCCTTTGAACTTGCTTTTTTTGGAGCGGTTTCGGCTGCGCTTGCTGATACTCTCGCATCCGAAGTCGGTTATTATTCAAAAAAGGACCCGGTAATGATAACCACTTTTAAAAAAGTAAAACCAGGCATTGACGGCGGGATAACGGTGCTCGGCGAATCCGCCGCATTTGCAGGAGGGCTTTCAATCGCAATGATTCATTTTTTTCTCTACAGAAACATTTTCATGTTTTTTGTGATAATACTTGCAGGAATATTTGGGACAAATATTGACTCGCTTTTCGGGGCGACATACGAAAGAAAAAAAATCATAGGAAATACCACTGTAAATTTCATCGGAAGCCTTTCGGGCGCGCTGCTTGCCCTCGGATTCGGGCTGGCGCTGCTTTAAAATATGTGCGATTTCAAAACCCTGCAAAAGCTTTTATCCCCTCTCAACAAAGTATCTTTGAATTGAGTTGATTTTTATGGAAAATGAAATCTTAAAAATCGCAATTTTGATAGCCGCATATGCCGTGCCGATGTACTTTGCAAATGCAGCGCCCCTGCTTTTTTTCAATTACCATTCAAAAATTCCCCTTGATTTTGGAAAAAAAATCGGGAAGGAAAGAATTTTTGGAAAGGGAAAAACCTGGCTTGGAACGGAAATAGGAATACTTTCCGGTTTAGCTGCCGCATGTATTTTTGGTTTTGCACTGCCTGCTGTGTATGAAATAATCCCTAATTATTTTGCCGTTTCGGCGCTGCTTGCAATAGGGGCAGTGCTTGGCGACATCGCCAAAAGCTTTTTGAAAAGAAGAATAGGGATAGAAAGCGGGGAAATGTGGATTTTTGCTGACCAGCTGGATTTTATTGCGGGTGGCTTTTTACTGAGCGCGGTCATAAGGGTTCCAGAAATAACGGTCATATCGATAATTGTGGTTGCGACCGTTTTCATCCACATAATAACAAATTTTGCCGCGTTTAAAATGAGAATAAAGAAGGTGCCGTGGTGAAAAAAAAGAAACAAACAAAAAAAAGAACGAAAACTTTCAAAACCGGGCGTTCGAAAGGAACCGCAAAAAAAACAATAAAAAAGGCGCAAAAATCTGAAAAGGAATCGTTTAAAATCGCGGTCTTTCTGGCAAAGTTTTTTTTGCTGTTTGCCTTTTTCAGCTATGCGATTGAAAAAATTAATCTTTCAGCCCTGAACACGTACATTGCGGGCATTACTGCGGCAATCGCGGCGCTTCCTTTTTCAGGAAATGAAATAATTATTCCAAACGGCGAAAAATTTATTATAACAAATCTTTGCACGGGGCTTTTGAGCGGAAGCATACTATTCTCAATAATTTTCTCGTTAAAGAGGCCTGCAATGAAGAAAAAAATAATTACTTTTCTCGCCGGACTGGCGGTTTTGTTGCTGGCAAACATTCCGCGCATTTCAATAGTTTTGGTTGCGGCAAAAAGCGGCTTTGACGCCGAACTTGTGCACACGACCTCATGGTTTTTAATGAGCGGGTTGGTGGTGCTGCTCTGGTACTACGGCACGAAAAAAATCGCGGGAATAAAAAATTTCAACGAGTTGATTTAAGGAATTTTTGCGAATTTTGCATCGGCAAATCAAAATCTAAAATAATTTTTTAAGAAGACTCTTTTTTCTCTTTCATGGTTACTACTTTTTCCACTATCTTCGTAAATGCTGGTCTTGTAAAAAGGACTCCCGCTACCGAACCAAATATTGCGATGATTGCAAAACCGTAGAGTTTTTCCATGCCCGGAAAACTTCTTGATAACAGCACTATTGGGCCCATAACACCGACTATTGTAATTGTTGAAGTTGTTATTATGAAGAGGGCGCTTTTTACCCTCTGAAGGGTTGACTCCTGCACAACTTCCGACTTTCTGGTTATTTCATCTGTTATTACAACTTCTGAGTTCACGCCCGAACCGAGCGCCGCAATAAGCCCCGCAAACGCCGCCAAATCAAGTGGGTTTCTTGTGAGGGCAAGAAAACCAAAAAGTATAATTGTTTCGGCAACAACCGTTGCAAAAATTGGAATGGCGAGCAAAATTGTTTTATATCTCAAAACTATGAACGCCGCAACAGCTACCAGTGCGATCACTCCCATCAAAAACAACTCATTCAAAAAAGACGCTCCGAGCGAAGGAGAAATCGTTTCCCTTGAAATACTTTTTACCGGCGTAGGAAGGGAACCGGATTCCAAAAGAATAGTAAGTTCTTCAAGGTCCGTTTTTGCGACTTCCGCACTTGACCTTGTGCCTGTTATTACAAGAGTCGTGAACATTTCCGCCTTTGAAATGTCGGAAACGTCTTCATTCGTTACGTTTTCAGTAAGGGAAATAACTTGTTTTGCTTTTGTAACTGACCAGAGCCATGGAACATCTTTTTTAATTTCCTCTTTTGTAACATTAAACCCTTTTGCCTTGAGGGCATTTACAACATTGTCGCCGATGCCGGGCGAAACGATTGCATCGCTGGTTTTCAATAATGCAAAACTTAAAATATTTTCATCCAATCCGATTGATGCACCAGAGTTTGAATCTGATGGATTGCTGTAAATAATCAAAGGAAGCTGCGCGTTTTCAACAAGGGTCTTTATGTCAGTTCCCTGAGAGATGTCCGCAAAAGAATTTCCCACATTAAGGGATTCCGAATCCACGTCGTACTGCTCCTCGCTTATCACCAAAAGCGCGTTGGGCTTGTCAAGGAAGAAATAAGTTTTTGCACATTCATATACGGGCTTTCCGTTGGTTCCGATTGAAGAAACATCGCATTGGTGGAATGTTTTTTCCATGAAGCGCTTGGCGGCTGTTTCGCTCAAAACAAAGGGCATTCTCCAGCCTACTGCCTTGCCGCCCGCGGAATAAATTCCATATGTGGTCGAACCGCGCAAAACACTTTTTATTTCATCACCGGTAAAAATCGTTTCGCCGTTGAGCGTCGCTTCAAAGCGCCCCTGCTGCCTTATGCGCGCCTCTATTTTTTCAAGCTCAATCTGGTCGGTTTCAGTAGTTTGTATCAGTATAAATTGCCCGCCGACCGGAGAAACAGAATCTCCGCGAAGACCGCCAGGATCCATACGTTGGGAAATTATGTTCGCTACTCTTGCTATTTCTTCGGAAGAAATTTGATTGGCGAGCTCGACCTGGTAAAGGGTCCCACCCTTGAAATCGATTCCAAGCCTTATCCCAAAAATCGCAATAAATATTATTGAAATAAGAACAACCCCGATTACAAGGGCATATCTCCAATATTTTAACACGGGATTCAATTCGACACCTTCTTTTCAACAAACCATAGCAATATTGAAGTGTTCATGAACCATGTTGCAATTACATCCCCGATTTGACCGAAGAAAAGAACCGCGGCTATTTGGAAAACTATATCAATTTGATAGAAATAGGATATTGCAAGCATTGGAATCAGTGCAGCCATCGTTGTTCCGGTCATTGTAAGCCCGGTTTTCATGGAAATTGTTGCACGCTCGCTTGGCGTACCGCTCTTTCCTTTCAGTATGCGCGACGTAAGCATTATGTCACTGTCAACTGAGTAGCCGACTACCATCAAAAGCGTGGAAATTGTGAGCAATGAAAGCGGTATGCCCAGAAGCGCCATTCCGGTTAGGCCTGCGAGTACGTCAAAAATCATTGATTGTATTATTGCCGCAGATGGAACAACCTGCCTGAAGGAAACAAAAATTATTATCAGGAGCGCTATTGCGCCCAAAAGTGAAATGAACAGGGCCGATTCTAACGACGCCTTTCCAAGCGTCGGGGAAACTTCGCGCATCTGAAATTCTACATTTTTTCCAAGTGAGAGTTTGTCCGAAAGCATTGCCTGAATCTTTGAAGAAAATTCCTGCTTATAGGCTGCAAGGGCACCCTGTGCCGCATTTAGGGCCGCTTTTGAATTTTGAAATGACTGCTCGGGCTTTCCAAGAGACTTCAGGGCAGAATTAGAAAATACAATTGACTCCTGCTCGTTGTCTATTGAGGCCGCTGCCTTGGAAATAAAATCTTCGGCGGAACTTACAAAATACTCCTTGCTATATTGAATATATGCGCCGTAACCGGTGGGGGAAGAAATTGTTGAAACGGCGAGGTCGGTGAGCTGAAATTCGCTTTTCAAAATTGATTCTATCTGCGAGATCGAAAACGGGCTGCTCGAGCGGAGAACAATTACATTGCCCCCAGTAAGCTCTGTGCCCATGGGGATGCCCGGGTAAACAATTATTGCAAAAAGCATCGGAATAAGAAGTATTAGCGGAACAAGCATCATTCGCTTGTATTCGCCAGCGTAAAAATCTTTCATTAAAAGACCCCGAAAAATTGCTCTATCGCTCTTAAACTTCCATAGGATTAAAAACCTGCTAACCCTTAAATAGGTTATTGTTTGCTTTGACAAAGTTTTTATTGAAGCGCAACCTGTGCATTTATTTGGGTGAATTTTCGCATGAATCTGAAGTTTTTGGAGAAACCTGAACAGCTTTTGGACAACGCTTTCAGAGCAGGAAGAAAGGAAGCATCTATTTACAAAAAACAAAAAACGCCGTTTTACACACTCAAGGGAAAAGAAATAACAAAAATTGATATTTCCGCCACATACCTTCAGGAAACGCTCCAAAAAATTGTGGAGGAGTTCCCGAGGATTGAAGAGCTTGATTCTTTTTACAGGGAATTGGTGGAATGCATAATCGATGCGGATGAAACAAGAAAGGCCCTTTCAAGCATCTCGTCTGTTTCAAAGCTGATAAAAAAACAGAAAATAATCGCGATTACAAGACTGAAGGAACTGAATTTCGAAAAAAAATTCGAATCCGGAAAAGGAAGGAGTGGAAAAAACAGGGGTGGGGAAAAAGGAAGCGGAGGCTGGAGCTGGAACCGCGTGAAAAAAATTTCAAACGAATACTTCGGAAGGACTTCTTCGCTTGTGAAGGGGCTTCGCAAGCAAATTGAGGTTTACAACGGGGCGGCAAAAAAAATGAGGGAGCTTCCTTCAATAAGGGCAAGCGAAGAATCGATAATTCTTGCAGGTTACCCGAATGTAGGAAAGACGACGCTGCTGGGAAAAATCACGGAGTCGAAAGCGAAAGTCGCGTCATATCCATTCACAACGCAGGGGCTGAATATCGGGTATTTGAAAAAAAAGCACATTCCAATTCAGATAATTGACACGCCCGGCTTGCTTGACAGGCCCCTTAACAGGCGAAATAAAATAGAGATGAGGGCGATTTCGGCGCTGCGGCACCTGAACGGATTGGTGGTTTTCATTGTTGACCCGCTGGAAGATTTGCCGGCGCAAAAAAATCTTTTGCTCGAAATGAAAAAACTTTTTTCCGAAAAAAAGTTTTTAATAATAATAAATAAAACGGACATAACGCCGGAAGAAATCAGGGATAAGACGGAAAAAGAATTACGCGAATTCTTGGACAGCATCGGCGGGAAAGAAAAAATTATTTTTGAGGGAAACGGGCTGGATAACCTGAAAAATGAATTGCTGTCAAACTGAATAGGCACAGGCGCCAGCATTCTTTTAAAAGGATTTCAGCGGGAATATCCTTGTTGGGTCAGGCGGATTTTAATTAACTTTTCCGCTCGGCGCTGTTTTGGTGATGGGAATGCATGAGGGGCTCGTACAGTTGATGGAAGAAATCCTCAGCGATAGGACCGTTCCAAGGAATATCAGGGAAAAGGTTGAGGGCGCAATCCAGAAGGTCAAAGTAGACAATACTACTTCGCTTAGCGAGGCGATTTACATTCTGGACGATATAAGCAGCGACATCAATATGCCTGAGCATACGCGGACGGACATTTGGCACGCAATCTCAATGATTGAGGAAGCCAAAGAAAAAATGAAGTAGTTCCCAAAGTTTCGGATTTGAAAAAATCCGCCTGGCCGACAATTCAGAAAAAGGTGTTGGGTTGGGCGAAGTGAAAGACGCCGGTAGCGGAGCGGAAGAAACCGAGGCGGCAAAAATATGGGATGCGCGGGCGGCTGAAAAAGGAATCTTTAATTTCGCCGAGGAGAAAGGGCTGATAATTTCAAAGGAATCCGTTGCGCTGCTTTCATCGAACGAGAACTGGAAAAAAATTTTGGAAGAGCTCGCGGACGAAGGAAATTTTCTGATTGACAATAATATTCTTGGAAAAAAAATCACTGTAACAAAAATTTCGCACGCAACCCCCGAAGTTGAAATAAGAAAAACAAGGTTTAATGCGCAGGCCAAGGAAAGGGCGCCGAATTTCAGGGTAATGGAGGAATACGATGTTACGGGACAAAGCACTTCAGAAGGGCACATAGAAGATTTTTTGCGGCTGTTCAGAAGCAAATACGAATTGATTTCGGCGATGCTGAGAGAGAGGCACAACCTTTCCCCTATTCCGCTGAAACAACTTGAAAAAATACAAAAAAATGAGAAAGTGGATGTAATCGGAATAATAAACAAAAAATGGGTTACAAAAAACGGCCACCTTGCTTTTGAAATCGAAGATTTGGAAAACAGGTGCATTGCGCTGATAATGGAAAAAGAAAAGGAACTTACAAAAAAAGGCGAGCATGTTCTTGAGGACAATGTTGTCGGAATAAAGGGCGCGAAATTAAGCAATGATTTCATAATAATAAACGAAATTTATTGGCCCGATTTGCCGATAAACAAGCCAAAACTTTTGAACGAAGAGGTTTATATCGGCGGAATAACCGATTTGCATGTCGGAAGCCAGCTGTTTTACGAGGACAAATTCAAAAAACTTTTGGAAAGGCTGAACGGAAAAGGGCTCGAAGGAAAAAAACTCGAACAAATGGGAAAACTGCAGTATCTGATTGTTGCGGGGGACAATGTCGCGGGCATAGGAGTTTATCCCGGCCAACTGGATGAATTGCTGGTAAGGGATTTGTACGAGCAGTACGCTAGATTTGAAGATTTGATGATTCAGATTCCCGAATACATTCATGTTTTTGTATGCCCAGGACAGCATGACGGGGTGAGAAGGGCGGAGCCACAGCCGGCAGTCCCAAAAGAGTTTTTGCCGCGGCTCTCAAAATTGAGGAATTTTCATTTCATCTCTTCGCCGTCATGGGTGGAAATAGAGGGATTGAAAAATTTGGTTTATCACGGGGCAAGCATTCATGATCTCATAAGTAGCGTCAGCTTTTTGGAGATGAGCAAGCCGCAGGAAGGCATGGTGGAACTGCTGAAAAAAAGGGACCTCATGCCTAAGTACGGCGGAAAAAACCCGTATGTGCCGGAAAAAAAGGATTACATGGTGATAAAGGAAATACCCGACCTGGTTTGGATAGGGGATATGCACACAAACGGATACACAACATACAAGGGAACAACCGTGCTCAATTCGGGCTGCTGGGAAGGGCAGACAACTTTTCAGGAAAAAATCGGGCACAAACCAACCCCGTGCATCTTTCCAATGATAAATCTTCAGACGCGGCAAATATACGAAACACATTTTTTGAGGGAAACGGCGGAAGAACTTGCGGAGGAAAAAAAATGAAAAATAACAACAACAGCCCAGACGAAAAAACAGGTTCAACTAATAAAATAAATTCAATTAACAAAACAAGTTCATCTTCATCCGGTGAAAAAATTTCAATCGCTGAATTCAGGGAAGAAATGAAAATTCCCGAAATAGGGTTTGCATGCAACGCCCAAATAAAAAAATATTTTGAAAAAATCCAGCTGGATACTTACAGCGCGCTAAAGGTCGCAAGACAGGCGAGGGCAAAAGGGCTTGATACGAGCATGGAAGTTGAGACTACGCCGACGCTGGACCTCGCGGACAGGGCAGAAACAATCATAGGATTGCCGGGCTTGGCGAGAAGATACAGGGAAGTTTTTGCGCAGAAAAAGGACAGAAAGGAAACATACTTCCAGCTTTTCAGGGAAATTTTGGAACAAAAGTGGTGCTCAATTCCGGATGTGCAAAAGAGAGTTGAGATAGGAATAAAAGCGTGCCTGCTAATAGAAACGGAAGGCGTGGTTGTGGCGCCGCTTGACGGAGTGCCAAAAATAGAAATAAACTCTAATCCGGATGGAAGCAAATATATTGACATTTATTATGCGGGGCCGATAAGAGCCGCGGGAGGATCTGCCGCGGTAATGCCCCTCATACTCGGGGATTATGCGAGGCAGCTTCTTGGAATCGACAAATACAAGCCCACAAACGACGAAGTTGAGAGGTATGTTGAAGAAATCGACATTTACCAAAACGAAATTTTTTCAAGGCAATACAAAATTCCGGCGGAAGAAATAAGAATAATTGTAACCAACTGCCCCGTTTGCATCAACGGCATGCCAACCGAAGAGAACGAAGTTTCTGTTTACCGCGATTTGAAAAGAATTCCCACCAACAGAGTCCGAGGCGGAGTCGGATTAGTTATTTCGGAAGGGCTCGGGCTGAAAGCATCATGGGTCATGAAAACGGCGAAAAAACAGGGATTGGACTGGAGCTTTCTTGAAAAAATAATAAAGGTTGAAAAAACCCAGACAAAAATTGAAATCGTTCCGAACAAAAAAATTCTTGACGGATTGGCTGCTGGAAGACCGATACTTGCATATCCGAGCGCGTGGGGCGGCTTTCGGCTCAGATACGGAAGGGGAAGAAACACCGGAATAATGGCGAAAGCCATCAATCCGGCTTCGATGGTAATATTTGATGAATTTATTGCGGTTGGAACGCACGGAAAGCTTGAAAGGCCGGGAAAAGCAACGCAATTTTTTCCGTGCACAACAATTGACGGGCCGATTGTATTGCTTGACGATGATTCCGTAGTAAGAGTGAATGACACAAAAAAAGCAAACGAAGTAAAGGCGAGATTAAAAAAAATTCTTTACATAGGAGATCTCCTTTCGAGCTACGGCGATTTCAGGAAAAGCGCCCACCCGCTGATTCCTGCAGGGTATTGCGAAGAATGGTGGCTTGAAGAACTAAAAGAAGCAGTTAAGGACGGAACAAAGATGAAAGAACTGAAAAAACTCGGGCTCGAAAAAACTTTGAAGGAATGCAGAAATGTTTCGCAGGAGGAGGCAATTGCGATTTCGAGAAAGTTCGGCATTCCATTACACCCGAAGTGGCTGCATTTTTACAGGGCGATAAACGAAAAGGAAATTGTTTTACTGCACAATAAATTGCTGGGCGCCAGGCTTGAAAAAGAAAATGAAAAAGTGAAAAGGATTGTTGCGGAAAATGATTTGGAACTGAAAAGATTTTTGGACGGAATAGGCCTGCCCCACCACTTTGAAAACGAAAAAATAATAATTGATGAATTTGCCGAAAGCGTTGCCTCGACTTTTGCGCTTGAAAGCGGGCAAAAATCAATCAACACTGAAGAAAAAGTAGAAAATGTTTTGGATTATTTGAGCAAAATTTCTGGAATGAAAATAATGGACAAAGCAGGTTCGTTCATCGGCGGAAGGATGGGCAGGCCCGAACAGGCGAAGCCGAGGGAAATGAAGGGAAACCCGCACGTGCTTTTCCCAATCGGCATGAAAGGGGGAAGCACGAGAAGCATCAACAAGGCGATTGATGAAGAATATAACCCGGGGGGAAAGGTAACGGTCGAAATTTCAGAATACAAATGCGCAAAATGCGGAAAAATAGTGCACATACCATATTGTCCGGATTGCAATGTAAGAACAAAAAAAATGAAGTATTGCCCGAAGTGCAAGTCAACAGTGGCGGGGGAAAAATGCTACAAGTGCGGAGCGGAAACGGTTGAAGCGGGGGAGCACGAAGTCGCCCTGAGAAAAATGTTCGAGAAGGCGAAGGAAAGGCTCCGCGTAAGTATTCCCGAAACATTTAAAGGGGTCAAGGGAATGATTTCGGAAACGAAAGAAGTGGAGCCGCTGGAAAAAGGAATATTAAGGGCGAGGCACGATGTCCACATGTTTAGGGATGGAACTTCGAGATTCGAATTGCTGAACGCGACAATAACCCATTTCAAGCCGAAAGAAATAAGCATGAGCGTCGAAAAAGCCATGGAATTAGGCTATGAAAAAGACATTTACGGAAATGAAATAACGAGCGACGAACAAATTGTTGAAATTTTTCCGCAGGACATCATCGTGCATGAATCGTGCGGGAACTGGCTTGTTAATATGAGCCAGTTCATCGATGAGTTGCTTGAAAGATTCTATGAGATTGACAGGTTCTACAACGCGAAAACAAAAGAGGACCTCATCGGGCAACTGACACTCGGCCTGGCGCCGCACACATCCGCGGCTGTCGTGGGAAGAATAATCGGGTACACTAAGGCAAGGCTCGGATTCGGGCACCCGTATTTTGTGTGCGCAAAAAGGAGAAATGTTGACGGGGACCAGGATTCGCTGATTTTGCTGATGGATGCATTAGTAAATTTCTCACAAAAATATTTGTCGCTGAAAAGCGGCGGTAGGATGGATGCGCCGCTCGTTTTTACAACAATAATAAATCCAGAAGAGGTTGACAACGAGGTTCATGAAATGGAAACCTGCTGCAATTATCCGCGCGAGTTCTACGAATCCGCGGCAAAAATATGCGAACCATCTCTTGAAAACCTGAGCATCGAAATTGTGAAATCAAGGCTCGGGAAGCCCGCCCAATACAGCGGGTTCGGATACACTCATGAAACGGACATCTTTGACGAGGGACCGAAAACTTCGCGTTATATCCAGTTGAAAACGATGGATGAAAAGATACAGATGCAAAATATTTTGCAGAAAAAAATAGTTGCAGTTGATGCAAGGGACTGCCTCGAGAGGGTAATGGCGTCCCACTTCCTGCCGGACATAATCGGAAACGCAAGGGCTTTTTCCAGGCAAACATTCAGGTGCACTTATTGTAACGAAAAATACAGGCGGATTCCTCTGTGCGGAAAGTGCTACAAGTGCGGAAAAAACACGTTAATACTTACAATCAATCAGGGCGGGGTAAGGAAGTACCTGAAGATTGCGCAGAGAATGGCGAAGCAGGAACACCTCTCAGCATATCTTATCCAGCGTCTTGACATGATTGAGAAAGAAATTGATTCGGTTTTCAAGGATGAGAGGGCGCAGCAAAAAAGTTTGTTCGAATTTGTTTAAACTGAACAAAACTATTTGAACAATTCTTTTTCAAGCGCGCTTTTTATTCTTTCGGCGTCGAAGCCGAGTTTTATCAGCCTTGTCTGCCCCCTGATTCCCTTTCCCGACGCCGTAATTAAAATCAAGCCGTACATTTCAAGCTCATTAATGTATTGCCTATACCACCTGCTTGTAATTGTCCTTCTGCCGAGGTGCTTTGCCATCTCGCAATAAGTTTCGAAAATTTCTCCGGAAAACAAGGTGCCCTCTTCTATTTCGCCTGTTATGCGCCTGCTTCCCTTGTGCTGAATGGTCATTGCTGAAATTGAATAAAGAACAAGTTGCTGCTGTCCTGGCAAAGTTGAAACCATCGAGAGGATTATTTCCTCTTCAACGCTTGCCTTCGCCTTCTCAACGTGCTGCTCGACAACCAGCACAGCTTTTTCTGAATCGGCGATTTCGCCGGCGCGCTGCATCAGCATTACCGCTGTTCTTGCGTCGCCGGATTCCTGCGCCGCCAAAGCAGCGACTAGGGAAATCGAAGAGTCGGAAACTGCTTTCGGTTTGAAGGCTTTTTCACAGCGCTCGACCAAAATTTCTTTCAGCTCATTCGCATTATAGGGGGAAAAAACAAGTTCCTTTTCGCAAAGGGAACTTTTCGTCCGCGGATCGAGCTTTTCTTTGAACATCAGATTGTTTGAAATCCCGATTAGGGTTATGGAACCTTTTCCAAGCTCGTCGTTCCCGCGCGTGAGCGAATAAACCAGTTCGTCCAAATCCTTTACTTTGTCGATTTCATCAAGCACCAAAATCAGGTGTGCGGAATTGGCTTCACAAAAATCAAGAATTTTTTCGTAAATAAATGAAACGCTGTAGCCCAAAAAATCTTTTGAAGGGTAAAATGATTTTGCAACTTTCAAAAGAACCTTGTATTTTGAGGGGTGGTTTCTGCAGTTAATGTACGCGGAGAAAACCGGAAGGCTCTGTTTTGAAACAAATTCGGTGAGCTGCTCAAGAACGTGCTTCACAGTGGCTGTTTTTCCGGTGCCGGTTTTTCCATAGAGAAAAATATTGTTCGGCTTCGTTCCTTTTATCGACGGGCTCAAATCGGAACTGATTTCATCTATCTGTTTCTCCCTGAACGGAAGCTTTTCTGGAATGTAGTGCTGCGAAATTATCTCCTTGTTGGCGAAAACGGAGGCATTTAAAAGCCGCCTTTCAAAAACATTTTTCACGATTTCAGATATCTCAGATTTGGCCTTGGATTCAACTATTCCAGATTCAAGCACTTCCGCGTCTGATTCAGCGCGGAGCGAAAGCGATAAATTACTCATACCATTCATAAGCCCACCAACCCACACAAATAAAAAACTTAAAACCTTCGCGTTCCGAAACTTCAATTTGAAGGCCAAAAAACCAAGGCTTAGTTCCAATAATTTACTTCCACTAATAGACGCGGGCGAAAAATTAATACCTTTGGGGTTTGGAAACCGAATGAATTCCCTTTCCTTTCAAAGCAAAACCAAATAAACATAAAAAAAATTGGGAAAAATTTTGAAAATTCAAAAAAAAATCTAAAAAAAGCAAAAAATTTTAAAAAAAACAAGAAAAATTAATTTTTTCAAGATTTCTCGTAAAAGTATTGCTTTTATATTTTTCGCACAGGGGATTTATTGCATTAGACGGGTTTAATGCCTGTTTGAGGCGAACTGGATAGGACTTTGTGGAAGCCAACAAATGGGCTTATATACATTTTGCACAAGGGAAATCCATACAAAAGCGCTTTTAACGCGGGGTGGTCATTTTGGGTTTGTTTAACAAAGTAATGTCGAAGCAGGACTCTGACATAGAAGAATTTTTGAATACTATTGACGAGGAGCCTGAAGAAAATTACGAAGACGCTGACGCTTTCGTAAAGCCTATGGACCTTATTTCAGAGGCGGACGCAACGGCAATAATCAAGGAAGCAAAATCCGGGAATATTGTTCTGGTAAATATTGATGATTTGTCGAGGAGAAACAGCGTAAAGCTGAAAGAGCTCATTGGAAGAATAAAGCGGGAAATAAAGCTTATTGACGGCGATCTGGCAAGAATTTCACAGGAAAGAATAATTGTTACGCCATCAAAAGTAAAAATAATCAAAAGAAGGCAGTGAGGCGAGGGCGTTGTATTTAGGCAGCCCCGCATTGCCGATCAAATTGGTTCCGGCGGACGCAGTAAAATCGTTGGATGATATTATCAGAAAGAAAAAGCGCTGGCACAAATTCGAGATAGCGACATTGAAGCTAATTCTCGTGCCCTATTTCTACTTTAATTATCACTACTTTAAGGAAAAGGAGAAGGGCGGAGAAAAAATAATTGAAAGCTCGGTGGACGGCTTTCTTGCGATGAATGGGGAAACGCTTCAAATTGACGAGGAAACAACCACATTGATAAAGGAGAACATAAAAGCGGCTTCGGCCGAGGCACCGGGCATAGAATTTGAAATAATTGAAACGGGGATTGAAAAAAAGGAGCAGGAAACCGTTCTGAAGCTCAAGCTCGCGGAATATTTCCAAATATCGAAGGCAAACGTTGTTATTTCCAGCACAAAAAAAATTCTTTTGCCGCTCTACAAATCGTTTGTGACTGTTGAAGAAGGCACATTTCAGGTGCTGATAAACGCGGTAAACGGAGAAATTTCGGGAATTGAAAAAGTTCCGGCAAGGGAAAGGGAGCTCATAGAAATAACAAAAGAAACCATTAACGAGTTAAAGGACCCTGCTGCGTGGGTGGAATACACGAAAGGAATTTTATTCGAGACAAAAAAAATTGTTGTTCCGAAAAAAATGGCTGAAAAATCTGCCCGCGAATCGAAAAAAAGCGGAAGCGGAGAAGGATTTTCCATTGATTTAAATTTCTTTTCAAGCAAGTGGATTCTGGTTCTGATAATGATATTGGCGCTTTTTGTGATTTACATGGCGCTCTTCGGAAGGCGCTAACAAAAGGACGCGAAAAGAAAACTTGGAATCTGAACGCCGGCACCCTTCAAAATCAGACTCTCTTCAAAATTCGGGAAAATCAACCGACTATTTCCGCCGCACAAATCTGGTTCGCCGGAACAACTGCTGTTTTTGCGCCGGCCAATTCGGTCGCCAAAACTTTCTGCTGATTCCAAAAGACTATCCATTTCGGGCTTCCCGTGCCGCTCATTTCCCTTGCGACACAAACGTCTTTGGTCTTTATTTTGTTCAAAATATCTTTCAGAATACTTATTTTGTCCGTGTTAAGCGAACTTACAAATGAAGCCGAAGTATTAGAGTAACTTAATGAGCAAGCGGCACCTGTGCTTGTACAGCTGCCTAATGCGCCTTCGCCTTTGTAAAAAGCGCTGACAGACGGGCTTGAAGGCTTGAAATCGAGCGACTGGTTAACTGCGCCCACTGGCAAGTAAAGGACCGTTTCGAGATAAATGTTACTATCAGGAATTAATCCTGCTTTGAATTTATCCAATTCGAATTGGGTGCCTGCTATAGGTGCATCCGGTTCCCTGTAAGGCAACGGATCTACCCCTGGAGATACGATACTTCCGCATCCGTTCTTAACCGAACTTGCAAAGCCCGTCCAATAAGAGAAAGTGTCTTTTCCGTTGAAGGGAGTTCCCCAGTCACCAGAAACATTGAACGAAGAATTTGCAGTTCCTGCACCGCCAGCATTTATTCGAATGAAAATCGGAATCGCGAATGTGTTGTAAAGGATTCTGTTCAGATTTTGCTCTCCGCCTTCCATATACTCAAGCAGGTAACCGCTTTTCAAAACATTTGTTGCATACGGAAAATTTGTAAATGCCTCGTTATACATTGAAATATTGTTTGAAACGCCGTCGGAATTAAAGTCGCTGTCGTAAAAGAACCAGTGCAAAGCTGGCTTGGAAACCGGCCCCGTAAGCTTAATTTCAATCTGCAACTTAGGGTCTACTGCAGCAGTGCTGCCGCTCAAACATGTGTCGCCGAAAACGTATGCGCAGTCACTACCTGAAACACTTGGAGGTGCCGACCTTGAAACTGTTATTGCAACATCATACGAGCCGGCATCAACAAACCCCATATAGTTTCCGTTGACGCTTATTTTTGCCGCATTGTAAAGGGCTGAAAGCCTTGCAAATTTATCCGCATTTGTAGCCCCATAAACGTTCGCGTTTACTCCTGAATTTGAAAGGAAACTATTTATTATCCCGAGACTTTTTGTAATTTCTTCGGCACTAACTTGCTGGTCTCGCACATAAGAACTGAAAGCCATATACTGCGCTTCTTCAGCTGAGCCTTCTCCCTGATCAGTCCTTATCTCCGCAACCTTTGCAATTTTGTTTGCGAGCTCCACAAGGAATTCTGACTGCATGCAGTAGACATAATTCGAATTACTCGAATCACATTCATCAATTGATATTGCCCCGCCGCCCGTGCTTCCTCCGTGGACGAGATTTACTTGCGGGTCAACTTCTTCGCCCGTGCGGCCAACCAGCCCTTCAAACCCTATACATTCATTCTGACCCGCGGCAACTTTGACTTCCGCCTGGAAATCCTGCTGGTCAAGCAGCCCGACAGTGTAATCTATTGGGCTTGAGGAGATTGAAGCTGATTCCGGATTGGAACCGTTGAATAGGTAATTCACGTTCAGGGAAACAGCCGATGTTATTGGGCTGTTTGATTTTGCAAACGTTAATTTCAGCGGAACGATTAGTGACCCTCCATTTTCAATAGGCCAACCGTTATATTCTGTCGGAGCAACACAGGTTACGCCGTTTGACGCCGTACAACTAAAAGTTGTTGTTGTTTCCTGTGCGCCGGAATTGTTCACCAAAATAAAGTAAATCGTTTCATTATATCCCCCTGTCTGTTCGAAGTGCCTTATTGCCTTTGTTTGTGCCGGGCCAAAAATTAAGAGGGATGGACGAGACGGGGGAACAGGTTCAACCACATTAACGACTATTTCTTGAGAATCCCTCCAAACAAAATTTGCCTCTCCTTCTCCAGGGATAGGTGCCCCAGCGATTGCAAACAACCCATATTTCAGTTTCATTTTGTACGTGCCAGCTTCAGCAAATGTGTATTCGACTGTGTTATTTGCCCAGTCATTGCCACTTCCAACTTTAAAATCTTCAGAAACATTACCACAGATCTCCTGTGACAGCTTCCCATCCGCCCCAAACGCGCCCGATGGGACCGTTTTGTAAAGTGTGGAAGGAATGTATGCACAAAACCCTATTTTGACTTGACCGCCACTGTCCCTGCAAAGCACTTGAAGACCTCCCGAATTTGGCAAGCTAATTAACCCGTTATTGCAACTATGCCCGGGGTTATGAACTCCATGATCAAAAAGGCAGTATTTAACTGTGGAATACGCCTTCGGAGAACACCAACCAACTTGGCCGCTATCACAGGAATTCGTCACAAGATAACTGTCTTTACGGACTGTTGCGTCTGAGGAATTGTAGAGTGCCACGAAAGGCGCCACTGCCCCTTGGAGAGCCTGATCATCACAATAAGCATTCATTTTCCCAAATGTTAATGTCATTTTCGTTCCAACTGGGAAAGAATTATCCGGATTGGCAGTCTGATCATAGGAAGGAGTGGTTGTAAGCGCATTATCCAATTGAGGCACCATGCAGTGAACATTTTGTTCGATGACAAATGAAAATGAAAAAGGCGTTAAGACAAAAAGCGCTAGAACCAAGCAAAACACGGCAACTTTTCTTGAAGTCATTTCTTTTTCACCTTCTCTTTTTTGTGCTGAACCTCTTTCTTCTTAACAGCCTGCTTAACAGAAATTTTCTTCGGGCTCCTCAGCACCGTGAAAAGAACAGCCAATGCAATCACTATAATTATTATTGCCGCCCACAAAATAAAAGGTATGCTGAAAATCGACAGGAACGAAATTGGCTCTATTGCGGGCTGGCATGTTCCAATACAACACAAACCCTGAACCGATTTGTAGGAGTTTCCTCTGCACGCTTCCCCTGCGGAGCAGATTATGCCTGCGCACTCGGTCGGCTGTGCCTGCCCTTCCGATTGTTTTGAAGAGAAATCTAATGTAAACATCTGCTGCCTTTTTGCATCAAAGTCATCAACTGTCATTGTAAGGTCGCCCTTCCTTAAGTAAATACTTTTCTTGTAAATGCCGGGCTGGTTTATCTGCTCTTCAAAAAGCGTTTCATCCGAAGAAAAGATTCTTACCCTTGCATTGATGCTTTCTTTTTCGAGGGTGAGAGAAAGCGTTTCGGCGGATTCCTCATATGCCCAAGTTACTTTTACAACTCGCGGGTGCCTTGCGTCATAAGCTGCTTGTATCTCTTCAATTGGCGCGGGAAAGCATTCCTGCTCGTAAATTGTCCCGCCTTTCTCAATCTTTGCGCATATCTTTGTAAACTTTTTAGACTCGAGGTTGAAGGACTGCAAAATAATGTACCTGAATTCCTCGCCCCCCGCACCGAGCTTTTCTCCTTCGGCGGATTTTTCCTCAATCAATTTTTCGCCATCATAAATCTCTGCCTTTATCGAATAACCTTCAAAAGCTGGATAGTTGAAATGGTCAGGACTGCCCGCAATTAATAGGTTGAGTGAATATTTTCCAACATCAAGACCGTCAATGAAAATTTTTCTGAATTTTGCTGTGCCGCCGGCGACGATTGCCCTGTTTTTGTAAACCGATTCTGTCTTGTCTCCGTTGAAAAGTTTGAGATTTATTTCATAAGCGGAAGGAATTGCAGGGGCTTTCATGGCAACTTGCACATCAACAGTTCCGCCTGCAGGGATTGATATTACATCAACAACCGTTTCCTCCGGATTTTCGCAAAATGCTGAAGCCCAATCACACATTGAAACGTGCAATTTTAGAGAATCTTTTGGAACAGTTGAAGGATTCGAAACGCGCACGACACCTTTTATTTCTCCATTTGGTTCAACTGGAAATCCAACCGGGCCAACGGTATCATTGAATTTTGTATTTTCCCTGTCAATCGATGCTTTTGCTTCCGCACTGCCCCCCGAAACTTTAAACTCTTTCGATGCCGGCGCCAGGAATATTGCGCTATTGCCAATAAGAATTGATTTCAGCGCCCAGGAATAAATATCTATCCTATATTCTCCACTTTCCTGCGCATCAACAGAAAAATTTATTGTTTTATTTGCGTTCGGAAGTATCCATATGTCGCCATAATTTTTCTCTGAAATAACGTTGTCCTTTGTGGTAAATTGCGCCACATAATCGTATTTTCCCTGCGCCAATTGAACTACGACTTTCGCCCCCAAAAGCGGATAATTTTCAGAATTCAAGAGGGTTATTTTTCCCGTTATCGGTTCGCCGCTTTGGAACTCTGCCTTATCAAGCTGAATCGTTACTGCGCCTTTCCAAATCAAATCTTCGAATGAGTATGCGAATGCTCCCGAAAGCAGGAACGTCAAAGCCAAAAATAATGCGATTTGCTGCAGTACCTTCATTATTTCGCCCTCCCTTTATTTACATAATCTGTAATATTTATTATGCTGTAATTGGTTCCGCTTGAAGTTCCCTTGTTCAGCAAAAAATCCATTTTGCCGCTGGAATCAATAGGCGTATTGTTTGTTCCGAAGTACCTTGCCTTTATTATTCCCAGGTATCTCCCATTTAGGTACCCTCCTTCGATCCAAAAAAACAAACTTGAATCGGCGGGCGCGCACACTATTTGTGTAGTTGGATTATTAACACCGGAATTGCTGAAAATTGAATAGTCAATCGTGCCCAGTGTTTGCGTAATCCCATTCGTCGATTTTACGGAATAAGTGCCGAGCGTTATTTCTTTCGCCGTGCCCCCCGAAGTCAACTTTACGTTGCAGCCATAGTTGGCCGCTGTTCCAGGGTTTGCGGTGCCAGGGCCAACAGTTAATCCGAAAGAATCCACAGCAACTTTTGGAGTTTCCGAATCCTTATTTGTGCCAATGCTTTTTCTACAAGAATTTGTTATTGAAAATGCCTCTGATGCATTAGATATGAGGTCGAAGCTGTCCTTGGAAATCACGAAACAATCTGACGGCCTCGTCAGGTGCACTATTGCACGCTCAGCCATTACAAATCTTTTGTTTGTGCCCGCAAACTTTGCTTTCACCAAAATCGGGAAGAAACCTAAAATGTCCGTAAAGTTTGGATCCGGCTTAGCTGAAAGAGGAAGGTAACCCTTGTTCATTCCATTAATATTGAATGAGTGGGAATTAAGAGGATAGCCCGCGAGAGAAGGAATTGTTATTTCAAGAGTGCTCGCATTAATGTCTGTTTCAAGCTTTACAACAACATCCCTCACACAATTGTTAGTAACTATCAGCGTTGCGTTTGCGCCCCACTCCAAAGTTGTTTCGCTTTCCTCTGTAATGTTTGGAACGCCTGCAAATACAGCATCAACGCATGCAAGAGAAGGATCCGGACCCTGGCCCCTTCCTGCATAAAGTGTTGCACTTAGCATCTCAAAATCAGGATTAACTGCTGAGGCATTTATATCTAAACAATCAACATTATACACGTAAACACCCGGAATGTTTTTCCAAAAATATCCGTCGGCAGGAGAATTTACGCCAGCAATAAGCCCGACTAAAGGCGGGTGAGTATCGCCATAAGGATCAATTGCAATAGTTTTTGTTCCTGTTCCTCTGCAATTTCTGTAAACTGTAACCGAAGCGTTTCCAAGTTTTACCAAATTTTTATCGGAAATCGGCTGAGTCGAGCCGGGCAAACCTGTCAAATAAACGTAACCGTCAAAGTTTTGGTCCGGGAAGCGCGCAAGGAATTCCGCGTCCAAACTTATCTGGCTTCCAAGGGTGTGAGTTGAAACGAGCGCCGCATAAATTTTGCCGCTTGAATTCGTGTCCATTACGAGCCAGTTGTCCTTATTCAATTTGCTTGAATAGACTAACATATCTATTGGTGATGAACATTCTCCGGATACAATTGTTCCAACCGGGAAAGTTTTCATCTGCACTGTCTGATCGTCAATGTAAAGGTAGCCGCTGCCGCTGAAACCCGGCTTGCCTATTACCGTGAGATCCAAAGTTGCAGCTGAAAACACAACCAAATTTCCGAAAGAAATATTTGCCCCTGAATTATTGCAAACGCTTATGCTCGCCTTGTTGAATTGATTTCCTACAAGAACGCGGGAGCTGGTTCCTTGAGAAGCTATTACGCCTGCAGGAACGCCTGAAGTCAATTGTGTTAAATCAACTGCAGTGTCCTTTATTGAAACGTCAAAATAAATTCCCTTTTTAACCGGCTTTCCGACAACGAACATTACTTTTTTCAATTCCGTTTGGGATGCGAATGAAGTGTGTTTTTCTTTTGCGCGGTAACCAACCGTAACAGTATCGCCCTTGAGCGCAGTTGGTCCGAGAAGGAAATCAACTGCAAAAGAATATACTCCTGTCGGAAGAGGGTCATTTTTCCAATCCGTTCCGACCTGAACATTTTTTAGGAAACATCCCGATGTTGTTGGGAAATAATAATTGTCATCGCATACTGTTGCGGAGCAGTTGGCTTGTGAACCTCTGCAAGTGAAAACCGAGGGCGAAGGCGGATTGTAATAGAAAGGCGTCGCAAGTTTTGATGGAATGCTTATCATTTCTGCCGTCCCGTTGCTTTTTGAAACAATATTTATGTCCGCCATTGAAAGCAATTCCTGATAACTCACTTCTTTATTTATCACAATATCGAGCTTCACATAGTAATGCTTGCCATTTGTAGAGTCTGTTGAGAAAGTCGTTACTGTTGAGGCGTCCTTGCCTTTCCACGGATCATCCGTAACGTTGTAAAGCTGGTCAAAGAAAATATTTATGTTTCCATCAAGATTTGAAGGATACATCTTTATTGCGTATTCATTTGAACCGACTGCGAGGCTGCCGGGCTCGATTGGAACGCTTGTAGAAACAAATCCTGAGGCGTTTGCCTTTATCATCAGCCTTTTTGAGCTATCATAATTGAGGGAGCTTGCAAGCAAATGTGAAGAGGAATCGAAAACCATTTTTTCAGCGGAAACCAAAGTGGAGTAATCTGTTGAACTTGAAATATAAATATTCACATCCGCGCTTTGCATCGCCGAATCGGAAAGCTTTTCCTCAGTTATGCCATTGTAAAGCAAAACTTTTATTGTGCTCAGGCTTGTGTCAACATTCAAGTCAAAGAAAATTATTCCCCCCTTATACAGGTTATTGGTGTCAGATAATACCGAAACGGCGCCGCCGTAGGACGCTTTCGCCCTGTAAGTGCCTTGCATCATTCCGGAATAAGTTGCTTTTCCGTACGGAACAGTGGTGTCCCTTTCGGGGTACAATTTTATTGTTCTCAATGCGGCTGCGTTCAATGTTGGAGAACAAGGACTTGTTATGCAAAAATCATAATACAGCCATGTTTTCGCATCGATGAGAGGCTTGAGATTGCTTTTCTGCTTTACGCCCACTTCAACTGTGCCGCTATTTGAAGCAGTGGCTTTTTCAAGTTTCACCGAATCATATTCCGTGCTTGAAGTTTCCTTCAAAGTCGGAACAAATGCGGAATACAAATAACCTTCCTTGTAAACTGTAACAACCAATACATTTCTGTCTCTGACTGTGCAGCTACTTGAACCGGCGCCGCCATTCGGATTGCAAAGAATTACCTTTCCATTTGAATCCGTTTGATTTGTTTCCCTGAGCCCCGTGCCCGCAATTGCATTATTGAAATCAAATTCCATGTCTTCTAAAGCTACAAGTGCCCCGGGAATCGCTGCACCCGTAGAAGAATCTGTAACCACCAAATTTATTCTTCTCCTGTCCAGGGGGTTAATGAATTCAAGATAAATGTTTACTTCTTTTGGAGGACTGACTTTTATTTCAAATTCTATTCCTTTTTGTGTGTAATAGCTTGGGTGATTTACGGTGAGCGAATATGCGCCGGGGTCCAAATCGCTTTTTGTATAAGAACCCCTTGAATTTGCAAGATAAGTTCCAAGGATGTCGCCGTCTTTGTAAATGCTTATTGTTGCGCTTGTCGGATCGACAATTTGCTCCGGAGTTGCTCCTGAAGAAGGCGCTGGTCCCTTGTACAAATTGACCGTTAATGTTCCCTTTGTGTTAGGGTTGTTTTTTCTCAATACAATCGTGGTTGAAGAATCCGTCAATATTTTTGGCAAAGATGTCACCGCAATGTAACCGTCTGCGCTCGCATCAACAATTTGGAATTGGCATTCATCCCTCGCCAAGCTGATGCTTCCATCCGTATCCCCGTCTTCTGAATCGTTCACAGTAAATTTTGTTCCCGGGCTGTTTGCACAAACATATTTTACAAGCGAGCTTTCTTCGACGATAGTGTTGCCGCTTTCATCCTCAAACAAAACTTCGGCTGCGCCCAAAAACTCGCTCTTAATTTGATAAAGCTTCATTTCATATTGAAGGGAACCTAAATCAATCTCTGCGCCTTCTATTGTGCCATAACCTGTTTTCTCCGCGGAAATTAGTGCTGAAAAAGTTTCTTTTGAAGGAAGAATTATTTTTCCAATCATGCCAAAAAAATTTACAGGTTCACCCGCAAAAGACAGTGTTGCTTTTCCTTCCGCGCCAGTTACTTTATCCATAAAAGGTGTTCCACTTATTGAACCGTATAATTTAACTCCCGGGAGCGGATCTCCTGTATCGCCGTCCTTGGTTATTATCATTGCCTCATAATTGCTGGAAAAATTTAGAAGATACCCAACCAGAACCAAAAGAAAAACAATTGAAAGCAAAAAAAGGACGAAACTGGGAATTATTTCGTCAATCTTATCAATTACGTGGTAAACAGGCATCTTTGCATCTATTTTATCCAAAAGGTTGTACCATTTATCCTCAAAAGAGAAATAAATGTTCTTCAGGAAATCCAACGCCATCGAAAACTACCCACAATATTTTGTATGCCTGCAATCTTCCGCAGCATACACACAATATAATATAACAGTTAAATAATAGTTTTAGGTTGTTAATAAAGCTTTTGCGCTGCAAAATGCGCGAAAAATGGCCCCGTTGCCGCGGTTGCATTATGCTGAAAGTTGCCTTGCTAACTGAAGAGAAACGGCCTTTCCGAATATTGCCTCAACCTTTGAAAGATTTTTCTTAATCTCCGAAGGTTTTGTGATGCCCGCATTGAAAAGCCTTCTCGCACGCACCCTTCCGATTCCCTTCAACTGCACAAGGGAAAGCAGTTCTTCTTTAACGCCGTACTTCGCGCGGTCGGAAAGCTTTTTTGCCGGAATCAAATGATGTTCAAGTCCTAAAACTTTTGAAAGCTCTATTGTTGAATATGCGAGCCATTCAATTATCCGGGTTTTTCCGAAAAGGGTTCCGGGAAGAACGCCATACTTTTCAAAAAGCTCCTGCTCGCGCTTTTCCTCAATCCACTGCTCAAGCATCATCGCGGAAAAAAATTTGTTTGTTGATTCGGGTTCGAACAAAAGTTTTTCCTGCGAAAAGGGCACTTCAAAAAAGCGGGAATTTATTTCCTCCGAAATAATCGGCTCAATTTTTTTAGGGGTATTCAGCCACGGGGAAAATTCCATACAATTCGCCCATGCAAAAAGATAGGAAAAAGGGGTGAAAGTTTTTTTGACGCGGAGAGCCCGTATCAGGGAGTAGGCGCTTTCGGGATCGAGGAACAAATCGGAAACGCGCTTGCCTAATTGAGTGGGCTCGTAGCGGGCCAGCATCGGATTCATGCTTCCGCTCTTTTTTACGAAACCGAATTCCTCCAAATCGTTTATTATTCCCATTATTTTTTCAAGGAGTGCAGACATTTCCCCGAATTGCTTTGCGTAAAAGGTTTTTGAGAAAAAAGATCCGGCGCTCTTCAGGTCATAAACATAACGTATTGCAACCAAACCCAAAATATGGGTGCGCAAAATAGGGATAATTCCCAGTTGAGAGTTCACCGGTTCGGGCAGGCCGTTGATGTAATCTTCCATGTACAAATCTTTTTGTGTTTCGCTGTTTGCGAAAACAATGCTTTTTCCTTCCTTTGAAAATTTTGGACGACCTGAACGCCCCGACATCTGCTTGAATTCTCGAACTGAGATTAGTTCCATTCCGTATTTTTCGAAGCGGTAAAGGCTTGGAATCAATACTATGTCAGCTGGAGAATTTATTCCGGCGGCAAGTGTTGTCGTGGCAACAATTATTTTTATCAATCCGTTTCTAAAATTTTCTTCCACAAGCGAGCGCTGTTTTTGAATCAGGCCTGCATGGTGGAACGCAATCCCGTTCTTAATTGCTTCCCCCAAAGAAATGCACTGTTCGGTGGGCTGCTCCAAAAAAGAAATCGCTTCCAAAGAAATTTTTTCAAGCTTCGGCTTTTCTTTTTCGCACAATTTCTTGGACACTGATTCCGACAACTTTTTTGCAGTTGTTTCAGTGCGCTTACGCGCGTTCATAAAAATCAGAATTTGTTTTCCCTGCACAAGCGCGTCGTCGACAATTTTTTCGAAGTCGCCTTCCTCAACAGAATCATCGTTAAATTCCACAATTTCATTGTAACCCACGCCTTCTTTCAATTTCACCGGACGGAAACTGCTTTCCACCAGCTCGGCATCAAGCCAATTCGAAATTTCTTTCGCATTTGGAATGGTGGCGCTCAGTGCCAGGACCTTCAGCTGCGGAATGAGCTGCCTCAATTGAGTAATCGTTATTTCAAGCACCGGCCCCCTGTCGGAATCAATCTCGTGTATTTCATCAACAATCAGGCAGCCGATTTCTTTCAGCCATTCAGCATCGTGCCTTATCAGCGAAGCGAGCTTTTCATACGTGGTGAAAATCACGTCAAACTTTTTCAAATAGGAGCTGCTCGAATCCAAGTCCCCTGTGGAAAGCGCGAACTTGAGTTCGGAATATTTTTTCTTGAAATCGGAGTAGTGTTCGCTTGCAAGCGCGCGCAACGGACAGGTGTAAATAACTTTTTTTCTGTTGTTGAACGCCTGCTCAAGCATAAATAATTCGGCAATAATCGTTTTCCCTGAAGCGGTGGGCGCGGAAACCACTAAATTTTTTTCAAATTTTTTTTCAATGCAAAGTTTCTGCATTTCGTTGAAATCAGAAAAACCGTTTGCTTCAAGCACCCTTTTTGCAACATCGATTTTCATCAAACCAGCTTCCAAAAATCAGAAATAAAATTTTTTTATCTGGGCGCGGACAATTTCCTCGTCCCCGGGATTTGTTACCCCAAACCACTTATCACGGGTTTCAATTTTTTTCAACGAAATATTTTTTCTTTCAACTAATGCTCCGACTGAATTTGAAATGGCTGTTTCCGCGTTCTGGTCGTCTTTGTTGGCTTCCTTGAAGTCGACCAAAATTTTTTCAAAGAGCCCTAAAATTTCCGGCTGGAAACCAAAAATAAGCATGTTTGTCAGAGAGTTTTCGCTCAATCCGCTTTCTTTTAAATTCGATTTTTCTATGCCAAAAAATTCTTTTACTTCAACAATATTTCCTTTCGCATCCGCAAAAATTATTCCCCTGTTCACTTTCCCATTTTCAGGAATGACATCGCCTAACCTGTGAACTACTGCTGCATTGGATTTATTTTTCGAAAGGAAGTCATAAAGCAACTTGAAAGTTTTTTCCCCGTAAATGTCGTCGCCTGTGCAGACGACAAAAGATTCTTTTATGTTTTCCTTTGCGGAAAGCATAGCATCAAGCGTGCCCCAAGGCTTTCCTCTCTTTGAATGGTCGAATGTTTGTTTCGCGTAAAAAACCGGCACACCCTTGTAATTGTTCCCGAATTTTTCCTTGAAAGGCTTTTCGGTTTTTTCGCCCACGACGAAAATTATTTTGCCAAACGGTGATTTCAATGCCTGGTTGAGGGAAAACTCAATCAGTGTTTCCCCACTCGGCCCGACGCGCGCGAACTGCTTCATCCTGCCGCCGAAGCGGCTTGAAACGCCTGCGACCAAAAAAACAAGCGCAACTCCCTTCCCCAAATTGAACACCGATACAAATTAATATTGCAAAAGAATTTTTGAAGGAAAATGTTTATGAAACCCCCTCAATGGACTGTAACTTCTGCTCCCGCCCACCTAAAAATTTAATCCTCTTTCAGGGAAGCGAATTCGAAAGCCTTTTGAAGCGCAAGAATCGCTTTCGGCAAATCATTCATTCGGAAGGAATTGGTTTTTTTCCACTCTTCGCCTTTCTTGTAGCTGCGCTCAATCGTTGTTGTAAAAAACTTGTCCCCTTTTTTGGACTCGTTCTCCCAAACTGCCACATCAATTGTTCCAATCTTCAATTTTTTCACCGGCTTCACAAAAACACCTCTCGCAGAAATTGAATCTGCAAAATAATTGCGAGAGTTTTTGTTTTTAAATGCAGAGCCAGCATCCGTGCCGGTGGAAAAAAATTTATCCAAAAAAATTGGGAAAAAAAGAAGTAAAAATTTATGGAAAAAAAATTATTCTCTCGCCCATCTCTGGATTTCTTTCAAGGCTTTTTCGGTTTTTTCTATTTCCAAAACTTTTTTTTCAAGGCTGTCGATTTCTTTCTGCGATGCCGCCATCCTGAAACCCTGCAAATCATCGGCATACCTTGCAACCTTCTTGTTTTTTCTGTAGGCGATTGAAGTGCTTACTGTTTCCGTAAGCTGTTTTCTGTAATCCAAATCCGTTACGAACATTTTCACCATCGGTTTCCAGCGGTCATCGCCGACAAGATGCGCGGGCAGCTTTACTTTTTCAGCGTCCTTTTTGTAATCGGAGTCGGAAAGGACTTTTGCCATGTGCTGCCAGTAAAGCGGCTCCTTCAGTTTTTTTAACTGCTGAATCTGGTGGTAAAGAGAAGCGGAAGCGTATTTCAGCCTCCAATCGCCAAGCTTGCCGGAATAAATTTTTTTCTTGTCACGCAACTCTTTTATTTTTCTGTCAAGAACCAAATAGCTCGGATAGGTTAGCTTCGGCCACTTGCCACCAATGTCGTATGCTTTTATCACGCCGCCGGAAGAAAAGTATTCTTTTAATGCGTCCTTCCTTTCGCCCTTTTTCGGGAGTTTTGGAAACGTCTTGTCAAAGCTCTCCAAAGAGGCAATTACTTTATCCATAAAATCACAATAGGCTCAACCAGCAAATTTCATATTAGCAAGTTTTTGATTATAATAGAGAGCAGGGCTAATATTTAAAATATGCTACTTGAAAGTATTTATTAGAAGGTTAATTATCTAGGTGATTTTTTTTGTTTCCGGGCGGAATAAATCCGAAGCAGATGGGAAAAATGATGCGGCAAATGGGCATCAAGAGCGAGGATCTAGAAGCGGAAGAGATAGTAATAAAATTGAAGAACGGAAAAAAACTTATTTTCAAAGAGCCGCAGGTTCAAAGCATCGAAATGCAGGGAACGAAAACCTATACGGTAATTGGAAATCCTTCGGAGGAAAGCGGCGTTCCTGAGGAAGATGTGAAGATGGTTGCGGAGCAAACCGGTGCTTCAAAAGAAAAAGCAAAAAAGGCTTTGGAAGAAAGCAACGGGAATATTGCGGAAGCGATAATGAAATTAAAGGAAAAAGAGTAGTTAGTGTGAACTAAATTGTTCAGAAAATTAATTAGCTCGAATCAAATCCAACAAAAAAGTAATTCGCACAAATTAGGCTAATTTTTGAAAATAAAAAAAATTACTCGGGCGGGCGGACCTTCCAAATAAATCCTGTTCTGGACGTGAAATTTGTGTCATCAAATGAAGCATCACTACTCCATGCCTCTCCGACTATATACACATAACCTGAAGAATCAAGCGCGATTCCATTAGGGTAATCAGAATCTGCTCCGCCGCCCTGTTTCGCCCAGTCCAGATTGCCGCTGGAATCAAACTTTGCGACGAGCACATCAAACGAACCGTACGCTCCAAATTGTTCTTCTCCTCCGATTGTAAGCGTTCCTGCGAATCCGTACGTTACATACACGTTCTCAGAAGAATCGACTGCAAGTGATTTTGTACCCCCGCCATAGGTTAGCATGCCGATCAATAAATCCGAATCCATTACTTTTGCCCACTGCCAGTTTCCAGAACTGTCAAGCTTTGCCAAAAACATGGCTTTGCCGCCATCGGAAGAGCTTATCTCGATACTGCCGAAAGTCGCCGTTTCGGTGAATTGCCCGAGAACATATACTCCGCCTGATTCCCCGACAACGACATCATACACCGAACCGGCAGAGGCCTGCGCAACCCACCCCCAATTGCCATCAGTATTAATTTTTCCAACAAAAACACTGCCATCATAGGCATTCAAGTCAAACGCATCAAACAGCACACTATCGCCAAAAGTGCCCGTTACATATAAGTTGCCTGAACTGTCTATGTCAATGCTCACGCCCCCATCAACAGACACTCCGCCATCCCTTCTTGCCCAAACCCAGTTGCCATCAGAATCAAGTTTTGAGACAAAAATATCTCTGTCATCTTCGCCTTCAACAGCCAGCAAATTTGTATCCCCGAATAATGCATTGGGCCCAAAAGTTCCAGTTAAATAAGTATTGCCGGAAGCGTCAACAACACACTTGCCGCCATATACGCCGTGGTTTGCAAACAAATATGAGCCGACATAGGGGTTTCTTCCCGACTGCTCTGCCCACAGCCAATTTCCACCAGAATTTAATGTAGCCGAATATATGTCCGTAACATCGTCTTCGTAAGCTTGCAACATCACACCATCGAAAAATGCCGATCCATAAAATCCACCGCAAGTATGTATTTTGCTTGATGAATCAACCTGCGGCCTGCTAGAAACAACACTTTCATTTGTCCCATACGAAGTATTTGCCCACACCCAGTTGCTTCCGTTACTATCAAGTTTTGCTATCGCGGCACCCTGATCACACGCTGGATCTGTATGGGTTGCGGTCAGATTGATGCTCCCGAATGACATTGAATCAGTATATGTTGCAGTCACGAAAATATTGCCGCTTGAATCAACAAACACTCCGTTTCCGGTGCCATCAAAACCTTTCGCAAAATAAATCGGTGGCGCAGGTGCGGCATACGTTACGCTCCACGGCCCGTTGTTGCTGTCCGCCCAATTATTGTTGCCGTCAATACAATTAACATTCCACTCATAAACCCCTTCTTCGCCGAACGAAACGCTAAAAGAATCAAAAGGCGCGCTGGAATCCGTTTGGTCAACAACTCCGCCAATAATAAGCTTACAATTCGAAACCCCTACATCATCACTCACAAAATAAACAAAATTAACATCCCCGTCCTCATCAACACTCTCATCCGAAGGAGAAACCAAAGAAACAACTGGCGAAGTCACATCTATAAAAACATCAGGAGTACAATTCACAACAAACTCGCCCGACCCTGCAATGATTTTGGTAAGTCCATGCTGGTCAATGTAAATAATATTTATTTTGTAGCCGTGCTCGTTGCCTGTGCAGGCAGGCAAATTGGAAACGCTTATTGCTGCATCGCTGCCCACAGGAACCTTTGTGATTGTAAGGTTTTTGTCCTCGCCGTCAATATTTACGCCAACAATTGTTATATCATCTGCGCTATTATTACTAAACTTGAAAATTGCATCCCCCTTGGAATCAGCAACAGATTCAACAATACTCACATCCTGCGAAGACCAAACCAACTGAGAATTATCCTTCGTAAGCCCTGGAGCAGAATCAATAAAACCAGAAATCAAAGAAATAACAACCAAACTTATGACAACTATTATCGCCAAAAGAACCACATATTCAATCGTTCCCTGGGCGCGCACCGGCCTTCCTCCACTCATTTTACGCATAAAAATCAATTGGCGGCGTTCATCGCTTAACAATTAGAAGGCGTTATTGTTTATATTATTATCTTGACCATTTTTCCAACGCGCATAGTATAGAATATAGGTTTCACTGTGTGTCATAAGACCGAACATGCCGTAGCGCCTTATTCGCTTTCCTCGCCGGAAATTCCGGAAATTTTTTCCCTTTGAACCGTGAGGGTGAGAAGAAGATTCAGGCCATCACCTATTTTGTGGCCGGGATTCACTATTGCGGTGAAGCTCCCCTTTTCAAAAGGAAGCTCCTTTCCAAACGAATTAACCATTAGGCCGTTCATGTCGAAATTCGCGTCCTGTTTCAATGAAACGGAAAAGCCTTTTGAGGAAAGAATCGTTTCAAGTACGCCTGCATTTTCGGAAGAGAGAATTTCGCCGAAGACAACCTCTTTTGGATACGAAATTTGAATTGCTGCATTTTTGCCCTTGAAATAATTTCGAATTGAGGAAATAATGGAATCGATTTTTTCTTTCTGGAAACCTGCTGAAATCGAATTGTCTTCGCCCGCTTCCGCCGAGGAAACGCCTGCAAAACCCTTAATCATATCGATGTCAGAAGAAGACACTGTGTAATTTTTGTCAACCGAAATTGTTAGGGAATTTTGAAGGGAAAAAATTGCAGGCCGCGCATTTACGCCGGCGGCGACCAATTGTGATTTCAACGCATTTTCATCGACATAAGAATTCAAATCTCTTTCGCCTTCATATGAAATTTTTTCCCCGAGAGAAATTATGTTTAATGAAGCGTTTTGGGAAAAATCTTTTGATGAACCTGTATTGTTTGAGGACTCGAGCAGCTCGGCATTAACAAGGGTTTTTCCCTGCAGCTGAATCGTGCCGCCGACAACGATTGAATCATTCGGAATCGTTGAAAGTTCAACCCACGCCGTTTGCGCCTTTCCTTCAAAAGAAAAATTCACGTCCATATTTAGGTCTGTGTTGCGCAGAATCATCGGTTCCTTCGGAACGGAAATTGTAACGCTTTTCTTTACCTCATATGTTCCCTGTTCGCCGGAAAAAAAGCCCGATGCGAGAATTTTTTCTGCCACCGCGCTTGGAGAAGCATTTTTCTCTATTGAAATTTCGGCGAAGTAAACCCACTCGCCTTCCGGAAAGCCCGTTTGTGTTTTGAAATTTGAAATTGAAACGGACTTAACGCCGTCTATTCCTTTCACAAACTTGTCGATTTTGTAGATATCGGATTCCTCTGTAATCGCGGCAAATCTGACGAAGTTGAGTTCCTTCAAAACAGTTGTTTCAAAACTGGCGGTATAATTGAATTTTGATGTTTCAACAGTTGTTGGCGTTTCTTCCTGATTATTTTTGTTTGCATTCTTTTCGGTTGAAAGGATGGCTCCCGCTATCATGCTGCCGCCCATTACGACTACAACGAGGATGCCGAGCGCCTGCAACATCTTTTCTTTTTTCTTTTCGTCCAATTCAACCACTTCAGAACAACCTTTAAAAAGATTCCACAACCCAATCCTGCAATCGGCTGATTTATTTTTAATTTGGAAAGGATTATAAAACGTGGGAATTACAGCGGGTGTTTGGGTTGGAAACCGAAAAAGAAAAAATTAAAATGAATAAAAAAATGGTGAAAATAAATTTTACCGGAAGGGAGCTTACCACCCAAAGCATATTTGATACTACCATAGAGAAGGAAGCGAAGGAAGCTGAAATTTTTGATGAAAAAAGAAAGTATGGCGGGATAACTGTAATCCTCGGCGAAAAGGAAATGCTGCCCCTTGTTGAGAAAGAGCTTGAAACCATGAAAAATGGGGAGGAGAGAGTTGTTAAAATCGGGCCGAAAGACGGCTTCGGGGAAAGAAAAACCGACTTGGTAAGGGTAATGCCGATTCTTGATTTTCAAAAACAAAAGTTGAATCCTTTTCCTGGAATGCTGATAAGGGCGGAGCAGTACATCGGAAAGGTGCAAAGTGTAAGCGGAGGAAGGGTGCGTGTCGATTTCAATCATCCGCTTGCAGGGCGCGAACTGGAATACAGAATAAAACTGGAGGAAGAAGTGAAGGGCAAGGAAAAAATCTGCGAAGAAATTTTTGAAAAATATTATTCGATGGTTCCGGGCGCAAAAAAAGAAATCAAAGATGAAAGCTTATACATAACAATTCCTTCTCCCCTTTACAAAAATTTGGAGGGAGTAAATAAAAGCGTTGAAACTCTTGGAAAAGAAATGGGAATAAAAATTTCATTTGCAGAGGGGAAGGAAAAGCCGGCAGAAGCAAAAAAGGATGAGGGGAAAACTAAAAAAGAAAAGGCATCCGAAAAAAAATCGAGAAATAAAAAATTGTTGGGAAAAGAACCAAAAAAAGAAAAAAAGGCCGAAGAAGAAAAGGGCGAGAAATAGCTTTTTAAAGGTTTCACTAGCCAAATCTGATATTAGAGCTAATTGCGAATTCTTTCTGTGATAAAATGAATTATTATAGGGAAGCAGAGGGGCTGCCAATAAGCCTCATAAGTGAAAGGGCACAATTCAATCCGCCGAGAGGGGCGATAAGTGCGACAAACGCGAACAGCCACCAAGATGACAGGAAAAGCGGAACGACCACGCTTGGATTGGCGGGAAAGGATTTTGTTGTTCTTGCCGCGGACCAAAGGGGGGTAATGGGAAACATTGCAACCGAAGCGAATGTGCCGAAAATTTATCCGATAACAAAATACGTTGCAGTAACTGTAGCGGGCGCAGTCGGAGACGCGCTGGCAGTGATAAGGTTTTTGAAGGCACAGGCGAATTTGTACGAAATCGAGAGGGGAACAAAAATGACTCCGAAAGCGTTGACAACGCTGCTCTCAAATGTGCTTAACAATAACAGGTATTACCCTTTTATTTTCCAGCCGATAATTGCGGGTTTTGTGAAGGTGCCTGACATTTATGAAGCGACCCCTTACGGCTGCGTGGTTCAAAAAGACGATTACGCGATAACGGGTTCGGGAACAACATTCGCAATGACGACGCTTGATTCCGAATACAAAAAAGGGATGACAAAAGAAGAGGCGATTGCGCTCGCTGTGAAGGCGGTAAGCGCGGCAAAGCACAGGGATATTTACAGCGGCGGAGAGAGCGTAACAGTTGCTGTGATCGATGCTAACGGGTATAGAGAAATTGACAGAAAAGAGATTGACAAAATAATACAGAAGCTGAAATTCAACTAATTAAAAAATTGCGAAGCAAACAAGCGGCAAACTTAAAGAATTTTTTTGCGGACACGCAAATTAACTTAATTGATTTAACAAACTGGATTACCAAAATTTATTTAACAAATTAGATTACCGAAGTTGATTTAACAAATTGAATCATCAAAATTTATTTAACAAATTGAACAACTGAAATTGATTTTTATGCCTCAGAAAATTGAAATACTAAAGCATATTGAGGAACAGCTCAAAGAAACCCTGCCGGACAGGTGCGAGGTTTCAAAAATAGAAATGGAAGGGCCCGAAGTTGTAATCTATACAAAAAATCCTTCCGCGTTTTTTGGAAACGACAACTTCGTTTCAAAAACGGCGTTCGCACTCAAAAAAAGAATTAACATAAGAACCGATAAAAGCCTGCTCGGGCCGGAAGAACAAACCAGAAAACAGGTTTTCGAATTGGTGCCGAAGGAAGCCGAGGTGAAGGACATTTATTTCAACGCGCCGTTTTCACAGGTCGTAATTGAGGCAGTGAAAAAAGGGATTGTAATAGGAAAAGGCGGGGAAATTTCAAAAAAAATAATTATGGAAACCGGCTGGACGCCTGAAATTCTGAGGGCGCCGACAAGCGATTCGGAAATATTGAAGGGTATAAGAAGGCACCTCCACACGCACTGCGACGAAAGAAAAAAATTCCTGTTAAAAACTGCGGAAGACATTTACACCCGGCCAAGCAAGGCGCAGCATGAATGGGTGAGGTTCAACGCGCTTGGGGGGTTTAGAGAGGTGGGAAGAAGCTGCATGCTGGTTGAAACGCCGCACACAAGATTGATGATGGATGCGGGAATAAACATGAGCCAGGATGACCCTTATCCTTACCTTGATGCGCTTGGATATCCTCTCACAGAACTTGATGCTGTTGTGATTTCACACGCGCACATCGACCACTCGGGATTACTGCCTTACCTTTACAGATTGGGATTTGAAGGGCCGACATACTGCACGGAACCGACAAGAGATTTGATGACGCTGCTGCAATTTGATTACATTGATGTTGGGATTACGAATGAAAAGGAAGCCCCTTTCGGAGAAAGGGACGTGAAAAATGCGTTGCTCCACACGATTCCGAGGGATTACAGGGAAGTTACCGACATCGCGCCCGACATGAGATTGACTCTGCACAATGCGGCGCATATTTTAGGTTCAAGTTCCGTGCATTTGAACATCGGAGAAGGCGCGCACAACCTTGTTTACAGTGCGGACATAAAATACGGTTTTACAAGATTGTTCAACAATCTTGACATAAAGTATCCGAGAATTGAGACGCTTGTAATTGAAAGCACCTACGGTTCAAAGGACGCAATACAAATGCCGAGGGAAATCGCGGAGCAGAAGCTGCTTGAAATAATACAGGAAACGACGCAATTCGGCGGCAACGTTTTGATTCCGGTTTTCGGAGTCGGAAGGGGGCAGGAAATCGCGCTTGTAATTGAAAATTTTTACAAGCAGGGAATTTTAACTGACCAAAACAAAATTTACATTGACGGAATGATAAGAGAAGCTTCTGCAATACACACTGCGTACCCTGAACAATTGAGGAAAAGCCTTGAGAGAAGAATACTTACAAACGATTCTCCATTTGATTCGCCGATATTCAAGGTTGCGAAACGCGAGGACAGGGAGAAAATAATTAAGGAAAGCGGGGCGGTAATAATTTCCACATCGGGAATGATGCAAGGGGGCCCAATAATTGAATATTTTAACGCAATGGCCGAGAACCCGTCAAACACTTTGGTGTTCGTTGGTTATTTGGCTGAAGGGACGCTTGGAAGGAGAATACAGCAGGGAATGCGAAGCCTGCCGATAATACAGAACGGCAAAACAAAAAAATTGGAAGTTAAAATGAAAATTGAAACGGTTGACGGATTTTCCGGGCACAGCGACTTCAACCAGCTTTCTGCTTATGTCGGCGCATTGAAGCCGAGCCCGAAAAGAATTTTGGTTGGGCACGGGGACCCCGCGAGAAGCGTCGAATTTTCGAGGTACCTCGCCGGAAGGTACAAAATCAATTCCACTTCAATCAGAAACCTCGACGCGGTGAGGCTCAAATAATTTTTGTTTAAAACCCGCTCAAATAACCACAAACAAGTTCAAACTCGAAAAACTGGAAAAAATTTGGGAAATAATCTTTTTCCTTTGGAAATAAACAATTCCCAATAACTTTTTGCTTTTTTCGCAACGTTTCTTTAAATTTTTTTATTTTTCGTAAATCCTTTGGAGTTTTTCCAGCGCGGCCGAAATTTTTTCCAATTCTTGGTCGAAAGGGGCTCTGACCCAGGCGTCGAAAGAAGCGGAAAGCGACCCCCTTTTTTCGGAATAAGGGTTTGGGTTTATCGAGTAGCGGTTTTTCTTCCGCTGAATTATTCCCAAATCAACAAGCCGATTCAGATGATACCTTATAAGTTTCTCGCTCACCACAAAAGAATACTTTTTCTTAATTGACGCTTGAACATCAAGCGTTGTCGGCTTTTCCTTTTTCTTGAAAAGCAGCGAAAAAAGGGAGTCGAAAATTATTATCGCCTTGTCCCTGCTTTCCTTCGGAGAAATTAAGCCGAGGGAGAGGGAACACCAGCGGAGTAGGGACTTTTTTGTGAGCGTAACTGATTGCGGTAGGTCGAGCTGGCGCAAAATAATTTCCTTTCTAATATATTCCGCCTCGGGAATCACCTGTGCCATTATCCAAATAGAGCTGAAGAAGTTAAAAAACTATGGAAAAAGAGTTTTTCCTTAAATAATAAATTGTTCTAAAAATATTAAACGCCGACTGAAAATTTTTACAAACAATAATCAAATCGTCAATTTTCTAAACGGACACACCGAGCACCGTAGGTGCCGCCATCGCTCTTACTGCCGAAGCCAAGGGTGCCGCCATTACTGGAATACAATCTGAACGCGCTGCCCGGACTCGACGGAACACTCGTACTAGACCAATAAAAAATACAACCGGTAAACCCGGAATAACAAGTGCCTGTCTGATTATCATATATCAACCCAATCTCAATCTTAGTAGGCAAATGCCAATCATCATAACCAGCCAAAGACAAATTATTACAATAATCCAAAGCACCCTGCCAAGTAACCGTAGAACCACTACTGCCTTTTTGCCACATCAAACCACTACTCAAATCACTCAAAGTAAAATTATCACTATTAACCCTCCAAACCCTCGCATAACTAGCACCATAAATATTACCATCCTCGCCAGTACCACTACAAGACCTAGGAGCACCGCCAGTATCCCAACAACCAGTCTGGCCAGTCATAGTTTGATAAAAAGAACCATTAAAACCAAAAATACTTGTTCCTAATTTAATCCTACTAGCCCTCAAATCAGGATCAACTGTACTCAAAGTATTCGCATCATAATAACCAGCACTCAAAACCGCAGAAGAAGGACTCAAATACTGAGTCGGCAAAGAACCATGCAACAAAGTACTAGAATTACCATAAAAACTATACCCGCTCAAAACCTTATCCACAACAGCATTACCATCATAACTACAAGAACCACCTTCTACCAAAGAACCATCAACACCAAAAATATTTACCCCTGATTTAATGTTTCCAACAACCAAATCAGGATCAACTGTATTCAAAGCAGTTGCGTCATAACAACCAGCCGAAACATTTGTTGAAAGAGGATTCAAAGTTTGCGGACCACCACTGCAACTCGAACCACAACTACCCGGAACATTCCCTTTACATGAAACAGGATTTATTACTTCACAATTCGAGTCACTTGTCGGGCTGTCATAGCTGCAACTCTCAAAGCATTTTAATTTATCCAGTTCACTAGTTACCTCTTCTGGCTTTGGATTCGCAGAACTCCCAATACCCACTATCACTGCAATAACTATTGCTGCAACCACCACTGCCGCGCCAATTATCAGAAGGTATTCCACTGCCCCCTGCCCTTTTCTTCCCATAAAAATCATAACTATGTCCAAAAAGCAATACTCGAAGTAACATTTAAAGTAATATTTGAAGTAATATTTAACACTTGCTATTGTAATTCAACGCCGGCTTTCGAATGTAAGCCCGATTGATTTAAGTGAGGATAAAATTAGTGAAACCCATTTTTATCAGCAGTTTTTCAACCGGAATCCTGAACTCGGCGAGGCACTCTTCCGAATAGTCGAAGCCGAGCTGCATCTTGTATGTGCAATCCGAATTTCGCTGGCATTCGTCAATTGTGATGTACTTGAACATGGAACCCTGCGGAATGCGGGCGCGCAGTTCCGAAAGGGAAAATTTGTCGTTAGTTATTATCTTTATTTCTTTGGGGAGGGAGAAGAAATCGCATTCGAATTTCCACTTTATCGCGTACTGCATCGCCTTAATGTTGTTCGGCCAGGTGCTCACCTGCGCCAAAGTTGTTTCTTCTTTTGCCTCAATGAGAATCATTTCCTTTGAATCGCCAATTACCTTGAATTTGCTGAAATCCCTCAGCGCGTCAGGGGTAACATAAAATCTGTCGCCTTTTTTTATTGGCGCAGTCATTTCTTCGAAAGGGCCTATGTAATTCCTTTTGAAAAAAACATTGAGGAAGAAAATCATTGAAATGAAAAAAATTAACAGAAAAATAACTGCTAAAAATCGCTTCCAATTTTCTTTCAATAAAACAAAAATAAAGTTTTTCTTTTTTTCACCTTTCTTTTTCTTCGCATTCAACCCCTCAAGTCCATACTTTATTTTTTGAATTAAATAAATCAAAAAGTAGGGAATGAGGGCGAAAGTGAGGAAACCCGAAAAAATAATTAAGTTCATAATTACGCCGGTAATCATCAGGTCAAACGGGTAACCGCCACTAATGAGGTAAATTGTCGCTGGAATTAGGTTGAAAATAAAGGTTGGAAGAAAACAAAATTTGAAGTAATTTTTAACCGGCGAGAAAATTGTTTTTGGGTTTCCTAAGAGAAGATAGAGGAAGAAGGGCGCGCCCACGAGGAAGTCTTCGGTGAAGATACCGCCGTCGATGATTGTTTTTGTGACAAGGAAAAAGGCGCACACGAAAAGCCATGTTAAAGGAAACAAAATTTCTTTCGGCCATTTTTTTACGAACCTCGAAAACAAGAAAATGCTGCATAATAAAAAGGCGGCGTAAAAAATGAATGCGAGGAACCACACGGGAAAAAACCATTGTGGCATGAAATCGACCAGCGCCAAATCCAAGCCGTAAAAGTTTTCGATTCCGGGGAAAAGTATTTTCAACGGGAGAAGGAGGGGCTTCATCACGTGATTATGCGTCATGCTGGTGACGCTTAGAACGGGTGCGTTTGTGGAATAAACCAAATACGAAAGCGTAAAAGGGGAAAGATTATTGTAGTCGGAATAAACCATGAATGAAAAGATGTTCAGGAAACCCAAAACAACTAGCAGCAGAACAACGAGAAAACTCAGGAACGCGATTCTTTTTTCCAAAACTTCTTTCATGCCTTCCAATTTTTCAAAAAAAGAAAAAAATTTTATGGGCTTTGAACCAATTTTTCGATTTGTTTTGATTTTTTGTTTTTGTTGCGCGCGGAAAACAATAAAAAAACAAATCCCAAAAATTACCAAAAATAAAAGGACCTTTGAATTTGAATAGGCTTTGAAAAAACCCATTCCTGCAATGCGATACCACAAATCGAAAGGGGAAACAAACGCAAGCGCGAACAAGGCAAGCAACACGGCGAAAAACAGCCACATCATGCAACACCAAAAAATGCGAAGGATTAAAAAAGCAGAGAGAAACCGCGCAACCCGCTATTAAAACAAGCGGTGCATGAAACAAAAATCCGGCTCAACAAAAACAACACCCCGCCAATACACATCAACAATCAGGACACCAGCCACATTCACAACCATCAGTATCACCACACCCCGGGCGGCGCAAATAATTAAAACCACCAGAATAGCCGGTGTTGCTGTAACAATACACGCCCTTGCCTATCTGATTGGAATCTGTGCTGGTCATCGTGCTGCCGGCAGGCGTGTAATAAAACTTTGCTGTAACCGCACGCCGCGCATTATCCACACAGGGGAAAATCAGCCCACTACTCTTACCCATCCTATCCATCAAAAGCCCGGTGGTTTCCTCGGAATTAATATTAATATCCGGCGGGTCACGCGTGCATTTGTAATCATAATTCATATCCCCATTGCCAGTAGTTGCATCCCAACTAGCATAAGTAACGGTAGGCGCCTTCATCAAACCTTTCCAAGCCCCGCAAACATTACAACCCTCCCCACTCGGCCCAGTAGCCCTGATGCTCCCGTCATACATCCCGACCTGATTACCGTTAATATCCATCTTATTAACCTGCACCATGCTGTTAGAAATGTTCTTTATCAAGAACTGGATAATGCTGCCACTTTGGACACTTGGTAAAGAATTATAATCAATCCCGACCGCAGAAAAAATATGGAACGGCCAAAACTTCGCAGGGAAATAAAAAAAATCAGGGTCCTGAATATAATCAAACGCACCCTCATAACCGTTGCCCGAATACCGACTCTCCTTGCATGGAATATTAACATCGTCAAAAAACTGGGAAGAACCATCGGCGAAAACAAAATTAATATCAAGAACCTTCCAATAATTACCCCAAGAACCGATGCACCAGTCAGGCCAAGCGTCATCACTGAAAATCCCAATAGTCGCACCCGCGGAAACATAAGCCCTCGGCGGCAACGAGGTGCACGCAAACTGGCCATTAAGGTCCCCACCAGTAATATTCGAATCCTTGGGAGAAGCCCCCTGCAAATACGATAAATTAATCACCTTACCCAAACTATCGGGCAACGAACTACCACAACCACCTGTCTTCGGATCTGAAACAGAATCTGAAATTTTATAATTCTGTGTCACAGTGCAGGAAGTGGAAGTTGCATTGCACATGTTGCCACTAGTCCCAGTCTTACCACCGCAGCTAGTGGTGCAGCCGGTGGTCCCTGTAACCTTAATCGAGGAGATATTCTTGTCAACCCCGGAATTATTTTTGACAACATAGGCCATCGTTCTGGAAGAGCCCCAGTTGGTGTCCTCCGAAGTCGCAGCAATATCATGACCAGTAAGCTCAATCGCCATCAAACTCAATGGCGAACCGCACTGCGATAAGAAACTGCAATCCGAATCGTCACAATCAACACCATCATCGCAATCATTATCTATATCGTCAGAACAAAGGACCCAGGTATTCTCCGCGGCATCAGGATGAATGCTGGCGCTGGAATCATTGCAATCGGTGCTGTTTGTAACATAACCCGCTGGAGGAGTGGCGGAAGTTGAAGTAATCGAATTGGAATCTTCACCATAAGTATCGCCATCTTTATCACCGTAGTATGCGAAGGGGGCCTGGTCGGTGGTGCCGGTAACATCAGTTGCGCACCCAACATAAACAGGGGTTATTCCCATGAAAGAATGAACCAACTCGTAAGCATCAATGTAATTTATGGTAATACGATACTCCTCTGAAGTGCCGGTGCAGGGAACGAGGTTAGACAAATTGATGTTTGCCTCCTCGCTGGGATAGAGAACCTTATCTGTTATATCAATAGCGTTGCCGTTAATCACCAAAGAAGTTAAAGTTATTCTGGTGTCGGTTTTGTTCTCGAACTTCAGAATGCCGTCTCCATTTGAATCAACCGCCACGCCCTTCAAGGCAATCCCCTGAATCAGCCAATAGGCTTCACTCTGAGCCTTGGTTATTGTCATGGCAGAATCGGGAAAACTCGAAATAATTGAAACAGCTACAAGGCCGAGGACGACGATGATTGCGAGCAAAATGATGTACTCTATGGCGCCCTGCCCTTTTTTTTCAATTCGAAACATAAAAAAAATAACCCGTACGACTAATTCGGAGTATATCATTAAGAACAAAAATAGTATTTAATACTTGTGGTGGATGCCGGCATTTGAAATGGTGGAAAAAATAAAAAATGCTGAATAATCAGGAGGGAATTATAATTAAGCGGGGCTGGTTGAAAATGGGCTGAAAATGTCTGCATATGCGGAACCCGTTGACTGAACACAATTAATGTACAAATCTTTTGTCCCTGTTTGAGTGTTGGAGAGATTGTTTGAACTTGTGTAATTTATTGTGAGTGCCATAGTGGCCGCTGAACCAGGGACGCATGCCGTGAGCGAACACGCATTGAAAAGGGATACCCCTGCAGTTTCCCCCATTTGAAGAATAATATCTGGTGCAATCACAGAATTCCTGTTAGTCAAATCAAGCAAATATGTTCCATTTGCTCCGCCGGGCACGGCCTTTATAAGATGATCATTCCAATCGCCGACCCCTCCTTCATGATGAGCGCTTGTTATTGCGCTGCCGCCCGCGAGGGTTATAGAGTCAATCGTTATTTTTTCCGCACCGTTATTCCTTATTATCAACCCGAATGACATGGGTGAAGAACAATTTGCGCCCCAGTTCGCATCTTCATAACCGGAAGGCGCTATGTTCATCTGTGCCCCCAAAACTGCCACGGGGTAAGACGACATCCAGTATTGCGCGCTCGCATTCTGCGTAATCTGCTGGCTGGAACCGGAAAAGCCTGCGATGATGGACACCACGACAAGCGCGATTACAACGATGATTGCAAGCATCACTATGTATTCGATCGTGCCCTGCGCGCGCCCGGAAAAAAAAGCCTTCATGGTCCAGATAAGTAATTCAACTTAGTATAAAAATGTTCCTGTCATCTTTCGCCTTGGAAACCGATGTGCAAAGGCAAGGGATTTAATTTTATTCGAATCAATCTTATTGAAGGCGAAACAAATGAAATGGGCGAGCGGTGCCGAAAAAAAATACTTGCAAAACTCGAAAGTAGAGTCGGCGATTAGCTCGCCGAGAACCGGAAAAATAGCCCTCTTCTTTGCGACAATCCTGTTCGTGCTGTTGCTTTTTTTTCTAACAAACGCGAGCCTCCCGAAAATAACCGCTTACGACTTGGGGGCATTCGCACTTCTTTTTGCTGCATACTATGCAATAAAGGGTTTCGCGTTTCAACAGACTTTCGCAGCGCTCGCGCAAAAAATTTCTTTTACGGCATCGCTGAAAAGCTTCTTTGTAAGCGATTTTGTTGAACTGGTAAGCTTTTCCGGAAAACTCGGCGGCGATGCTTCAAAATTCCTGATTTTCAGGAACAAGGTTTCACAGAAAGAACTCCTGGTGGCGATAATACTTTTCAGGGTAATAGGGGTTGCTTCGCTTGCAGCGACGGTTGCGTTGTTCGTTTTGTGGGAGGCAAAATTATTCGGACTCATTGCTGCAATCTCTCTGGGCGCGCTTGTTGCGACAGCGGTTTACTTCAAAACAACCGCAAAAAATGAAAAGCACAACTATTTCAGGCTCGCGATATCGTTCGCCGCAAATACCGTTTGCCAAGTATTGAGCGTCCTCACAATGCTTTTGGCAGCAATTATTTTCGGGATACCCATAACGTCACTTTCATGGCTCGTGGGCGCGTTCATAGTTTCGCGGAGCATAGGGATTGTAACGCTGCTGCCATTTGGTTTTGTGACGCAGGATGTATCGTTCAGCATTTACCTCGCGCAGTTCCTTGATGTACAGGGACTGATTTCTTTCAACGCGTTCCTGAGGATTGTGAGCGTACTGCCCTCCACAATAATCGGGTGGTTCATTGTGAGCAAAAAAATTTCTGAAACAAAAAAACAAAGATAAAAAATTCCGCCACGGGCGAAAAACAAAAAAACCTTTCTGCTACATAACCGTTTTTTGTTGGTTCAAGATTTTTAAACAAATTCGTATAGAATAGGATCAACGGTTTGAGTTAAAGAAAAAAGTTCAACTTTTTAAGGAGAGGTTTTTATGGTGAAAATTGTAACGGAATTGTTTCCTTTCAGACTGGCAATAAAAAGAAGGGAGCCTGTTTCGCTGAAAATTGAGATTACGAATGATACTGAGAAGCCGCAGATAATTTCATATGAAGTTGCATTGGCAAACGAACTTGGATTCGAGAAGCAGGGATTGAATAATGTGCAAACAAAACAGATTGATTCAATGAAGCCCGGGGAAATGGTGAGGGAATATTACAAAATTTTTCCAAAAGTGACTGCGAGAGCCGGAGAGTATCCGATAAGAGTTACCGTTACTGAGCATTACAACAGCTTCAACTATGTTTTGGGAAGGAAAGTGAAAACCCTTAGTTTGATTGTCGAATAAAAATTAGCTTCAACAAAAAATTATTTTTTTTTGCCCGCGCGCCTTTTCTCGCGTTGGGCCCTCAACTTTTCAGCTTTTGCAATTCTTTCCTTTGCCATGTCATTTACGTACTCTGCATAACCGCTATCCCCGCCGTGGCGCGATATTCCTGTTATTGCCTCAAGTATTATATTGTGTCTGCGCTCCGAATCCCTGCGCTTGGCATAAACACCTTCATCAAAAGGAAACGCACGGTGATGCCCCGGATAATCTTTGGAACGCCTAAAATCACGTTCAAGTTTCCTCGTCATTTTGTAATAAGTATTGTAGCGCGCCCTTGCTTTTTGCCCTTCTTTCCCGTGACTCAAAGTGTCAAACCCATATAAAGACATTTTTTTCAAATCATTTTTAGTAAAGCCCTTCCATCCCGGCGAAGTCGAAGTTACCTGTCCGAATTTATCCCTCTCAAGCCGGCGCCTGTTTCTCTTCCCTTTTCGAAAAGCAAAACTATAATTGACCGGAACGCAAGATGATTTTCTTTTTTTTGGAGAATTAGTTCTAACTTTTAACCTTGCCACATGGACCACAATAAAAATTGCCGCTTCCGACAATTTAAACGTTTGCTTTTTGCCAAAAAGTGATAAGAAAAGCGAAAGAGAAAACCTTTTATCTTAATCAATCAATATTATCATTATTAGTCATGGAATTTGCCTACAATTTGGAGTGATAAAATATGGTAAACGAAATTTCAACGGGAGTGCTTCGCACGCCTGAAATGAGAGATTCGAGCAGGGTGCAGGGCAAAGCCGCCCAAGATTCTGAGGCTGAACGATCTCAGATAATAAGGGAATTCAGGCTGACTGAAGAGGATAATCCTTCAATGCCGAAAAAAATTATCCTGCTAAAGGTATCTAGAAGGCTCGGCGTAAGCGTCGAAAAAATTGAGAAGGCAATGAGCAGCTGCCGGCCGTACGAATAAACAATGATTTTTGTTTTTGCAAAGCATTAAATCGATGTGATGACATGGGAGTTATTCGCTCTCCGGAAATGAGGGAGCCAAGCAGGCTGGGAAGCGGCAGAGACAACTTAAGGGCGCTTCCAGCGAATAAGTTTTTTTAAATCGCAAAGTTTGCCAACCAAAAAATAGTTAAATATCGGCAGGCCTAATTTAGTCGGATGAACCCGGCGAAGATTGCGAAAAGAAAAAAAATGCCGATGAGCCCGCTGGAAAGAATGCGCATGGAAAATCTGGAAGGCGAGAGGCATCGGCAGGCGCTCTTGAAACATGAGAAGAAAATATACGAAGCGCGGGAAACGCAGGCGAAAGTAAACAGGGAAGATTATGAGAGAATGCTTTTGATGAACGAGAAAAAAAAGCAGGCGGAGAGATGAGCAATGATGGCAAAAAAATCCAGACCGAAATTGCCCACTGCAAGAAGCGCAATTGAAGCTGCAGCAAGAAGCGGAAAAGGAATAAGATGGTGGCAAAGACTCATTCACCCGCGGCTGAAAAACTATTATTTTGAAATCGCCATGGGAAAAAAGCCCGGAAAAAGCCCCGTTGATATTTCACATTCAAGGGGCAAGTACTGGGTAAAATATTATCCGGAGACTGCAAAAACTATGATTCACACTCACACGTTTGAAGGGAAAAAAAGGCAAAGGCTGGCGAATTCGACAAAGATTGAAAATATTTTGGATCAGGACGCGCTCAGCATGGGCGACATTTACGACATGATTGCAGAAAACTCCAAATCAAAATTTGAAATTGTTTCCATAACTGAGGACGGAAACGAAGTGGAAAGGTATTTTTTCAAAAAACCGAAAAATATGGAAGAGGCTAGAAAAAAATTCGAATTAGTAGATGTTGAATCTTATCTTGCCATTGGAAGGGATTTGGCGCGCGCATATAGAGAAATCGAACGAAAAAAAATGGAGCGTTGCGGCGGGCATTTTGACGAATTAGAATTCCGGCGCCGCATTCAACTGAACGCAAAAATTGCCCTTGAGAAGTTTGCGGCGAAAAAGGTACTGCGTTCGCTCGAAATTCATGACCGCGAAAAGTGCCAGAGGATTCTGGACCTTGTGTCAGAAAGGGCAAGGCGGGAATGGATGCGAAAGGAGTGGAACAAGGATCTTATTTCGGATCCCGTATTGGCGGAAATAGACCGTAAGTTATTCAAGGAGCTTGGCGTTTTGACGCGCGTGAAATTCCAATGGCGTTTCGATATCCAAATGGAGAATATTGATTCCGTTCTTCACTACAACTATTGGGGAAGGTTAACCGGCGACAAGCTTCTTTCCAGCTAGGCTTATTTCAAATGGGCACAGTAAAACGCGCAAATTGTTGGACAACATTTTTTTCGCCACATCCTCTTTTGATTTATTTTTTGTAAGCCGCTATTTTCAAACTTTCAAGCGGAATGCCCTGGTACTGGCTTTTGCTTATTTTTTTATCCTCTGAAAGAATCTTTACTTTGAAACCCGCGTTTTCAACCAGTTTCAAGTATTCTTTTTTTAAAACTGCTCCGCCGACGCAGCCGACAACAAGCTTTTTGTCTTCCCTTTGCCACTCGGAAAGCTCTTTCAGCAAAACAATGTCGGACACCAGCATTTTCCCGTTCTTTTTCAAAACCCTGTGTGCTTCGGCAAAAACTTTTGATTTATCGGGAGCGAGATTTATTACGCAATTGCTTATTACAACATCAACAGAATTATCCTCAACCGGCAATTTTTCTATATCCCCGAGCCTGAATTCAACATTCTTGTAACCGTATTTTTTCGCATTTTCTTTCGCATTTTTTATCATCTGCCTTGTCATGTCCACCCCGATTACTTTTCCGGTTTTGCCGGCTTTTTTTGCCGCAAGAAAACAATCAAAACCCGCCCCCGAACCAAGGTCAAGAACAGTTGCCCCTTCAGCTATTTCCCCCAATGCGGTCGGGTTGCCGCAGCCAAGCCCGAGGTTAGCTTCGGGCACTGTTTTAATTTCCTTATCGGAGTAACCGATTGTTTTCGCCAATTCTTCGTTGCTTGTGTTGCTGCAACCGCAGGAACAGCCGGTTCCCGCACTGGCTATTCGCCCATAGCCTTCCCTGACAATTTTTTTTATCTGTCCGGCATTTTTTCGCGCTTTTTTCATTTGAATCAAATCTTGACAATCCCGTATGAAATAATTTAATTGCTTGGTTGTTTTAAAAATACGCTTGAAGAATAAAAGCACGATTTGTTGGACATTTTGGTGGGGGCGTTGGGAGGTTAAAAAAAGAAAAACAAAAAGCTGTTTTTTTATGAATCCAATGGTTTCGATTATTAATTTACTTTGATATTTTCGAGTATTAGTTTTCCGGTTGCTAAGTCGCTGCAATAGTCCCAAGTATTCACGGCATATATTTCTCCTGGTTGCCCAGTAGTGCAATATTTTTCAGTAATTGTGTCGGTGCAGCAAGCTTTTCCGCAATTACCGTCTGCGTACGGGCATTCGTGAATGCAATCAGCTATTTTTTGGCCATACGATTGCCTGCAAAGCTGCTTAACAGCATTTTCAAGAGTGTTAATTCTTTCTTGTTGTGCAAGTATTTGTTCGTCAGTTGTTAAACCTCCGCTTGCAATATTAGCAATGTTATTTGGCGAGGTTGTGCCGTTTTCTTGAACGCACCCTGAAAGTTGGGTTAGGAATAATATTGTGATAAGAAGTATTGAAGGTGCAAAGTAGTTTTTCATCTTTAACTATGTAACATTCTTTGTATTTAACCTTTTCCTGTTTCTGGACTCTGGGACAGAATTAGGTTGGGTGTAGGATTGTTGTGATGTAGTTGTGTAGGGTCATTCTGGTTGACATGGTTGTTATGATTCTGTTTTCTTTTTTTTGGCGTATTATGCCAAAGCGTTTTTTGTCTGCTGAGTGGC
>JAPLVR010000001.1 GCA_026397015.1 Candidatus Iainarchaeum sp.
TCAGGAAATCGCTTTGAAGGAAGCCGTTTCTTGTTTTGGCGAAGTTTTAGGCACTACAAGGAAGGTGGACAAATATGGAAGCGAAAAACCAATTTGTGAATATCAAGTTTGATGCTGAAAAAATATTGTTCGCATGCAGGGAAAACTTCAGAACATATAACAAGCTGCGTTTGAAAGGAAGAGGAACACGAGACTATCATTACCTAATCAATGTTCCTCGGCTTTACATCGGAGGGAAGTATTCTCCCGGCAAAAGGTATTCTGTCATGTTTGGAGAGAACAAGGAAAACAACCATCAGTTAGTAGTTATTGATTTGGATGACCAAAAAGAAATTTTGATGAAAAAATAATTTTAGGCACTACGCCTCTACAAAACTATAAATATAAGTTAGCACTATATAGTTTTGAATTGAAAAATTTCGTTCAAAAATTTGCAAACAGGCCTCTTTTGAAAAAAGAAGTTCTTGTTTTTCTAACCTGAGGATTAAAGTTCGGTCCCAGCGTGTAACAGAGTTGAACTGGTAGTTCAAAAACTTGAAATTGAATGGAAAAGCATATTAATGCTGAAAGCGTGGTTTTTAAAGATGGAAAAACTCGTTTTTGGGGGGGTTCTTTTACTGGCGGTTTTTGTATTTCTTTCTGGTTGTACAAGTTCATTTGTTTGTGATACTGTTTTGTGTGACGATGCAAATCCATGTACAATGGACAGTTGCGCTCAAAATCAATGTCAACATTCAAGTGCATACGACGGAACAAACTGCCCTGATGGAAATTGTCAAAATGGAAAATGCGTTAAAATCCAACAAAGCAATTCAAGATTTGATGACTTGAATTTTTTTATTGTGAAAGTGATTCACAAGAACGTCGGTTTTAATCCGAACATTGATTTTTTAAGTTTCAACGAATCTGATGTTGCAAACTATTTTGAGCACCTGTCAAAAACCCTAAAATGGTTGACCGGGAACGAGAACAATTCAATCAAATATAAGTTTTTAGAGTACCGTGTGGATTATGACTACGTTCCTGGGCAATTTTCTGAATATTTGCCAATCAATGAATCAGATTATGCAAAGATATTGCAGGAAAGCTCGATTGAAAAGCCGGATGTTGTTGTCCTTTACTTTGAGTCTGTCACAAATAATGCAATTGACGTCGAAACTAATGAGGAAATATTGGGCAAGGATACTCCAGTGATAAAAATACAGGTCTTGCCAAAAGCAACTGATGAAGAAACTCTAAAAAGTAATTTGAAGTATTCTTCAATACTGCTGCTTCACGAGATTGCTCACAAGCCAAGGTTTGGTGGCTTTCTTGACGCGCAATACACCTGGTGCGGCTGGTCAAATCCCACGAACCCCTCAGAATTCCTTCCGTACCTTAATTGTTACTTTCACAGCATTTATGGTGCAGGAGGGACAGATTACGAATTTCCCCCGTTTTTGGTAAATGTGGGAGGAGCAAAATACCGCACTGTTGAAAGAACTAGCAACAATGAGTATTTGATTTCAATATCAAATACTTGCAAAAATAATGAAATTTTAAAAATTCCTGATGGAAAAGTTGTTGAACCTCCAAATAGGGAATATTTGGCAAGTTATGTGTTTACTCTAACCGACAGGCAAAGCTGTGATAATGAATTTCAGGATTTGGATGGTCAAGTGGGGGTAAAGATTTACAGAATATTAGAAGCGACTAAACCTAATTTTACATCAGAAGGTCAGCCCAATTTTACAGCTTATGAAATCCCATTTAGGTATGAAAAGACACAGAATAATGAATACACTGTATCGAATCCAATAACATTCTCTAAAAAATACGCCGGAACTATTCCAAACTTTGGAAGCTGGCATGATATCAGGGAAAGCTATTCCGACGAAAACTTTGAAATTAGTGTAATCAATGAAGAAACAACACCGGCTGGGGAAATTCTCTCAACACAATTGAAATTTGTGATAAAAAACGATGAATTAAAAAATTACAGATAAAATCGGTTAGATTTGTGACTTCGACCTCGGTCGTAGCGTGTATCGAATATAGACCGGTAGAATGGAAACTTACTATTTTTAGTTTTTGGGGCGGTCGGATCACAAAATTTGTGGGTTAAATATTGAGGGCCAATTTGCCCACTCAAGCTTCTTTAGAAATTGAGGCGTTTTTTTTACTTTAGAACATAGTTTGTTAAATACCAAAAGAGCAATCCTGAAATTATCATTACGATAATTAGGATTATTTGTTTTCTTTTTTCTTTTTTGGGTAATTTAGACCATTTTGTGTTGATGTACTTGTTGCCGTATTTGGCTGTTTCTGTCCAATATTTGAAGCCCACCACACACCATATGGCAAGGATTATTCCGAATGAGATGAGAACAAGTGTGAATGGGATTATCGAGAGCAACCACAGGATTGGAATAATAAAAAGCAATGGAAGGGTAATTAGGTAAGTTTTGCCAAATATTTTAAGTGCTTTAAAATATCCATTGTCTTCTTTCGATTTCGATCCGAATTTTGTAAGACTGTATGAAAGTAGCAACATTCCGATTATCCAAACGAAATAACCAATGTTTTGTAGGGGGTCACTTTGAATTTTTTTTCCAATTAACGGGAGGATTATGCCTAAAGCAAAAAGAAGAATTCCAACTATTGCAGACAAAGGTTGTTTATTTTCTTCTTTCATCAAATAAGCAGTATATTGAAAGTTGTTTATATAGCTTTGCAGGCGCTTATTTTTTAGTTCTTTTAGGGTTTTTGTGCAAATGCTTATTCTTTATTCTCCACTTGTTTTAGTATTGTACTTAATCGCATGGGTTTGTAATTCAAGAGTTCGCAACTAACATTAATTGTTTTATTTATCCGATTAACCAAAGGATATTTTTCTGTATTCTTGTTGTGGCAATGACCATGGATCATCCAGTCATGCCAATCAAGCGGCTTATTTGCTGGGTTGTGAGTAACAAAAAATCGTTGTCCTTGAAAAATTATTATGAGTTCTTTTGGCGCATTAAAGTTTTTTGAGTCGTGGTTGCCTTTGATAAAAATAATTTTTCCTTTAAGCAAAGAAAGCCAGTTTTCTAATTCTTTTTTATGCCCCAGAAACAAGTCTCCCACAAAAATCACCAAATCATTTTCTTCAACAACAGCATTCCAATTTCGTATCAAAAATTTGTTCATTTCTTCAATTGATTTAAACGGCCTGTTTGAATATTTGATAATGTTTTTGTGGCTTAAATGAAAATCACTAATCATAAAAGGGTCTTTGTCAAGTTTTATTTCAGCAATTTTTTTTGTGCCTTCCTTGAAAGTCAGTAACACAAATTTCTCATTCATGCAAAATCACTTTGTTTGGCTGATTTATTAGAGTTTTACGAATTCATCGCATATTTTTATTAGGTTGGGTTCAATTTTTGTTTTAAATTTTTCAAAGTCTTTTGGGTCATATTTTTTTATGGCAAGGTCTGATATTTTTTCAGTGCTTTTGAAGAAATTCTTTTCTTTTAGTAGTAATAGTTTTTCTGGAATGGTTTTGTCTATTTCTCTTTTGATTAGGGAAGAGCTTTTTATTTTTTCAACAACTTTTTTAGGGTCAATTTTTAGTGAGTTGGGTATTAAGTAGAGGTCAAATAAGTCTCTTTCCATTAATGTTTTTCTTGTTAGTAATGCACGATATTTTTCTAGAATTATTTCTTCGATTGGGTAACTTAGGACTTTGAAATTGTTTGGGGTTAATCCAAGGATGAACAATAATTCTTTTGAGTCAAAATAATCTGTTATGTTTTTTATTCTCATTTCTTTTGGGGGGTAAATTAGTTTTTCTATGAAGTTTATTTCGATTTTTATGTATCTTTTGTTATCATAGTATAGTCTGAATGTGTAGACTGTTCTGCCATGCAGTATTGAACAGTACTTAGTGTCCGAACGATTAGCACTAAACTCGAGTCCAAGAACATCAGCCACTTTTTTTAAGTTTGGGGCAAACAAGTCGATGAAAGCTTTGATTTTTTTCTCTCTTGTTTTTCTTGGAAGTTTGCTTAATAATTCGGATTCTTTGTAAACAAAGTCAAGGTCTTCTGAGAATCTGTGGTATTCTAAATAATTTCTCGCTAAGAGGGTGCCGCCTTTGAATACTAGTTCGTTAAAAACTCCTTTTTCTTTTTGAAACTCGGCTAATAATAGTGTGAGAAGCAAGTCTTTTGAGATTATTTCATCAGAAGCCTCTAAACCGAGTTTTGACTTCACTTCGGCGACATATTTTTGTATGTTTATTTCATTCCAACCCATTTTGGATACCTCTTAATGTATTTTTTTGTTTCTTTGATACGAATTAGTTTATTGCTAATCTTTAGGTAAGTCATGTCAAGATAGGTTTTTGCCGGCAATGAATAAAAATACTTGACTTGATTTTTTGTTTTTGATGATCCTAACCCAAAAAACAAATTTTCTTTTATTTTACAAAACCTTGCTTTTAGTCCGACAACTTTTTTTATTCCACTAAATTTGTTATTCAAAATAGTGATTGTGTTGGGTAATTGCCACGTTGTGCCTGAAATGTATAAAGCATAATCTGACCCAACATACCATTTTATTTTCAGTTCATTCAGAACCAAAAATAAGAGTTCTTTATCTTCATAATTACAAACATTTCTATTTCTTTCATCAAAAGAATTGACGTAATAATATCCGGAAATAATTCTTTTTATATAATTGTGCCTGGATAAATATTTTATCGCGTTTTTATCATCCAATGTGTGGCCAAAACTTTTGTTGTATTCCTTTACAATGGCAAGAATTTCCCTTTTGTGCATTATCCGTTGTTTTGAATTAAGAAGTTTTTCAAAAATAACAATTATTTTTTTCATATTATTATGTGTGCGAACCATATATATAAACCTTCCTTTTTGTTTCATAAAGTGTCATAAAGTAACACTTTTTAAAACAGCATAAAATTGACTTTAATCAGCGTGCCCAACTTGTACATTGGTGGAAAGTATTTTCCAAGCAAAAGGTGTTCTGTCACGTTTGGAGAGAACAAAGAAAACAACCACTAATGGTAGTACAAAAGTGGCGACGTGGTTAATTCTTTTAGATATTTTGGCAAAAATTGGTGCTTATGGTGGGCATACCAACCCAACCTATCCATAAATCTGGATATATCCATAATTACAGATATGTCAACCATTTGCCTTAAAGTCAGGCAAATCGAATTGTTTAGTCTACTGGGATTTGTATTTTGCTTAAGTAGTATTTTTTTGTGTCTATGTTCATTAGGCATAGGCGTCCGTTGTATCCTGCTCCGCAATCTAGTAAGTATAGGTTGTTGAATTTTATTGGTTCCATTGGGCCGTATAATTGTGTTGTTGTGTGTCCTATGTATACTTCTTTGAAATTTGGGATTGTGTTGCCTTTTTGCACAAACTCAATGATGTCGCGGTCCCATACAAGGAGGTGTGGTGGTGTTTTTTCTATTTTTTTGTTATGCCATACGTCAAAACCCCCGTGCACAAAAAGTTTGTCACCGTCTTCAATATGGTAATAGACTCCTCCGTCAAAGAACTTTTTATGCGATTCTGGAATGCCGTCCTTATACGATCTAATTGTGGCGGCTCCGCCTTGGCTAGTCCAAATATATTCAATTATTCCTTTTTTGTATGAATCAATAAACCAAATATCGTGGTTCCCAGTGATAAATATTTTGTTTTTTATTTTTAGCAATTCATCAACGGCTTCTTTTGATTCACCTCCGCCATCCACAATGTCTCCAAGAATAATTAATTTATCTTTGGTATAATTAAATTTAGCTTTGTTAAGGACTTCTCTCAAAGCAGTCGCACGACCATGGATATCTCCAATTACAAATCTTTTCATTTTTTCGCCCCTCTTAAAAAGTTCTGTGGGATTTGAATAAAAGCGTTTCCGGACTTCTGTGCCGGTGCGATGCCGAAACGTTTTTATTCTTGGAAAGCGATTGTTTTAAGAATCGGATATTTGAGATTGAATTGCAAAAAGATTTTAGCAGGAAAATACAAATAACTTTAAGCACTACACCTCTGCAAAACTATAAATATAAGTTAGCACTATATAGTTTTGAATTGAAAAATTTTGTTCTAAAATTTGCAAACTGGCTTCTTTTGAAAAAAGAAGTTCTTGTTTTTCTAAGCTGAGGATTGAAGTTCGGTCCCAGCGTTTTGTAGAAACAATTAAAAACAACGGAAGATAGAACTGTTTCATTGTTGTATCAATTGCAGGGCGGTGATGGCATGGGTGGAGTGATTAAACGGATTGGACGTGCACTTGGGTTGAGAGGCAGCAGGAGCCGCATCGGCGAAAGACCGAGCGATAGAAGGGCGCGTGCGCGCAAAAGATTGGCGACACAAAAGGCGTGGAAGTAAAATAGTTTTTTTGTTTTTTATTCTACGCTGTCGGTGTAGTGACCCCGCGTAAATTTGGCGTATTTTTTTTGCGGATTTTTTCCAGCGAGCTTTTCTTCTAAGTAAGCAAGTATTTGCGCGGCTTCTTCTTTTTTGGTTTCGGTAAAATCCAATGCAATCGAATCGAACCGTGAGAATTTTTCTAATTCAAAAATCATATCAACCGGCATAGGGTTGTAGATGCGCAAAATTCCCTCCCTATCAAAGGATATTTTGTATTCGAATTTTTTTCTGTCTTCAAGGGACCATTCTTTTTCGCGCATTTTTTCCTGCTTTGAATACGCCTTGGATGTCATTAGCACGGGATAAAAGAAAACCAGCGGCGCCAGTTTTTCCCCGAACGCGAGATTTTCAATTTCCTTTAGAGAAAGTTCAACAGAAGGAACTATTTTCTGTGCGCCCATTTCAACCATCATCTGGACTGAGAATGAGTTGAAGATGTTAAGCTCCCTGTCAACCAGAAATTCCGATTTGTTTTGAATCGTTTTCTGAAGCGCCCCCAAATTCGAGCACATAATTTTTTTATTTTTTAAGATATACTTTTTTTCGAATTCTTCAAGAGAATTATCGCTTTGTATGTTAGGGGGTTTTACAAAAACATTTTTTCCGCCAAGCATTGCCCCGATTTTTTCAATTTCATTTTCGCCCACCAAATCGTAAAGCACGGTTGAGCCTGCAATTTTTTTCGCGTCTGAAGAAATTTCATTGTTTTCCCTGTTTAGGAAAATAATGATTTCCTGGTTTTTTCCGCCTTTTTGAACATTTTGAGAATCGATGTTTTTGTTTTCTTTTTTGATTAGTGAAAATATTTTTTTCTTTTTCTCTTCAAATTCTTTTTCATCGACTTTTTTTCTGTTTGCCCCGAAAAGCTCTTCTCTCATTTTGCTTAAAATAAAATTTTTGAGTTTTCTCAGCTGGCTCAGCGGAACGAAGGGGTTTCCTCTTATTTTGCAGCTGAAATTTTTGGGCTCGAAGAAATCGTTTGATTTGAAAAGTTTTTCTTTCAGCATTCCTTCGCTTGTTTGCGCGGTTCTGGACTCAGCAGGCGTAAAATCAAACTCTATTTTTAGTTTTTTTCCTCCGAATGTTGCTGTTGCCTCAATTTTTTTGCCCGTTTCAACATTCACATCAAGGTTGTAATCGGCGCCTTTGCTTCTCGCAAGCGAGCTATATGCAAAATCATTCAGTTTCTGCGTCCAGGTGAAATATAATTTGTCCCCTTTTTGCAGGTAGGGGCGCTGGCTCGGCTCAACAGCAATAAATTCTCCAACAAATGCGCGCGGAATTTCTTCCCCTTTTTTGTATATTTTGTGCACATTGAAATTCTTCACTTCGTCTCCGTTTATTAGTGATAATTTATCCCATCTTTGCAATTTTTCATGCAGCTTTAATGTAATCAGTTCTTTGTTGAAGCCAAGCACTTCCGCCGCAAGAACCCCTTTTCTCGCCGAACTTTCCGGAGAAGTCATTTCTTCTTCTCCGAACGCGTATCCGTTTGTGTTTTCCCTCAAAAAAGCGATTTTCACGAGGTCTATGTCTTCTTTTGTAGGGCCTTTGCCTTCTCCAAGCGCCGCATCAATAGCCAGCCTGTATGCTTTTGCCGTAGCGGCTGCATAACCAACTCCTTTCAGCCTTCCTTCTATTTTGAACGTGCCGACCCCTGCGTCGATGAGCTCCTTCACTTTGTCAATCGTCATGAGGTCCTTCATTGACAGCACATACCCTGATTTTCTGCCCGTAAATTTTTGATTTCCGTTCGGCGTCATTGAATATGGAAGCCTGCATGGCTGTAGGCACATTCCTCTATTTCCGGATTTGTTGAATGCAAAGCTGCTGAACAGGCACTGGCCGGAGTATGAGAAGCATAAGGCGCCATGAACAAAGCATTCTATTTTTGCTTTGGTGCTTTTTTTTATTTCTTTTATTTCGTTCAAGCTCAATTCTCGCGCGAGAACAATTTTTTTTATTCCTATTCCTTCCAAAAATTTCGCGCCCGCAGAATTGTGGCAGGTCATTTGCGTTGAGGCATCCAATTCAAGCTCCGGAAGAAGTTTGCGCAGCACTTTTATCAAACCCAAATCCTGCACAATTATAGCATCTATTCCGGCTTCATAGGCATGTTTCGCGATTTCAATTGCATCTTCCATTTCCGAATCCTTTATTAGTGTGTTCAGTGTCAAGTAAGCCTTTTTTTTGTGCAAATGGCAGAAATCAATCGCGTCTTTCATATTTTCTTCTGAAAAATTTTCCGCGGGCATTCTTGCGTTGAATTTTTTTGCGCCGAAATAAACAGCATCCGCACCGTTCAGAACGGCAGCCTTCAGCATGTCAAGATTTCCGGCGGGAAGCATTAATTCCGGTTTTTTCTTTTCCATTTGGACACTTTAAAGATTGCGCATTGGATTTGTTTAAAAATCAAATGCATTAAATTAACATTATTGCCTTTTAGTTGCCTGGGAATGGTGTTTTAAATGTCTAATATTGATTCAATGATTTATACCGGAAAAATGGAAAAAAAAATTCTCAAGCTGGTTTTTTCCGAGGACGACGATGTTGTTTCCTGTGTCAAGCAGGCGATGGTTGACAACAATCTTAGGGAATGTAAGGTCGTGGATGTTTCAGGGGTTCTCAAAGAAGCCTCGATAAGCTGCTTCGAGGGCAACAAGTATAAAAAAATGGATTTGAAGAATAAGGAAATAGTAGGAGTTTCCGGCGTGTTTAGGTTCGGCGGCGGAGACCTTTGGGGCAACATGAGAATTTTAACTGCGGGCGCAAAATCAACAAATGGAACTCTTATTTCCGGCAAAGCCGCGGAAGGATTCACGCTCGGACTTTCTTTTATGCAAGAAGTGAAATAGGCAGCCGGCTATTTGCTTGTTACGGTTGCATCAACGGATTCCCACATAATTCCAGGGCTTCCTCCAACTGAGCTCCCGTAGCCATAGTACCCATACGTGTTTCCTTTTCCGAATTCGAATGTTTTAAGCTCTTCGAGCGCGTCGAGAGAATTCGCCTTGAGTTTTAAATCGGAAAGGGTGTATAAAACATTGCCGATGTACATCGCCCTTTTTATGTTTGTTTCGTCGCCGTAATAGTATCCTTTTTTCAGTTCCTCTTCAGGTGTCACGTGCGTTATTTTTCCCCTCTCTTCGAATCCGTTTTCAAGCGTAACCTTGTATACGATTGCACCCTGGAAAACCGGTTCGCCGTAGCTTGGCCCCCACGTGGTAGGTCTTGGCTCTTCTTTGTCCTTTATTTCATAAAGCGTTACTGGCAGCACAAGAAGCTCTTTTGCCTTGTCGTACAGGAATGCCTTGTGGTCGTCCAGCGCGTATGAGGTTGTGCCCCTGTCGCCTATTGTTACTTTGTGCATTTCAATTGGGTTTGCAACGTCGCTCACATCGAATATTGCCATCTTCATTCCCTGGTACCATGCAAAGTCCCCATATGTCGATTCAACAGCTTCCTTTCCTACTCCGATTATGTGGGTTGCGTCAATCGGGTGCAAATAATCAGAAAACCCAGGTATCTTTAATTTTCCCAAAACTTTCGGTTCGCTTGGATTATCGAGACCGATAACAAACAGGGGGTCAACCTTTTTGAAAGTAACAACGTATCCCCTTTCGCCCATGAATCTAACGGCATAAATTGTCTCTCCAGGTGCGAGGTCTTCAAGCCTTCCCACGATTCCCATATTTGAGTCCAAAACATAAACGTTGTTCGTGCTCTTTGGCGTTTCAGTTGGCCCGCCCACAATGCTTTGAATCCACCAGTTGTTTTGGGGGTGCTTTGTTGTCGCAATCCTGAAATTTCCGTTGTATTCATCCATCGAGAACTGGTTCAGAATGTACCCTGGCACGGCACCCTGTCCCATAAAAACAATCTTGCCGTCTTCAAGCGCAAATTTATTTACAACAGTTTTTTCTGTTGAATCAATGTTTGCAGCCTCTATCATTTTTGCTATTGTGTTTGCGTCGGTTATGTTTCCGTCAGCTATTCTTCTTTGAAGCTCATAAAGTGGCGTATAATCCGGCCAGACATTTGCTGAAATGTAAATGTTTTCTGCCGAAGCGTAAATGTTTCCTGCATCCCCAACAACTGTTTCTTTCTGCATCTCCCCTGAATCAATTTTTATTGATGCGATTGTGATGAATTGGTCAACCCTCATCGGCGGCAAATAACCGATATCGGTCGGCTCTGCGACCCTTTTTGCTTTTCCGTTCTCAATAATCATCGGAATAATGTTTATTTCGTTGTTTGTGTCAATATTTCCGTCTTTGTAAATAAATGCCCTGTAATCAGGATAGCTTTCAATTACAAAATACACATTATTTCCTATCATCCTTGAATCAACGTAGCTCCCCTGAAACTCTATTTCCTTTTCAATTGTCGGCGCGTCCCTGTTTGAGATATCGTATAATCTCACAGCCGCTCCGCTGCCTTCGTAAGGCGGGATGACGCACCTTGCCGCACCGTCTTGATAATTTTGCAAAATTTCGCCGCCAATTGCGCACCTTGCCATGGTTTTTCCCGCAACTTGGTCATAATAATTGTAAACCAAATATCTGTATTTTGTTCCGAACAAAACAAGCTTGTCGCCCGAAATGAACATTTCAACCGGCCCAAGCTCGTTCAAATCTGTTTTCGAAACAATGGACGAATTTTCAATCGGATAAGCATCCGTAATGATAAGCCTTCCCTGTGAGATATTATAGATATATTTTCCGTCGCTCTTGACGATGTCCGCTTCATCCACTCCTTCGACCTGCACATTTGTTTTTGAGTAATCCGTAGTGCCGCCCGTTGCTTGGGGCGCCGCATTTGTCGCGCTTTCTGCGCTTGATTTCATCGAGGTTGTTGACATTAACATGTCTCCAATTCCAAATCCCCTGGAATACCCTCCGTATCCTCCGCTGAGTTGCGCTTTTTTGAATGCGCCAACTAGCTCGTTATAATCCTTGAATTTGGGAATTTCTTTTCCGACAACTGAAGTGTAGGGCGGCTTTACGTTGCAGCCGGATATCGAGAGAATGCTTCCGACAAGAATTGCAATTATTAAAATTGAGAATATTTTTTTATCCATTTTTCGCACCATTTTTCTGCCTAAACAACTATTCGTCTTTCCTTATTAAATACCTTGCCTTTTTCTTAGGCGAAAACCTAAACACAATTATTTTAAATCTGAAAGCCTCATTTAATGCAAGAGTGTGATTTTTATATGGCAATAATTTATGGTGTTGACACGGGAAATCCTGTAGCGCCTTTGATGGTTCGCGACGCAATAATAAGATGCTTTATCGCTGCGCATTCAAAACAGCTTGAAGGAGTCAGGACTTTTAGGAAATTCGATTCTGATGGAGATTTCGAGAATTTCAAGTTGCAGTATATTGATGTTTTTATAAGGGGGATTTTTTGCAAGGCCGGTTTTTGCGGCGGCAATGGCTCTTACTCAAACCCTACAAAGGAAAGCCTGATGAAGGTTGTGGAAGCGTTGAAAGAATATGCCTCAGAATTCAGAAGTCAAGATGTCATAGAGCAGCACGCTTCGGAAATAATGACGCTGATAAATTTGCTTTCGTAGGCGATGATGAAGTTAAAGCTTTCTGAACCCTTTTTTTGTGATTAAATAGTTGTGTTCGATTCTAACGCCGAATTTTTTTGTGTAAATGGCTGGCTCGACTGCAAGAACCATCCCTTCCTCTAATTTCCATTTGCTTTTTTCCCCGATTGTTAAGGCGTCATGCGTTTCAAGCCCTATTCCATGGCCGAGCGCATGCGGCAGTTTCCCAAGAATTTTTGTTTCCTCAAATAATTTTTCGGCTGTTATTCCGGGTGCAAGTTTTTTTTCAATATTTTTTATCCCAGTTTCCACTTTCACGCTCGCTTTTTCAAATTCTTTGAATTCTTTTATTTTTTTCCCGACCCAAAATGTTTTTGTGATGTCTGAGTGGTAACCGCCAAGCTTTATCCCAATATCAATCATTACGGCGCCAAAAGAAAATTTTGTATCATTCGGCGCGTGATGTATTTGGCAGGTGTTTTTTCCGAACGCGACGATGCAGAAAGCCAGTTCCATCCCGTTTTTTTGCGCTTCCTCTTTTAGTTTTGCAGCCAATTCTTTTTCGGTTATTCCTTTTTTTAACATTTTTTTTATTTTTGGAAAGAGCTTTTTAGTTTCATTTGCCGCGGCAGAGATTTTTTGGATTTCTTCGTTTGATTTTATTTTTCTGCTTTCGAGCAGTTCATTTGAAACATCAATAAATTTTTTCTTCTGGAATTTTTTCTTAAGGTTTTTGAGTTCCACAACCGTCAGATGCGTTCCGTTATATCCAACTTTTTTTCCAAGTTTCTTTTCAAATATTTTTTTTAAAGAGTTTCGGGTGTCGAATGTTTTTACCAAAATTTTTTTTGAAAACTCTTTTTTTGCCTGCGCATAATTGAAAGGGTGCGAAACCCAAAGCGGCTTTTTGTCCTTCCTTAAAATAAGGAATCCTTCGAATGCGCCCGCTTCCCTTCCGAGGTATTTGCTTGTAATCGGGTCGTGCCAGTAATCCTGCAGGTTCCTCAGATAAATTGAATCGATTTTTTTCCAGAGCTTTTCCATCTAAAATTACCAAAAGAAAAAAGATTTGTTTGTGGAAAATTTTTTTTATATTACTTCTATTTTTCCGTTTCTTCCGGTGCTCACTTGGAGTGATCCCCTGAATTCAGAAGTCCAGCCGTTTGTTATCTTTACTTTGTTGCCCTCGTTTATTTCGGCGCACTGCTCGTTCCAAAGAGTCAAAGAGACTTCTTTTCCGTCGGTGTCTTTTGCGGCGGCGTTACAAACCTTTCCGGTGCCCTTTGCGCTCGCAAACCCTCTTGGCTCCTCCTTTGAAACTATTTCCAGAATAATTTCATCCACGTTCATTCTCGGCTTCAAATCTTTTACCAGCATACAATCACCCACACCAATTGTACTATTCGCGCCACAAAACAATTAAAAAAGCACCTCTCACAGTTGTGCCGCTTGAAGCGCCCCTACAGGTGGAGCGCTTTTTCATAGCTTGCAAGGTCGAGGAGACCGTGCCCTGAAAGATTGAACACAATTGTTTTGTTCTTGTATCTTTTCGCGGCCTCAATAGCCCCTTTTATTGCGTGGCTCGATTCCGGCGCCGGGATAATTGATTCCGTTTCCGCAAATAGTTTCGCCGCTTTGAAGCATTCTTCCTCCGAGTATGATTCGGCTTTTGCAAGGTTGTGCACGACGAGTGCTGAAATTATCGGTGCCATTCCGTGGTACCTCAAGCCTCCCGCGTGTATCGCCGGCGGAACAAAGTCCGCGCCAAGAGAGTGCATTTTCAGCAGCGGTGTCTGCTTTCCGGTGTCCCCGTAATCGTATTTGTAAGGCCCGGCTGTGATGCTCGGCACCTCTCTCGGTTCAACTCCGATTAGTTCTATGTCGGCGCCTTTTAATTTGTCAGGGATGAATGGCAGCGCGATTCCGCCGAAGTTGCTTCCCCCTCCAACGCATCCGATGATTACATCGGCTTTTTCGCCTATTTTTTCAAGTTGTTTTTTTACTTCCTGCCCTATTATTGTTTGGTGCAGCAGCACATGGTTCAGAACGCTTCCCAAACTGTATACAGTGTCTTCGCGTTCCTTTGCCACTTCTATCGCCTCCGCTATCGCCATTCCCAGGCTTCCGCTCGTTCCAGGAAACTTTTTCTGCAATTCCCTTCCGATTTTTGTTTCGTTGCTCGGGCTCGGAACGATTTCGGCGTTATAAAACTTCATGACCGTTTTTCTGCCCGGTTTCTGGTCGTAAGAGCACTTTACCATGAAAACTTTCAAATGCAATCCGAAGTGGTTGCACGCCAGCGCCAATGCGGAGCCCCACTGTCCAGCGCCGGTTTCGGTCGCCACATTTTTGTAACCCTCTTTTGAAATGTAATACGCCTGTGCAAATGCGGTGTTCTGCTTGTGGCTTCCGGTGGTGGTTGTGTCTTCGCGCTTGAAATATATTCTGCATGTCGTGCCGATTGCTTTTTCCAGTTTTTCCGCCCTCTGAAGCGGCGTCGGCCTTCCATTGAGAGCGTAAAGCTCCCTCACTTCGTCCGGAATCGGAATGAACCTTTCGGTTGCCATTTCTTGCCCGAGTATTGCTTTTGGAAAAATTTTCGGCAGTATGCTGAGGTCGCCTGTGGGCGGGTCCAGTTGGAAAGGCAAATCCGCCAGCACATTGTAGAAGTGCGTCGGTATCTCGTCCTTCTCCAGGGTAATTACTTTTTTTCCAAATTTTCCGCCGCCGTTTTTTTTCGCCTCATTTTTATTCGAAACTTTTTCATTTCCGTTTTTTGTTTTTTTCATCTGCTTCAACTCCTGCACTTTTTTTGCGCTAAGGGAGCAAAGGGAATCAAACCCCGCCCAAAGGCACGGCCTTTTGCACCGCCAATATATCATACTCCCAAAACAAAATATTATTAAACAATTGTCCTGCACGGTTGCGGTTTCATTGCCAGGTTTTTGTTTTTGGGTGCCGCCAAACCTGAAAAGAATTTTGCCGAAAATTGCAAAGTAGTTGCGCTGGCACAAATGCAGGAATGCGCTTTTTAAAGCTATGTGTCCGATAAATCAATACGATTCGTTTGCCAGAAGTTTCAAATTTTTTGAGATTTTTTCGGCAGATGGGTTAGTAAATAAAAAAGGTGAATAAATTAAATGGGACAAGATAAATTCGGCAGGCCAATGCACAAGGTAACATGCTCCGATTGCGGGCAGGAAACTGAAGTGCCTTTCAAGCCTGACGGTAACAGGCCTGTATACTGCAGGGATTGCTACCAAAAACACAAGAAACCATTCAGCGGAAGCGGCGGAGGAAGGAGAGACTTTAGGTCTGAATCTTCCGAAGAATCCGGAGATTACTGATTCTCACGGCATGGTTGATTGAAGAGATAGGATTTTGTATTTTTTATCTTTAAAAAAAGTGTTTTTTTAACGGGCCGGCGAAAGTTGGGCCCGATTTCTAATTTTTATTTTTTTATTCTTACTTGATGTTGCCGGCTGAATGCCTATCAAAACCCGTATAAATATTTCCGGTTCAAAATACTTTATGATTCCGCGTGGGCCCTTTGTAATTAAAGGCAGAAAAATAAGAATTTTTAGTCAGCAGGGCGAAGGGCGCGGGAAAAACAGGATTTATGAACGCTGTGACAAAAGCAGTCTGATGCTCAGGGTGGGCAACGTAACTTACGATTTGCGGTCAGGGAAGCCGGCTTATTTTGGCAAACGTGTCAGCGGTAAAGAGATAGACTCTTTGTCAAGGGCGGCCGTATTGAGAAATGCGGGCATAACTAAACTTGAAAACCTGAACAGGGTTGCGTATTTTGCGGCAGCAGAAATGCGCCGCGGGAATTTTGGGAAAGCAGATTCTTGGATTAGAAAATTTGGTGAACTTCAGAAAGAAATATCGGCGATGCATCCAAAAATAGGCCCCATTATTGAAGATATGGCGGTTAAAGAAGGCATGAAACTGGGGGAATTGGAGACGCTTCAAAAAAAGCTCGCCCGAAGAATAATATATTCCTGACCCCCGCCGGTAGCCATTTATAATCTTTTTGCAGAGGGCTTTAATTATTGGTTTTTAGCGTGCGAGGTTTTTGTAAATGAAAATTGCGTTGGTTGGTTACGGCAAAATGGGGAAAGCAGTTGAAAAAATTGCCATTGAAAGAAAACATTTGGTCGTAAAAATTGATTCCGCTGAGGCGGGAGCCGATTTTGGGGAAATAAATTCTGAAAGCATTTCGGGCGCGGATGTGTGTGTTGATTTTACAAACGCAAACTCTGTTTTGGAAAATGCGAAAAAAGTTGCTGCGCTAAAGAAGAACCTCGTGATTGGCACGACCGGCTGGTACGACAAGATGGATGAAATGAAAGGCGCGGTAAGGGGAATCGGGTGCCTCTGGAGCGGGAACTTCAGCATCGGAATGAATGTTTTTTTCCGCTCGGTGAAAGAAACCGCAAAGATGATGAACAATTTGCCCGAATACGATGCCGCCGTCTACGAGGTGCACCATAACCAGAAAAAGGATTCTCCCGGCGGCAGCGCGCAGATAATCGGAAAAATAATTTTGGAAAACATGAAGCGCAAAAAGAAAGTTGTGATGGACAGGTTTGCGGACAGGAAGCCCAACCCCGATGAATTGCATGTTGCAAGCGTGAGGTGCGGCTCCATTCCCGGAACGCATACGGTTCTTTTCGATTGCCCGGTTGATACTATTGAGATGAAGCACATTGCGCGCGGAAGGGAAGGTTTTGCTTTCGGCGCTGTTCTAGCTGCGGAATTCATAAAAGGAAAGAAAGGGTTTTATAGTATTGATGATTTGATGAATGAAATAATAAAAACAAAATAATTTTATTTGGTTAAAGAAGAATAATTGGATTTAGAAAGCAGGGGTGTTGATATGATGGCTCAAAAAGATAAAAATAATTCAAAAATCAAGTTTCAAGGGGTTTTTCCCGCAATAATTACTCCTTTCAAAAAGGATGAAAGCGTCGATTATGATGCTCTTGGAAAATTAATCGAATTTCAGATAAAGAACGGCGTTGCCGGAATCGTTCCGTGCGGAACAACGGGGGAAAGCCCGACGCTTGACCACAAAGAGCATGCAGAGGTTATCAAATTTACAATCGATAAGGTAAACGGCAGGCGTTTGGTTATTGCAGGAACAGGAAGCAACTGCACAAAGGAAGCTATTGAGCTTTCAAGACACGCCGAAAACGACGGCGCCGATGCAATTCTTTTGGTAAACCCTTATTATAATAAGCCGACCCAGGAAGGGTTGTACAGGCACTTCAAGGCGATTGCAAATGCCATAAAAATCCCTGTTATTATTTACAACATCAAGGGGAGAACCGCGGTAAATGTTGAAACCCCCACGCTTATGAGGATTGCAAGCGAGTGCAGGAACGTTATAGGCGTCAAAGAGGCTTCCGGCGACATGAATCAAATAAGGGATGTTATTGCGAAGAGGCCTGCAGGGTTCAGTGTCCTCAGCGGCGACGACAATTTCACCCTTGAGCTTGTGAAATCGGGGGGCAACGGGGTAATCAGCGTTGCTGCGAATGTTATGCCCGTGCAGATGGTGAAGTTGGTTGACCTTGCCCTCGCGGGAAAAATCGAAGAGGCGGAAGCATTGAATAAGAATATTTCCCCGATGTTCTCTGCGGAGTTCATTGAAACTAACCCTATTCCTATTAAGTTCATGGTTGCGCGGATGGGAATGTGCGAGGAAGTTTACAGGCTCCCGATGTGCGAGATGAGCGCGGAACACAAGGCGCAGGTTTTGCAGGTAATGAAAGATTTAAAGATCTTAAAATAAAAATATCCAAAAACTTTGGCTTGCTTTAAAAAATAAATTGAACAAAAGTTAGTGGTGGGCAAATGGCAAAGATAAACAGCAACTATGATAAGCTCGCTGCGGGCTACCTGTTTCCTGAAATCGCGAAGCGAACCAAAGCTTTTCAGGAAAAAAATCAGGGTGTCGAAGTTTTGCGGCTTGGAATAGGAAACACGACCGAGCCTTTGGCACCGAGCATCATAAAAGCGCTCAAACTGGGGGTGGAAAAGCTTTCTGACGTGAAAACGTATACGGGTTATGGGGACGAGCAGGGCGACACCAGATTAAGGAAAGCGATTGCTGACTTTTATACAGGGCGCGGGGTTTCAATTGAAGCGGATGAAGTTTTTGTCAGCGACGGCGCGAAACCCGATTCCGCAAACATTTCCTCAATCTTCAGCCAGGATTGTGTGGTCGCGGTGCAAGATCCGGCTTATCCGGTTTATGTTGACAGCAATGTCATTGCCGGAAGAAGCGGGAAAGCAAAGGACGGAACGTATGCGGGTTTTGTTTACATGCCCTGTAATGAAAAAAACGGCTTCTTTCCAGAAGTGCCGAAGCAGAAAGTTGATTTGATTTATTTGTGCTCTCCGAATAACCCAACCGGGACAGCCGCGACAAAAGAACAGCTCAAAAAATTTGTTGATTATGCACGAAAGAACAAAGCGGTGATTATTTTTGATTCCGCTTACGCCACATTTATTTCCGACCCAAAGTTTCCAAGAAGCATTTATGAAGTGGAGGGGGCGAAGGAGTGCGCGATTGAAATCAACAGCTTTTCAAAGAGCGCCGGCTTTACAGGTGTGCGTCTTGGATGGTCAATTGTCCCAAAAAATTTGGTTGCAGAAGATGCCGCTCCCGGAAAAATAAATTCTTTGTGGAACAGGCGCCAGATAACCATGTTCAACGGCGCCTCGAATATTGTGCAGGAGGGCGGTCTCGCTTGTTTGAATGAGCAAGGTTTGGCAGAGAACCAGAAAATAATTGATTATTATATGGGGAATGCGCGCATAATTAAGAAAGGGCTTGAGGAGAAGGGATTAAAGGTTTTTGGCGGCGTGAACGCGCCCTACTTGTGGGTTAAAACCCCAAACAAAATGAAATCATGGGAATTCTTCGATAAAATGCTTTCAGAGGCGCACGTAGTCGTGACTCCCGGCTCCGGATTCGGGCCGAGCGGGGAAGGTTACTTCAGGGTAACCGCCTTCGGCCACAGGGAAAATATTATTAAAGCGGTTGAAAGCGTGAAAAAGAATTTGTCAATTTAAATTGTAAAAAATTTTGTAAAAATTTGATTAAAAAAAATTTTTGTCGGTGGAAAGATGAACAAGGACAGCGATTTGCCTTTCACTAAAAAACAAATTGAAGAAATAATAGAAAAATATCCGACGCCCTTCCACATTTATGACGAGAGGGGGATAAGGGAAAATGCCCGCAAACTTTACAAGGCGTTTTCGTGGTGCAAAGGCTTCAAAGAGTATTTTGCCGTAAAAGCCTGCCCTAACCCGTATTTGATGGAAATATTGAAGGAAGAAGGGTGCGGCACCGATTGCAGTTCTCTTCCAGAACTTATGCTTTCGGAGAAAGTCGGAATCACTGGTGAAAATATAATGTTCACTTCCAATGACACTCCCGCGGGAGAGTGCAAAAAGGCAAAGGAGCTCGGAGCAATAATAAACCTTGACGATATAACCCACATTCCTTTTCTTGAAAAATATGCGGGCATTCCTGATTTGATTTGCTTCAGATACAATCCGGGCCCTTTAAGGCAGACAAAGGCCGGAAATGTAATCGGAAATCCCGAGAGCGCAAAGTACGGCCTTACCCGGCCCCAGCTTTTTGAAGCTTATAAAATAATGAGGCAAAAGGGCGTGAAAAGGTTCGGCATACACACGATGATTGCTTCAAACGAATTGGATGCCGATGCGTTTGTCGAAACTGCGCGCATGCTTTTTGAACTTGCGGTTGAAATTTCGCGTGAGGCCGGAATCGAATTCGAATTTGTGAATCTTGGCGGCGGGATAGGAATCCCTTATAAGCCGGAGCAAAAAGAGGTTGATTTGAATTTTGTTTCTGAGGGTGTTCGCAGGGAATACGAGGAAAAAATTGTGAAAAATGGTTTGGTGCCGCTGAAAATATTTATGGAGAACGGCAGAATGATGACAGGTCCCTTCGGTTATCTCATTTCAAGGGCGATTCACGAAAAGCACATTTACAAAGAGTACATCGGGTTGGATGCCTGCATGGCAAATCTTATGAGGCCGGCGCTCTACGGCGCGTACCATCACATTACCGTTCTTGGAAAAGAAAATATGCCCCTCACAAACAAGTATGATGTTGTCGGTTCTTTGTGCGAGAACAATGACAAATTCGCAATTGACAGGATGCTTCCAAAAATAGGGATGGGTGACATTGTTGCGATTCACAACGCCGGCGGCCACGGTTACGCGATGGGTTTCAATTATAATGGCAAGTTGCGTTCAGCCGAGCTTTTGCTCCGGCAGAGTGGGAAAGTGAAATTAATTAGGCGCGCGGAAACTCCTTTGGATTACTTTGCGACTTTTAATTTCTCCGGCTCAAAGTACAAATTTTAGTTTTTTTAATTTTTCTTAAATAATTTTTTTGCCTGGTTTTTTTTCTTTCTTTGATTGGTTTCTGTTTTCCAGATTTGGCCACGGCAGAAAAAGAGTTATTTTTGAGGGGCCTGGTGGCCGCCGTTTTCTTCAACGGTTTTCCCTTCTTTCTTTGCGGGGTCGTAAAGGCCCTTTTCAGACTTACAATAAATCCAGTTGAAGTTCATTTTGTCGTATTGGAATATTTCACCCTCTTTGAAGAAGCGCGCTATCTCCTCTTTCGCCGTTTCTTCGTCCTTGGAAGCGTGTATGAGGTTTGTCTGCGCGCTCAGAGAATAATCCCCGCGTATTGTTCCCAGCGCAGCCTCTCTTCCACAGGTGTCTCCTACAAGTTTCCTTACAACGTTTACCGCGTCCTTGCCCTCTATAACCATCAGGACACACGGTATGCTTGCCATGTATTCAACGATTTCCTCAAAAAAAGGCTTGTCTTCGTGGTGTTTATAGTGTTCCCGCAGCGTGTAAACCTTCAAGTGGTCCATTTTAAGACCCACTATTTTCAGCCCCTTGTCCTCGAATCTCGAAATTATTTTTCCGATAAGGCATCTGTTGACGGCGTCGGGCTTCGCTATGATTAAAGTTCTTTTCACAATTTCGACCCCCGAATGAGGAGTTAAGTTCTTTCTGTTAGAACTATTGCGCTTGCCCTTTTTATTACTTTTGTTTTTGCCATGCTTTTGGGTGCTGATGGCGTTCAGTTTATTTCTTGCTTTTCAATCCGAGCAAAGAGAGCACAAATATTATGCTGTACATCGCCAGGCCGTAAACGCATGGCGGTATGTCGGCAATGCCGCACGTAACGCCTATTACATTCGAGCATGAACCCTGCCCAGTTGAAAGTTCCCTGAATGAAAGAAAACCCGAGAAAAGAATTCCTGCGATTGAAATTACAAGAATTATTTTCAACACCAAATCTTTTGATATTCCCATTTGATCACCTTCGATTTTAACTTTTTTATTCAACGCCCGAGGTAGGATTTGAACCTACGACCATTCGATTAACAGTCGAATGCTCTACCTGCTGAGCTACTCGGGCACGGCTGCTCAATCAGCCGGCACTTGGGCAGCATCTTCGCTTGCGTTCGATGCAGCGTGCCTCGCTTTGCTCGGCATTTTTGTTGCGCCAGCTGATTCTATTTAACATTTGACTTGGAATTCTTTTATAAAGTTTTGTTGTTGGAGAAAGGCTTGTTTTTTGTGGGCGCATTGGCGTTTTTATTTTTCTGAATAAATTTTTTATCTATCTGCTTGGTCTGTTCACTTCTTTCTTGAAGCAATTTTCCATCATTTCCAACACATTTTCGTGTGTTCCTATGTACCATCCTTTTTTTTCCGCTTTTGCGAGGAGTTCTTTTGACGGGTTCAAGGCAATCGGTTTCTTCACGTTTTCAAAAATCGCCTTGTCCTGGATGCTGTCGCCCATCCCCATCGTTTTTTCCCTGTCGATGCCGTATTTTTTGATGAGCGCCTGAATTTCCTCCGCTTTTCCCTTTTCCAAATAAAGCTCGTTTTCGATGAAATTGGTTATTTTTGTGTTCGAAGTCCTGATTTTCATTCCCGAGAAACTATCTGCGCCTATTTCTTCGGCGAAAAGCCCTGCCAGTTCTTCCCATCCTGCGCTTATCAAAAGGAACAAATAATCCTTCTCGTGGAGCAGCTTTACAAGCGGTTTCGTACTTTTGTAGATATTTTTTCCCTTCCATTCCTCGAAAAAGTCCCTTGCCAGCCGCTTTGCCTCTTCCACAGGCAATCCGTCCAGACAATCAGCAACGCTCCTGCTCCATTTTGGAACCAAATCAATATACTTTATTTTTCCTTCCTTGTAGCTTTGCATAAGTCTTTCATGCCTTCCAAATGGCTCTTTCTTCAAAATTCCTTTCTCGGCAAGATGCCTGATGAAGTCAACAGTGATAAATCCGCTGGAAAGAGTTCCATCTATGTCTGAAAAAACTGCCTTTGAAGCCAAAGTGTTCCCACCACACATTTAAACAGTCAAAATGGTGATAATACTATTGTATAGTGGTCAAAATGGTAATAATAATATCGTTTGGCTTTTCGCCATCTCAAAACCAATAATAACCATACATATACATAACCAACTTTTTTAACATTTTCAAAGATTTTTATTTTTTGTTATGAAGAGGTGTTTCTACATAAGTGCTTTTTTCAGTGTTCAGGGGGCGGTTTAAACATAACCAAAACGCCCCTAGTATACATAAAATAATAAATTTTTTAGTTGTTTATTATTGCTTTGTTTGTTTTTTTGTGCATTTTTATTGGCTATTAGTTAATTTTAACCAATTTTAACACTTTTAATTTTTTATTTTAGTAGTTAATGATTGAATTGTTCGGATTCCAGCCAATTTTTTAGAAAATGGTTCAAAATCGGAATGAAAGTGTCGAAAGTTTCCCCCTAAAAATTTTCAACCTTGATTTTTTTCCCCCATTTCAAAATCGGCGTGTTAAAATGGTTGCATTTTTGGAGAAATGCTTATTAAGTAGTTAATGCGTATAATAGTTCAGAATAATTTTTCTCTAACTTTGTTAGAGTATGGAACGTGGAGGGGTGATATCATGAAGTCTATAATAGAAAATGCGATTGGAGGAAAATCTCCCAAAGTATCCGAAGATAAATTGGAAGAATTTGGTACTCCAAAAATAATGGTAATAGGGGTAGGAGGAGCCGGCTGTAACGCAGTTAATAGAATCGCCGACATGGGAGTTTCAGGGGCACAGTTAGTTGCTATCAACACTGATAAGCAGCACTTGGCTATTGTAAACGACGACCTCACAAAAATCCTCATAGGAAAAAGTGTTACTAGGGGATTGGGTGCAGGAGGCTATCCGGAAGTTGGTGCAAAAGCTGCGGAAGTTTCAAGAAACGCTTTGGAAGAAATACTTTCAGGCGTCGATATGTTATTTATTTCAGCAGGTATGGGTGGCGGAACAGGAACAGGAGCTGCGCCGGTAGTTGCTGAAATAGCAAAAGCGCAGGGAGCAATAGTAATAGCTATTGTTACTTACCCGTTCGCCCTTGAAAAAGCAAGATTAATCAAGGCTGAAGAAGGAATCGAATCTTTGAGAAAAGTAACCGACACGGTTGTAGTAATCGATAACAACAGATTGGTTGAATTGGTCCCTAATTTGCCAATACAAGACGCTTTCAAAGTTGCGGACGAAGTAATTGCAAGAACCGTAAGAGGAATTACAGAAACAATTACTCAGCCTTCATTGATCAACTTGGATTACGCGGATGTTCGCTCAATAATGAGCAATAAGGGCCTCTCAGTAATCGCGGTTGGAGAGTCAAAAAGCGTTGATAAGGTAAACGAGGTTGTTGAAGACACTTTGAAGAACGCGCTTTTGGACATCGATGTCAGGGGAGCAACAGGCTGCCTTATACACATCACAGGCGGACCCGACCTGACACTCGGAGAAGCTAACAGCGTTGGTGAAATGCTTACCGACAAGATAGACCCTAAGGCAACTGTAATTTGGGGCGCGAGAGTAGATCCAAGCTTCGAAAACAGAATGGAAGTAATCTGCATCTTCACAGGAATCCACAGCCCTTTCATAAGGGGCCCGGTTGGAGACGACAGCAGAAGCGGCAGCAGAATTGGCGGCGGCAGAAGCAGAGACAGAGACTTGGACATAGATTTCGTTCGATAAATAAATTTTCAAATTTGAGGAAGGGGCTCCAAGCCCCTATCCCTCCCTTTTTTTAATTATTTTTTCTTTTGCAGCCTGCCGCACGTATTAGTTTCCTTTATATTTCTTGCCGCTTTCTACTCTTACAATGGTTAAAAAAAGTTTTCACGCCCATTCTCGCCAAAAAATCCCTGCGGCGAAAAAAAAGGTTAAGCCGTTCGTTTTGAATAAAAAGAAGGGCTTTCTTTTTGCGGGAATTTTAATTTTAACTGCGTTAATTGAATTTTTTCTTTCAGGCGTGACGCCCTGGTTCTGGCTTTTCATCGTTCTCGGCGCTCTTGTGCTGCTTCCGAATGTCATCCTGTCCTTTTTCAAATTTTCCCGCCCGTATTTGATTCCCTATTTTATCACGATGGTTAAAACAAAGAGATTTGTTCAAACCATAAAAAATATCTCCCACTTCGGAAAGATTTGGGAAAAATTCTGCATTTTCGGTATTTTCGTCGGATTCGGCCTCGCCGGAATCGATTACTGGAAAGCAAGAAAACTGCCGAAGCGGAAAAGAATTTTTGTTCTCCTTCTTTCATCCGTTTTGCTCTGTGTTTTTTTGTACGTTTGCCTTGCCCTTCTGATGCCCGCTATTTTCACGGTCTCTTTTTTCAAGCCGCTGATAATTCCGCTTTTCATCGGCTTTATTCTGCTTGGTTTCGGCGGTTTTAGCTTTGCAATTTTGCTCGGTTACGGCGCCCTTTCCGTAAACTCGATTTTTACAAACATCCAAATCTGCCCGAATGTCGCCCCCGTTCTTCCTGGCGTGCCGATTCCGGGGCTGGGTGTCGTGATTCCATTGGTGGGATGGATTTCTTTGGGAATTATTCTTGTTGTTCATGAAACCAGCCACGGAATGATACTTGCGTTCTATATGAAGAAAATAAAATCCGTAGGGCTGTTGCTTGCAGGAATCTTCCCAATAGGCGCCTTTGTAGAGGAGAGTGAAAAGAGTTTCAACAAACTGCCTGACAGAAAGAAACTTTTGGTTTTGAGCGCCGGCTCAACGATAAATCTGGTAACAATTCCTGTTGCCTTGATTTTGCTTTTCATTTTTTCGCTTTTGTTTTCCGCGCCAATCGAGAGCCAGATGAACCTGCTGTACAACGGACTAAAAGTAGATTCAGTTGATCAGAATGTGAGTTTTTGCGGCGTCACAAAGCCCGGCGCCTCTTACGGAAAACTGCTTGCGGAAGACAAAGTGATTTCTATTGACGGGAAAAAGATAGAAAAAATGTCGGATGTAAATGCGCAGATTTTAAACAACAAAAATATTTCGTTTGTAGTTTTGCGCGACGGAAACACGATTGATGTTAATGTGACGCCGGTTGAATTTGAGAGCCTCGGCGTGAAAAAAATCGGCGTACAGTTCAGCCTGATTAAGGCTGAAAAAGAAGCGCCTGTTTGGTTCTACCCCGCGCTTTGGCTCGACAACTCAATTTTTTGGATTCTTCTGCTGCTTTGGGTTTTGAGTTTTGCAATCGGCACCTTCAATTACATTCCAGTGGATCCTTTTGACGGCGGAAAGATGGCGAAAATAATTTTGCTGCCTTACTTCAGTTTCCTCGGCATGCCGAAGGATGACACCGGGCGCTTCATCGGCAGGCTTTTCCTCTGGCTCTTCATAGGTTCGCTGCTTCTGAATCTGATTCCTTACTTTACAATGATAATTTGAATAAGATGAAATTAGGCGCTTGACTATTTTATTGTAGGAAAAGGGTTTAATTAATCTTTCCAATCACACTGCTTTTGTAGAGCAATCGCTGTGGTTTTATGGGTGTAAACCTTTCGGATTTGGCAGAGAAGAAAGAAATTTCCCTCGACTTTCTCGCGGGAAAACGTGTAGGAATAGACTCTTACAATATGCTTTACCAGTTTCTCGCTTCGATAAGGGGCGCCGATGGTTTGCCTCTTGCCGATTCGCACGGAAACACAACAAGCCATCTTGCCGGCCTTTTTTACAGGACAATTAATTTGATTGAGAAAGAGATTCAGCCGATTTACATTTTTGACGGCAAGCCACCCGAATTGAAAAGAGAAACGCTGAGAAAGCGAAGGGCTGTAAGAACGGATGCGGAAGAAAAATCTTCGACGGCATTGAAGGAGGGCAATTTGGAGGAAGCGAGAAAAATGGGTTCCCGCGCATTGAAAATGACTCCTGAAATGGTTGAAGAAGCGAAACAACTTTTGCGGTTGATGGGAATTCCCGTAATTGAATCCCCTCAGGAGGGGGAAGCACAGGCTTCGGTTATGGCATCAAAAGGCCAGCTTTTCGGCGTCGCAAGCCAGGACTTTGACTGTCTTCTCTTCGGCGCAAACAATTTGTTTAGAAATGTCGGCATCACTGGAAAAAGAAAGGTTGCGGGAAAAAATTTTTATGTGGAGATAAGGCCGCAGCATATAGAACTTAATAATGTGTTAAAGCAATTGCGCATCGACAGAAGAAAACTTATTTGGCTCGGCATTCTGATTGGAACGGATTTCAACGAAAAGTTTCCGAAAATCGGCCCGAAAACCGCCCTTAAACTTGTTCAGCAGCACAATTCTTTTGAAGAAATAATTTCGGCTGCAAAATTTGAGCCAGAGTTTGATTACAAAGAAATTGAAAATGTTTTTATGAATCCCTCAAGCAGGGAAGTTGATGCAAAGGAGTTTGAAATTAAAAAGCCGGACAAGGAAAAGCTGGTTGATTTTTTGGTTGCGAAACACGATTTTTCAGCCGAGAGGATTGGGAACGCTCTCGATAGGATTATTTCTGCGCGCGAGGAAAAAGAAAAGCAAAAAAGCATCAATCAGTGGTTCGGCTGAATTTTTTTCACAAAAAATCTTCTCTGTTTTTAAATTCTTCCAACGGAATTTTTCTATGAAAATTTTTGATGCGCATGTGCATAACTGGAATGACGTGCCCGCCAAAATTTGAAATTTGCCTAAATGAATAAAACTGAAACGTATGCCGCCAGGCTTATGAGCATTCCTATCTTTGAGTATTCCTGGCTTTTTTTGAAATTCTTTTTAATCAACTGCAGATAGGAATAACTGAAAATTATTGCGGTCGAGATAATAAGAATGAGGTAAATGGTCCCAAGCCCGATGAGCCAGTACGCGTAAAGCGCGACAAACACTGCCAGCGTGTAATCCGCCGCGATTAAAATTTTTGCCGAAAGGGGCGCCCTCATAGGCAGGCTAACCTTGAATCCCTTGTCTTTTTTTATGTCTTCAAAATCCTTTGTTAATTCTCTTGCCAGGTTTGCGAAGAGCGCGCTCAGCGCAAACAAAATCACGATAGGCATTATTCCGTTGGGCGATGCCGCCGCACCGAAAACGAAAGTAAATGCCGTTCCGGATGCAACCACAAAGTTTCCGAGGTACTTTGCCTTTCCCATCGCCGCCGAGTAAATTATCAGAAGGAATGCAAATGCAATTGCTATTGTAATTGCCGTAAAATTTAATGGGATTGCCGCAAGCACTCCGAGCAGGAAAAGGGCAAACGCCATATTAAGCGCGTCGCCTTTTGCGATTTTTCCGCTTGGAATCGGCCTTTTTTTCGAAATTTTTGCGTCCATTTTCGCATCAAAAACATCGTTTATTGCCTGCCCTGCGCCGCAAATCAAAAAAACCGAAACCATTGCAAGAAGCAAAGGCATTGAGACAGAAAGTTCCGCAGTTGAAAGAAAATAGCCGATTGCGACCCCTGCTGCCGCCATTGCGCAGTTTCCGACGCGCATAAGCTGCAGCAAAGCTTTGATTTTTTTCATCAGAATAGAATAGGGTTGAACCTAGTTTAAAAGTTTTTTGTTTTCGGGCTTTTATTGATTTACACTGACTTTCTTCTTTTCTTCTTTTGCCTTATTCTCTTGCCGTAGCATTTCCTGCACCTTGGCGGCTTGCCCGTTCCGCACCTTAATCTGGCGTTGCATGTCTGGCACACATAAACATTCTTGAAATTTCTTTCCAAAGCTTCTTTTATGTCCGCCATTTCAGCCCACCGATTTTTCCTTAACAAGAATTTGATACAAATATTTATAAAGCATTTTAGTAGCATCTTTCTAGAAGCTCTGCCGAAGGCAAGCTGTATTAGGCGAAAAACGTATTTTTTTGTCAGGTTTAAAATTGCGAAGCATGCTCTATCGAGCGAAGCGAAGATAGTGCTTCGTTCCCGCCTGGCGAAACAGGCGCCCCGATAGTGCAGTGGTCAAGCACACGAGCCTTTCAGAGCCTACCCCTTTTCTTTTTTGCGAAAAAAGAAAAGTGTTAGTATCCCAAAAGAAAAAGACATATTCGTTATCGCGAACATGGATTGTTTTTTTGTTGCTGAAGGTAGCTTGTAACCCGGGTTCGAATCCCGGCCGGGGTATGCTATTTTGGATTGAATTAGTTTACTGATTTCATTGCCGCCAATTTTGTTTTTAAAGAACAGAAGTTGGTGTTATTGCACGGAAGATTTTTTTGCGCTATTTGAATTGTTTTAGTGTTTGTTCGCGTATCATATCAGCCACGGTGGCGTTTTTTGTGAGAACGAGGTTGAATTTTGCGCGGGTGTCGTATAAATGACGGAGTATTTTGTCAAAGTCTAGTTTTAGCGTACTTTTCGAGTTGCAGTATTTATCCCATTTGAGCCGAAAGTCGGCTGGAAAATATAAGTAGCAAACGTAGTCGCCTCTTACCCACGTGTCTGGATTAAAGGGCGCATCCATTCCGAGTTTTACTTTTGCGCCCATTTTTTCGTATTCTTCTTTAAAGCTTTTATTGAGAGGCGTTTCTGAGTGGCAAAGGATATAGATATCGTTTACTGCGATTGATAGTTTCATGCGTTGGTATTCTGTGTTTGAGAGGCTAAAAGGAGGGTAAAGCGTCCACCAGTGGAATACTGTTTTCTTATTCTCGGGGTTTGGGAAGTCTATGGCAAAGTCCATGACAAAGTGGGCTACTTCGGTGAGGGTTTTGAGTGAATGGTTGATTGTTCCTTTGTTTTCAAGTTGGGCAAAGGAAATGGCTTTTTCGCCGTAGCAATCGCTTATTTTTTCAAACCGATTCTTTTCTTTCTCAACCCACTTAATGTCCAATTCGCACTTGCCGTCAATTTTTCGTATCACTCCCTTGGCGATGAGCCTGCACACTATTTTGTGAACTGCCTGATAGGTTACACCAAAACCGTGTTCACGGTTTATGCGGGAATAAATGGATTTTATTGATAACGGCCATTCGGCGGAAAGAATTGAGACAACCGCGTCAGCAGAAGAACCTATTCTGCCCTTAAGGGGCGAAGCCATACCTTATTTTAACAAAAATAACTGTTTTTAACCCATGTGTTCATTCTGTTCGCCTAACTTTTGGATTGTGGTTTTTGTGCCTTTTATGTGGTCACAAATGGTAATCAGATTTTAAATTCTTATTTTTTTGGCGCAAAAACAACCAGCGGGTACAAAGTTCTTTTCCCGTCTTTTGAGGAATATATTTCGCCGATGGAAATCTTTTTCAGCCCGTGAAGGTTGTGCCAGAATTCCCCGTTGCCCGCGTAAAGAATCACGTGCGTAAATTCCAGCCGCGGATTGTCCCGCTGTATTTGGCTGTCAGTATACCTTGTTCCAATAACTGTTCCCGGAGAAATTGTTCCAGCTTTTATGCTTGAAGCCATTTCCCTTTCCGTTATCCCTGAATTTTTATTTTCGCCAGTGAAAGGGCGCTTAGTACGACCTTATTTTCTTCCGGAAGAAACCATGCCGCCGTGCCCAAATAATTTTTTCCGAAATATTTTTTTGCGGCCCTTTTTACGTATGCAGTACAGTTTCCATGCTCATTAGGATTAAAAATTTCCCTTTTTCCGTTTTTGTATCTCACTTCAAGCGGAACCATGGGCGGATTTTTTTGGCGCTCCACAGCCAGGATTTTGTTTTGTGCCGCGATTTCGGCGTTTATTTTTGCGACTCTGGCATCAGCTGCAAAAAATTGCGGCGCGAATTTTAGGGCAAGTATTGTTGCGCCGATTGCCACGCCACGCAGTAGCATCGAAGGCCTTTTTTTTACCGTTTTAATCCTGTAATTCGGCTTTATTTTTGGCTTCATAAAAATATTACGAAGCCAAAATTTATATTTGTGCGCCACATGCCTTTTTTTGGCAAAGAAAGTATTATATATTTCCTAAGCTTCCTTCTGTATTATTTCAATTGGTGAGCCTCATGCCGAAAAGGCGAATAAGCTGGAAAGAAATCGAGAGCGGAAGCAGATTGCTTTACAAGAAAATTCCGAATAAAGATTACGATGGTATTGTTTGCATCGCGACAGGCGGCCTTATTTTTGGAAAGCTTTTATCCGATTTGTTCAATTTGCCCCTTGGAATTGTTTCTGTCAGCAGGTACAAAAAGAAGGGCGGGAAAATAGGTGAATGCCAGGTGAACACAAACATTCACTGGAACAAAAAAATTTCAAGAAAAAAGCCAAGCATCCTTCTAGTAGATGACATAATTGATGAAGGAATAACGATGCAGAAAGTGATTTGCGCGCTGAAAAAGAAATTCACGAGAATCGACATCGCTGTTTTGTTTTACAAAAAAGTAAGAACCAAGATTGATTTCAGCAAGTACAGGATTTATTACTACAAATCGGTCGGCGACGAGTGGGTTATCTTTCCGTGGGAAATAGACAAGTGAATTATATTCCTGAGGGTTGAGCCTTCTTTTCTCCCTTCAAATACTTTTTTCTCAGTTCCGGGTCGTCAATATGTCGCATTATTTTCGGCGTGCATTTATCCCTTACGCAAAGTGACATGAATTGTTTGCAGAATTCCCTTTCGCCTTCTTTTTTGAAATATTTGCATCTTTCCCAAGATGGTTTCTGCAGTTCGTTTGCCGCAGGATTTACTTTCGGCTGTTGGTCGCTGCTTATTTCCTCTGCCATTCTGGCTGTTTCACCGTCGATTATCTCGCCGCTTTTTGCGGAATAAAACTTCTTCTCGCCGTCAATTATTTCGGCGGCTTTTTCTTCTTGCTGCGCCGCTGGATTTGCCTGGCTCATTTTCTGCCTTTCCCTCTCCTTATGCTCGTCAACAATTTTTTGTGCGATGCTCCCAAGCGCCATATTCTCACCTAAAACAACTGCAAAGATTGCTGATATATAGGGGACTATACTGATTTTAAAATCAATCTTTGCAAACTTCCGAGCATCGAAAAAGCTTTTATACAAAGATGGTTATTGTCGATATGCAAAATGTGGGTTCTCGCAAAATTTGAGTTCTTCCCAGAGAAGCTAATTATGATAAGCGGCTTGCAAATTACAGTTAAAAGTGGTTTCCTTGGACGTAGAAGATTATTCTGATTGGGCAGTTCAATATTATGATAGAAAAGTGTCTTCAATAATTAGGTCTTATTTGGTTTCAAAAAAAATAAAAACAATACTTGACTGCGGCTGCGGAGACGGAAATTTTCTTTATGCTTTAAAATCAAAAAATCTTCTAAAAGGGAAGAAGGTCTATGCAATAGACTTGTCAAAAAGGAGATTGGAAATTGTAAAAAAGATTGATGATGGAATAATTGCAAAAATTGATTCTGCTGAAGAGTTAAAGACAATTAAAAGCAGTTCAATTGATTTGGTTGTTTCAATGCAGGTGATAGAACATGTTAATGATAAAAAAATGGCTTTGCAGTTAAAAAGGGTTTTGAAAAAAAAAGGTTTGGCTTACATTTCAACCATATTCAAAAAAAAATATGCTTTCTGCCCTTTTGTGGCAGGAGGTAAAAGAGTAATTGATCCGACCCATTTAAGGGAATACGTTAAAGATAGGGAACTTCTTGGTCTTTTCAAAACTGAAGAATTTAAATTGATAAAACAAAGTAAAACTCCTTTAATGCATTCATTATTTTACCCTTTGTTTTTGTTTTTCTCGAAAGATAGGTTTCTTTTTGAAAAAAATTTGTTTGCAAAAAACCTCGATAGGATAAAAATTCCGTTTCCGCGGTTCTATATTTGGGAAGTGTTATTGCAAAAAAGGTGATTTGAATGGGATGTAAAGTTGTTTTTGAATAAATTTTTTGAAAATTTTTTGGTTAAAAAGGTTTTTATATAAATAAAGCTTATTATTGTTATGCCAAATTTCGTGGAAAAAGAGATTTTTTGGAAGCGCCCTAAGAGGGCGGGCGAAAAAGCCGGTTTTAACGAAAAAATTGCTGTTTCTGTTATCGTTCCTGCGATGAACGAGGAAAAGTTTATCGGGAAATGCCTTCAATCCCTTGCTAGCCAAACGATGCCGAGGGAAAATTATGAGATTATTGTTAGTGACAGCAGCAGCACTGACTCAACGGTAAAAATTGCCAAAAAATATGCGGACAAGGTTGTTATTTGCAGGAGGCAGTCCGCCGGGTACGGAAAGAACCGCGGCGCCAAGTATGCGGTCGGAAAAAACCTTTTGTTTATTGACGCAGACACAATTGCGGACAAAAAGTGGGCGGAATCTGCAAATGAAGTTCTGCAAAGCACGATTGCATGCACCGGCCCAGTGAGAGCGCTTGAAGATGATTCGCTAAAACTAACAATCGCCTTTTTGTTCTGGCAGTGCCTTACAAGGGTAAGCGTTTTCTTCGGATTTGGTTTAATGCCCGGCCATAATATGGGTGTCAGAAAGAAAGCCTTTATGGAACTCAATGAGTTTATTGAAGACAACATAACCAACGAGGACAACGATTTTTCGAAAAGAATCCGCAAAAAAGGAAGGATAATTTATTCGAACGGCATGGCTGTAAGGACTTCTACAAGAAGGCTTAAAAAAATCTCGATAATAACTTATTTCCTGAACGGGGTAAAGTTTTTTCTTTTCGGCAAGAGCATGACGTGGAACGATTTCAGGGATGATTATTGAAAATAAATTTTGACATGCGGCGAAGTTAATGTTGGGAAAAAGTTTGGCAAGGTGAATATTATGACAAAAAAATTGAAAAGGAAAAAAGTTGCAGAAAGAATCGACAAGAAAGCAGGTGAAAAAAATGCCAAAAAGAAGTTTTCCCTTGTGAAAAGGCTGGGCGGCTTTGTCGAGCTTGCGAGGCCTGCCGAATGGGGCAAATCTTTGCTCAACATGATGGTTGCGATGCTCATGGCGTTTTATGCCTACAACGCGCAGGTAAGCCTTCAGGTATTTTTTGCAGGATTCATGTCAGTAGCGTTTCTCTGGTCCGGGCTTTATACGCTTAATGATTATACCGACCGAAAAATAGATTTCCTGCACAAGGTGAAAAAAAACAGGGCCATTCCGTCCGGCAGGGTTCCGCCAACTCAAGCGCTTCTATTCTCAATAATCCTTATTTTTGTTTCTTATTCAATTGCTTTCAGGTTTGACAACCTGCTTGTGGTATGCCTGACAATAATGGTAATCAATCAGCTGCTTTATACTGTCGAGCCTTTCCGCCTTAAATCGCGAAAAGTTTTTGACATAATTTCCGGCTCGATGATTAATCCGATTTTCAGATACGCTTCTGGGCTTGTGTTATTTGTTTCTCCAACAGCTCTTCTATCACAGCCGACGCCTATACTTCCGCTGCTTTTTGTGATGGGGGTTCAAGTAAGCGGCTATACCCTTTACAGGCTTTTTTCAAAGAAGCACGACATAATGATAAAAATGAGGAGCACTGTTGCGCTTGTGCCGGAAAAATTAGTAAAACTTTATTCCTACATTTTGCTTTTCATTGCCTCCGCATCCTACATGATTCTTTTCATAAATTTTTTTACTTTCAAATCGGCGGCGCTCGGCTTTCTTCCGCCTCAATACCTTTTCCCAATACTGATTGTGTTGATATTCCTGCCGCTGATTAAGAATGCAATTCTTGATCCTGTGAAGGCGAACTTGAAGGACCAATACAGAATCCTTTACCTAATGAATATAATATTTATTTTTGGAAACATACTTGTATTTGTATTGGCGCCATAAGAATATTTATGTGAAAAAATTTGCAGTGAAACAATGAAGGTAATTTTATGAGAAATCTTACAGTGATAAAAGTCGAACCCGGAAAAAGTTCGGCCGGGTGGACGAAAGTGAAATCAAAGTTAAGAGTCCTCTTTAATTGGTGCCTTTTACATTTCGGGGAAATTATTCCATTTACTCAAAAAAAGCAGTTCTTTTACAGGTGCATGGGGGTAAGGATTGGGAAAAATGTTGAGATAATGCCGAATATTGCTCTCGACATTTTTTTCCCCGAAATGACTGAAATCGGCGACGGCACAGTAATCGGAATCAGTTGTTTCCTTACCTGCCACGAATTTAACCCTGGCGAGTTCCGCTACGGCCCAATAAAAATCGGGAAAAATGTTTTAATCGGCGCACGCTCCTTCATTCTTCCAGGGGTAACAATCGGCGACGGCGCGATGGTGAGTGCCCAAACCGTTATTTACAAAGACGTTCCCTCAAATGTTTTGGCCTTTGGGAGCCCACTCGTTTTCAAAGAGCTTGGAAAAAAGAAAAAATAATTTTAGTGAGGAAATGGGTCTGCTGAAAAGGTGATTTTAATAAAAAAATGATTTTGATGAAAAAGTCTTCTTCGCGAAAATAATGGGGGTTTCTCTCGTGAAATATGTTCTGAATGGGGCGGCGTTTGTGCTTTTCGGCAGGAAAAGAAAATGGGGCGAACACAGGAAAGAATTTAAAGCAGGTGCAAAATAATATCTCTTGGTGTTTTGAATGTACGAGGATTTGGCGGTTGATTATTTCAGAGGCCTTTCATCCGGCGAAAAGAAAAAACTGATTAAAAAAATTTTTGATTCGCTCACGGAAAAGGAAAAGCTTGAGATCGCGAAAATGCTGGTGAAGGGATAATGAAAAAATCGGAAAAGCACGGCGAAAAATTTATGCTTCTTGCAATAAGAGAGGCAAGAAAAGGGATTCGAAAAAAAGAAGGCGGGCCCTTTGGTGCCTGCATTATTCGCGGCGGAAAAGTTGTTGCGTATGCGCACAATGAAGTCCTTTTGGACCATTGCGTGGTGAGCCACGCGGAAATTAAGGCGATAACAAAAGCGAGTAGAAAACTAAAAAAATGGGATTTAAGCGGCTGCGAAATTTATTCAACAACGGAGCCGTGCACAATGTGCTTTTCCGCAATCCACTGGGCGAGAATAGAAAAAGTTTATTTCGGAACGACCATTAAAGATGCGAAAAAAATAGGGTTCAACGAAATGATGATTCCTGATGAAAAAATGAAAAAAATTGGAAAAAGCAGCGTTAAAATAATCGAGGGAGTTTTGCGCGAAGAATGCCTCGCGCTCTTTTCAGAATGGAAGAAAGCGAGGGGCAAAAAATACTAGTTTTTTCGGTCGAAGCTTTGGTTTATAAATGCTTTTGAAATAAGTTTTTTGAAAGGTGCATTGATGTCTAAGCGGGCGAAAGATACCAGCAGATTCAAGAAGACAAGGTCAAGGGAACGCTGGAAATGGAAAAAGAAAAAAATGCGCAGAAAGAAGCGCAAAAAGCGCTATTTGAGGCAAAGGGCAAGGACATAAACCGGCAGGGCATGAGCCGGCGGGCATAACTTTTTTGTTCCTAATTCAGGGAAGGATTTCTTTCTCTTTTACGTGATAGCACCCCGGATAGGCTACTGCAATTCCCGCGGCCCTGTTAGCCAGCCTTATCGCCTCACGCAGTTCAAGCCCTTTGCTGTAGAAATGGGCAAAAGTAGCTACGACTGTATCGCCCGCACCGGTAACGTCAAAAACCTTTTTCGCTTCCGTTCCGATTGCGAAGGGCTTTTTTCCCTTTTCAAAATAAGCAACGCCTTCCTTTCCCCTCTTCAACAGGATTCTTGTGTTCAGGCGCTTCTGCAGAAATTTCGCCGCTTCGAAATCATCTTCCTTTTTTGACATTTCCAGCGCCTCTTTGGTGTTAGGGGTTACAAGAAAAACGTTTTTGTAAAATGAGATGTGCGCCGGCTTCGGGTCGACAATAATCGGAATTCCCTTCGCCTTCAATTTTTTCATGAGCTTTTCGGAAACCGTCCCCTTGTTGTAGTCCGAGACGATTATTATCGCGCAGTTTCCTATCTGTTTCATTATTTTTGAAACATAATCAACTTTCACTCCGTTTCCCTGCTCAATGTCTTTTCTGAAGTGATACCTGCCGTCAGCCTTCGACATGGTTCTTTCCTTTACTATTGTTTTTCTTTTTTTGTCTTCAATTATAAAAAATTTTATTCCCAGCTTTGCGAGCGCCCTCTTTAGTATTTTTGCATTATCATCCTTTCCAATTACCCCTATCAGCTTCGTTTCCGCGCCCAGCGATTTCAAATTCGCTGCAACGTTTCCGGCACCGCCCGGAAGGTAAACCGTTTCCTGAACTGTGTAGGAGGGCGCCGAGCTTTCCGGATTGTCCCTGTTGGTGCAGTAATCGTATTTGTCGAGCAGTACATCCCCCACCACAACGATTCTTTTTTTTTCCTCGGCGGCTGTTTTTTCGGCCCTTCCCATAAGCCAAGATGGGGATTTAATTGGTATATAAATTTGTGCGTACAATTTTCGATTTTGCAGCCGCGGCAAGTTCATTTCAGCCTGACGAAAACGAACGAACCGATTTCAAAAAGCTTCTTTTTTTCGCTGTTGAAAACCGTTATGTTCTGCGAGAAATCCCCAACAGGGGCGACAATTTTTCCGTCTCCGGCAAGCTGGCCGAACAGTTCGGCCGGAATTTCATCAACCGCGGCGCTGATTAGAATCCTGTCAAACGGCGCCTCTTCCTTCATTCCTTTTTTTCCGTCGCCCGCTCCAACTTTTGCGTCAATTTCAAGCCCTTTCAGCGTCCCCTTGCTGATTTCCACAAGCGATTTATTGACATCAATTCCGAAAACTTTTCTTTTTGTGATTTTGCTTATCAGCGCGAGCACATATCCCGAGCCGGAACCTATCTCAAGAACTTTCTGTCCTTCTTCCAAGTCAAGAAGTTCGAGCATCACTGCGATTGTGCTCGGCTGCGAAATAGTGGAGCCGTCGCACAGCGGAAACGCGGAATCTTCAAAAGCAAATTCCTGCATGTCGTGGCGGAAGAACTTTTCCCTCGGCACCGAACGAAAAGCAGTTTCGAGCGCTTTGCTTTTTATCGCGCCGTTCTTAACCAGCAAATCGGCCATTCTTTCAAGGCTGTATGCCATAATTAAAGTTAAAGAAGGAAAATTAAATTAAGATGAGCGGTTTTACCTGCGTTTTGCAAGCTTCTTGAGTTTCAGTACCTTTGACTTTTTGCCCTTTTTGCTCGGGCGCCTGCTGTGCTTTTTCGCAGACCCGCGCTTTTTCTTCGCACGCTTTGAAATTTTTTTCACTTTTCTCTTTGCTTTTTTTTTAACCATTTTTTTCATTCTCCAAAAAAAGAAATTAGCTGGCATCTGGACTCGGTGGAAGAGTGCCTCAAGCAATCGTCGAAATCGAACTTCACCTATCAACTTGCTATAAAGGTGATCTCCTCCGCTCCAAAAGCCGACTTAACAGCAGCAGGTCTCGCACAGAGAGTTATAGTCCAGTCTCTGCACCAGTGGTCGAGCAACTGTAAGAGGTGGTCTTTGACGCATCCTTTTCAGAACAACCGATTTGTCCTAGCCAGCTGTATATTATGCTGCTTACGAAGTATAAATATGTTTCTGTTGCAAACCGAAACTTTTGCGCGTGAAGAAGTTTTTTTGGTTTTTGGCCCCGGTTTCCACAATTGACGAGTTTATGAAAAGCCTTTTAAACAAATATAGCGGGCTATATAATTATGGCTACCATAAGCGCAGATGTGACTTCGCAGATGATTAAATGGGCGGATGTGCAGGTCAGGAAGGGCCTTTACAAGAGCAGGAGCGAAGTAATAAGGGAAATGTTCAGGGATAAAATGGTTAAGGAAAACTATTCTCTTCTTGCGGAAAAAGCCTTTGCTGACGCGTGGAAGAATGAGGATGATTCGTATTGGAATAAATATTTGAAGTGATTCTTTTTGGAGCAGGGCGAAATCTACCTAGTAAAGTTTCCATTTTCCAGTATGGTTGATTATAAAATACGGCCGGCGCTTGTTGTCTCAAACAATTTTTTCAATAAGAAATTTGATGCGTGGTTTTGCCCCGTAACGACAAGCAAAATGGAAGAATGCGTTCCGCTTGAAAGCGGGTTTGCTGGAGGTGAACTGGACAGGGAAAGCTTTGCAAAAACGAATGTAATAACGACGATTGAGAATGTTTTGTTGCTCAAAAAAATCGGAAAATTGAAAAAGGAAAAAGTTTTGGAAATAGTTAAAAGGATTGAGGCAAATTTTTAGCGACAGGTGCCCGCTTTTTCTCTTCATACAAAGGTTTTTATTCTTCTGAACTGAGTGTTTTATTGGTTGGTTTAAGATGGGCGGAATAACCAGAAGAACGGTCAAAATAGGAGTTGCGTCCGGAAGGAAAATTATTTTTTCCCCTGTTATTGGGCACGAAATTCGTAAGGCTCTTAATCCGAAAAGAATTGTCAGGCAGATTAATGAAAGAACCGGCCGTGCTTGGACAATAATGGATCCCAGTATTTCTGAACTTCAATTAAGGCTTGCAATAGGAAACCCTTTTGGTGCAAAGGCGATGGTGAAAGCGAATGAAGAATTTTACGCCAGAATACCAAATGGGTTTTTTGTTAAAGGATTTGTATCCTTTGCAGAATATAACGCCAGATTGCTCGAACTTTCAAAAAAAAAAGCGCGTTAAATAGTTGAACCGCTTTGAGACCGTGCGCGAAAGACGAAAAGACGATTTTCCGAAACCTTTCTAGAAAAATAGTTTTTATTTTTGAACCTATTTTCTGCGGATGTGGGCGGCAACGCCGTCCCTTATTTCTTTTCTCATGCCCCTCATTGTTTCCAGTGTGGCTCTGGTTTTGTATTTGCTTTGCTTTCTCATGCCGGAATATTTTGAAAGATAAGCCCTCCTGGCGTTCCAGAAATAGGGTATCTCCTTGTATTTTCCAACAAAATTAAGCCGTCTATACTTGTACCAGGGCAAGTTCTTTTTCATGACAGCTGTTTTTATTTTTCTGAATCCGAGCATTCTAAGGGCTTCCTTGAGGTTTCTAATAGTTCTTCCGGTTTGAACATATTCTTCCAAAACAAGCACCCTCTCCTTTTCAGGATTTGCCGTATGCAGCTTGGCGTTTATTATTCCAGCGAGCTCTTTTGCAGAATATGCCCTCGTCTGAAAAAAGGTCGTCGCAACAGCCGTAAATCTGGGCAGCTCTTCCCCGTATTTTGCCCTCCAAATGTGCTTTACGGCGTAAGCAAGCGGCTGGGCACCCGAGCCTCCGACAATTATTCTGCTTATCTTTTCGGAGCGTATGTAAGCGGTCATTTTTTCCGCCGTGTTTATGAATTCTTTGACGCGCTCAGCATCGCCGCCGATTTTGTGTTCCGATTCCGTTCCGCGTTCATCAGATTGAACCATGCAAATAATGTGAACCGAAGTGTTTTATTAATCTACAGACCAACCGCTGTTTTCATTAATCTACAACGCCGGTTTCGCCGAAACCTTTTTAAAGGTTGAACGCACAATTAGATACAGCAATTCCAGTTGCCTGGTGGCGCGGATTGCAAGAGTTTAATTGAGTAAAAGGTTTCGACTTTTTGCTTCAAGTTCTCGAGTTGAACACCCAGACCTCGGGTTTGGATTCTACGCAATAAATGGTTTTCCTGCGGAACGCTTGGCGTTTCTGTTGAGAAATTCCATATGTGAGCACCAAAGTTTTTTTGGTGTGATGTTGGTTAGTGAATTGATAGTAGTGATTGTCAAATATCAATTCCATGAATGTTTCCAAATCACAGCCTTTTTTTCGAAAAAAGGCTGGCGAAAAAATTACGGAGAAATCCGTGAAAAGTTTGCCGGCATTTTTTGGGAGGATGGCTAATTATATGAGTAATGTGAAATTCCAGCTGATCCTGCTGGCGGAAACTGCTATCGAAATTCCACTCAGACATGCAAGTCGTAAATTCACGGTAAGTGAGTTTGGCGCACGGCTCAGCAACGCGTGGCCAACCTACCCTCTAGAATTGTTAATCCCGGGAAACTGGGGCTAATGCAATATGTGCGAACTATACTGGAATGTTTGTTCGTTAAAAGGAAGCAGCCTAATACCGGCTGTGTTCGCTTGAGGATGGGGCTGCGTCGCATTAGGTTGTTGGCGGGGTAACTGCCCACCAAGCCGATGATGCGTACGGGCCTTGAGAGAGGTAGCCCGGAGAAGGGAACTGAGATAAGGTCCCTAGCCCTACGGGGTGCAGCAGTCAGGAAACCTTTACACTGCACGAAAGTGCGATAGGGGGATTTCGAGTGCTCTCACTGAGAGCTTTTGCTAAGTCTAAATCGCTTGGCGAATAAATGGGGGGCAATATACGTGCCAGCCGCCGCGGTAATACGTAACCCATAAGTGGTTTCCACTCATATTGGGCTTAAAACACCTGTAGCCCGTTTTTCAAGTCTTTGGTGAAATCAGCCGACTCAATCGGCTGAATGGCTAAAGATACTGTTAAACTTGGGGAAGGAAGACGTTAGGAGAATTTTCGGGGTAGCGGTGAAATGCTATGATGCCGAAAAGACTACCAGTAGCGAAGGCGCCTAACGAGTACTATCCCGACGGTGAGAGATGAAAGCTGGGGGAGCGACCAGGATTAGATACCCTGTTAGTCCCAGCTGTAAACGATGTGGACTATGTGTTCTGTGCCCCAAGCGGGTATGGAGCGCCGGAGTGAAAACGTTAAGTCCACTGCCTGGGGAGTACGCTCGCAAGGGTGAAACTTAATGGAATTGGCGGGGACTCACTACAAGGGGTGGATGCTGCGGTTTAATTGGATACAACGCCAGAAAATCTTACCGGAGACGACAGCAGGATGATGGACAGTCTGAAGGGCTTTCCTGACACGCTGAGAGGTCCTGTATGGCCACTTCCAGCTCGTACTATGAAGCGTCCTGTTAACTCAGGCAACGGGCGAGACCCACATCATTAGTTGCAACTCCTCTGCGAGGGGGCACTCTAATGGGACTGCGGGAGTAATCTCGAGGAAGGCGTGGGCTACAGTAGGTCTGTATGAGCCGAATTTTCCGGGCAACACGCGACATACAATGGTTAAGACAATGGGCTGCTAACCCGAAAGGGGGCGCTAATCTCCTAAACTTAACCTCAGTTCGGATTGAGGGCTGTAACTCGCCCTCATGAAGTTGGAATCCCCAGTAATCGCGTGTCATTATCGCGCGGTGAATAAGTCCCTGAGTCTTGCACACACCGCCCATCAAGCCAGCTGAGTGGAGTTTGGATGAATTCACGCCTTTCGGTGTGAATGATTCTATATTTCGCGAAGCGGGCTAAGTTGTAACAAGGTGTCCGTAGGGGAACCTGCGGACGGATCACCTCCTATAAAAAAAATAAAAAGACAACATTGCTTCTTTACACTAACCAACTTATATTTTTTTACCTGCGAAGCGGGTGAAGAAATTGATTGGATTCAATGGTTTGACCAGCGGTGCAGGCGCGGTTTTCTTGCATTGCAGGAAAGCCGTTGCGAAGTCCTGAGCGCGGAGAGTTGAATTTGCGAAGCTCGCTTTGTCGAGCAGCAGCGAAGACAATGCTTTTCGCGAACCTTAACAAGGTTCAGGGCCTGTAGCTCAGTTGGTAGAGCGTCCGCCTTGCACGCGGAAGGTCGAGGGTTCGATTCCCCCCGGGTCCACTCAGCCTTTTTTCGAAAAAAAGGCTGGCGAAAAAACTCGCAAAAAAAAAAATTTGCGAGAACGAAAAAGTTTGCGAGAAATGGCGGCATAAAAAATTTTTCGCAAATGGTTTCGTAAAAAAGTTAAAGAATTTGAAGGTGTAAAAAAGATGGCAAGAAAAGCGAAAGTAGAGTGGAATATAGAGGGGCTGACAATTGCGCAACGTCGGGCGCTTGGCATAGAAGGACTAACCCATGCACAAGTAAGGCGATTGGGAATAATAGGAATGACTCCTATTGAAGCTCAAAATCACATACTTAGCGAGTTGGCAAGCTTTAGTCGGCAATGGAATTTAGATTTACGCCCAGAGGAAAAGATAAAAAAATATTTGGAATATAAGGAAAAGGAAATTATGAAAATGCGAGCTGAGGGACGAAGTACAGAGCGCGGTAGTCGTTATCGTCGGCCTAGGAGCAAGGCACAATTAATACAACTGGTAAAAAAAACAAGAAGTGTACAGAGAGGAAAGTTAAGGCCCAGGTGAGGAAAAAATTTTCCTCATTAGTTAAAAATTTACGCTTATCATAAAATGATAGGAATTTGCAGGAATGAAAATTTCTGCAAGTTGGGATTGCCTGCTTCGGCGGGCAAGATACCATTATTTTTGTGGTGTCTCCCATTCCGAGTTTTTTCGGGATGGAAGTTAGTAATATAATTTGGGAATTTTTTTCCGCAAAAGAAATTTTGCAGAAAGAAGTTTTCGAGTTGTGTTGCTTTGCATAGGAACTGCCAAACAAAATTAGAGTCAAATAGTAAGTTCTCATATTGTATAACGTTACGCCAGTTAGTGGATGACTAGGCTCGAGCGCCGATTAAGGACGTGGCAAGCTGCGATAAGCCTTGGCGAGAAGCACGCATTCTTTGAACCAAGGATTTCTGAATAATTCGGCAACGAAAGGGAACACGGCGAACTGAATCATCTAAGTAGCCGTAGGAAGAGAAAGCAATTGCGATTCCGTTAGTAACGGCGAGTGAAAGCGGAAGAGGGCGAACTGAATCCTGTCCGTGAGGAACAGGAGATGTGGTTGCGGCGCAACAGTTTTTTTGCGAGAAGAAGTGTCCTGGAACGGACTGCCAAAGAGAGTGACAGCCTCGTATTTGAAGCAAAAAAAGTGTATTGCTGCTAGAGAGTACTGTGCACCTGATTGTGCGCAGGAATACGGGTGTATTGACATCCAACCCTAAATACGTCTCGAGACCGATAGCTGACTAGTACCGCGAGGGAAGGTTGAAAAGTATCCTTGACAGGAGTTGAAAAGCACCTGAAACTAACTGGTTACGGGGAGGCAGGGCGTGGAAGGAAAGGCGCGCGTAGTTTTCCATCGAGAGTTGGAAAATAAAGTGCGTTTCAGCGTTCTGTCGTACGTCGTGAAGCACGAGCGAGGGAATTTACTTCAGTGGCGAGGATAACTGTTTTCAAGCAGGCATCCGCAGGGAAACCGAGTGGGCGCAGCATCGCGAGGCTCAGGGTTCAAAGCCTTTAGTCACTGGAGTCAGACCCGAAACAAGGCGAGCTAATCCTGAACAGGACGAAGCCCTCTTTCAAGGGGGTGGAGGTCCGCAACTAGTGCTAGTCTATCTGCTTAGGTGATTTGGGATTAGGCGTAATAAGCGAACCGAGCCTTGTGATAGCGGGCTCCTTTTGAAATACCTCTGAGGGTAGCCTCTCTGGAGGATGAACATGGTGTAGAGATACTGGTTAAGAAGTATTGATCCGAAAGGATTAGCTTCTTTCCCAAACTCCGAATCTATGTTCTCCGTAGAAGGAGGGAGTAGGGGCGTCGGCGTAAGGTTGATGTCCGTAAGGGAAAAAACCCAGCTCCAAATTAAGGCCCTAAAATGTTGGTTAAGTGTTTTCAAAGTGAGTCGTTTCTCTAAGACAGTGGGGAGGTTGGCTTAGAAGCAGCCATCCTTTAAAGAATGCGTAACAGCTCACCCACCTAGAGCAATGGCCGCGAAGATTATCAGGGCTAAAACCAACTGCCGATATTTGGAAAGCGTTCTAGTTTGAACGTTTTGTAAGAAGGTGCACTGATGGCACAGAAGCTTGCTCGTAAGAACAAGTGGAGCCTTTAGTGATATGGATCCTCGCACTAGTAGTAACGATAGAGTAGTGAGAATCTACTCCGCCGAAAGGGCAAGGGTTTCTTAGCGCTAATCATTAGCTAAGAGTTAGCCGGTCCTAACTTCACCCCCAGCAGGGCGTGTCGGAAGGGGAAACGCGTTCATATTCGCGTGCTTTTTGCATAAGTCTTCGGCAACGATAGGCACACTTTTGACGCCTTGGGATAATTTGAGCCATCTTGTCTGATGGTTTAACTGGAATAGTTCTTCGGAGAGCCGTAATGGCGAGAAGGAGAACAAGCCAGGAATAGCAGCAATGTTCAGATGATTTCGAGGGCCCATGAAAAAAAAGTGTGTAATAATTGCAAAAAACCGTACCCAGAACCGAGAAAGGTGCCCCTAGCTTAGAAAGCTTAGGCGTATTTGGGGAATTGACTTAAGGGAATTCGGCAAATTAGCCCCGTATCTTAGGTATAAGGGGTGCCTGCAATGTAGATTGCAGGTTTCAATAACAAACGGAGTCCGACTGTTTAACAAAAACACAGGTCCCTGCTAGCCAGCAATGGTTCGTATAGGGGCTGACTTCTGCTCACTGCCAGTAGGTGAAAATCTGTTTCAACGGGTCTAAGCCCTGGTGAAGAGCGGGCCTAACTCTGAGGCTCTCACGGTAGCGTAATACCTTGCCGGTTTATTGCCGGCTTGCACCAAGGAAGCAACGAGATTCCAGCTGTCCCTAAGTCGAGCCAAATGAACTTACTTCGCAGTGTATATGCTGCGGACTCCTAACGGGAAGAGAAGACCCCACGGAAGTTTACTACAGCCTGTTGTTGTGATGTAGTTTCTGGCGTGAAGCGTAGTTGGTAGCCTTCGAAGCATTTTCGCTAGGAAATGTGGAGGCAACAATGCGACACCAACCTCTAGAAAGTGCATTGCTTACCTGAAAAGGAACAGCAATTGGTGGGTAGTTTGGCTGGGGCGGCACGCTCCCGAAAAGATATCAGGAGCGCCCAAAGGTCTGCTCAGGCGAGTTAGAAATTCGCTGTAGAGTGCAAGAGCAAAAGCAGGCTTAACCATTTTCTGCACAGCAAGGAAAGTGGGAAGGAAACTTGGGTCTAGCGAACGCTAGTGTGTCCGTCAATGCGACCCTAGTCTTACAATGAACCTATCCTGGGGGTAATTGAGTGGTCGCGGGTAAGAGTTCACATCGACCCCGCGGTTTGCTACCTCGCCGTCGTCTTTTGGCATCCTGGCCGTGCATCAGCGGCCAAGGGTGGAGGGGTTTACTCATTAAAGCCGAACATTAGTTGGGTTAAGAACGGTGCGAGCCAGTTTGGATACTAGCTGTTAGGGGTGCAGGTTGACTGAGAGGAAGATGCCATTAGTACGAGAGGAACGTGGCGTCGTAGCCGCTAGTGTACCAGTTGTCCGACAGGGCAACGCTGGGAAGCCACGCTATATTGGATAAGCGCTGAATGCATCTAAGCACGAAGCCATCCTTAAAAAGAGTCAACCATTCCCGAAACTTCATGTAAAAATGAAGCCTAGGGACGAGGGCACGCATAGAAGATGCGTTTGATAGACTACGTGTGTAAGTATGAAGCTCACGCGACATATTGAGCATAGTAGCACTAATCGCCCGAGGTTACACAAAATGAGAAACAAGATCCTAACAAAGTTTGGCGGTTCCTATGCGACACTATTAAAACTAATTTTCAAAAATACTATTTGGCGTGTCACGGAAGGCGTGAACAAAAGCTATATAAGCTAGAATTTCCTTTATTAAAGATGCTTTCTACCGAGGCACGCCTGGTTTTAGCAAGTAATCTGAAAAAAGTACAAGCAACTATTTTCTCGCAATCAGATGGGCAGCCAGACTTGGATCAATATTTGGCAAAAGAAGATAAAAAAAAATATTTACGCAGTTTGGGATTCAATTTTGGTTCAGCAAAACAGATTTGTGGAACGACAACAATTTATACAATAAATCTTACAAAGAAACCAAAGCAAAAGTCGTTTGAGCCCAAACGTGGGCGGTTTTTCATAGCGGTAACCGAAGGTGATTCTTTTTTTTATGTTCTTACCGACAGTAACTTAGTTTTTTTGAAACATGCAGTTATTCCTTTTATTACATATTTAACATACCCAAACATAACTCGCGCAACTTTGACCTCATTGGAGTTGCAAAATGTTATACAAAATTTTTCAGCAACATTGAATGCTGGCGTTTTTGTTAATAAATCAAGTGGAAAAGGAATGTTTGGAAAAAAACCTCAAACAATAATTAAGTTCGAAAAAAATAATCCAGTTTCGCTAAATTCGGTTTATAAACAAGCGGTGAATCAAGACCTGTGGGTTCATTGGTTAAGTCTATTGATGCGAGGAAAAAATGATTCCATGAAAGTTAATATTTCCCGAGATGGGACTATCAGTTTTCCAAAAGAATCATTAGGTAAAGCTCTTATTTTGTTTGAGATTATAGGAAAAATTGCCGAATCCCAAAATGTTCTGTTAAAGGATAAAGAGATAAAACCCGAACAAGAAATGAAATCAATAATTCTTAGGTACGGGGAAGAAATTTTTTCCGAAAAGAAACATTTGCTTCAACTATTAGACACTATAAAAAAGTATAAAGATTCAAGCTATTCAATAATTCACTCCGGAAATCCGCACATTTATATGTATTTACAAGATACTGTTGACAAATCATCATTTTCTATTAGAAATTTGAGACAAGATTCGATTTTAATCACGCCTCAAATAAGGTGTGGCGCAAGTGCTCTTTCAAGATTTATAAGTTACTTGAATGAAGATTTTAGAGAGGCAATTGAAACAAATGTTTGTGATTAGTATGCCAAAAATGAGTCTTTCAGAAGCAGTTTCAATAAAAGCGAAAGAAATGGACAGGTACCACCAACAAATATTGTTATGTCTCGGATTATTATTTTTTTTTGAAAAAAATAAATCTCTTGGAATGTTTGTTGGGGCCGAGATAGACCTGAAATATGCACTAAATAGTGTGCAAAAATGTGTTCGCCCAGATGTAATAATTCAAGCATGGAAAAAAGATGGGAAATTATTTGGGATTCCAATCGAAATTAAATTGTCAGTAGATTATGATATTGAAATAAAAAAAGAATTAAATGAAATGAAACGTTATGATAACCAATTATCAGGGTGGAAAGAATTTGAAGGCTTGACGCCTGATGATCATGTAATAGTTTATGCCCCGAACGGTCTTGACTCTGGAAAGGTTAAAAGGGTACTTGAACAGGAGTTGAAAAGTGGAAATATTAAGTTTAACAGAGAATTTTGTATTTGGGAATGGCAAACAGTGACGAGTCAAAAATACGGGAAGGGCGATGTTTTATTGATAAAGCAAATTTTTGGAGATTTACATGGAATGTGTGATTCACTAAACAAGCAACTTACCGATGGGATTCCTATTGATTATGAGTCTGAAGAATTCGCCAAGAAAAGAGAAGGGGCTGTTTTTACTAGAAAAAAACCACCAAAAGAATACATGATGGTTTGGCTTTGGACCAATGTTTTGCAACAATCTGTGGATTCTTCCAGCAATATAACCCTTGATGAGCTTACTAAAAAAGTTAACCAATTTTATAAGTCGGAGCTGATGAATAACAATGACGGACAATCTTTTTTTATTAAAAAGGACTGGATTAGGGAAGCTATGGATTGGTTTTGTAAAATTAAACTTTGTAAAGAAAGTTCCGAAACGTGTTATAACATTGTAATGAACAAAAAAATTAGAAACATATCAAAATTTATTTGTACACAAGTAGCAAAAAAGGAAAAACTGCGCAAAATTAACACTGACACAAACCAAATGGCACTTGAAACATTTACACAAGGAAGTTAATTCAAATAACTTTCAACTATTTTAATTTGTGATTAAAAAAATGATTAATGTGTCTCCTCACACGCCTTCCCATCCTTATCATGATCCAGTCCGTGCACGTCTCTTCCGCATTTTTCCAGCATTTCCTGTGCCCCCTCCTGCGTCTCAAAGTCATTGCAGTTATATTTGTCGTAAGCGCAGTCCGGCGGCGTTACTTCGTCGAGGGAGATTTTTTCAGGGCGGGCGGATTCTTCGGATTGAATGCAGCCGGAAATTAGAGCAAATATCAGGATAATTGCAATTATTTTGTTTAATGACTCGCTCATTTAATCGCCATATTCTATATAGAATAAACCACAAAGGATTTATAAATATATTCTATATAGAATTAATTCTGGGAATTATGCCTGAAAAATACCAATACGAAGCCAAAATAAGCAAAACAACCGACAACAAGAAGCTCGCCACAGGCGAAAAAAAAGCCTATAACTATGGCACAATTAATCTAAGAAAACCAGAACTCGCCAAATACATAGGAAAAATAGCTAAAATTGAGGTAAAAATACAGGATTGATTTCTATGGTTGGTGCAGGGGGCAAACTTCAAGAAAATTCTTTCAATGCCCTTTTAACAAAAGAACTTATTGACCTAGAATTAGACGCTAATTTTGAAGAGCACTTTACAACATTTCAGGGGCTAAAAAAACCAGACATCTCAATTAAATTCAAAGATACTTATTTTTTTGTAGAATCAAAACAAGAGCCAGCTAAACTAATTGATGCAATCAGCAAAGCGTATCTTTATCAACAATCCATTAGGCAGGCTAAACTCAACACAATTGTTTTTGGAGTTCTTTTTCCAAAAGATGGTGGAACAAAAAAGATTGAAGCTGCATGTCTGTTGAATAAGGAGCCATTTTTTCAGCAAGAAACATTTTTCACGCTTGGGGAATTGGCTCGTTGGATAAAAGAAGTTATAACCGAAGAGAAACCAATTGCTGAACTCAGTACAACAAAATTTATCAAAATATTAACAGAAGCGGTTCATTCCATAGATAAAAATCTCAAAACACTAAAACTTGATGAAATAGAAAGTATTTTTGGTGGAAAAACCTTTTTTGAAACAATACTTGGATATTCGGAAGAAGAAAAAATACCGATTGAAAATTTGCGAGTGGCATCCTCATATCTGCTTGTAAATCAAATATTTTTCTATCAGATTCTTGCAACTGAAACAAAAAAATATCCACTGTTCGATGTTGAAAAAATAACATCTTCCAACGAAATATATGATAGGCATTTTGCAAAAGTTCTTGAAGACGATTATGAACCAATATTCAGTTTTAACATAATATCAAAATTGAGTGGAAAAGAAGCTCTTGCAAACGTATTGACTGTTGTTTCAGCAATTCAGGCACTTTCAACGAGCAAGCAAAATCACGACTTACTCGGAAAAATATTTCATAATCTCATACCGTTGGACATAAGGAAAGTTGTAGCTGCATTTTATACAAACTCCGAAGCAGGCAACCTTCTTGCTGATTTGGCTATAGAAAAATTTGATGAAAAAATATTAGATACTGCCTGTGGCTCTGGAACATTGCTTGTTTCCTCTTATAGAAGGAAAAAAGAACTTTTTGAAAAACAATTTGGGGATTTCAGTGAAGATGCACACAAAAAGTTTCTTTCAAAAGATATATTCGGGGTGGATATAATGCCTTTTGCCGCTCATTTGGCCGCGATAAATCTTGCATTGCAAGCTCCGCTCTACGAAACTGACATATTGAATATTGCCATACACGATTCGACAGATTTATCGCCAGAAAGAGAACTGGAAGCCGCAGAAGAAACTATAAGAGAAGGTTTTAAACAACAAAAACTTTTTGATTTTGGAAAAAGTAGGGCAGAAAAAACAAGCGCAAAGGGCGTTGTGTCTCTTTACAAAAATAAGCACAAAATAGTTTTGCCATATTTTGATGTTGTAATAATGAATCCGCCATTTACCCGTTTTCAAAGAATACCACCAGAATTCAAACAGATATTGGAAAATAGATTTAGCGGCAAATATAGAAAGATAATAAGCGGGCAATTAGGCTTGCACGGATATTTTTTATTGCTCGCAGATAAATTCCTAAAAGAAGATGGTAGGATAGCGGCCGTATTGCCGCTCACAACAATCAGCACAAGTAGTTTTTATCAACTCATAAAAATGCTCCTTGAAGAATATTGTATAGAATATGTAGTAGCGTCAGATGGCAGAGCCGCGTTTTCTGAAAACACAAGTTTAAGAGAAATACTTTTAATTGCCAAAAAACAGAAGCCAAAAAAAGACCATGAGCTTAAGCTCGTGATACTAAATATGTCGCCTGCACAACTAAATGAAAAGACCACAAAAGAAATAAGCATGAGGCTAAGGCAATTTTCCGCTCTTGAACTGAAAGAAAAAGAAGAAGACTATTTTTACATAAAAACTTTCAAGCAAGAAGACCTGAAAGCCAACATAAGACAATTGTATCATTCAATAACACTTTCTTCAAAAGAGCTTATACAAATAAATAAGAAATTGGAAAAAGTTCTTGAAAATGAAAAGACAGAAACTTTGAAAATAATTTCAGAAAAAAACAGGTGGGAAATAAAAGAAAACCCAAGAGGATTAAATATTTATAACTATTCTGCACTAACTATATTGAATGATGAAAAACGCGCCTTGAAAAAAACAGATTTCTGGCTTGCCAAAGAAAAAACAAGAGAATTTGTTACAGTGCTCAACAAAATCAATGGAAATAAATTTAAAATACCAACCAAAGCACTTGCAAAACAATTTAGAAGATTCTCAACAATAAACACAATCAACATAGACAAGAAAACCGATTATCTTGTAAAAGACGACTTTCAAGGGTTTGAAGTATTTTTGGAAAATGGTTTTGTAAAAAGAAGCGAAATCAAAAAAACAGCAAAAGCAATAGAGTTTGGTGAATTTAACACATTTATACAAAGAAACTCATCCAATCTTTTCTTTTTCTATAGGGGTGATTTAACCGCCCCAAACACGAATTGCTTAAGTGTAAACTGTCAAGAAAAAGTATTTGCCGGTTCTGGCGGAAGTTGGGTTTTTTACGGTCTAAAAAATAATGAGGCAAACAATCTTTCTTTGTGGCTAAATTCAAGTTTGCAATTGTTCCAAGTTTTACGAGATAGAAAAGAAACAAGAGGCGGATGGATGGAAATAGACAAATATGTTTTAGACGAGTCTAAAATTCTGAACTTGGATAAATTAACAAAAACTGATAAAGAAAAATTGGATAATTTATACGAAAAGATCAAAGATACTCAGTTCCCTTCTTTAATCGAGCAATTGAAAACAAAAAATTCAATAAGAAAGCAAATTGACACTACATTTTTGTCAATATTGGGCATGAATAAAGCAGAAGCAGAAAGCTTGCTTGAAGAGTTATATCCAGCAATCTATAAAGAATTGGTAAAGTTAAAGGGAGTAATGGGCAAATAACTAATTTAAGAGCAAAGCCATTAAGAGCAAAAAAATTATATAAAACCCAACTTTAATGAATTTAAGTGCGAGTTGGCAGCTTTAAGTGCAACTTAGACTTTAGGCGCAAAGTTGATGGAAGCCATAAAAAGAGATTTATTGAAATCCTTTTATTCTTTGGCGCACCGTTTTTTCTATTAATGGATTATCTTTCAGAATTTGTTGGCGTCTTGTTTTGAGAAAAATTTTTTGTTGCTTTTTTTCCTCGTCAGATAAAAACAATAAGGTGTCAAGTTTTCCTATTCTTTCTCTCAATATATCCTTTGGAATGCTGTAGGTCTCACCTAAGTATTGGTATATTTCTATTTTTCTTACCGTTACGGCTTCCATCAATTCAGCAAAATTTTCTAACTTCATATCACTCCACCATGAAATTAACAAATTTATCAAAATCATCTTCTAACGTAGTTTCTATCGTAGAACTAAAAAAATCAGCAACCATTGGTTCCGGGATATTGCCTTTTTCGGCTATTAGTGATATCATCCCTGAATTAGAAGCAGACTGACATAACCCACTTGAAACCTCTTGGATAATTGGGGCTGCAAGCCGACCAGCTTGTGGCAACAGCGCATTTTTTAGGTCATCAATTAACCCTGCTTTATTGTTATTTTTGAAGTCTGAAATAGTTTTCTGGATTAGCCTTCCAGCTTTAACAAATTCATAAATGGTCAGTAGGAGTGGACCTCCAAGAGTTGCAGAAACTACTACAGCACCAACGACTCCGCGTATTAGATCTTCTCGAGAGGAATTTGTATAAATAACCCTCTTATTTCCTGTTGCCTTGGTTTTCCATGAACCATCCCTTCGTCTATATCTATACATTCTATGCCCTCTAGTCATCTTCCTGTTGTCATATGCATAATATCTTTCGCAAAACTTGTTTTTAAACACTCTTGGGGTAGCTTGCCGGTGTTTAAGCTCCTTTATTTCAAAGTGTAATTGTAGAGTTTACCCAAAGACAGATGGGTTAAAAAATCAAAGCTGAGCGATTATTATTGGTGTTTGGTTGGTCGTTAAACACAGAAGTTTTTTAGTAGTACTTGGGATTTTTTCGGCTTTAACTTTGGGGTTAATTGTTACATCTCTTGCTTTTTTGCCAACTAGCTTGGGACCGGTAACTGTTGATAAAAATATTGCGATTGTAGGGTTTGTTTTAGACATTTGTGTAGCGCTTGGAACAGTTGGCGTTTTGATTTGGGTTGTTTATGAAAAGGCAGAAAATGAAACTAAACTTCTTGTTGAATTCGAAGATATGCGTCCGTTTGTTACAAAAAACATAAAAGTTTTAGGAACTGACATTATAAATGACTGGTATCGTTTAAGGATAAAAAATATTGGAGAAACAACCGCGAAAAATGTTTATTCCAGACTAATGTCAATCAAAAGATTGGATTCGGGCCAGCCGATTGATTATGATCCTCACACCCTGCATTGGGTCGGGATGCGTCCAGTAACGTCTGGAGGAAAGCAGGTGTTAGTTAGAGAATATTTGCCAAGAAATTTTGCATCAAAGGATGAAGATTTTGTTGATTTATTCTATGTTGATTATCCTCAAAGATTGGTTGTCATTGCAGATGATAACATTCCAAGAGGCAATATTGGTGCAATAAGTGATTCTGGAAAATATCGTTTCAAGATAAATGTTTTTTGTGATAATGCCGAAATTGTTTCTATTGAAAAAACATTTACTTTTACTTTTGGAGAAGTCCCGATTTCAGTAAAATTAGAAGCATAACGTATTTTTTGTTGAATAGACCTTCTGCTTTTGTCATTGTTTTCAAAAAGCAGTTGCGTGACCCGGGCGGGAGAGAGCATTTAGGAAATCAAATTATATAAAAATGTTCTTCGCCTTATTTTTTTCATGCCGCCCTCCGCCGTCAAATCAATTCGAGATTTAATCTTTTGGCAGTATGCGAAGCTCGTTTCGAAGTCCGCGGGTTTCGGAATCAACGCAAGAGCCTTTCAGATGAGCACTTTCAAAAAGCTCCAATCGGAAGAAATGCAGTGGTCGGGAACAATCAGGGAGTATGTTAAGGAGCACGAAAAGCCGAACGAGTGCATTTATTGCGGCGTGAAAACTAATCTGACTCTTGAGCATATTCTTCCGAAGTGCTGCGGCGGCCCGGATTCTACTGATAATTCGGTTTGGATTTGCAAGTCCTGCAATTCAAAGAAAGGCGGAAAGCGCCTTTACGAATATTTCGGATTGGGAAACAAGGATAAAATACCGAGGATAGCGGAAGGAAAATACTTGAAACTGCTTTATTCTTTGCACGAGAAAAAAGGCACGCTGAATGAAACCGATTTGTCGAAATTTTGCGAGGTTTGCGATTTGGGCGCGAAATGCCCGAAAAAGGCGAAATTGACGGTTTATTGCCTGGAAGGAGCGTTTCAGAAACAAAATTAATGCAATTTGTTGATAGATTGTTAATTTTTCTTCTTGAATCGCAGAACACCAACAATAATGTAGGTTTTCGGGCTTTTGTGGATATTTCCGACAAGGAAATATGTTTTCCACTCTTTGTCGGTTAAACGCAGGTTGTCGAAGACTTTTTTGCAGTGCTCTTTGCTGTCGGGGTTCTTTCTCATCCATTCGTAACAGCCCCATTCGACGATTTGCTGTTTGTGCTGCGGGTTCTTGCACGAGCATTTTGCTGTGCATTCATAAACTACATATGGTTTGAATTTGAATTCGTTTTGGTTTATTATATAATAATCTGGATCGAAAAGTTTGGTCTGGATTGATGTTGCCGAGTTTTGTGTGACAAGCTCAAAGTCAATGATTTTTGGTTCAATTACCCCGAAACTTTTTCTCGCCTTAATAAGGTCTCCAAGGTTGTCTTTTGCGAGTGATTGTATTAATTTGCTTCTTTCTTCTTTTGGATATTCGCTTTTTTTTCTAATCCATTTTTCGATTCTCTGCCAGTCCTCTTTTGAGCGGTAAATTTTCCAGGTATTTTCTCTGTGGTCCTGAGTATTTAGCTCGACGGTAGCATCAAAGACATCCCACTGGCGAAGCAACTTTTTTGGAATCGGGTAAAGTCTTACGAGGCCGTGTTCTTTTGAGTAAGCGCAAACGCATCTTGATATTCGGCCGCCGCTCAAACTGTTTGGTGCGCCTTGGCCTAACATGACCAAGTCTTTGAGTTCAATCAAATGTGAACAACCTCGTGGTTCAAAAAATCGCTTAAGACTCCGCGATGGCAAAAATCCTTGTCCGCTTCGAAGCACATGAGGGCAATTTTTTCCTTTTTACCGAGGGATTCCAGTTCGGTTATTTTTTCCTTTTTATCAGGCAAGGATGCTTCGTATTCTTTGAACAGTTCCTTGTAATCTTCTTCGGAATTCAGTTCCTTCCTTTTTTCGGATTCTATTCCGAGTTCGGGAAAATGAATGTATCTTATATTGACGTCGGCTAAATGTTTCGATAAACTATTTTTTGAAAATCCTTTTTTCATGCTCATTGCATTTTTTCTTACGTCAACCAAAATTGAAATCTTGTTTTTGACCAATTCGTTAAGGAATCCGTCCAGTGTTTTTCCTTCGTATCCGATTGAGCAGACGCCTTTCTCAGGCCCACCTTTTTCCATTCTTGGCGAATCACTATTGATTGTAAATTCTACAAAATTTGCATAAACAAAATTTTTTATTGCATCAGTAGTTGGATGTTCTTCAACTATACGGCCGGCTTCTGAATTGATTTCATTGGCATTATCAATTTTGTTTATTAATTCTATTCCATTCTTGGTTAGTTCCAATCTATTTTCGTTAAGAAGCCCCTCACTTTCAAGATAAGAAAGGTCGGCATAAATTTGATTAGAAAACGGCCCGTATTTGTACGGGAAAAAGTCGTAGCCGATTTTTTCAAACCCGAACTTTTGCCTCAGCAAAAAAATAGTTTTAACTAGGTATGTCTTTGACCTAATTTTCCTTTCACTCAGCTTTTTAATTATTTGAAGCAATAGTTTTTGCCTTCTGTAAAGCATGCAATAAATAGTGATTTATGGTATATAAATTATTCGTAACCTTTCTGCTGGTGACGAAATTTCAAAGCCTTGAATCCTCCCAAAATCGCGTTTTTAAAAAGCAGTCCCGAACCCTGTTCGGCTTGGAGCGTTCAGCCTTTTTTTCGAAAAAAAGCCGTGGCACCCTGCAGGGTGTCACGCTTCGTCCCCTAAGGGGACTTAGTGGCGAAAAAAATGCGCTAATAATACTAACAAAATAATTAAAACAAAAAAGCTAAGAAAAAAATAATACGCTCGTTAAATCTTTAAAACCACGAATCTTACCAATTTTTTCTCACTGTTTTTGCAATTCTTTTTCCGGTTTTTGGGTCGTATTCTATAAGGACACTTTTTCTTAGGCCGCCTTCTAAAGAAGTATATTCCTTTTCATAAGACTGCCTTACTCCCTCACGAGTCCATTTTTTGGTTTTACTCAGTCTCGCATACGGAGAAAATAGCGATGCTAATATTCGTTTGCCGCTCTTTTCGAAGCCGTGGACATATTGTTCTAATCCGCCTTTACCTTGCCTTGCCCCTCTCATTGCCCTGTCACTCAAAAACCTCTTTATCGGCATCCAATCACCATTAATAAGACTCAACCCAAATATATAAAACTTTCCAAACCGCGTTTTTGCGGAAGAGCAGTCGGGTAACCTGGGAACATTTGAGCGTGTATTCTTCAAACCGGCACCGCGCCCCCGATTAATTTAAAACCCTAAATTTGCTTATTTTTAGGCATGGCAATCTATTCGCATTCGAAATTGGCTGCTTTTGAGGATTGCAGGTACAAGTACAAATTGTGCTACATTGACGGGATTAAGTTTGAGCGGGCCAAGGCGGCGCATTTGGTGCTTGGCGGCGTTGTTCACGGGGTTTTGGAAAAGCTTTACTCCGATTTAAAGTACCAAAAAACCGATTCTTTGAAGGATTTGCTGGATTTTTTTGACGATTGCTGGGAGAAAGAGTGGACTGATGAAGTAATTAACCCGAAAGAAAGCGAAGGCATTACCGAAGAGCACTTTAAGTCCATGGGAAAAAAGTATATTGAGGAATATTACGGCCGCTACAAACCCTTTAACCAAATCAAAATAATTGGTTTAGAAACACAGGACAAACTAAAACTAAAGAACGGGAGCTATTATCATATCAGAATCGACAAATTGGCCTGCGACGGGGACACATACTACGTTTGCGACTACAAAACCAACTTAGGCATGAAAGACCAGAGTGATGCCGACCAGGACCGGCAGCTGGCAATGTATTCTTTGTGGGTAAAGAAAACGTTCAGGGATGCTAAAAAGATAGTTTTGTTGTGGCACATGCTGGCTTTCGACAAGGAAGTGGCCTCGGAAAGAACTGCTGAACACCTCGAAAAACTTGAAGACGAAGTGGTAAAACTGATAGAAGAAATCGAGTCAACCAAGCAATTTCCGACAAACGTTACCGGAAGATGCGATTACTGCGAATACAAACAAATGTGCCCGAGTTTTAAGCATGAAGCGGAGCTGGAAACAAAAACGGTGAAAGAATTCAAAGCGGATGAAGGGGTAAAACTGGTGAACAAATACGCCAAACTAAAAGATACGGAAAGCCGGGTAAAGGAAGAAGCTGAGGAAACAAAATCGGACTTAATTGCATTCTCAATACAAAAAGAAGTAGACGTAATTTATGGCTCGAACAAAAAAGTGTCGGTAAAAGAATATGACAAAATCATGTGGTCCGAGGAAAACAAAGAAAAGCTGGCGGAGCTGCTCAAAAAAGGCGGCTTATACGAAGAATTCTCGATGATAAGCTATCCAAAGCTCAATGCGCAAATAAACGAAGGAAACCTAGGAAAGCCCATAACAAAATTGGCGCAAAAAGAAAAAGACTACCGAGTAAATCTGTCAAATAAGAAAAAAGAAGAATGAGCTCATCGTGAATTTTATATACATAACCAGCCGGCTTCCGCAAAACTCTTATAAATGACTTTGTTGCAATAAAATAATATCAAGTCCCCAGTATGCCCTTGCGCGTAAGTGCATGGAAATGCTGGGCTTATACTTATTTCTTTGGGAATTGCCATGACTTCAAAAAGGGCGATGCTATTTATTGATGGAAATAATTTCTATCACAATCTTAGAGCGAGCAATATTTCGCCCAGCAGTATTGATTTTCTAAAATTGTCGGAAGTAGTTTGCAATAAATTTCACACTTCAAGAGTTAAAACGATTTATTACAATTCGTCACCAAGTATAGAATCCGGACAGCAGGCATACTATGACCAAATGAGATTTTTTGGAGAACTTCAGAATTTGCCAAAGTTTGAAGTAAAATTACGAAAGCTCCAGAAGCATAGCAACGCAGAAGTTATAAGAAAGGCCCATGAGAGGGTAGATGCATTGATATTATGCTCAAAATGCAAGCCCATTGTCAGGGCCGAATTCGCGGAAACAATAAAACGAAGCAAATATAGAGAAAAAGGAGTGGATGTTTCAATTGCAATCGATATGGTTGCTTTGGCTTATTCAAATGACTATGATGTGTGCATATTGCTTTCAGGAGATGCTGATTTTATTCCTGCGTTGGAGCTTGTTCAACTTCTGGGAAAAGAGGTTAGAAGCACGTTTTTGAAGTTTGGGTATTCTACTCAATTAAGACAAAAATTTCACAGTAACTTCATGTACCTTGATAAACAATTATTGGAAGAGCATTGTTCAAAAGAAAGTTGAAAGTCAAACCTCTCTTTCCTTCTTGTATCTTTCCAAGAACTCCGGCTCGGGAACAACGCAAAATCCTTCCAAATTCGCATTTTCAAAAAGCAGTCGCGTGGCCTGGGCGGCGAGTCTGTGAACGCCGTTAAAAAAACTGTTTTTTATTGGCTGGAAATTTTTATGTCTATTCCTGTATAGAGAGGAAACGCGTACACAATCTGCTTGAATTGTTTTAGTGTTACCAATCCAAGATTTTTGAGGTATGTAATATCCCTGCTTATTGCTTCCTGGTGCCTGTCAAGTTTCTTTGCCAAATCAGAAATTGATAAAGGGTGCTCTCCAGTCTGTGTTTCCATAAGGTATAACAGCAAGTCCATTTTCGACGGCGATAGCAGTTTGTCGAGTTGGGCGTATGATTTTAGGTAAAGCATATTTTCTGACTGCTTTATTCGCGACAAGGGTTTTTTTGAAAACAGTTCTTTGTAATCCGCCTCAATATCCCCCCCTATTTTTATGTGCAATATTTTATTTTTAGAAACCATTCTCTCGCCCCCTTTGGCCAATACGACAATTTATGATATGTATGTTATATAACCTGTAAGTTAATAAGCATTCCTGTTAGGAAATCGAACCTCATATTTTCCACTTCCTTTTGTATTTTTGCAGGTATTCCTCCCATTTATTTTCTACATCCTTTTTGAATTCATTAAAGCTTTTTTGGGATATTCTATGGTCGGGCAGGATGTCTCCACAGTGGTTGATGTTTTCGTAATATTTGTGGGCATGGCAATGCCCGTGTGCCGTATCGTATTTGATTATTTGGCGCTGCTTTTCTTCAGAAACGTGGAGCTGTATTATGCAGAACTCTTTCAATGTTTTTGTTTTTTCTTCAAAATCTATTCGCGTTAATATGAAATTCGCCAAATCCCCGTCAAGCGGTTCCTTTTTTTCAAATATTTTGATGCCCATGCACAGCGCCTGAATGGATCTAGCTCAGAGACTATTTATAGTTTTCTGGAGTTGCATGCCAGTGATAGAATCTTGGCGAATAAAAACAGGGTTTTCAAATCTTATTTTCTTTTTTGTACCTTTCTAAAAACTCAGGCATCGTCTTGTACAGCCACGCATTCAAATGTATAAACGATTTCGTTTCGTCTTTAATGTAATCAATTATCTTCCCATACTCTTTTCGTTGGTACCAAATAGGAACATCCTTTCCGTTTGTTTTTTTGCCGGAGATTTTGTCCAGCCCCGAGCCTTTGAATTCGCCTTTGTTCATTATTATTCCGAAGGCGCGCAAATCGATGAAGGGCTTGTTCAGAATATCGACGGGGTTGAGGCTGTGCAGGGCGGTTCTTTCTTTCAAAAAGTTGTGTTCGAAGTTGAGGTTGTAGCCGGTGGGAATGAATGTGAAGGGATAATCCTCTTCAATTCCGGATTTCCGTATAAATTCGGTTAAAATTTCCCTTTCAGAGGATTCCCACTCTTTCAAAATAGTAAGTTCTCCGATTGCTTCGCCCGTGCCCCTGTTTAGTTCCTGGAACTGGATTGTAATAATCTTGGCCGTTTTCGAGTCTAACCCTGTTGTTTCTATGTCGAAGTAAAAATTGCCCATATGAGGGAATAATTAAGCATTAGAAATAATAAATGGGGGTTTCTGGAAAAAATGGTCGGGCAAAAGAATTATTAAATTGCTTGGCATATTTTAATTTCTATGGGCAGATCAATTTTTGGCAAAACTGACAAAATAAATGTTTTTGATAAGGGGCATATTTTATCGCAAGTTCAGATTTGGCTTTTTGGTTTCTATTTTTTGAACAGCATATCTGCATTTAATCTGGTGATTTTCGGGTATGCGAAGTCTTCAAGCCCGGTCTATCAATATCTTATGCCGGAATTGGCTTTTTTTGAGCTCATAATTGGAATAATACTTGGCACCTTTTCCATAATAGGGTTCATTCTTGCTTTTAAACGGACAAAATGGCTGGCGCCCCATCTAATTCTAATGGCTTTGCCGTTATTGCTGCAATTCATCTTGGAAATCAGTATGATGTGGGTGCTAATGCTGATTGAGTTTGTTATAGTAATAATTTTGTACGCAAAAGCAAAAAAGCTCGGCGCGCTGAATTGAGCGTTAGAAATAAGAAACGAGGCTTTCTGAACTAAGTCAAAAACGGCTACATAACAAAATAGTTAATTTAATATATTCCGGGGCGCAATAATTTATCGTGGGTAAGACCAAGGGGTTAAGTGTACCTTGAGGTGCACGCAAAACAATGCCTCTTGGGTCCACGGCTTTTTCTCAGTTTTTCCAAAGCCTTTTCAGGGTGCCTATTTTCGGTTCGATTATTTTGTAATACAAGTCATCATTGAAAGAGTATTTTCTGTGCGCCGCCCATGCGACAAAATCCACTATTTGAAGCGCCTTGTTTGCGTACGACGGCATGTGAGTTATTTTTACGTTTTCACATAAGTGAGTTTCTTTTATTTTTTTGTAAATATACTGGTCTAAATCTTCCCTGAGCAGTCTGTTGCTGTCTTTTTTGTCAATTACTATTTCAATTTTTAATTTTTGAAAATCCATTTCTTCTACCAGCACACCGAAAACATAATTATACAACTTGTTTTTGGCGCCGTACAATTGTTCCGTTACCTGCTTCTTGTCTATTATTATCAAATCGATTTTACATTCGCACTTAACCAGCCGCTTCAAAACATCAATCCTAATTTCCTGATTTGAAGAATTCGCTTTCAATTCGGTTATTTCGCGCATTTTCCGCTTCAACCTCCTTTCCCTGACCTTTTTTACTATTCGCTCGATTGGTCTCGGGTCGCCGGTTGAAAGGCAAGCGATAACGAAATAATTACTGCCGTGCTTTCCCAAGTCGCCGCTTTCATCGACAAAAATGTAAGTAGTTATTTTTTCAAAAACCATGTCAATCAATAATTAAAAAAGCCGTCGGGCTGAATAAAAACGTTCGCAGAGTTTCGTGCCGGTGATATGCCAAATCAGGCGCAAACCCAGTTCGCAGTTTTCACGATTGAATGAAAAAAAGCGGAAGGGGGCGAACCCCCTCCGAACAGTTAAATCCGTTAAACCATTTCGCCCGCCGAAACATCTTCGCTTTCTGAAATGATTGTCGCATCAACTTCGGCGTCCGTTGATGTTTCCCCAACCGGAGTCATCTCGCCTACGTTGATGTCCGAATCCCCCATGATTGTTGCATCGACTCCTCCGAGCGCGTCGGATTCGCTGCCGCCCAGATTGTCATTGGGTTTTTTTTCAGCGCAGCCAATCACCACAAACAAAAGGCCGAGGCACAGGAGCAGCATTATTATTTTTCCTTTCATTTAGTAGCCCCCTTACTTCCTGCCCCTTATTTTTTGGGCGATTTTGTGAAGCACTTCCGCCCTTCTGCCAAGGCGCCTTGCTTCACGTTCCAGTATTCTTTCGCGGAGCTTTTCCTTTGCTTTCACAACCGCGGCGTTTTCAGCGACTTTTCGCTTCGCGCCCAGTTCCTTGAATTCCTGCAAAGCCATTTTCCTTTCTTCAGGAGTCATATCCTGAAGGGCTTTGCGCACCGCCTCTTTTATTTCAGCGCGGGTCGCATTCCCGTCATTAACCCTCTGAATAAGGGCTTCGTCTGTTATGCCAACTATGCCGAAAATCTTAAGGGTTCCGGTTGCATTGTGCTCCTTTATAGCTTTCATTATTCTTTGGTTCAGCCCTGAAACGTTTTTGTCGTTTTGGATTGTTTTTATGTATTCCTTTATTTCCTGCATATCCTCCGCTTCAAGGTAATCCTTTGTTTCTGTTTTGAAATCCTGCGCCAGCGTGATGGATTCCTTTTTTATTTCAACGAATTGCTGCGCCAGCTCGTTTCCATCCCCTTCGGTTGGAAGCGCCTTCACCTCTTCTACAAGGCTTTTTAGTTCCTCAAGGGAAGCTTCCGCATCGCTTATATTTGCGTCAGGGTGGTTCGCTGCTATGACGTCAAGAACCTTCTCCCCTATAAGGACATTTTTTGTTATGGCTTTTTCCAGCTGCAACAGCCTTACTTCCGCCCCGTGCGGGGAGGCCATTGTTGCGACTTCGTTTGCATCCGTTTCGGTAAGCGAGGAATTAGTTTGTTCCGCACTTGCCAGCGGCGCAATCAGAAGCAGCGCAATCAGCACCAAAAAAGCAAATTTTTTTATTTCCATTATTAAAACACCTCTGCAATTACTTACGCCGGAACAGCAGTTATATTCTGCCCGAAAAAGGGCGGAACGAGGCGGAACAGGTGGAAAAATAGGCAAAAATTTGTTAAAAAGGAAGAGTTTTATTTTTTCAGGAAAACAACCATCGACATTCCCTTGCGCTCCTTCGAAATTATTTCCTTCCTTGCAAGGGAATCGAGGTTCCTTGAAAGGGAAGCCTTTGGAAGCCCGAGGGATTTCTGGAGTTCCGACTGCATAACGGCGCTTCCTTTTTTTTCAAGGTAATCAATTATTTGAAGCTGCCTCTCCGTGAGGGATTCTTTGTTATATTTTTTGGGCGCCGGTTCAGTTTCGCGCGGGCTCTCCTTTTCCAAAAATTTTTTTTCCCTGAAAACCAGAAAATAAAGCACGGCGGCAATTGCCGCGAGGAACAAAAGCAGTAAAATTGCGGGCAGCACATAATCGGAAAAATTTTTCGGCAAAATGAGGTAATCCGCCTCGGCATTGAACTGGGAATTCTCAGCAACGCCTATTATCGATATCTGCGAACCGTTGGTTTCAACCCTATAATTGCCGGGGAGAACAATTTTTTCAATTGAAGCGCCTTCCGGAAAAATGATTTCATAAACTATTTGTGAAAAGGTTTCCGGCGCGGAAATGTCGAGGCTCCAAATGGCGCCCTGTTTTGAAGTGAATTCCTGCGTTTGCCCTGGAACAAAGAGTTCGTGATTTGAAGTTCCGCTTATTTCAGCCGAGCCGTTCTCGGACAGAACAATTTTAACATCGGCGTAATATTCCTGCGCGGCGCAGCTTGAAAGCAAAAGCACCGCGAAAAGCACGGGCAAAAAATTTCGAAATGCGCGAACCATTTGAATACCTTATTGGTGGATAAGTTATAATATTCTTTTGCGTCTGAAAATTGCCAATACAACAGGATAATTAAACGCCACAAAGAACATTATTCACAGTGTGCGCCCAGTGCAGACACCGAATCTGCGGCGAAGAACTGGAATCAAAATGCAACTGCCCACAGGGCTGCAACCCCTAACATTTCATAAATTTTGCCTTAAACATTGACGCCCAAAAGCTGGCGCAGCGCAAGGCCGATTAGGAAGGATACCGCGGCGACGCCGAGGCTGATGGAAGCCATTTCAATGAATTTTTTCCCGAAGGGCTGTTCGTTGATTGTTGACATGAAATAAGAAAAAATAATTACCACTAAAACGGCGTTTGTGAGTGTCAGGGCGAGCGCGGAATAATAATCCTTGAAAATAAAATATGGAAAGACAAGGAACAAAACTGTGAAGATGTAAGTTATTCCCGTGTAGATTGCGGCCTTCAAAGGATTTTTGTCACCCTCCGATTTTTTTGACAAGTATTCGGAAGAGGCCATCGATAATGCGGCGGATATGCCCGTTATCAGCGCCGCAATGCTGACAATGGTGGTGTTTTGCAAGGCAAATGTAAGCCCCGCGATTGTTCCTGTCAGTTCAACCAATGCGTCGTTCAATCCAAGAACCATTGCCCCTATGTATTCGAGTTTTTCTTCGTTGATTAGTTTTGTGAGTTTTTTCTCATGCGCCGCCTCTTCAGCCACTATTTTTTTTGCGGCGGGAATTTTTTCTATAAAACTTGCGTATTTCAGCTGGGCCTTTTTCTCGCCCTTTTCCATCAGCTTTATTGCAAATGTCAGGCCGGTCAGCTTCGCCAGCAGGGAATATTCCAAAACATGAAACATATCCGGTTTCACCTCCTTTTTGGAGTATTTTTTCCAGAAGTGGAAATGCTTCAGCTCGTCTTCCGCTATTTTTTCAAGGGTTTTTCTGTTGTTTCCGCTTTCGAAGCGCGCGAGCCGCCTGTAAACAATGTGCTGTGTAATTTCATTTTTTTGGAAATCAAAAGCGATTTTTTCAATGCTTTCCATCAGAGCCGGAATAATAAGGGTCTAGTGGTTAAATAGCTTTTTGGTGGGCAATTAAAATTGACTCAATTGTTGGTTGTAAGAGAAGTTGGTTTTTGGCAATCGCCGAAAAGTTCCAAAAGTTTTTATGCTCCGAAAAGCAAAATCCTTTAGCCAAAAGCAATAAATATACTTCGGTATACCAAGGTATTCGGTGATTTTGTGGAAGCGACTACTATAAAGCTTTATTCCGGCACGAAGATGGAGCTCGACTCCTTCAGGGAGTACAAGAACGAAAGCTATGATGAGGTCGTAAGGAAGCTTTTGTTCATTGCAAAGAATTGCTCCAAAAAGCCGGAGCTAAGCAAACAAACCGTTGAAGACATCGAAAGGGCGAGAAGGCGGATAAAAGAAGGCAAGTACCTTACCGAAGCAGAGGCTCGGAAGGTTTTGCGCCTATGACATACGAAATAATTTTTGACAAGGAAGCAATAAAATTCCTCGAAAAGCTCCTGAAAAATGTCAGGGAAAGGATATTCAACAAAATTATGGGCGCAAAGGAAAGACCCGGACTGTTTTTCGAAAAGCTTTCTAGAAGAGACGACTATAAGATGCGCATCGGGTCTTACAGGGCAATAGCAGATATTGACCACACTTTGAAAAGAATCAGCGTCACAAAAATCGGGCACAGGAGAAATGTATACAAAAGAATTTAATTGCCGCTATTTTAGCATCAGCTAAAATTTTTCTTTACTCGTATCTCAGCGCGTCAACGGGCTTCATTTTTGATGCCGCACGCGCGGGCATTACTCCGGAAATTATTCCGATTACTGTGGACAAAAAAATCGCGATTATTATTAGTTGCGGGCTCACGAGTGTTCCTCCCGCGCCGCCCCTAATCATCGGTATTGAAATTACGCCAAGGCCGGATATTATCTCCGAAATTAGCATTCCAATTATCACTCCTATTATTCCGCCGAGCAAACCGAACAAGCCGGATTCCATTATGAAGATTGTTAGAATTTCATTATTTGTTGTGCCTAACGCTTTCAGTATTCCGATTTCTTTTGTTTTTTCAAGCACCGAAGTGAACATGCTGTTCGCAACTCCTATAGCACCGACTATGAGGGATACTGCCGCTATTGCCCCGAGGAAAAGGGTGAGCGTTTGAGTTACGGAAGTTATTTGTTCTTTTATTGCCTGAGAGGAAGTTACGGAAAAATTCTGGCTTCTTGTAGTAACTTTTCTTGAAATTAATAAAGATTGTGTCAGCTCATCCGTAACTGTTTCAACGATATCCGCGCTTGAAGCCTTCGCCTGTATTGAAGAAAAAACATCCCTGTTTACATCAATCGTGTTCCAGGCGCTGTTTTGTGTCATGTAAACTGTTGAATCGCCGCCGCCGAAGCCGAGCCCCGTTCCTGCGGGGGCAAGTATGCCCACAACTGTGAACGGTTTGTCTTCGATTGTTATTTTTCTGCCTATTGTGAGGGGCTCTTTGAAGGTGCTGTTTGCAAGCCTGTTTCCTATTACTATTGCGGTTGAATCGCTGGCACTCAGGAGCCTGCCGGAAGCAAGCGTTACCTGAATTGTTTGTGTCCAGGTGTTCGGATCAACCCCCTGAATTGTTGCGTTTGTTGTTTCCGCCAAAAAAACCATTTCCCCTCTTCCCGAAACAATTCCATTTACATATGAAATGTTCGGATTGCTGCGTATAATCATTAGGTCTTTTGTTGTCAGTTTAGGCGTTTCTACAGTATTGGTCGAGCTTCTTGTTCTGCCTCCGTCGCCACCGCCCCCTTCCGGTCCCCCTCCTCTGAAGTCTCCTCCAAAGCCGCCGGCCCTGCTAAAACCTGCTGTTATTGTTATTATGTCTGCTCCAAAACCTGAAAGTTGCTGATTGATGCTGGTTTGCGCCCCTTCTCCTATTGAAATTATGGAAACAACTGCGGCCACTCCAATAATTATGCCGAGGAGGGTGAGCCAAGCCCTTAGCCTCCTGTGCAAAATATTGTTCAGCGACAGCTTGAAGGAATCGGCAACTTTCATTTCTTCACCTTTTTTGCTTCTTCCCTGACTGCACTATTTTCTGGGCAGTTGAAACTATTTCTTCCCTGTAAAAAACCCATCCAAGCAAAGCAATCGAAATTATTGCAACTGTTATTGTTGAAATCAGGTTTGAGTTCAGGAAAAATATTGCTGCGAGGAACAAAACTATTATTATCCCAAGCGCTACCGCCAATTTTTTCCAACTGACATCTTTTTTTCTGAATTTTTTCAGCACTATCGCGCTTCCGGCAATTAGCACAAGCAGCGCCCAAGGGAGGAGCCCAAATTGATTTGACTGCTGTCTTGTGCTTGCGATTGCCGAAGTGTTTGTTGATGCCGAAGAGGAAAGCTGGATTGTTTTTTGAACGCTCTGCCTTTCCCCAGTTGTATCAGTGTAATCGATTTCCAACAGAAGAGTGTTTGAAGTTTGGCCGCCTGTGAATCTGCCTCCTGCAGAAGTTTGCTGCCCGTTTTGTGCCGTTGGGGCAGGCGGACCGCCGTTTCTATCTGCCCCAAGTGAAGATTGCACCGTGAAATTTGCGAGGGTGTAATCCCCTTTGTTTAAATTTCCAAGGATTGAAGTGTTGCTTCCGCTTACACTAATCCCCTGCTGTTTCGGGATTCTTGCAACTACCGCTCCTGCATTATTCGAGCCGATATTTGCGATGCTGATAGAGAGGCTCGAACCTGAGAGTTCGGCGCTCACTTCGAAATCAGTTGCGCCCCCAACTATTAATCCTACCTGTGATGTCTGCGTTTTCATTCCGTTGACGTCCGCGAAAACCACCGTTACGGTGAGAGGATAAATTCCTGTTGTGATGTTCGGGTCGGCAGCAACAACGTATGAAACCTTTTCGCTCTGTCCGTTTTGTATGATTGAAACATATCTTTTATTATCGGAGCCGACCGGCAGCACAAGGCTGCTTGCCTCGCTCCAGGAAAAAGAAATGTTTGAAACGGGGGTTCCGCCGATATTTGAGATTGTGAAATTTATGTCTGTTTGCTTTCCCGGATTTATTACGCGCGGCGAAACGGTAACGTCAAGGTTTCTTTCAATTTTTGAAACAGGCACGAGTATTGTTTGTGTTTCTGTTATGGGAGTTTGGCTGTCCTCAATTGTTCCCCCGTCTCTTGTATATTTCATTGTCAAAACAATCGGATAATAACCCGGCAGCGTGTTTTCTTTTACCCTGAAACTAAATACAAGCGTTTTTGTTGCGCCCGGTTTTATCAGGTTTATGCTGTCATTCAAATCAATCGATTCGAATTGTTGTGGGATGTCAAGCGCCGCATTCAATTCTGAAATTGAATAATATGTTCCGTTGTCTTTGATATTTACCGCCATGTTTACAACGTTACCGGCATAGATTGTTATCGGCAGAAATGTTGTTCCCTGCATGCTTATGAGGTATAAATATTCCCCTCCAGGCACCGCAGCATACGCGGACTGGCATATCGTCGCACTTACGAAAATAAGGGCGAAGAGCGAAATTATTCTTGTTTTGTTCATTTTTTATCCTCCCCAATTTTTATCATTCATATTTCTAAAAGAATCTCCCGTTTTTTGCCTGAAGGCGTCCATCACCTGAATGTCGGTGGCGTCTTCCGGCAAGCCGAGAGATTTTTTAATATCAATTATTGTTGCGCCCGAAGGCAAATTCAAGTCCGCTTTCATTCTGTCAAAGTTGAAGTTGCCGTCCATCGGGCCCCTTGGAAAATTCCTGTCCATTGGCACTGGAAAATTGTGGTCGCCTGGACCGCCCCAGAAGTTGCCGTCCCGCGATCCGTTTGGCCGGCCTTGCCCATTTTGTTCTTGGGTGCATCCTGTTGTTATGATAAAAATCAGCGCCGCCAAAACTAAAACAACCAATCCGTTTGCAATTTTTTTCATCCAATTTCCCCATCAAATTTTTTTAATTTCGAATTTTTTAACCTTAAATTTTTTTTATACACCTAACTTTATTTTTTAAACTTAAATTTTTGTTAACCTCAAATTGTTTTTTTGACAACAAATTTTTTTCCGCCCTGCGAGCGATTTTTCCCGTCATAAATTATTTTTCCATCCCTCAATTCAATTACCCTTTCCGCATATTTTGCGATGTCCGGTTCGTGGGTAACCAGCACAACTGTTTTTCCCTGTTTCCTGTGCAGGTCTGAAAAAAGTTTCATTATTTCCATGCTTGTTGCGGTGTCCAAGTTGCCTGTGGGCTCATCCGCTAAAACCATTGAAGGCTCGGCCGACAATGCCCTTGCAATCGCAACCCTCTGCCTTTCTCCGCCCGAGAGCTGCGCCGGTAAATGGTCGTTTCTGTGTTCTAATCCGACAAGTTTTACAAGTTCCTCGACAGTTCTCTTTATTTTTTCCTCGCCAAATTCGTGTATTCTCATTGGCAGGGCGATGTTTTCAAAAACGTTTAAAGTCGGGTAGAGGTTAAAGGTCTGGAAAACAAAACCGATTTTTTTGCCCCTTATGCGCGCGAGCTCCGATTCGGGAAGTGTTGTTATTTCAGTTCCGTCCAGATAAACCAATCCTGTTGTGGGCACGTCAAGTGCGCCCATAATGCTTAAGGCGGTTGATTTTCCGGAGCCGGAAGCGCCCACAACCGCGACAAATTCCCCTTCCCTGATTTTCATGCTTATCCCTTTCACCGCCGGCACTTCAACCGAATCCATTTTGTATATTTTCCAAACATCTCTAAGTTCTAAGACATTTTTTTCCATGAAAGTCAGCTCTCTGCGCCAGAACCCGATTTTCTGAAACCTGGCGCAACCGTTTTAAATACGTTGCAACCATTATTAACTGTAAGTGTAACGACCTGAAACGGCTTTTTGGGCAAGATGAAACGTGGTGAAACATGAAACACCTTGAAAATTTTTCAAAATCAAAGAAAAAATACACAATAGTGATGATGCTTTGCCTGCTTTACGGGGGCTTTTCTCTGATACTTTTTTTGTTTCAGCTTTATAGTGCATTTTGGATGACGGAAATAAACGAAACGCCCGGCTTTGGAAATCAGGCGGGCGATAATAACCATTTTTTGGGCGATGGAAATCGCTTTTTTGATTCTGATTCAAACAAAGTTGTCGGCCCGCCAAGGACGCCCCGCGACCCGTTCGTATTATTGAGTTCGCCTGCGTCATTATCATATCTTCTGGGCGGGGTAATTTCGATATTTGCAGGGTTTGCGATTTGGAATCTAATAAGGGAAAAAGAAATCAAAATTGTGAAGCAGGAAACAGCGAACAACCTGTTGATGCCTGATGAGAAAGCGGTAATAGACGCGCTCAAATCCGCAAATTACGAATTAACACAGGCAAAACTTGTAAGAGAAACTGGCTTAAGCAAGGTGCAGGTGCACAGAGCCATTAAAAGGTTGGAAGCAAAGGGCGCGGTTCAGAAGCACGAGTACGGCCTCACAAATAAAATAATTTTAAAGAAGGAATTGTTCGAGTAGGTTTTATTCGTGGTTTCCGAAATTTATTAGGCCAACAATCACAACTCCGAGCAAAAACAGTCCGAAAATTATTTTCAAGTCTGGCGCGCTCACCGCTTTTGACGCAAATGTTCCGATGATTGCGGAAACGAACCCGAAAATGATTATTGTTTTCGCTGCGATGAAATCTATTGTCTCGCCTTTCTTGTGGAAGAATGCGCCGAATATTGAGGTTCCAAATATAGTGGCGATCGAAGTTGCTACGGCGGCCTGAATCGGGAAACCGAAAAAGTCGCTTAGCATCGGAACGTATATCGCACCGCCCCCGATTCCAAAAAGCGTCGAGGACAGCCCGCCCAGTAATCCTGTTAAAATGAAAACAATTATGCCGATAGAAGCATCATTTATTTGTATCTGCAGGAAGGATTCAAAGACCCCGAGCATTTTTAGGGAAACAAAAATCAGGAGCAGGTAGAACATTATTGCAAGGGCCTTTGAATGGATTTTTTTTATTAGTTCGGATCCTATCTTCGACCCTAACAAAGCCCCTATTAGTAATACAAACACTGCAAAAAAGTTTATACTTTCAGGGTCGATCACAAAATGGGTGGCAGCGCCGACGAGCGACACCACTACAAGTACTGCGAGAGAAGTCCCTACCGCCTTTTTTATGTTGAATTTCATTGCGAGCAGCGCGGGAACGAGTATTATCCCGCCGCCTATTCCGAGAAATGATGAGGCGAAGCCGGTGGCAATACCTGTAAGCGCGTACTGCCAAAGATTTTTTTTCATCAAAACCATTTCCCTTTTCGAATTAAAGAGGCGACTGAAAAGCATTCTCTTGTTCCGCTTGGATTAGAGACAAACTGGGTAAGATTTATATAACATTTCAATGAGGGGTGGTGAAAATTGCCCCATTTCTGTTCTTTTAAATTTGAATTTAAGGACAACAGCTTTTTATCCGCTTCCAATCATTCTTGCATAGGTTTTTCTGGTGGTTTATTACTTCGCTTACGGCGGGAACCTTTCTCTTGAGGAGCTTAGTGGCCGCGTCGGAAGAAACCTAAAGCCTTTGTTCGCCGCTTACTTGCCGAATTCAAAGCTTGCTTTTCCAAGAGAATCGACTTACCAGCGGGGGGGCACTGCAGGCTACGTGCCTTGCAAGGGGAAAAAATTATGGGGCGCAGTTTTTTTGCTGAGCCGAGAGGAAATCGAGGAAAAATTGGACATGCATGAGGGCTATTATAAAAAAAATGAAAGGGGTTCAGCTTACACAAAAATGGAAGTAAAAATAATGAGGGAGGAAGGAAGGGAGCTGAGCGCAATAACCTATGTCGCCAACAAGACAGGAAACTTTCATCCGTCAAAATACTATTTGGACAAAATAATCAAGGGCGCAAAAGAATGCAAGCTGCCGAAAGAATACATCGAAGAATTGAAGAAAATTAAAATGGAAGAATTGAAAGCGGATTGATTAATTCGCGCTGCTTCTAAACCAGTTTTTATATTTCAAAAAATCAGCGCCATTGCAAAAACAATTGCCAATCCAAAAACAATTATAATCGCTTTTTTGAAAGAATCTTTTTTCATTTCCGCGCCGGGAATAAGTTCGTGCGTTGAAATAAAAATCATTATTCCCGCCGCCGCGCCCAAAGCCATTCCTATAAAACCCATATCCACATTTTTCAAGAAAAAATATCCAAGGACGAAGCCAAGCAGTTCAAAGAGTGTTGTTAAACAAATTATCCCAAACGCTTTTAATTTATTTTTTGTAAGGGCATACGTCGGCATTATCGCCGCAATATTTTCAGGGATGTCCTGCGCAGCAATTGCAAGCGCAATTACCAATCCGAGCGCGGGGTTGAGCGCAAAACTTACGCCGACCGCCAACCCTTCTATTACATTGTGCAAACTCATTCCCGTTATGAGCATCACTACGCACCTCAAATGGCTGAAGTGCAATCTATTGCAAAGTTCGGGGTGAACATGCGGCAAAATCTTTTCAACCAGAATTATTATTGCAACGCCGATTACAAATCCAATAAGCAGGAACTGGTAGGGCGCTATTTTAAGCGCCTCGGGCATCAGCTGGAAGAAAGAGACGCCGCACATCATCGCCGCCGCAAAAGCAAGGGAATACGCCATCATATCCCTGCCCGGCTTTCTTATAATCCCGATTAAAGCTCCAAGCGTTTGGCCGAAGAAAAGCAAAAGCATTGCAAGAATTATTTCGTCCATCGGAAATATTGCGCATTTACTGCTTTATATAGTAATGTTTTGACATGGTTTTTCAAATTTTGGTTCGGCCTTCCAAAAGCAAAGATCAATTTGCAATAAGCGAAAACCAATTTACAATAACCCTTAAAGATTCAATCAGACTCAACTACAATCTGTAGACTTTTTTTGTTTTCAAAATCCCTTTCACATCGACAATTACCGGCGGCTTTCCGCACACCCAGCCCGCGATTTTTTTGAAAGGCAGTTTCAAATACTCTTTATGCGCCACCGCAATTATTACGGCATCAACCGACTTCGGCTTTATTTTTTCAAGCGGCACAATTTTTTTGCGCATGTGCTCGAACCTCACTTCGTCAAAAAGCGGGTCGTTCAAAATCACTTCCGCGCCGAGGCGCTCCAGTTCCATGATGATGTCCTCCACCCTGCTATTGCGTATGTCGCGCACGTCCTCCTTGAAGGTGGCGCCGAGCACAAGCACCTTCGCACCCCTCATCACCTTTGAGTTTTTGTTTAGCCCTTCCATTGCGAGGCGTACCACCTCGAAAGGCATGCAATCATTAATGCGCCGCCCGGCAAGAATTACCTGCGGATGGTAGCCAAGCTCCTCCGCCTTGTAAGTGAGATAATACGGGTCGACGCCTATGCAGTGGCCGCCGACAAGCCCCGGCTTGAATGGAAGGAAGTTCCACTTCGTGCCTGCAGCCTCAAGCACCTCGAGAGTGTCGATGCCAATTTTTTTGAAGATTAGGCTCAATTCATTTACGAGCGCGATGTTCAAATCCCGCTGCGTGTTTTCAATCACCTTTGCGGCTTCAGCAACCTTTATGGAAGAAACGCGGAAAGTTTTGGTTACATGGGAATAAACAAAATCAATCCTTTCAAGCGATTTCTTGTCCATTCCTGAAACTATTTTTATTATTCTCTCCATGGTGTGTTCCAAGTCGCCAGGATTAACCCTTTCCGGTGAGTAGCCGACCTTCCACCCCGCACCGCATTTCAAACCGGATTCCTTTTCGATGATTGGAACGCAAACCTCCTCCGTTGCGCCGGGATAAACTGTGCTTTCAAAAACAACAATGCTTCCCTTTGAGAGGTTCCTGCCCACTATCTTTGAAGCACCTTCAAGGAGTGAAAAATCCGGTTTTTTGGCTTCCGTTACGGGTGTCGGCACCGCGACAATGATGAAATTGCACTTCTTTATCTCCTTTTCATCGGAAGTGAAAAGCACAGTCGCGTCTTTAAGCTCCTCTCCGAGTGTCTCTCCGTTCCTGTCGATTCCGCCGGAGAGTTCTGTTATTCTTTTGTTATTAATATCAAAGCCAGCCACTTTGAAATGTTTTGAGAGGGCGAGGGCAAGGGGCAATCCGACATAGCCGAGGCCGGCAACACAAACAACAAAATCCTTTTTATTCATCCGACCGGTGATACCACTTCGATTCGAAAAGGTTATATTTCTTTTTGGTTCAGCACAACGCGCAAATTCCTTGACGCGGCAAGCACCGCAACTGCAACCCCCTCAAATACTTTCTTCATTTAATTTCTCTTCATGATTAACGCCCCGCACATAAAACTTTCTCTTATGTATTGCACAAGATTTCTATTTCTTCCTCCTGTGTATATCTTTCTCCTATACATTGCACAAGATTTCTATTTTTTTGTTTCAACCAATTTTTTCTGTTTTTTAACATTATTTATAAACATTTTGGTGCAACATTTGAGCAGTTATATGGAATTGTAGGCGTTTTAACGCGTGCTTTTCAAAAAAAGGGGTGTTTGTTGGTGTCTGATGGTTTTGGTTTGAAAAAGTTAAGCAGCTATTTTTTAGTGTTATCAATTTTGGTTTTATTGTTTGGGGGCGCTTCGGCAATTACTGTAACTGGGATGTCGGCGTCATTAAACGCTTCTGCCACATATAGGTGGCAGTATATAGATTTGAATTTTGATATTAATGGTCTCAACTCGGGAGGTACGCCGGTGAGATTAGTTGATGTTAACATCTTTGCTGAAAAGTTGGTTGACAGCAACACAATTATAGCACAGGATACCGATCATAACGTAATGACTTCCGCCAATATGACTGCGAAGTTTAGATGTGACGGAAATATTTCAGACTTTAACAGTGCGGCCTGTGGGTTCGTGCTGGATTCAAACTCCATCGTGGATGGAAATTATCACATCATAATCAACGCCGGAGCACTAGATTCAACCGGAGATACAAACACTTGGGTAAGTTACACCTTAACCAGCACCGCTACTTTGACAATCGATAATAACTTTCCAACATATGCAAGGTTAGATGTTGATAGCAACGGAACTTCAAATTGGAGAACCGCAGATTATAACATGATAGTAGTTGACGCGAACTTTTACATATCTGGGATAAATTCAACCGCTTCATACTACGCAATAGACGGTGGAACACACAACACATTAATCAAGACAACCAACGGAACACAAGATTATAACATATACGTTCCGATAACGACCGATGGAAACCACGTGGTAACAGTTTACTTGCAGGACAATGCAGGAAACAACAGAACATTGACATTCCCTGCGATAGGTCTTGATAAAACTGTACCAGTAGTTGCCGCAGCAAGGGTAACTGGATTTTCCGGTGCCGACGTAGATAATTTCTACGGCTGGGATCAGAACATTAGAGTAAAACTCACACCTTTGGATACATCATCGATTGCGTACCTTGATGTAAATTTCTACGATGTGAACGGCTCTACCGGATGGGTAAGGGCTGCAGCTGGCGGCGATGCCAACACATACGATGTAAACCTTAAAAGAAACTGGGATCGCGACTTCAATGTAACAACATTGAAAATAAGGGTAACAGATGTTGCAGGCAACTCAACAGGAAGCCTCGACATGAACGACCCTGTTATTTTGTACGACATGAACTACGCGCCTGGAACAACAAAGGATGGAAATTCTACAAACTTCCAGGGCATAATGAACTTTGCGGATATCAATTCGCTAAAGTTCCAAGACGATCAAAATAGAGGAAAAATAGAATATATAAATCAGGATATTAACTTGAGCACATACGCACAGGCAATGAAACTGGTAGCTTTGCAGAACGCCTTGACAATGGACGTTGACGATGCTGGAAACCATTATGTCAGCATGGATTCAACTATTTTCAGCGACATAAACAAGGCTGCAATTGTAACAATCTACAATCTGCCTTACGCAACTATGCCTCCAATAAAAATGGGCGATGATGCGAACTGTACAAGCACATTCTGTTATGGAATAAGTTATGGAACATCAACTCATCAATTGGACTTCAATGTGTTGCACTTCACAAAGTACACGGCGGATGACAACGCGCCTGTATTCACTTTGAGCGCAACAACTACAACAACTACTGCAACCGTGTCTGTTACTTCAGATGAAAGGGTAACATGTAGGTATGGTAGCGATTTGGTTGCCTATGATTCTATGAGTAGTGCGACACAGGAAACTGTTATTGCGAGCACGCTTACCGCGTTGCCTGTAAAAACCGGTTATCCTACTGGCGCTTCAGCGACTTTGTATGTGCAATGCAGAGATCCTGTAGGGCACGACACAAACAGTTCAATAACATTCGATCTGAAAACTGAAAACAACACCGGTAGTGCACCTGCGGGCGGAACTTCAGGAACTCCTGCAACAACGCCAACTACAACGGTTGAAAGCACTTCAAGCGATACTTTCTCTCCGACAGCGGATGAAGTAACTTCTTTGCTTGAAGGCAGCGGCTTAACGGAAGCCGAGATAGCTGAATACGCAGCCGATGCCGCTTCAGGGGAAATTGCTGTTGAAAGGGCATTAGTTGTGGAGAAAACGGTTACAAGTGGCGTTACAAGCTACAAATCAACTTTCACTGTAACTGTGAAGAATTCTTCAACAAAGGACATGGCTGATGTTAAGGTTGTTGAAACTGTTCCAAAAAACGTTGCGGCAGATGCCTCAAGCATCAGCTCTGTATATCAGTTTACGGTATTGAACGCCGACCCGGTGTTGGAATTCATAATCCCTAGTGTTGATGCCGGACAAACAGCCATTGTGACTTATAGCGTAGACAAAAAAGTCACTGCAGCAGAGTTTGGCGCAATGAACTCGCCGGTGGCTAAGTTTACCGAAGCGACAACACCGCCAGCGACTCCGCCAGTTACTCCGCCAATAACCCCACCGGTAACACCGCCAGTAACGCCTGGAACGGGAACAGAAACGCCTGCTCAGGCACAGCCGGCGGATTACACGATGCTAATCGCAGCGTTGCTGCTGATAATCATTGTCGTAGCCGTTTTGTACATTGGCAGGGATAAAATAGTTGGAAAAAAAAATAAGCCGGTAACAATATGGCCTAAAAATAAGGGTGCGGGGAAGTAAAAACTTCCTCTGCACATTTTCTTTTTTTTATTTTTCTTCTTTTTCTGTTTTTCCTGTGAGTTAACGTTAAAGCATCCGTTTAAATACTTCAAAAGCAAAAATCTGTTGTATGCCTCCGAGAAGACCCGGTTTTTTCAGTAATCTACTCGGGATTGGAAGGCGGCCGCAGGCCAGACAAAACAGGAGTGTTCAAATAGGGCGCGGGGCGCTTCGCACCGGCTGGAACGCGGCAAAATACGTCGGTCGTTATCCGCAAAGGCAATTGAATTCGCGCCACATAAGAGGCGAAATTGAAATGCGGCAAACTGAACAGGCGGAACGCAGAAACATTGCAGGGCGGCAGCTCAGGCAGGAAGCGGAACAAAGAGGGTGGCGCTCCACCTTGACCGAGCGCGAAGAGGACATTGAATCGGAACGTTTGGGAAGAGCGGCTGAAGAGAGGCGCGCCGAAGCAATGGCGCGCGCGGTGAAAGAAGACCCTGTTTTGAGAAAAAAAGTAACGGTGCTCGCCACAAAAATTCTTGTTTATGAGGTTGACAAAAATCCTGATTTGAGGAAAATGATGGTGAGGGTAAGGCGCGGCGTTGCAAACCAACAAGAAGTAAAGTATTATTATGAGTTGGTTGACAAGGCGACAAAAGAAGCGATGAGAAGGCTTGGGAAACCCGTGGAAATGGAAGGCGAGTAATGTCCGAGCAAACGGAAAACTTAATAATCCCTTTTGCAGCAATCTGTTTGTGGTAGTGGTTGATTGGCTAACGGTTCCCCTCTGGGTTAGAACCGAGGAAAGTCCGCCCACCCGCGCGCAAGCGCGTCGCACAAAAACCGAGAGGTTGCGCAGTTCAACAGAAACGAAACCTTTTTCGAAAAAGGTTTGCGAAAACTTTTTTTGAGGGGGGATGAAACGGGGGCTGTGGTGCAACTCCGAAAGGAGGCTTAGGTTAATGCCGACGGCTGACAGGTTTTCCTGTCTTTTGCCGGAACAGAAGGCGGCTTACTTTCCACTGCCACGCATTCATTCATGAAGAGACCTTTAAATATATAACTGTTTATATATCAATTATAGCAAATATATAATTATTGAAAACTACAAGGTGATAAATTTGAATGCAACTACAATCCAACTGGAAAAGTCGGTCGTTAACGCATTAAAGGAATCAAAGGATTATTCGCGGCAAACATATAATGAGCTGATAGTAAAATTGTTAGAGTCATACAAAAACTCAAAAAACAAAAACCAGTACGATGAATTCCTGCACAAAATACAGCAAAAAAAGATGGCGGAACTTTGGGACAACAAGGAAGACGAGGCTTGGGAAAATGTTTAAAGCCGGCGATATTGTCCTCGCAAGAATCCAGTTCAGCGACACTTTTGAAGTAAAGGTGCGCCCAGTGCTCGTTCTTTTCGAAGAATTTGGAAATGTTGTTGTTGCAGGAATAACAAGCAACAAAAATATGAAGGGAATCGTTCTTACTAAGAAAGAAGGGGCTGTAAAAGACAGTGTGATAAAATTGAACTATATTTTTACTATTTCCGAAGCGATGATCCAAAAAAGGTTATTTAACCTTGGAACCGAAAAAAAGAGGGTTGTTTTCACAGAATTATGCAAAAAGTTAGAAGGGTTGAAATAATATGATTTCAAGCGACGAAATAAGAAAAAAATATATTGATTTCTTCAAATCAAAAGGGCACGCGGAAATTGCGGGCGCCTCGCTGATTCCTGAAAACGACCCGACCGTTTTATTTACGACAGCGGGAATGCATCCTTTGGTTCCTGTTCTGATGGGAGACAGGCACCCTGCGGGAAAGCGGCTGGTGAATTTCCAGAAGTGCATTAGGACGGGCGATATTGAGGATGTTGGTGACGCGTGGCACCTTACTTTTTTTGAGATGCTGGGCAACTGGTCCCTTGGAGATTATTTCAAGAAAGAAGCAATTGAAATGAGCTTTGAATTTCTCACCGGGAAAAAGTGGCTCAATATTCCAGTTGAGAGATTAAGCGTCACTTGTTTTGCGGGCGATGCCGACGCGCCGAAGGACGAGGAAGCCGCAAAAGTTTGGGAAGCCTGCCCCATTCCGAAAAAAAGAATTCACTTCCTGTCGAAGAAAGATAACTGGTGGGGTCCGGCCGGGCAAACAGGCCCGTGCGGTCCCGATACAGAAATGTTCTACCACGTTGTCGGTGTGCAGGAAAAAAATACAGCCGATTTTGTAAAGTTTTGCAAGGAAGAAAAGTTCTGCGAAATATGGAACGACGTTTTCATGCAGTACAACAAAACGGCGGAAGGAAAATATGCGAAAGCGGCACAGCAAAACGTTGACACCGGTTTCGGACTGGAGCGGACAACCGCTGTACTGAATGGTTTGGACAATGCTTATGAAACTGATTTGCTGAAATCGACCTTTGATAAAGTAAAGAAACTCGCCGGAAAGAAAGAGTTGAATGGGCACAATTTGAAGAGCGCCCGCATAATTACCGACCATTTGAGGGCGGCAACATTTATTTTGGGGGACGAGAAAGGAATTGCGCCAAGCAATGTCGGGCAAGGATACGTTTTGCGCAGATTGATAAGGAAAAGCATCAGGCACGCGCACCTGCTTGGAATCGAAGGAAATTTTTGCAGTGCGGTTGCAGAAACCGCTGTTAAAAGATTTGAAAAAATTTATCCTGAATTGAAAAAAAATTCCGCCAAAATTTATTCCGAATTGGAAAAAGAAGAGGAAAGGTTTTCCCGCGCGCTTGAAACTGGAACAGAATTGTTGGAAAAAAAATTGGGCGAGCTTGCAAAACAGAAAAAGAAACAATTGGATTGCACCACTGCCTTCGATTTGTACCAGAGTTACGGCTTTCCGCTTGAAATGATTGCGGAAATATGCAGGGAAAAAGGATTCGAAGTTGATAATGAAGGGTTCGGAAAGTGCCTGATTGAACATCAACAGGTTTCGCGCAAAGGTGCCGAACAGACATTCAAGGGCGGCTTAGCTGATGCAAAAGAACAAACCACACGCCTTCACACCGCAACGCACTTGCTTCACGCAGCACTGATGGAAATCGTAAACAAAAATATTATTCAAAAGGGTTCGAACATTACCGCCGAGCGCTTGAGGTTCGATTTTAATTCTGATGAAAGATTGAACGACGCGCAATTGAGGAAAGTTGAAGATTGGGTAAACAAAGCAATTCAGTCTTGCGCCAACGTGAACGAAGAAGTCCTTTCTGTTGATGAGGCGAAGAAAAAGGGCGCACACGGAATTTTTGATTCAAAGTATGGGGAAAAGGTGAAGGTTTACACTGTTGTCGACGGCAAAAAAGTTTATTCAAAAGAGATTTGCGGCGGGCCGCACGTGAAAACTGTAAAAGGCCTGGGGCATTTCAAAATTCTGAAGCAGGAAAGCGTTGCCGCGGGCGTTAAGAGAATTAAAGCTGTTTTGGAATAATTTGTTTGATGGGTGTCCCTGTGGCAGTAAAAGAAAAATCTGTTCGTATGCCGAGGGTGCTTGTAAAGAGAGCAAAAACAAGTGATTTGCTGGAAATTTGGCGCAACTTTAAATATTTCAAATATCTCCCGTACATCCCAATCGCCGATTCATCCGGGAAACCGGCTGCACCGAGAGAAGCGCCCATGCAAACATTTGTTGCAGTCAGGGATAGAATAATAGTGGGTTTTGTACAATTCAAGTTTTCGCGGGAAGAACGCACCTGGGCACTAAAACTGGTAAGTGTAAAAAAAGGTTTCCGCAGGTTTGGAATTGCCAAAAAGTTGACCGGTGCAACAAGTGCATATCTGAACAGGCTTGGCGTTTCAAGGCTGCATATTTATGCGGATGAAAATGAAGCTGCAGAGGGGCTTTATAAAAAAACATTCCTAAACGCTGAAAAAAAGGCGGCGGCCTGATAAAAGATGCCCGATTAAAAAGCCGCAAACCAAGGTTAAGAAAGCCTCTGCATGCCTGATTTTACATTTCTTCCAGCGCTTCGATTTCCAAAATCTCGAGCCCTTTTTTCAAAACAATTGAAGTCGCCTCAACAAGCGCGAGTCGCGCATTTTTTTCCTTTCCGCCTTCGAGGACTGAAAGGTGCTGGTAGAAGGAATTGAATCTTTCAGAAACGGCGAGGAGGGCGTGCGCGACATGGTGCGGAGACAGTTCTGAAATGCTTTTTGAAACCGCCTCATCAAAGTTTGCAAGCGCGACCAAAAGCTCTTTTTCTTTTTCATGTGTAAGAAGCACAAAATCTTTTTTCGAAACTTTCGCTTTCTTCTTTCCGGCTTTGCGCAGGATGCTTCGTGCGCGGGCATACGAGTATTGCACGTACGGTCCGGTTTCGCCGTCGAAGGAAATGCTTTTTTCCGGCTCGAAAACCATGTCTTTTTTCGCATCATTCCTCAGCAGATAAAATTTTATTGCGGCGAGCGCAATCGCTTTTGCCCTTTCCTTTTTTTCTTTTTCCGAAATTTTTTTGTACCGCGCCTCGATTTCTTTTTCCGCAAGCTTTTTTATTTCCAAAATCAAATCATCCGCATCAACGACATTTCCTTCCCTTGATTTCATTCTTCCGGAAGGGAGGGAGACATAACCATAATTCAGGTGGAAACAATTTTTCGCCCATTTTCTGTCCAACTTTTCAAAAATTTTAAATAATTGCTTAAAATACAAATCCTGTTCATTTGCAACAACCCAAACGCATTTGTCTAATTTGAATTTTTCAAATTTTTCTTCGGTAAGCCCTAAATCGTTTGTAATATAGAGGGAGGTTCCGTCTTTTCGCACCAGCACCTTGTTTTGGAGCTCGGGTTCGAGCGTCGCGAGGACGGACCCGTCATCTTCCTTGCTAAAAATCCTTTTTTTTAATCCCTCTTCAATTATTTTTGCGCCGCTTCCTTTCCTGAATGTTTCGGATTCCTTAAACCAGATATCAAATTCTGTCCCGAATTCTTTGTAAGTTTCTTTTATCCCCGAAAGCGCCCAATCATTCATTTTTTTCCAAAGAGCTATTGTTTTCCTGTCCCCTTTTTCCCATGCGCGCAACATTCCCTGCGCCTTTTCTTCAAGGGAAGAATCCTCTTTTGCCTTTTCATTGAACAAAACATACATGCCGCCGACGAAATGATCCGATTTTAACCCTTCGCTTTTTGGCGTTTTTCCTTTTGCAAACATCTCATAGGCAATCATTGCCTTGCAGATGTGAATGCCTCTGTCGTTTATCAAATTCGCCTTGATTACTTTGTAGCCGGCTTCTTCCAGAATATTCGAAACCGCCGCGCCAAGGGAATTGTTTCTCAAATGGCCTACGTGAAGAGGCTTATTGGTGTTCGGAGAGCTGTACTCAACCATTACTTTGCCTTTTCCAGCGTTGCTGAAGGACCACTTTTTTGAGAGTATTTTTTTGATTGTTGAGGAGGCAATGGCTTCTTTTTCCACGAAAAAGTTGAGGTAAGCGCCCTTGGATTCGACTTTTTCAAGGAAATCTGCGGAAATCTTGCCCGCGAGGCGCTTAGAAACCGCTTCTGGAGCCTCTTTTAACTGCTTTGAAACGCGAAAGCAGGGGAAAGAATAGTCGCCCATTCCCTGCGGCGGTTTCACCAGCAAGCCGCCTATTTCTGTCTTTTCCAACCCAATTTCTTTGGCTAAAAGCCCGGCGATTTTTTCGGCAAAATCCATGCAAAAATAATGAGTATAAGAGTTTAAAAAAAGGGGGCGTTAAAACAAAAATTTGGTCTGCAGTGCTTTTTTTCGCCGGCCTTTTATTAAAAGGCACGCCTGCCGCAGCGGGCACATTCTTACCAAATATTTTTTCGCCAGCCTTTTTACGGAAAAAGGCTGATGCGAAGCATTTTTCACTAACTTTTTCGCCGGCCTTTTTTTTAAAAAGGCTGAACGGGCCTGGGGGGAATCGGACCCCCGACCTACTGCTAACTTCCACAACCAAAATAAATGCGAAGCACGCCCCTGCAAATGCGAAGCATGCTGCATTGCAAGAGCAATGCGGCTCGCCCGCCAATTGCCGTGACGGCAAGTCGAGTGCAACGAGACACTCACCCGCCAACCGGCGCGACGGCTGATAGAAGGCAGTCGCCCTATCCACTAGGCTACAGGCCCACAGCTTTTTTGGGAAAAAAGCTGGCAAAAAACCCGCTTCGCGGGCATTGCCAAAGAATAATTCGGAATCAACCTATTTAAAGGTATTTGAACGGCGTTTTTGGCTCCTTGCCGCTTTGGGATAGGTTTTTATTTCTGAAAAGTGTTCTTCTTTGGATGGACAAAACAATCACCTACGCAGTGGTGCTGGCAATATTTCTTCAAATAATTTTGCTGATAATTATCCCGCAGTCGGCGCTCGGCGACCTGAAAATAATTCTCCTGTTTTTGCCGCTGCTCACAATTATTGCGGTAATTGTTTTTGCAATGTTTTTAGCGGGAAAAAAGAAAAAAATCCAGGCAACCCAAATGAAGCCAGGAAAGAACACAAAAAAAGCGGTGCGGCAAGCCGCGGCAAAAGACGGGGAAAACACGAACCAATCCGATGCCCAGCCGCAGGAAAAAAAAGGTTTCTTCCAAAAATTTTTTGGGAATTCCAAGGTGAATAAAGGCGGCAGTCTGAAAAAACTCGAAGATGAAAAGAAGGTTGTGCTTGAAGAGCTTAAACAAACCGAGAACCAGTTTTTGAAACACCAAATCGACCAGGAAACTTTTGATTCGGTTTCAAACGAAAAAAATACGGCGCTTGTAAAAATCGAGGCGGAAATCGACATGGAAAAAAATTCTGAGCTGAGCGGAGAAGAGCTGAAAAAATTGCAGCAAATTTCCGCGAAAAAAAGGCGTGTCCTTGAAGAACTGCTTAAGCAGAGGCAAAAAAAAGTTCTTGAAGTAAAGGCGGCCGAAAGGGCGTACCTAAAAAGAAAAATAAACGAAAATTCCCTTAAAAAAATTTCTTCGGACATAAGGAGGGAGCTCGTTTCAATTAATTCTAAGATAAACCTGATTCAAACCGAAGAGGAAATAAGCAAAATAAAGCAGAATCTGAAAGAGAGCCTTCAGGAAGTCGCGGCGCAGAAAAAAATTTCAAGGAGCAGGAAGCTTCAGAAGCTTGAAGATGATGTTTTTGAACAGATAGATTCGACAAAACAACCGTCAGCCAGAAGAAAATAACCTATTCTTTGGCGACAAACCTTGCGAAAAATTTTTCGACTTCCAAAAATTTTTTTGAATCAAATTCAAAGATGCTCGAGAACGATTCGCAGTCAATTACTTTCCCGCCCTTCATCGAAAGCAGGCTCTGCATCCTCTTTATGGTTGTTCCGGAAAGCCCGATACTGGTGGAAAACAGGACAAATTTTTTTCCCTCGCAGTCCGGCAGGTTTCGGATAAACAGGCTCACCGCCGGAACCGGCGAAAATAAAAACACAGGCGTCCCAATAACAACCAAACCGTATTCTGCCAGGGATTCTATGCCGTCTTTCAGCTGAAGGCTTTTTTCCTCTTTCAGCTGCGCCGCCGGTTCAAGCGGCTTCTCAAGCTCGATTTGTTTTTTTGAAACCTCTATTCCTTTTTTTGAAAAAAGTTCCGCCATTTTTTCGGCAACTTTCGGGGTTTCTCCTGAAGGATAGTAAGCTATGAGGACTTTTTTCATAAGGATTGGAATGACAGAAATTATTAAAAAAGCCTTTTTGGAACTTCAATTCTTTTTTTCTATTGTGACAAGTGTGAAGTCAAAGACGAGCGTTTTTCCTGCGAGAAAGTGATTGAAATTAATGGTCACATTTTTGTCGTTGAACGCTTCTATCCTTCCTTCCAATCCATCATCTGCTGAAACGCCCATGCCGATTTCAAGCGAAGAAAATTTTGAGAAGGAGTTCCTGTCAAAAGTAACTATTTTGTTCGGGTTAACTGCCCCATATGCTTTTTCCGGGGGGATTGTGACTGTTTTTGTTTCCCCGGCTCGCATTCCAATTATTGCTTCTTCAAATCCAGGTATCGCATCTCCTTTTCCAAGTTCAAACGTAAAAGGACTCTTGCCGACACTTGAGTCAAAAATATTTCCATCTTCATATTTGCCGATGTAATGCACCGAAACCGTATCGCCTGCTTTTGCCTTCACAAATTTATCAAAATTGCTCATTTCCCCCCCTCCGTTTTTATCCGCCGCATTGTTTAAATCCAAATTCGCATTTGAATCAGTCGCTTGGTTTGTGTTTGTGCAACCATTTAACAGAAGCACAAGAAGAATCGCACACACTGCACAAACCACTAGAACGGCTTTTTTCATCACAAACATCACACAAGAAAAGATTAAAAAACCGAATTAATTCTTCGGTCCGAACACCTCAAACTCATTAATTCTCCGGCTTGAGCGCCTCAACCCCCAATCGTTGCGCTTCGCCCTCTTTTGTTTTTATTCTTTTTATTTCAACAAACCCCGCTTCTTCCAAAAACTTTTTCAGAGTTTCGAAATTGTAGCCGAAGTAGTGATGGTCTTCCTCGTATTTTTCAAAGCCGTAAATTTTATTCAACGACCATTCCTTTTCCTGCGCGTTTCCTTCCAAAAAAAGTTTGCAGAAATGCGCGAGGTTCGGCACGATTATTTCGAGCCTCCCGCCGGGTGCGAGAACGCGAAACATTTCCTTCAGCGCTTTTTTTGCGTCGTTTCTTGGAAGATGCTCGAGGAAAAAACGCGAATAAATTTCCGAGAATTCGTTTTCTTTGAAAGGCAACTTTTTTGCATTGCCGACAAAATCAACACTTTCAATTTTCCTGATGTCAAAATGAATGTAGCCGCTGCGCGGCTTCTCCCCGCAGCCGATTTCAAGCTTTTTCATCTCTCCAGCCTTTTTCATTTCAAAAACCAAAAAAACAAAATAAAAATAAAAAAATGCAGGGAAGGAGTGTTAACCGAAAATAGTGTTACTGCACTTCCCCACGAGTAGCCTATTTTTATATCTCAATTACTAACGCTGTTGCAGTATATAAAACTTTTAGGCACTACGACTCTGGGACAGAATTAGGTTGGGTGTAGGATTGTTGTGATGTAGTTGTGTAGGGTCATTCTGGTTGACATGGTTGTTATGATTCTGTTTTCTTTTTTTTGGCGTATTATGCCAAAGCGTTTTTTGTCTGCTGAGTGGCAGTATTCGCTAGTTTCTCTTTTGTAATAATGTTTCAGGAAATCGATTGTGTTGGTTGTGAATTGTTGGATTGATTGTTTCCATTTTTCGCATCCTCTTATGGTTGTGTTCTTTTTTGGAATAAAATATGTCGCGGTTTCTTTATTGAATCCCGCGATTGTTTTTTGGTTGGAATAATATTTATCCAATGTTATTGAGTTCAATTCAAATCCTCTTTGTTCGAGCGATTGTTTGGCTTGTTCAAACAGTTTCATTTCTGATTGAAATCCTGTTGCAAAGCTGACATAAATTTTTGTTTTCAAATCAACAATTGTTGATGTTATGATGTATTTTTTTCGTTCAACTTCTTTCCAATGCTCTTTGTTTTCCTCTTTGTCTGTGCGATAATGTTTTGTAATCGTTAACGCGTATCCTGTTCCATCTGATGACGCATCTATTTCTCTTGGCGTGCCACAACTCAAAATGTAAAGGTTGTGAAGAATCATTCCGACTAACTCATCTTCGTATGCGCGTTCGATTGTTTTGTAACTGAATGTTTCGTTGCCTGTTAATGCAAACATTAACGCAAAAGATTCCATGTCCCTGTTTGTGAGATTTAATATTTGCTGAACCAAATGCAATTTCGTTAACAACACTCGATCTTTTAACGGACGGCCGACCAATTGTTTTATCTCAATCAACCCAGCAGCCTTGTCCACGTCAATATTAATTTTTTCAAATAAATCTCGTTTGAGATTCCTCAAACGTTTATCATACTCTTTGTTGAAACCAGGTTTTTTGACAGCGAACTCTTTTTTGTAAAGCTTTTTCAAAAAATCTAGTTCATCCAGAGTTTTCTGCAAATGTTTATTTCTCAACTGCATACAATAACAACAACCAACCCCATTATAATAATATGTATCCAATACATATTATATGCGCAAGGTGCAAATAAAAACAAAATCAAAAATCTCTTTTGAAAACATTGAAGGATATTATATCAAAATAGTAACTAAATACGGGACTGGCGCAAAAATCGACTGCTTAAAAGAACACTTGGGAAAAACAGCCTACGTCATCATCCCAAAAACAAAAAAATAAGCCCTTTATATACTTTTGTCCCAGAGTC